>JAVBRK010000085.1:0-33482 GCA_031548005.1 Bacteroidales bacterium
AATTTTCCTATTCTTGACATACTTTTGTTCCTCCTAAATTAATATACAAAACATAAAACTTCACCGCCGATCTTCAGATCACGGGCTTCTTTGTCTGTCATCACACCCTTGGAAGTAGAAAGTAGGGCAATACCCAATCCATTCAATACGCGGGGCATATCTTTGTAACCGGTATACCTGCGCAACCCTGGAGTAGACACTCTTTTCAACACCTTAATTGCGTTTACTTTGTTCACCGGGTCATACTTCAAGGCAATTTTAATAGCGCCTTGCGGACCCTCGTCTACAAACTTGTAATTCAAGATGTAGCCTTTGTCGAAAAGGATTTTTGTAATCTCTTTCTTTAAATTTGAGGCTGGGATTTCCACCACTCTGTGCTTTGCTTGAATGGCGTTCCTTAGTCTCGTCAGATAATCTGCTATAGGATCTGTCATAATTAAAAAATTAAATTGATCCGGACAATCCGGACAATATTTAACACTCTATTCTTACCAACTCGCTTTCTTTACTCCGGGAATCAAACCCGCAGAGGCCATTTCACGGAATTGGATACGTGAAATGCCGAACTGACGGATATAACCTTTCGGTCTTCCTGTTAATTTGCAACGATTGTGTAAACGCACCGGAGAAGCATTCTTAGGTAGCGCCTGCAAAGCGTCATAATCGCCTTCGGCCTTTAGCCGGGCTCTTTTCTCTGCATATTTGGCAACTAATTTTGCACGCTTTACCTCACGGGCTTTCATTGATTCTTTAGCCATATTTATTAGTCTTTTTTAGCGTTTTTAAAAGGCAAGCCAAATTCTCTCAAAAGAGCATAACCTTCTTCATCTGTTTTTGCAGAGGTCACAAAGGTAATATTCATTCCCAATATTTTATTAATATTATCAATATTTATTTCGGGGAAAATGATCTGCTCTTCAATTCCGAGGGTATAATTACCCCTTCCATCCAGTTTGCTTTCGATACCCTTGAAGTCGCGGATACGAGGTAGAGCCACACGTACAAGCCTTTCAAGGAACTCATACATTTGTTCACGGCGCAATGTCACCATGGCTCCGATCGGCATTTTCTTACGAAGCTTGAAGTTCGAAATATCCTTGCGGGAAACTGTTGCAACAGCCTTCTGACCTGTAATATTAGTCAATTCGGCAATGGCAACATCAATCAGTTTCTTATCAGCTACCGCAACACCCAAACCCTGGTTTACCACGATTTTTTTCAGTACCGGCACCTGCATTACAGAAGAGTAAGAAAACTCTTTCATTAACGCGGGAACAATTTTATCCTGATACTCTTTCTTTAAATTTGCTGTATTACTCATTACTTGATCTCCTCTCCTGATTTTTTAGAAACACGAACAAGTTTGCCTTTCGTATTCAGTTTACGACCGATACGGGTAGGCTTTCCACTCTTGGGATCCAATACGTTCAGGTTTGAAATATGAACGGGAGCCTCTTTTTTTACGATTCCTCCCTGGGGAGCTTTCGCGTTCGGCTTGGTACTCTTCGATACCATATTAATGCCTTCTACAAGTGCGCGTTGTTTGTCGATATATACCGCCAACACACGCCCTGTCTTACCCTTGTCTTCACCGGCATTAACAAAAACTATATCGCCTTTTTTGATATGTAATTTGCTCATTTCTTTTTAATTAAGAATTAAGAATTAAGAATTAAGAATTAAATTGTTTGATGATTTTCATTCTCAATTTGTAATTTTTAATTTTTCATTATTAATTCATTATAGTACTTCCGGCGCAAGGGATACAATCTTCATGTTTGTGGCACGCAATTCACGGGCAACAGGGCCGAAGATACGGCTACCTCTGATCTCACCGGCATTATTCAACAATACACAGGCATTATCGTCGAAGCGGATATAAGATCCATCGGCGCGACGGATTTCTTTTTTAGTCCGTACAATGATCGCTTTGGATACTGCACCTTTCTTAACATCACTCGATGGGATTACATTCTTTACAGCAACAACGATGATATCCCCAACAGAAGCATAACGTCTTCTGGTACCGCCCAACACACGGATACAAAGCACTTCTTTCGCACCGCTATTGTCAGCTACGCTCAGTCTTGACTCTTGTTGTATCATAATTACTTCGCTTTTTCAATGATTTCTACTAATCTCCATCTCTTGGTCTTGCTCAAAGGACGAGTTTCCATGATCTTTACGGTATCACCGATATTACATTCATTTTTTTCGTCATGAGCATGGAACTTCTTCGTTTTACTCACGAATTTTCCATAAATCGGGTGTTTTTCTTTCCACTTAACAGCAACGGTGATGGATTTATCCATTTTATTGCTTGCAACAACCCCAATCCGTTCTTTTCTTAAATTTCTCGTTTCCATTGAGCTCATTTTGATTCGTTATTGAGTTCTCTTTTACGCAACTCTGTTTTCATGCGCGCAACCGTCCTGCGTGACTGTGTAATTTTAGCAGGGCTATCCAACGGCGTGATTGCGTGATTGATTTTCATCTGATTGTACTCTGCAACCTGTACTTCCAATCTCTCTTTCAGCTCATTGGTTGTTAATTCTTTAATCTCTGCGATCTTCATAATTACACTACTTGATTTTGCATATCATAATCACGTCTTACCACAAACTTAGTCGTCACCGGAAGCTTTTGAGCAGCAAGTCTCAAAGCTTCTTTTGCGACATCAAACGATACCCCTTCGATTTCGAAGATGATTCTGCCCGGAGTAACCGGAGCAACAAACCCTTCGGGAGCTCCTTTACCCTTACCCATACGAACTTCAGCCGGTTTTTTGGTGATGGGTTTGTCTGGGAAAATTCGCACCCAAACCTGTCCCTGGCGTTGCATATAACGGGTCACAGCGATACGTGCAGCTTCAATCTGACGTCCGGTAATCCATTTCGATTGCAATGACTTTATACCAAAAGAACCGAATGACAACTGATTGCCTCTTCCGGCATTGCCTTTCATCCGACCTTTCTGCGATCTTCTGAATTTAGTCTTTTTCGGTTGTAACATTTCTTTTTTGAATTAAGAATTAAGAATTAAGAATTAAATTGGTTGATGATTTTCATCCTTAATTTTTAATTTTTCATTTTTAACTTAATTTACTTTCTCTCTCCTCTCGGCGCTCTTTTCTTGAAATTACGGTCTCCCCCCCTGTCGTTGCGTCTGTCGTCACCACGACCACCGCTATTACGGCCAGGTTCTTTAGAAGCGACAAATGAAGGCGCCAAATCTTTTTTACCATAGATTTCACCCCGGCAAATCCAGACTTTTACACCCAAGAGGCCGACTTTAGTCAGCGCCTCGCCTAAAGCGTAATCGATATCTGCACGTAGGGTATGCAGTGGAGTACGACCTTCTTTGTACATTTCCGAACGAGCCATTTCAGCACCGTTCAAACGTCCGGAGATTTGAATTTTGATTCCTTCGGCACCCATTCTCATGGTCGATGCAATCGCCATTTTTACCGCACGACGATAAGCTACCTTACCTTCTAACTGACGTGCAATATTATTTGCAACAATAACAGCATCCAGTTCGGGTCTTTTTACTTCAAATATATTGATTTGGATTTCCTTGTCGGTAATCTTCTTCAATTCTTCCTTGAGTTTATCCACTTCCTGACCGCCTTTTCCGATGATGATTCCCGGGCGTGCAGTACAGACAGTGATAGTCACTAATTTCAATGTGCGTTCAATAACGATGCGAGATACACTTGCTTTTGCAAGACGGGCATTCAGGTACTTACGGATTTTGCTGTCTTCATACAAAGTATCGCCATAATTATTGCCGCCGTACCAATTTGAATCCCATCCGCGGATGATTCCCAAACGATTACTTATTGGATTTACTTTTTGTCCCATTTAGCAATTAATTTTGATTATCATTTTTTGTATCTACAAACAACGTTACGTGATTTGAACGCTTGCGAACACGGTATCCTCTTCCCTGAGGAGCCGGACGCATTCTCTTCAACATTGCTGCTGAATCCACGCTTATCGATGTTATATATAATTCTCCACTCTCGGCTTTCCGCTCGTTCTTCTGTTCCCAGTTTGAGATCGCCGAACGAAGCAGTTTTTCTACTTTCGCAGAAGCTTCTTTATTCGAGAACTTCAAAACGCCGAGCGCCCGGAACACTTCCATCCCACGAACCATGTCTGCCACCAGGCGCATTTTTCGGGGAGAAGTCGGCACACCCTGCAACTTTGCAAAGCTCACGGCTTTTAATGCTTCTTTCCTTTGTTCTGCTGATATTCTTTTTCTAGCACCCATTTCTTTTTCTTTTTATTTTCAGTTGCTGAATATCCTGTTATTTTTTCTTATTACCACCATGTCCACGGAACTGACGGGTAGGCGAAAATTCACCTAACTTATGTCCGACCATGTTTTCAGTAACATAAACAGGAATAAATTTATTACCATTGTGAACTGCAACGGTGTGTCCCACAAAATCGGGAGAAATCATTGAAGCTCTTGCCCAGGTCTTAACTACTGCTTTCTTTGCAGATTCATTCATAGTCAGAATCTTTTTTTCAAGCTTTATGTTAATGTAAGGACCTTTTTTTAATGAACGACTCATAATTTACTTAATTAATCAGGTTACTTTTTTCTTCTTTCAATAATGTACTTAGAAGAATGCTTTTTAGGAGCTCTTGTTTTCAAGCCCTTAGCATACAATCCCTTACGAGATCTCGGGTGTCCTCCTGAAGCACGGCCTTCTCCACCACCCATCGGGTGATCAACCGGGTTCATTACCACACCGCGAACACGGGGACGACGGCCAAGCCATCTTGTTCTACCCGCTTTTCCTGATCTTTCCAAAGCATGATCTGAGTTGCCCACACTACCAATGGTAGCTTTGCAAGCTGAAAGTATTTTCCGGGTTTCACCGGAAGGCATTTTGATGATCGCATAATCACCTTCCCTGGAAACTACCTGAGCAAACGCTCCTGCAGAACGAACCATTTTAGCTCCTTGTCCGGGACGCAATTCAATGTTATGAATCACGGTTCCCAAAGGAATTTTAGACAGAGGTAAAGCATTCCCGATTTCGGGAGCAGCATCTTTACCAGACATCACTGTTTGGCCGACTTCCAAACCCTGAGGAGCGACAATATATGTCTTAGCTCCATCTACGTAATACAACAATGCAATACGAGCCGAACGATTCGGATCGTACTCGATCGATTTCACTGTTGCAGGAATGCCATCTTTACTTCTCTTGAAGTCGATCAGTCTGTATTTCTGCCGTTCGCCGCCACCAATATAACGCATAGTCATTTTACCATCGTTATTGCGACCTCCGGATTTTTTCAGACCGACTACAAGAGACTTCTCTGGTACACTAGCAGTGATTTCACTAAATGTACCAATAGTTTTGTGTCTTTGCCCCGGTGTTGTGGGCTTTAATTTACGAATTCCCATTATTATAATTAAAAATTAAAAATTAGGAACTAAGAATTAAGAAACTGTATTTTCTCATTTCTAATTCTTAATCCTTCATTTTATTAAATATTACTAAAGAAATCTATTGTTTCGCCTTCCTTCAAAGTAACGATTGCTTTTTTGAAGGCAGGCTCTTTTCCATTTACGACTCCCGATTTGGTATATCTCGATTTTCTTTTACCATCATAGTTCATTGTATTTACCTGAACTACGGTGACATTATACATCGATTCGATAGCAGCCTTTATTTCAAGCTTATTGGCATCGGGAGAAACACGGAAACCTACGCGGTTAGGAATTTTTTCACTAATCGCTGTCTGTTTTTCCGTAACGATCGGTTTAATGATAATACCCATAGTATAATTCCTCCTTATGCATTTAAGTTATTAATAATAGCCACTGAGCTTTCCATAAGCACAATCTGGTTAGCGTCCAATACTTTGTAAGTATTCAGTTCGGGCACTGTAACCACAGTTGCTTTTTCTAAGTTCCGCGCAGACAAATAGATGTTCTTATTGTTCTCCGGAAGAACCATAATGAATTTTTTTCCATCGAGATTCAGGTTCTTAGTCAGAGTAACAATTTCTTTTGTCTTCGGAGCTGCGAAAGAAAAATCTTCGACTACTACGATCGCGTTTTCTTTGGCTTTATAGGACAAAGCAGAATAACGAGCCAATGCCTTTACTTTTTTATTCAGCTTAAATCCGTAGTCTCTCGGTTTAGGTCCGAACACACGGGCGCCACCTACCAGTACCGGAGAGTTAATATCACCACGACGGGCGCCTCCACCGCCTTTTTGACGGCCTAATTTACGGGTACTTCCCGACATTTCGCTTCTTTCCTTGGCTTTATGAGTTCCCTGACGCTTATTTGCCAAATGTTGCTTAACATCCAGATAAATAGCGTGATCATTGGGTTCAATTCCAAAGACAGAATCATTTAAGGTTACCTTTTTCCCGGTATCCTTTCCTTGAATGTTGTATACACTTAATTCCATTACTTTTGTATTAATACGATTGAACCTTTAGCTCCCGGCACAGATCCTTTAATAAGCATCAGATTGTGCTCAGGAATCAGCTTGATTATCTCGAGGTTTTGCACAGTAACACGTTCATTACCCATTTGACCTCCCATGCGGGTTCCTTTGAATACTTTCGCTGGATAAGAACAAGCTCCGATAGAACCCGGGTGACGTTGACGGTCGCTCTGTCCTAATGTTGCCTCTCCTACTCCCTTAAAGTTGTGGCGTTTTACAACTCCCTGAAAACCTTTACCTTTTGAGGTTCCGATCACATCAACATAGATCTCCCCTTCAAAATAATCTACATTCAAGACATCTCCGGCTTTATAACTTCCCTGATTGTCTTTGTACGCTCCTTGTCCTTTGAACTCGGCCAAGTGTCTCTTGGGTTTTACTCCTGCTTTTTTGAAGTGCCCCATTTCAGGTTGAGTGGAGTGTTTCTCCTTCTTGTCCTGAAATCCTAACTGAACAGCCTCATAACCATCATTCTCAATGGTTTTTACCTGAGTAACCACGCAAGGACCAACTTCGATAACAGTGCATGGAAGATTTTTTCCATCAGCACTGAAAACGGATGTCATTCCGATTTTTTTTCCTAATAATCCTGGCATTTCAATTAAATTATTAATAAATTAAATTTAGACTTTAATTTCTACTTCGACTCCACTGGGTAATTCAAGCTTCATCAGTGCATCCACAGTCTTGGCTGTAGAACTGTAGATATCGATCAACCGTTTGTAAGAAGAAAGTTCGAATTGCTCCCGGGCTTTCTTGTTTACAAATGTTGCACGGTTTACAGTGAAAATTCGTTTGTGTGTCGGAAGTGGAATCGGTCCGCTCACTACAGCACCCGTTGCTTTTACTGTTTTTACGATCTTCTCAGCAGATTTGTCTACGAGATTGTAATCGTACGATTTTAGTTTGATTCTAATTTTTTGGCTCATTGTTATTTATGATGTTATAAAGTTAAAAGCCGGGGAAAGAGCCATTCTCTCCCCCGGCCTTATAATTATTTAACCAGATCTACCCGTCCTTTCACTTCGGTCAGTACTTGTTTTGCAACTGAAGAAGAAACTTCCTCGTAGTGCGAAAACGTCATCGTGCTGGTAGCACGGCCAGAAGTAATCGTACGCAACGCGGTTACATAACCGAACATTTCTGAAAGCGGAGCTTTTGCTTTTACAATACGGGCTCCGGTACGGCTCGAGTCCATACCTTCCACCTGTCCGCGGCGTTTATTCAAATCTCCGATCACATCTCCCATATTTTCTTCCGGAGTGATTACTTCGATCTTCATAATAGGCTCTTTCAGTATCGGACCCGCTTTTTCAGAAGCGCTCTTGAATGCCTGAATAGCACAAATTTCGAACGACAACTGGTCTGAGTCGACTGCGTGATACGAACCATCGATGACTGTTACTTTCAGTTTATCCAGAGCATATCCTGCCAGAACACCATTCTTCATAGCACGCTGGAAGCCTTTTTGGATAGACGGAATATATTCTTTCGGAATATTACCTCCTTTTACTTCGTCTACAAATTGCAATTCGCCTTCAAAATCGGCATCAGCAGGTCCTACACGAACAATCATATCCGCAAACTTACCGCGGCCTCCGGTTTGTTTTTTATAAGTTTCACGCAACTCTACCGATTTGGTAATCGCTTCTTTATACGAAACCTGAGGACGTCCCTGATTACATTCTACCTTGAACTCGCGTTTCAGACGGTCGATAATAATTTCCAGGTGAAGTTCACCCATACCGGAAATAACGGTCTGGCCCGTTTCATCGTCTGTTTTAACAGTGAACGTAGGATCTTCCTCAGCCAGTTTACTAAGTCCCATACCCAGTTTGTCCAGGTCTTTCTGAGTCTTAGGTTCTACGGCAATACCGATTACCGGATCCGGGAAATCCATCGATTCCAGTACGATCGGATGGTCTTCGCTACACAAAGTATCTCCTGTACGGATATCTTTGAAACCGACACCGGCGCCTATATCGCCACAACCGATATATTCTTTCGGATTTTGCTTGTTAGAGTGCATCTGGAACAAACGTGAAATCCGTTCTTTTTTCCCTGAGCGGGTATTATAAACATACGATCCGGCTTCCAATTCTCCCGAATAAACGCGGAAAAAGCACAAACGGCCGACATACGGGTCTGTTGCGATTTTGAATGCCAAAGCACACAAAGGCTCGCTTGAACTCGGGTGACGCTCGATTACTTTTTCAGAATCGTCCGGATCCGTGCCTTCGATTGCCGGAGTATCGACCGGGCTCGGCAAATAGGAACAGACATTATCGAGCAGACATTGTACCCCTTTATTTTTAAAGGATGAGCCACAAGTCATCGGATTGATCTGCATGGCCAACGTTCCTTTACGGATCGCCGTGCGAATTTCATCTTCCGTGATAGTAGAAGGATCGTCGAAATATTTCTCCATCAACTTATCATCACATTCCGCAAGTATTTCGAGCATTTTTTCTCTCCATTCTTCTGCTTCGGAAACGAATTCAGCCGGGATTGCTTCGATAGAATAGTCCGCTCCCATGGATTCATCGTGCCAGAAATAAGCTTTCATAGTCACCAGGTCCACAATACCGCGGAACTTTTCTTCTGCTCCGACAGGTATCTGAATGGGACAAGGATTCGCTCCCAATACATCTTTAACCTGGCGTACCACTTCAAAGAAGTTAGCTCCCGAACGGTCCATCTTATTTACATAACCGATGCGGGGAACATTGTATTTATCAGCCTGACGCCAAACCGTTTCCGATTGGGGTTCAACACCGCCCACCGCACAAAAAGCGGCGACAGCTCCGTCAAGAATACGAAGGGAACGTTCTACCTCCACGGTAAAGTCAACGTGTCCCGGAGTATCGATCAGATTGATTTTATAAGTATCGTTATTATATTTCCAGTTAGCTGTTGTAGCTGCAGAAGTGATCGTAATACCACGCTCCTGCTCTTGCTCCATCCAGTCCATAGTTGCAGCTCCGTCGTGAACCTCTCCGATTTTATGGGTCAAACCGGTATAAAATAGGATCCGTTCCGACGTGGTTGTTTTTCCGGCATCAATGTGAGCCATGATCCCGATATTTCGTGTAAATTTCAGTAATTGATCTGAACCTTTTGCCATTTTTTTATTTAATTTAAGAAATGAAAGTAACGAAAATAAGGAAAGAAATTATTGTTCTGATCTCACCATTTTCATTTCTTTCATTATTATCATTCTTTCACGGTTAAAATCTGAAGTGTGCAAATGCGCGGTTAGCTTCAGCCATCCGGTGCATATCTTCTTTACGTTTAAAGGATCCACCCTGATTATTGAAAGCATCAACAATCTCCGCAGCCAGTTTGTCGGCCATTGATTTTCCACCTCTTTTACGAGAGTACTGGATCATATTTTTCATTGAAACCGATTCTTTACGGTCGGGACGAATTTCTGTAGGAACCTGGAATGTGGCGCCCCCGATACGGCGGGATTTAACTTCTACAAGCGGGGTAATATTGTCCAGGGCTTGTTTCCAAATTTCGAGAGATGATCTTTCTTCGTTTGCTAATTTAGCCTTTACGTTATTCAACGCTGTGTAAAAGATCTCAAAGGCAGTACTTTTCTTGCCATCATACATCAAGTGGTTTACAAATTTTGTAACCTTGATATCTCCAAATACAGGATCCGGGAGGATCTGTCTTTTTTTGGGTTTTGCTTTTCTCATTTTTTACTTCATTGTGTTCTTGGTTGTCATTTCTGTATCTTCAACGGATTTCTCTAAATCCATTTACTCAACCGATTAAATCCAAAAACTGCTTTTTAAACTTAATTAAATTCTCGGCCCGGATGAATTATTTTTTCTTTTTTCCGGTTGGTGCAGGAGCTGCTTTACCTGCTTTAGGACGTTTCGCACCATATTTCGAACGTCTTTGCGTACGGCCGTTTACTCCGGCAGTATCCAAAGTTCCGCGCACAATGTGGTAGCGAACACCCGGAAGTTCTTTCACACGACCACCCCGTACAAGTACGATGGAGTGCTCCTGCAGATTGTGACCTTCGCCCGGAATGTATGCATTTACTTCCTTCATGCTGGTCAAACGTACACGAGCTACTTTACGCATAGCGGAGTTAGGTTTTTTGGGAGTTGTAGTGTAAACCCGTACGCAGACGCCACGTCTTTGAGGACATGCATCCAATGCCGGAGACTTACCTTTCTCCACAATTGTCGTCCTTCCTTTCCTTACTAATTGCTGAATTGTAGGCATTTTTTGAACTTTAAATTCTTAATTTCGACTTATTGTTAATTTTCTCTACTAATACAAATTGGGCTGCAAAATTAGTGATAATTATTGAAAAACCAAACGGTTATCACATAAATTTCACTATTTTTTGCGCCAAAACGCTGCGAAGTTACAAAAAATATTTTTCCGAACCAAACTTCCGAAAGAATATTCTTGAATATAAGTTTCTAAAAATCACCGGATACCGGGAAATTCAATCCAATACCAAGCGATCTGTCACCCCGACTTCTTTTACGAAATGCTCATCGTGGGAAATCACTAAAAGACTCCCCCGATAGCTTTTTATCGTCCGGGCCAGAACTTCTAAGTTTAAAATATCCAGATTATTAGTCGGTTCATCCAGGAGAATCAAGTCGGGAGTCTGATTGCTGATCATCAAGCAACAAAGGTACAGCCTCATCTTTTCTCCTCCGCTCAATCGATTACATTTTTTATTTAAAGTATCCGAAGGAAACAAAAAACGATTCAGCCGCAGCCGGACTTCATGTTCCGGCAGATTCTGAAGATTGTATTTTTCGACCAGTTGATCAATGGTACAATCCACATTGACCTGACTGTAATCCTGATCTAAATAAATCCAATTAAAATCGGCCCGGCGAATCCCACCGGAAGAAGGGGTAAGCAAACCGGTCAGAAGCTTGACAAAAGTTGTTTTCCCTGACCCGTTATCTCCCAAAAGAAGAATCCGGTCGTTACTGAAAAGCTTAAAATCTATCGGCGCCTTCCAGAGCTTCGGACATTCCGGGTAAGCAAAATTAACCCGTTCTGCATCGACCAACAACTTCCCGGAATGCAGGGAAGTATTATCGAAATCGATTCGCAAAGTTTTCAAACTTCCTTTTTGCTGTTTCAACTCTGACAATTTCATCCGGCTGTTCTGAATAATTTCATCGTGTTGGCCCTTTAACCGGGAAGCTGTATTCTCAGATGAGTTGGTGAGTGTTTTTTTGAAAATACGGGGAACTTCCGCTTTGTTTTTTTGTCCCTTTTCCAATCTTTTCTGCTGCCGCTCCTTTACCTCCTGCGCTTTTCTACTGGCAAGCTGAAGCGCTTTTTCTTCCGAATCAATACGGGCATCCAACGCTTGGTCTTCAACAGCCTTCTGTTCCCTATAGAAATGATAATTACCACCATATCCCTTCATTCCCGATTCCGACAATTCGCAGGTAGTCTCTAAATGATCGAGCAAGCTAATATCGTGACTTACAACCACCATCACCGCTTTACTCTCCTGTATATATTGATATAAAAGCTTCCGGCCGACCCCATCCAAATGGTTGGACGGCTCATCCAACAGGACGATCTCCGGATGATGAATCAACAAACCGGCTAAACAGACTTTCGCCCGCTCTCCCCCACTCAGGGACTCCATCGAAGCATCAGACTTCACATGCGGCAATTGCCAATATGCAAGCGCCGATAAGCACCGGGATTCAATATCCCAGTCGTCATCCAAAATATCGTAATCCGACTGCGATATACTGCCGTTTATAATCGCATCCAGGGCAGTCAGCTTACCGCTCACCGAAAGGGCTTCGGCAACAGTCTGATTCAGGGCGCCTGTATGCTGGGGAATATAATAAGGAGTAGATGAACAAATGATACTTCCTTCTGTGGGCTGCAAAATACCGGCCATCAACTTCAACAACGTGGTTTTTCCGGCTCCGTTATCGCCTACTACGGAAAGCTTTTCCTGTTTTTGCACAGAAAAATTCAAATGACTGAATAAAGGTTGCTGATTGGGATAGCAATAAGATAGGTCACTGATAATTATACTCATGAAAACAATTAATAACACCTGTAGCAACAGGACAATTCAACCGAAACAATTTCAATCTCTGAAAAATGCCGGTTTCGAAAACCGGCTTATTAATTGTTTATTTTCATTGGAGTATTTTTAAATCCGGGTCAAAGATAATGTTTTTTTTCGAATTATGCTTTTTATTTGTTTAATACTTTTTTAACTTTGTCACAATTAATCATTTCTGAAAATACCACTTAATTACATCAAAAGACTTAATAATCAGGGAAAATCACAGACACATCAGATGTAACATCCGGGTTTACAGAAGAATCTCTAATTCGATAAATGTAAACTATTATTAAAAAATTGTAACCAATGTTACATTTTAATGTCCGGAATTTTCCTACCTTTGCCGGAGACATATTGTGCCATGATCAATAAGCTAAAGGAAATCATAGGAATACTGTTGCCACCAAAACAATGGAGAATTGCTGTCATTCTTTCCATTGGGATTATTGGTGGATTATTTTTTTATTTGGCCTATGTTTCCAGGGCAACATCATATCTCTCCGACGATCCGAGAACGTGCGTCAACTGCCATGTCATGTCTCCTTTTTATGCTACCTATTTTCATAGTTCACACCGGGAGGTAGCGACCTGCAACGATTGCCATGTACCTCACGATAATTTCCTGAAAAAATACCTGTTCAAAGCCAAAGACGGACTTTACCATGCCAGCATATTCACTATGGGAACAGAACCTCAGGTGATCCGCATGCATGAAGCCGGGACCAATGTGGTGCAGAAGAATTGCCAACGCTGCCATTTCGATCTGAATGACAATGTAGGAACCACCCAGATCGCACTGGTTGACCGGGAGCATGGAAAAGGAAAATTATGCTGGGACTGTCACCGGGAAGTACCGCACGGACGGGCAACAAGCCTTTCCACAACGCCGAATGCACACGTGCCCCGGCCCAAATCTCCTGTTCCGGACTGGTTGAGAAAACAATTGAATCAATAAGAAAATCAGAATATTATGAAGAAGATAAGCGACATCATCAAGGAAAAGCCGTATATCGGCTGGCTGTTTTTCGGAGCCACGATGGCTGTGGTTTTTGTTTTGGGATTACTGGCATCCAATGTCATGGAACGCCGGACAGAAGCATTATACGTCGATGTTCCTAAAAAACCGGTCAAACCCTTTGAATCGCGAAATGAAGTCTGGGGCGAAAACTATCCGACCGAATTCGGATTGTACTACCAGACTGCCGATACCACCTTCGAGAGTTATGCCGGAGGAGGCAAAATGCGTGATATGCTGGCCGAAGACCCCCGCTTGGTAGTTCTGTGGTCCGGTTACGCATTTTCCAAAGATTATAATCAGGGACGAGGGCATTATTATGCTGTCGAGGATGTATACAACACCCTTCGTACCGGAGCGCCGATGAATGAAAATGAAGGTCCCCAGCCGAGCACCTGCTGGACCTGTAAAAGTCCCGATGTGCCCCGGGTCATGGCGCGTGATGGAATAGACGAATATTTTAAAGGTAAATGGGCCCGTTTAGGCAATGAAATCGTGAATCCGATCGGTTGCGCCGATTGCCACGATCCGGAAACAATGGATCTGACCATTACCCGTCCGCACCTGATTGAAGCTTATCAGTCCTTGTACGGAAAAGATATTTCGGAAGCCACTCACAACGAAATGCGCTCGCTGGTTTGCGCCCAGTGTCATGTAGAATACTATTTCGACAAGACCCGCGTTAAAGATGCTTCATTCGTGAAACTCCCGTGGGAAAAGGGACTGACTGTCGAAAGTATGGAAGCCTACTACGACGGAATCGAGTTTACAGACTACGTGCACGGCATGAGTAAAACTCCGATATTAAAAGCGCAACATCCCGACTATGAACTCTATACAATGGGAATCCACGCGCAACGCGGAGTATCCTGCGCCGATTGTCACATGCCTTACAGACGGGAAGGAAGCCAGAAATTCTCCGATCATAAAATACAAAGTCCGCTTAACAATGTAGCCAATTCCTGCCAGGTATGCCACCGAGAGGAGGCTGAAACATTAGTAGCCAATGTATATGAGCGTCAGAAAAAAGTCGCTGAAATCCGTCTCGAACTGGAAGATATGCTGGTAAAAGCGCATGTCGAAGCGAAATTAGCCTGGGAAAAAGGAGCGACCGAAGAGCAGATGAAACCCATCCTGAAGTCGATCCGTCAGGCACAATGGCGTTGGGATTATGTGGCGGCCTCCCATGGCGGCTCATTCCACGCTCCATTGGAGTCGGCCCGCATCCTATCGGGCGGATTAACCAAAGCACAGGAATCCCGGGTACAAATGGCCTCCTTGCTGGCACAACTCGGATATAAAGGCGCGGTTAACTACCCCGACATCTCCACGAAAGACAAAGCTCAAAAATATATCGGACTCGATATCGAGAAAGAACGTGCAGCCAAAAAAGAATTTAAGGAAAAAGTCGTACCTAAATGGCTGGAAGAAGCTAAGCAGAAGGATCTGATTTATGACAAGTCAAAAGCAAAAAGCTGAAAAACGTTCCTTGTGGGTATTCCCATGGGGATACCGTGAGTCGTTCCTGTTCCTTTTTGGTGTTATGTTCATGGGGTATGCCCTGCAATTCTTCTCCGGGAGTATTCAGGCCCCGGCATTCCCTATCAACCTGATTGCCCTGTCGATCCTGGCGCTGCTTATCGGAGCGCTGCATTTCGGAGCAAGACAGACAAGTATCGTTCTGTGGTTGCGCTCTGTTCCATTCGCTTTGTCGGCCATCACGGGCCTGTTACTGCAAAGCCTGGTCATGGGAATTGTTCCTCAGAGCAATACTAACACGCACAATCCGCATGATACATTCGGACTTACAGACGTCATGTCAAGCTGGCCGTTTGTCCTGATCGTATTTGTTTTACTCGTCAATCTCGGATTAGTCACACTTCATAAATGTATCCCCCTGAAAAAGAATAATCTGGCATTTTTACTGAATCATGCCGGTTTATGGATTGTTCTGGCATCCGGCATGTTGGGAGCAGGCGATCTCCACCGCTACACCATGCCATTAGAAGAAGGAAAAACCGAGTGGACCGCCTTAGATGGAGAGGTTTCCCGGGAGATGCCGTTTGCTGTTCAGTTGAATGATTTTGAGATGGAAGAATACCCTCCTAAAATCGCATTGGTCAATACCACAACCAACGAAATTGATACTAAAATGAAAAATTCCATGCGGGAAATAACAGACCAGGACGAATTCTCCATTGGAAGATACCCCATTAAAATATTGAACTACTATCCTGAAGCCCGGAATGTAGCAGACCGTTATGAACCGGTCAACGATTTCGGAGCAGCTCCGGCAGCAAAAATCAGTTGCTCTGTGGAAGGAAAAGATACGGTAGCCTGGATAAGCTGCGGCAGTTTTGCCAGCTTCCCCTCCCTCTTACGGCTCCGTGATTCCATGGCCCTGATTATGACCAATCCCGAGCCCAAAAGTTTTCGTTCCTATGTTAAAATCTATACTCCGGAAAGAGCTCCCGAAGAAGTGGTTATCGAAGTCAACAAACCGGTATCCGTAAAAGGATGGAGAGTGTATCAGCTAAGTTACGACGACACCATGGGCAAATATGGTAGCCAAAGCACGCTCGAATTAGTTAAAGATCCCTGGCTGCCTGTAGTCTACATAGGAGTTTTCCTGATGATCCTGGGCGCCATATGGATGATCTTCAGAGGCGCTGGAAAAGAAAGAACTGAAAATGAGAAAGGAGGCCCGGTATGAACTTCTGGGAACACTTTCCGATCTACGCCCTGATAGCGGCCTCTTTCTGGGGATTGAGCATGGCCTTACAATTTTCTAAAAATAAACAAATCAACATTTCGGGAACGACTATAATCGCTTCCTTAGGCGCTTTGTGCCTGTTGGCATTTACCATCCAACTCTGGATTCACCTGGAACGCCCACCCATCCGCACACTTGGAGAAACACGCTTGTGGTATGCTGTTTTTCTTCCGGTCGTGGGGATCGCCGCTTTCATCCGCTGGAAGTATAAATGGCTGCTTTCTTATAGCCTGCTGATGGCTATTCTGTTTTTGTTCATCACCTGGCGGAATCCCGACACCTACAACAAATCACTGATGCCTGCCCTTCAAAGCATCTGGTTTATTCCGCATGTATTGGTATACATCTTCGCTTATGCCCTGTTGGGTGTATCGTGTATCATATCCGTTTGGGGATTGTATCAATTCCACCGCAGGCAATTTAAGGATGTTTACCTGCAATTAGCCAATAATGTGGTATATATGGGACTCGGCTTCCTGACATTGGGACTACTGTTCGGAGCTTTATGGGCCAAAGAGGCCTGGGGGCATTACTGGACATGGGACCCAAAAGAAACATGGGCTTTACTGACCTGGCTGGCTTATCTGATTTATATCCACATCCGCTACCGGCATCCGGGGAAAAAACAGGCAGCCTTATGGATTCTTGCTCTTTCATTTGTTATCCTGATCATTTGCTGGTTCGGGATGAACTACCTGCCTTCTGCTGCCCAAAGCGTACATACTTATTCGAATTAAACCGGCATGGAAAATTTATTGCAACAATGCAGCTTATTTAAAGGATTGCCTGCTGAAGCCATTACACCGATTTTAGACAAATACCAACACCAGGTAAAAGCTTTCCGGGAAAAAGACTTTGTCATTTTTCAGAACGACTCCTGCGAAAATCTGATGATTGTAATTCAGGGATTAGTTCAGGCGCAAATGGTCGACTCTACCGGCAAGCTGATCATTATCGAGGAATTGGGAGTAGCCCAATTGTTGGCTCCGGCATTTATTTTCCCGGATGTAAACCGGATGCCGGTGAGCGTGCTGGCCCTTGAAACAACTCAGATACTTTACTTCAGAAAACCGGTATTACTACAAATAATGCAGGAAAATCAGACTATACTGACCAATTTCCTGAACATGATCTCCAACCGTTCCCGCTTCTTGAGTGAAAAACTCAAATTTCATGCTTTCATGTCGATCCGGGACAAGATTTCACATTACCTGATATCGGAACATAACAAACAGGAATCGCTACATATACGGTTAAGGCATACCCAGCAGGAACTGGCCGATATGTTCGGAATCGCCCGGCCTTCATTGGCGCGGGCCTTTGCAGATATGGAAAAATCGGGAATCATCCGGGTCAAAAATAAGGATGTCGATATTCTCGACCTGAAAGAACTGAAAAAAAACATAGACAGTTCTATTTAAACCCTTCTCTGAAAGTTCTATATCGTAACCGGGGAAGCAATTCCTCTCGCATTCTGGCAACATCTCCATAATAACTGACTCTCCCGATGATGATAAAATCACGGGTCAATGGGCTTGCCGTTCCAAATAGCGAGGAATAGCACTCAAACAGCCGTGCGGCAGTCATAATCATCCACATCGGCATTCTCCAGGGTTTGTGATACCCCCGGCGGATTGTTATTTCATCTAAAAATTCCTGTAAAGTCTGAACACCGTCATCCCCGATATGATAAATACCACTTATTCCGGGCTTTTCTATCGCTGCCACAGTTGCTGCTACAAAATCTTCCTTTGAAATCAGATGGATATCCGTCGGCTGCTTCCAAATGCCCAACAACCGGTACCTGGCAAACCACAACGCCGCATCGACCATCAGAATCCCGTCTCCATAAACCATCCCTACCCGGAGAGAAACTGCCTGTATCCCGTTTTCGGCACATTTCCGGAACATATTTTTCTCTTCCTCCAAACGGGTTCTGGCATGCATTGAAACAGGACGACCATCCAATCGCCCGGTAGCCGGAGTCTCGGAAAATGTTTCTCCCTCGACATGAGGAAAGCTAATCAGAATAATGCGTTTGACTTTCTGCTCTATGGCAGCATCGAGCAAATTATTAAAATAAGCAGTATTGGTCGTTGGCAGAAATTTCTCCGGATGGGCTTTAAACAGCACTCCGGCAAAGTGGACCACCACATCGACTCCTTCAAGAGCGGGATAGAGCGTTTCCTTTTGCCCTAAATCAGCTTTAAAAACCTGAACATTTTCTCTCCGGAGGTTTTCCCGGACATCTTTCCTATGAACCAGCAGATTTAACAATAATGGCCTGGATACCAATTCCTGTGCGAGTAAATTTCCCAAATTACCAGCAGCTCCAGTGACCAGCACTTTCAATTGACCGGATTGATTGTTAGCTGTTGCGTAAATCATTTTATAGCTGTCATTATTTTGTAAAGAAACTATCTATTTTCGAGATCTGCAAGAAAACGGCTTTATTTTAACAGAATACGATTCTGCCATTTAAAAGTAAAAATACGCAAGTCTACAAACTGGCATTAGATCAATAACAGGAAACTATTTTTTATATTTATATATAGATAAAAATGCTTAAGACATTATACTTAATAAAATTAATATTTTACATAAAATAATTTTAAAATGATAATATTAATTGTTTTTATTATTTATTTTAACTTAATTTGCATATAACACAATAATACATACCTTAAATAAATAGATGACAAAATTTAATATACATACAAATATTGAAAATAAATATCCTATTTTTTATTTAATTCTATTTTTATATATTCTTTTTCCTTTCAGATTTTTCGATCAATTTACAGCATCAAATCAAATAGAAGAAATATTAATTACTCTTACTTTTTCTGGCATCTTATTTTTATTCACTCTGATAAAAGCAAACTACAACAGGTATTCTGTTGACCGGATTGACTTGTCAGCGTTGATTTACTGGCTCTATTGCCTGTGCAGGAGCCCTTTCCCTTTTGATAAAGAATGGCTATTCCAGTACATTTCTTTATTTTTCATCTATTGTTTTTTCAGAAATCTCCTTATTAAAAATTTTCACTGGTTATTTTATCTTATTCCACTGGCAGGAGTGGTTCAGATTGCGGAAGGTATCAGCAAGTTCAGTATGCCCTGGCATAATCTATCTCACATTACAGGCATTTTTTACAACACCGGAATATTCGGAGGATTTATTTCCATAGCATGCACTGTGTGCTTAGGCTTCATAATCACCTCAAAACCAGGGGAGTTCTACTCCAGCAAAATATTCTGGCTCATTGTATTCAGTTTCCTGACAGTGCAGTTGATTTATTCTAATTCCAGAGCTTCCTGGATCGCTGCAGGAATTTCCGGAATATACCTCTTGTTTCAATACAGGGGCCAATTCATCACAAAATGGAAAATCGGCGCTCATCACAAAATGTGGGCGGGACTTATTATTCTCATTTTTTCTGTTTTCTTTTCTATTTCCCTGTATCAGATGAAAAAAGATTCTGCCGATGGACGGTTGCTGATTGGGAAAATCTCTTCCGGGATGATTGCCGACAACCCGTTGTTGGGTAATGGCATACACGGATTCCGGTCTGATTATATGAATTACCAGGCCCGGTATTTCAGAAATAATCCGGACTCTCCGGCCAGGATGCTGGCCGACGATGTGGTCACTCCCTTTAACGAGTACCTGAAAATAACCATTGAATGTGGGATTACGGGACTTCTGCTGTTTCTTCTTTTATTATTTTTTGTATTCAGGAACAATCACAACATAACAGAGAGTATCCGAGAAAAAGATACGCTGACCAAAACAAAATCGATCCTGATTTCGATCCTGGTATTTGCTATCTTTTCTTACCCTTTCGACCAGTATCCGTTTCTGGTATTATTTGTTTCGTGCATCGCCATCACAGCCCGGAATCCGGATACTAAATATTCTTTCTCACTTACAAAGATCAATAGACCGGCTTTCCGGATCGCAGTAATGCAGTGTTTCTTCATTGGCCGTAATCTTTATTTTCTACGAAGTTTTTAACTATGGAAAAGCCTGCATCGCCTGGAGTGATGCCCTAAAGAAATATCCATTTCAAAAAGAAGAATCGATACGGCAACTCAAAAGTCAATACCGGGAGCTAAAGGAAAATCCTGTTTTTCTTACCACTTACGGGAAAGCGCTGGCCTGGAATGGCTCTCCTGAAGAAGCGAAAGAGATTCTGAACCGGGCGACCGGATTGCTTCCCTGTTCGGAATCGTACATCGAATCAGGAAAAGTATATGCGGAACTGGGGCTGGACCAGCAGGCTTTTTCTTGCTGGGAAACAGCCGGATATATGGTTCCGGCACGATTCACTCCTCTGTTTCTGAGCATGAAGTTATATGAACAAAGAGGAAATAACATCCGGGCCATCGAACTGGCCAACCGGATACTGACCCGGAAAGAGAAAACGGATCATCCCGGAGTCGATGAAATGAAGCAGGAAGCGCGGCGGATCAGGGAATTTCTCTCCATAAGTACTGATAAAGAACGTCCTGTAATGAGATAATAAATTGAATGTCTAACATTTATGAAAAACGATTATGTATTTATGAAAAAAACTTTATTAAAATTTTTTACTATTTTTGCCGTACTGCTGGGAGTGGTTTTCGCCTGCCAGGAACTCGATGATGGCACGGACGAAAACTTCGATTCCGGAAACGCCATCGAAAACGCAAAGAACTGGTATGAACGGAACAAGCCGGCAACAGTGGGCTTGAGGTCTTCTAACGGAACGGCCAAAGTATTGATGAAACCGGAATGGAAAAATGTATTTACCATGAAAAATAATCAATACGAAGTGGTCGAAACAGAGTTAATGTCGCAGGGAAGAGTTTTTTATTTTGACAAAGCTTGTATGGAAAAGTACAAAGAAACGAAAGATCCGAAGTATAAGCAATGCTACGTACACTTGGTGTTCCAGACCAACCGGGAAACCGGCGATACGGTAGCCTTCCTGATGACGATGGCCCCGAACCTAGAATGGTTGGAAAAAAGCAATTTCAAACCGTTTAAGAAAATGAACTATCTGAAACGTGATAAAGGCTTCGGAGGAACAGTGTTGTTTCACGAATTAGACGGAAGCTTTTCCAACGGGTGGGTGTATGAAAACGGGCAGATCATCTATTCCATCGAATCGATGGATAGCGACCAGGAGGGGGTATCGCTCCGTTCGTGCTCTTTTGTCGATTATTACTCCCTGTGGGAAACCTGCACCTACTGGTTTACAGTAACCGAGACCCAGCATAGTCATACCGGAACCACTTGTAGTTATGCCTGGGAGTACTCTCATACGTCATTGGTTTGCACCAATGATGGTACATGGGGCGGATACAGTGGCGGCGCCGGAAACGGATCGACCGACAACGGGACTTCCATCCAGGCCCGCTCCGATTGCAGTGAGATGCCGACCAGCAATGCTAACCATGTACAATATGTGGTGGCAAATGAAGATACTGATTACGAGAAAGTGAAGCCCTATATAGAAACGCTTCGCAGTCATGCCGCTTATAAGCCTCACGAATGTGCAATGGCTATTGATTTTTTGGCAAATCAATATTATATTGGGAAAGATGAAAATGGAAAATTTATTACAGAATCTTCGTCATCAACATCTGTTTCAGTCATTTATGGAAAATACACTGTTTTTGGAGTGCATACCCATCCGTCTGGCACCAATTCTGCCCCCTCTCCTTCCGACGCCTCTTTTTTAGTGAAAGCCTACATCGAAAGTGCCGTAAATATTCAGGGTAATATTGTACTGGCGGCCAACGGCTCGGAATATATTGTGTATGTCAGCGACCGGTTCCGGTTTACCACCTTTTGCAAAAATGCAGACAATGCCGGCTTTTTCGAATGCGACGGGAGCCAGTTCCAGCAAAACTCCGTGTGGAGGAAGGATTATGATGCTGCTTACAATTCGATCAAGGACAAAGGGCTTTCCATTAATGACGCCCAGTCGTATGCCTTGTCTTATGTATTGTCGAAATACAATACTGGAATGGTAATCATGTCCCGTAACCAGCAGAACGGGGATTTCAAGGAGCAAAAAACAATTTTAGAAAACAAAATTTATAAACTTTCAAAATGTCCATAAATTTATGAAAAAAATAATAATTTTAATAGTCAGTCTGATGGCTACGGTTGGTAGTTACGCTCAATGTGATCAACAATACAAACCATTCAAAGAGTTTAATAACGATACCATCGCTTATCTGTATAACGATTTTGAAAAAAGATCCGAGTGCTACCGAGGAAAAAGCATAAAAAATGTAATGCAAGACTTGGAACTACCTATTCTTAATTATGGTTGGCGAGCTCATGGAGACACCCTTGCCATTATATCCCTTCATGTATTGAATATAAATGAGGGAAGTGCCAACCCATTGAAAGATTACTATATCTTCATTACTGTTGAACCATCCTTATCGATGGACAAAGTTACGGAATTAAATAAAATTTATCCAAATGAAAATTGGACTCAAGAGCACTGCCAATTATTTCAAAATCTGCAAGTTAATAGCATTTTATTCAATCCGTATATGAAGGATTTGATGATCAAGCGACAAACCTGGAAATACGATTGATAACCAATAGAATCAGTATCTATGAAAATACGCCACATGCAGGGATATATCCTTATGGGGATCATTTTTATTTTTACCTGTTGCAAACAAACCTATCCCGGGGAAACAGGCATGGACAATACCTTATCGATAGCAGGGAAAAACCGGGCGGAATTAGAAAAAGTACTGAGCCACTATTCAAAACACCCGGAAGACAGTTTGAAGTATCAGGCCGCCTGCTTCCTGATTGAAAATATGCAGGTCCATAAATCCAATTCCCATGAGGCCCTGTACCGGTATTTTCAGGATGTGAATGCCACATTCCGCCAATACAAGCATAAAGACCGGTATCAACCCCGATACGACTCCTTAACCCGGGAAGTGCAGGAAAAGTTATTCGATAACCCGGCCGTATATGATTGCCAGGCCATTCGTGCCGGTTATCTGATCAGGAACATCGATTGCGCCTTCGACCGATGGGCATTACCCTGGGCGAAGCACTTGTCTTTTAATGATTTCTGTGAATACCTGTTGCCGTATAAAGTGAATGAAGATGCTGTCGATCGCTGGAGAATCCGGTATGCCGGCCGGTTGATTCCGGTCGATTCTTTGCTTAAAAATCCGGATCAAAGTATCCGGTGCATATCGGAAAGAATCTCAGATAGCATTGTTGCCAATTACGGAGATAATGCTGCCTCTTACTCATTACAGATCCCCTACATTTATCCGTCGGCTCTGATCGATATGGAAAAGGGTACCTGCAGCCAGCAGTCGCAGTTGTCCGTCTATTATTTCCGGGCATTGGGAATTCCGGCCTGTATCGATTTTGTTCCTCAATGGGGCAACCGTTCTTCCGGCCATTCCTGGAATGTGTTAAAAACACCTGATGGGTATCCGGAAACTCTTAATTTCTCAAAGGCAGGCCATTTAGAAAAAGTGGTTTTATCGGAAAAACCAACCAAAATATACCGGAAAACCTATGCCCGGCAAAAAAATAATCTTTTTTACCAGGCTGCTGAAGCAAAAGAAGATGTTCCTGCTTTCTTTCAAGACCCCTGTTTACTGGATGTGACCAAGGAGTATGCCGGTTTTTTATCTTTATCCGATATAACCATCACATTAAAGAAGTTGCCGGTATCGAGGCAATTCGCATATCTTGCCGTTTTTAATAATCAGGAATGGATTCCGGTCGATTGGAGCAGAATCCGGAAAAATAAAGTAAAATTTCAATCTGTCGGAAACAATGTTGTTTACATCCTTATGATTTATGCCGGCAATTCACTCATTCCGGTATCCCTCCCGTTTATTTTGGGGAAAGATAGTCGAATAAATGATCTAAAAGCGGATACTAACATCAGGCAACCGGTAAATTTATACCGGAAATACCCTCCTTTCAGAGCAGAAGCCCATGCAAAACGAATGCTGAACGGGAGGTTTCAGGCTGCTAACCGTCCGGATTTCAAACATGCAGTCGACCTGTATTGCTTGTCTCAGCCTCCCGGTTTAACCTATACAACAATAAAATTAACAGACAACAAGTATCAATACAGATATATACGTTATATAGGTGCAGACAGCATGCATTGCAACATTGCCGAAATGGAAGTTTACTCCGGATTCCCGGAAAAGTTACCGGGAAAAGTGATCGGAACGGAAGGTTCATTCAGGAATAATGAAGACCGGACCCGAAAAGCGGCTTTCGATGGTGATCCGCTTACATTTTTTGATGCTCCGGACCCGAGTGGCGGTTGGACCGGACTGGATCTGGGAAAGCCTTATAAAATTGATAGAATTCGTTTCTTACCTCGCAACGACGACAACAACATCAAGGTTGGTGATCAATATGAGTTATTATACTGGGGTAAAAACGGGGACTGGGTATCCTTGGGGCTGAAAACTGCCGAAGATATCGTACTGAAATATGACAATGCGCCTGCCAATGCCTTGTATCTGCTTCATAACCACTCCCGGGGAAAAGAAGAGCGTATATTTACCTGCGAAAACGGGAAGCAGCTGTGGTGGTAAGTGCATTTACTATGAACCATTATCCGTGAAAAGTTGTTATAAATAATATTGAAAAACAAAATAAAAGATGAAAAACAAATTGAAGCTTATTTTTTTAAGTATTTTAATGATTTTTGGAATTACCACACTCACTGAAAATACTTCAGCACAACAAGTTCGCCGTCCAAGAGCCGGAGTTACCGGATCCTGGCGACTGATCGGCAGCACCGAAGCGAAGTTTACAGCCGACCATGACGGAATTATCGTAAAAGGTCCGTTCGACAACTTCAGGCGGGTCAAGTTCAAAGTAACCGATGCCCCTCTGAGATTGGTAAAATTAGTGATTACTTATGATAACGGCGCTCCCGACGAAATTCCGGTGGCCTACGATATTCCGGAGGGAGGAGAAAGCCGGATTATCGACCTGCGTGGAGCCGGAACCCGTAGCATCCGAAGAATCGACTTCTGGTATGATACGAGAGGAGTTCTCCGGGGACGGGCGAATGTCAGTATTTTTGGAATGAAATAAAAGATTATTCCGATCTTTTTATTCTTCTCTTATTCCAGATCAGAAATCCGGTTACCGGGAGAGACGCCCCGATAAGGCTTGCTGCGAAAAGCAGGGATTTTCCAAACAGGCCGAATATCCGTCCATCATGGATTTCAAGATTCATCCGGCGAAATTTATCGGCGGGGGATGCCTCTGTGTATTTTCCCGCATAAGGTCCTGTACCCTGTAGCGGCCGGAGGGTATACCGGTCAAAAAACAGGTTGTCTGTTTTGTAATACGATCCTCTTTTATGGACTACGCTGACCCGGAACACTCCCTTTTCATTCTGAGGCAGGGCGAAATACAATGTTTTAGCCTGGGATTCCGAGGCTTTTAACCGGCGGTAAAGCTTATCCAATACATCCTCTTCTTTCCACTCCTTTCCCCCATCAGGAACAATAGACTCCGGCAAAGTATAAGGTTTCAATTCTTTTCCTCCTGAGGTAACATAATAGACCGACCGGCTGAACCACTCGAAACTCCAGATCAATCCGGTAAAAGCCAATGTGAATAAGACTAAGCAGGCATATCCTCCCAGGATTTTGTGCAGGTCGAAATTTCTCCGGGAGGGAGAGGAATGCCTCCTGAAAAAAAAGTTTTGCTTCACGACCTTCTCTTTCCACACTTTGGGCCACCAGAGAACTATGCCGGTAACCATCATGACCATAAAAAGCAGGATCCCGCATCCTACCAGCGGTTTGCCTATTTTTTCCGGAAGCCAGAGAGTGCGGTGTCCTTTAAGTACAAAGCTAAAAAAATCAAACTGATCGTTCTTTTTAATGGCCGTATGAATTACCCGGCCGTTGTACGGATCGATATAGACCGTACTCATACCGGTTCCCGGTTCATAATAATCTACAAACACGGCATCAAACGATTCTCCGTAGGTGATAGCAGTAGGCGTGGCATCTGTAACGACCTGGCCGGCAATATCGAGTACCTGCATAGGGAGTAATACCGGTTTTTCTTCCGGAATAATAAACTTCCAGGGTTGGGTCAGATCATTTATTTCGTCTTTGAAGACATACAGGCATCCGGTAATGCACACTGTAAAAATAATGATTCCCGACAAGGTTGCGAGCCACAAGTGGAGCTTTGTACTTATTCTCCTGAAAGTTTTGTTCATCGATTGGAAGATCAGTTAATTTTAAAGAATCCGCCCACAAAGGTAGCCGAGACTTTGGCTCCCCGTTCCGCTGTTGCAGTCGAAGGGTCTGTCCGGTAGATGTAAACTCCGTCTGAAGAGCGAAGAGGATAGTAAACAAAGCCATGATCGACCAGCGCGGTAAAACGACGTCCTCCATTACCGTTATGAACCGGAATATCCGTGATGTCCGTAACCGTCTGGTTCTCCAGGTCGATAATACAACATTTCACCGCCTTATCAGACCACCGGTCGTTCAGGGTTTGAGGATTCAAAGTGCTGACCTCTGCGAAAATTAATCCGTTTCCAATATACTGCATATGAGCCGGCTTCAGTCCTCCGGATTTTGTTTCAAAATCGAAATAATAATCGTCAAATTGAGTTTTTCCTTTCGGGATACGCAGGAATGCTGCATTCTTCGTACTCTGGGAATATCCATTCGCCATGGCAGAATTCGACATAATATACAAATCTCCCGATTCCGTTTTGAAAATTCCGTTGAATGCATTCCAGGAGCCTGCAGGCCCCGTACGGGTATCTTTCATGATGGTATCTAATGTCAATTCGGGATAGGAAAATACAGCGACATAGGTTGTATCGGTATATTTGGTTTCATACGATTCCGGATTCATGTGAAAATAGGTCATATAAACTTTATTTTCACTGAAGTTCAGTCCGCTAATGCTCGGCCATTCGAAAGTCGACAACGGAAGGATTGAAGTCGTTTTTCTTCCCGTAATAGCGGCTGTATTGATATCCACTACATAAAACGTAATCTCGCTGCCGCTTTCCGGATTATCAGGAATCTCCACGCCCAGCATGGTTTTATCGTCTATTTGAGAAAATTCACTGAGCTTATGATCAAAAACAAAATTCCCCTTTTCCTGTAAATATCCGGAGGAAGTTCTTGTGATTCCGATCACATCGGTAACGCCGAGTCCCCCGACACAAAAAACGGTTTGATTGCCTTGGGTATAATCGTAATATCCGTTTTGCTCAATCCCTTTTCCTACGGCATTGATCGTTCCGGACATCAGGTCTTCGGCCGACACCACATAATAAGTCGTGGTTCCATGCGAGGTTATTCCGAGGCTCAGGACATAAGGAGCAAACGGCGTTTCCGGTTCATCCATCGACTCTTCGGCACATCCGGAGAGAAACAATACCATTGTTCCTGAAAACAACAAAACAACGGTTTTATATATAAATCGTATCATCATGTTATTAAATGCTTTACGGTGTCAGTTTGTTTTATTTTAAGAAATAACGGAATTTCAGATTAAATGCCCGGCCCGGCTTCTGAAGCTTGTAGTTATCATATAATTTTTCATTGGTGATGTTGGTACACTCGAGTACAATGCCGTATTTCCCGTTTTGCAGGGTATAACCCAGCACAATATCATGAGAAAATTGCTCCGGGATAATTTCTTTGGTCGCTTTAGCTCCCAATCCGGGCATCGACAGGTAGTAATCCCGGACGTAATTGATGGAATAATCCAGGGTCAATTCGGTTTTTTTCATGAAAAAATCCTGGAACCGGACACCGGCATTTCCATAGCCGAAAAGATACGGAATATTCGGCAGCCGGGATTTGTAAGTAATATTTTCCGTAACGCCTTCCCCGACATAACTGTCGTTGTTTTCTTCATATTGCTGATTATCGACGATATTCTGGTAGGTCATATTCACCTCGGCGTGTAGCAGGTTTTTCCACTGGTATTTCATCCCCCCTTCGATGCCTTGGGTAAGTACCTTCCCGAAATTTTCATATCCCGTAGTGGGATTGGAGGTCAGGTTGATCCCTTTCAGAATAAAATTTTTGGTATTCCGATAAATAAAATTGGCTTCGAAAAACAGAGTATGTTCTTTTAACCTCTGTTCGTAGGCGGCCCCCAGATTGACATTATCACTATTCTCCGGTTTAAGATCCGGATTACGCTGCTGGATCAGACCATCCCCGAAGATCTCATTACTTTCGGGCAAACGGTAAGCCTGCTCATATGAGAATTTTGTTTGCAATCCCGGCAGGAGAAACCAGGTGAGAGCGGTTCCATACCCGAAATCGGTTTTGCTGTCTTCCATTTTTACCAGCCGTTCATTACTTGTAAATTCATCGATTTTTTTATAGGTCGAACTGTTCATGTAATACATTTTTCCAAAAACAGTGGCATTCCAACGTTTATGGTGGATCTGCCAGCCAAGCCCTGTCACATTTTTTTCCAGGTACTGAGGTATTTTATTCGACTCATCTTTCGGATGTGCCTCGTCGAACACGGTTCTTTTAACCGACGACACGGCATTGTTCAGGGTTACAGACTGATAATCGTCAATCATATAGCTGATGTTTCCATTTGCCAGCCATTCTGTATTCTTAATTTCGGAATCGGTATAATACTGCTCTCCTTTCTCTGTCTTCGGCACCCACTCTCCCAGCCAATTGTATTTCCGGGCAACCGTATCGGTATTAAAGGCGTTGACATCGCTGTATGCCCCATACAAAGCCAGCGACAATCCCGGAAAGAATAAATCGTCCTTTTTATAGCGTATAGAAGGAATAACTGAACTACTTTTCGTTTTGACAGCCCCGTAAACGGCATCCATAGTCGCTCCGGTCTGTACGTCATTCTTATTTTCAGAAAGGATAATCCCGGCCAGTAAATAATCGGCATACGGCTTGTTGGTTACTCCGGTTTCAAATTTGACTCCCCCCGACCGGTAATTATCGTGGAAACGTTCAGCCCATTGTTCTCCCAATGTTTCGTTTGTTTGAAGATCAACAATAGGAACGAATACCTTATAATTATTATCGGAATAATTATAAAATGCGTTTGCCCGGACCGTAAATCCGGTTTTCATGTCGGTATAGGCACCATTGACAGATGCCCGGTGCGTATTGAACGACCCGATCGAATAGGAAACATCCAGGTAGTTGGCATCTTTCCGGCTGATGATGTTGACCGCTCCTCCCAAGGCATCGGCACCCAGACTGACGGGTAATACCCCTTTGTACACCTCTACCCGTTCGGCCATTCCTGCCGACATATTACTCAGGTTGAATGAAGACCCAAAGTTATCCATCGGAATCCCATCCAAAAAGAATTTGACCTGATTACCGGAAAACCCGTTCAGGCTGAAATTGTAGTTCGAGCCTACACCTCCATCTTCCCGGACACGAATACTGGAAATATTGTCGAGTAGTTTATTGAGGGGAGTTGTAGTGGCATAGGCCTTCTTCATATCCAGTACCGATACAGCATAGGCCTGCTCCTGTTGTTTTCTCGACTCAGTCTTTCCAATCACCAATACCTCATCGAGCGCCACCGAATGATCGACCTCGATGCTTCCCAATTCAGTTACTGCTCCGGAAGCCACCTGAATCGGTATCTTCTCGGATTTAATACCCATTCCGGTTACAATGAGCGCCTGATTCCCGGAAAGAATATCTTTGATCCGGAAAGAGCCATCCTCCTCTGTTGTCGATCCGGTAGTCGTACCTTCTATTGCAACAGATGCAAAAGCTACAGGCTCTTTTTTACTATTCACAATCCGTCCGGTTACGGAGCCTTTATTCTGCTGCTGGGAAAGAGAGAAAGAAGGAAATGAAAACAATGCAAGAAATATGTAGATTAAACTGATTCTAAATAAATTATAACGCATTTTCAGAGATGTATTTATTTATTATTTTTCTGCATTCTAAATAATGATTTTCGAAAAACGGCTCTATATCTTGAATGTAGGAGTAATTTGAACGCACAAAATTAAAAAATTATTTTGACAAATTATAAATAAACAGGATCTAAATTCCAAATTTTTATAATTCGTATTAATTATTTTCAGATGTAACAAATGAGACAAAACAAAGTTAAGTTCTTTTCTATTTTTGTTTCAATTATAAAAAATTTAAAACAATGAAACGTACAATTATAAAAATAGACGATAAGAAATGTACCGGTTGCGGGCTTTGCGTTCAAGGATGCCATGAGGGAGCCTTACAATTAATCGATGGAAAAGCAGTTATGATCAGTGAATTGTATTGCGACGGGCTTGGGGCCTGCATTGGAGAATGTCCGGAAGGAGCCATTACAATGGAGGAGCGGGAAGCGGAGCCGTATGATGAAATCGCAGTGATGGAGCGGCTTGTTCCGAAAGGAGAAAATGTAGTGAGGGCCCATCTTCACCACTTGCATGACGAAAAACAGGAAAGATTACTGCAACAAGGGATGCATTATCTGAAAGAAAACGGGATCTCCTGGAAAATGGATTTTGGAATCCTCCGGGAAACATCTTCAGGAAAATGTTCCGGAGGAGGCTGCCCCGGATCGAACGAGCAGAGTTTCAAACCGATTGCACCCATTACCGGAATGGCGTCTCAAATACCTTCTGCATTGGAACAATGGCCGGTCCAATTGCACCTGTTATCTCCCCATGCCCCCTATTTGCAAGGTGCTGACCTCCTTTTAGCAGCCGATTGCGTCGCCTTCTCCCTGGGTAATTTCCATCAAGCTTACCTGAAAGGAAAAAAACTGGCGATCGCCTGTCCGAAATTAGATCACGACAAACAGGTTTATATCGATAAACTTTCGGTCATGATCGATGAAAGCCGGATCAACTCGTTAACAGTCATGATCATGGAAGTTCCCTGCTGCCGCGGCTTACTACAAATCGCCCAAATGGCTGTTGAACAATCGGAAAGAAAGATACCGGTACAACTACTGGTGGTAAGTTTACAAGGAAAAGTTTCTCACTAAACCAACCCTTACTCCCTACTATATACCGCTTTAACTAATACCAGTTTCTCTCCGCTAAAAAAAACAAAAATCGATAATTAACTACTGAATCGCATTAACAAAATAAATAAAGAGGCTGAATCGCACATTATTTCGAATTCAGCCTCTTCTTCATAGGTTAAGGTAGATCTCTATAACCCAGGATCGTAAAATCCGGAAATTTATTTTCTATGCCCGAATAACCAGGGCATCAATGTTGGTTCCTGAAAAGTATTGTCCCAACTGTTATGATTCACTCCGGGATATTCGGTATAACGGACATCAAAATCTACTGCTTTCAAGGCTTCATAGACCTCGCGGGAATGTTTTACCGGAACCACAACATCGGCATCCCCGTGAAAAAGCCAGATCCCCAGATTCATTTTATTGTAACGATTCAGTTTGTTTAAATCGGTTCCTCCACAAACCGGAAAAGCCGCAGCAAAAACCGATGGTTTGCGCCAAAGCATCTCCAGAGTTCCCATACCACCCATAGACAAACCGCCGACATAAACCTGCCGGCTGTCGACTTTGCCCGATGCCAGCCAGAAATCGACTAATGCCAGGGCTGCTTTCATCGCAGGAGTAGGCTCGTCGGTAGTTCCGAAAGCAAAACTCAGTTCTCCGCCTTTATCCTGCCGCAATACATTGGCCCAATAGCTGGAAAGGGGGCATTGAGGAGCAATAACGATCGCCGGGTATTGAGTTTTATCATAATTATATTTGATAAAAAAATCACGCCCGTGTACCAATTGCTTTTCATTGTCGTCTCCACGCTCTCCTGCTCCATGCAGGAATAAAACTAACGGATACTGTTTTGTCGAATCATAATCCTGAGGGTACATGATCCGGTAAGGAAGGACAAATCCCTCAAGACTAAACTGTTCTTTTTTAAAATACTCTTTCACCTGCGCCCATCCAACAACGGTACTGAGCATCCATAATAGTACGAATGATACGGTTTTCATTTTCATTTGATCTTTATTGGTTTCTCACTTTATATTTTGCTGTTCTGCTATCACTGATCACTCCTTTCCAATTCAACCCAAAAACAAGGATCTCCTATTTTATAAACAGGAGAAATAGCCTGTTTGTTCTTCAAATTTTCAAACCGTCCCGGCTAAAAAATATTTTTCAATAATCGTACCGCAGATTGTTCAACGCTTAATTATCGTATTTCTCACGTTGGGATTTTTTTGAACTGACAAAATAATTATCTAAATTCGCAGAACTAATGCCAAGATATTTTACTTTCGTCGATTTTTTGAAGATAAAATTGAAGACGAACACAACAATTGATCTGGGTGAATGGTTTTATATCAAAGAAAAACGATTGCATTAAATAAGAATTCAAACCAATTAAAAAACTAAAAATCATGTTAACAGCAGTAAACCCCTATTTAGCATTCAATGGCACATGCGAAACCGCATTCAATTTTTATAAATCCGTATTCGGCGGTCAGTTCGATGAAATTCATCGCTATAAAGACATTCCTGGACAAGAAATTCCCGAATCGGAGAAAGAAAAAATCATGCACGTTTCCCTAAAGCTGACCGATCATGTATGGCTCATGGGAGCTGATGCTTCGGAAGTCTTCGGTCAAAAAACAATCTTCGGCGACAGTATAACCATTACGCTCTGCACTGTAGACGAAGAACAAACACGCCGGATCTATCAGGCGCTCTCCGAGGGAGGAAAAATGACGATGCCTCTGGAGAAAACATTTTGGGCTGATTTGTATGCCGTATTTACCGATAAATTCGGAATCTGCTGGGCGCTGAATTTTATCAAAGATAAAAATTATCAATAACCGGCCGTATGCAACAACTTGAGATAAAAGCAGCAATCCAGGTGGGAAAATAAACAACCAATACATTTCATTTTATTGGAAAGCCCGGATGGAACCGATCCATTTGTAGAAATGGAATTAGGGATATTCAGTAAATAAAAAACCAATCCCAACCGATTCGTTATGAACAGGTTGGGATTTTTAGTATCTTTGTGTGTCACCCCGAAAAAAGGCATTCGAGACCAAAATCGGGGAAATCTAAACTAAAAGACATGCGCAA
>JAVBRK010000112.1:0-4634 GCA_031548005.1 Bacteroidales bacterium
TACAAGGAATCATATTATTCATTTTTATTTCACAAAAATAAAATAAAAATAAATAATATCAAATAAAAAATGAATATTTTTAAAAATGTCATTGTAAATATTTATATAAAATTCAAATAAAGATAAAACACCTTCATATCAGTAAGGATTCTAATATTTTTCGTTGCCTGCGAAAAAAATCCACGCGTTCTTTCTCCCCGCTGAACGAAATCAATGCAGAACTTTTAATCAGCATATCGGTCCAGGTCTTCATTTCCCGGATGGCATCCGGATGATCGATAGAATAATGATTGATACCAAAAAGGCGAAATGTAATTTTTGCAAACCGGCTACAATTCCACAGAACAATATCATTCCCGAAATCAACACTCGTAACATAGATCGTACAAGGCATATCGAAATTTTTTCCCAGGATCGCATCACGTTCCATATCGTCCAAGAGAGAAAATGCTTCCTGCTTCAACCGGGCTGCTTCCTCCCCGGATATTAAATCCAGATGCCGGAAATAATTGATATCGATTACCAATGACCGGATCAGCTCCTGACTGTAAATAAAGTAAAGTCGGGTATGACGTAACTCGTTCAGCATCATTTTCTCCAGAGCGATTACTTTGGGCGAAACAATTAATTCCGACATTTTAATGAGTCTGGAACAGGAATTACACTGATACATCCACTTGTATATACGCAATTTGGAAAGCATTTCATAATTGAAGAGGTATAACAGGGAAATATTACTATTAACGGTAAAAGCATAATGTTCCGGGAAGCTTCGCAATTCTTTCATCGCCCGGAGTGATTCCGTTTCCCACCGGATATAGTCGTCCATAAAAGAATCTTCACTGATATGAACTACTTTCACTTTATACATTTGATTATCCTCCGGCTTGATCAGAGCATCCAATGAAATATTCAGTTTTCGTGCAATTTTCAATACTTCTTCGAATGTAAAATCAATCTGCCCCCGCAAACGACGGTAAGCAGCCTCCTTACTCATAGGAAAAATATCGATTAAAAGGTTTACTGTATTGACTCCCTCTGGAGTCTTCTGTTTCAATATCCTGATAAATTCATCCATTTCATATCCCATACAAGCTACATAAGTTAGACTCTTCTATCAATTTCCGTTGCCGGTTAAAAAAAGTAACCCTCTCTATTTCTCCACTTTTAGATATCAATGTAGAATATCGCATTAACGACTCGATCCATTCCTTTGTATCATTACTGATATCCTTATCTGTGGAAGAATAATAATTAATACCGAAAACATTGATGGAAGATGCTGTGAATCCATTCCCTTCCACATAAATATAATTGGAATCAAAATACGTGTTAGCCAGGTATATCAACAGTGAAACACCGGCTTCAGTTTCTCCGGCAGAGGCATCCCGTTCCAGATCATTCAGCAACTGGTAAGTCTCGTCTATCAACAATCTGATTTCTTCCTGGTTAACCAGATCCATCTCTGCAAAATACCGAATATCATTAAGATAATATTTCAATAATTCTCTTATCCAGATATAGTGCGTTGCAATCTGGGCGTGTTCCTCAGAATAGATCGCTTCAAGATGCCTCACCTCGGAAGGAATGATAATTTCGGACAGCTTCGGAGGATTCAACCTGTTACGGAATTGATAGGCCCATTTCAGGAACCGGAATTTACTGACTGTCGGGTACAAAAATGCATAAGAAATGGGAAGAACATTAATTGCAGCATAAATAGCTGCATGGGGGTCCATTTTCATCAGTTTCAACGCGCTGATTTTTTGCGCCATAGTTTTAGAATAGGCCTCCATAATGTTTTGACCGTTCATCCGGGTAATGGTGGAGATATAACTCCCTTCTTCTTTTATTCTGAGTAATTTATCGAGCGATAGGTTCAGCCGGATTGCAATCTGCCGGGCCTCTTCAAGCGTAAGTGGGATTTCTCCACGGAGGCGTCTGTAAGCCGCCTCCTTTTTCATCGGGAGTATCTCTGTAAAAAAATCAATCAGTTTTATACCACTCGGAACCTTTTTCTTTATTTCTTCTACTATTTCCAAAGATGGAGTATTCATAAATTCCAAATCTAAATTCTATATTTTTTAGAGTCTTCATCAAAAAATGCAGACATACAAAAGTAATCATTTTCATATATAAACATCAAAATAAATTCTAAAATAGATAAAATCTTCATCCATAATTACAAAAAAAGACACTTCTTTACACAAAATAACGATTTTGTGACTTTATATACTAATCATAATAAGCTATATTTGTTTAGTAAAATTCAATGATGGATGGAAAGTGCAAAAAAGGGAAAAATGTTGAAAACGATCAGTAATTTCATTACAGAAAGACTCAGTAATCAATTTTCCAAAAGAACTCAGGAAAATACATTATTAATTTCAAGCAATAATAACTTTACCCAAAAACCTGTCGATCGTCTTTGGGAAATATGGTTAGATAAAGAACAGTTACTGAAAATCGAATTTTTCAATGAATCGGACGAAGTAGATATATTTATCCAGAATCAGTCCGGAGATACGATATATGAACTACAAACTCCTACGGCTTTCACCTTACAAATTCTAATCGATACTAAAACCTGGCCCACAGGAATCTATTCGATACAAATCAGGGAACTTGTTCCTAAAGAGAAATCAACCTTGCACCTGGTCCAAACAACCTGCCTCTTGTTTTTTCTGAATAATCGTAACCATGCAGAGTAATCAGTTTTACGACCATTTCCTCTTTACCTTTATTCAGTTTAATAAGTAAGGCGCTCAGCCGGTTTTGCTGATTTTGTGTCAGAATGTACCTGCCATAATCTTCTTTAAACTGATTGTACCGCTCGATCGTTTTAAGAGTTCAAAGAAATGAACGTTTCAAATTATTTTCTCAAAACGGTATTATGTTTACCTTTGGGGGCCCTTACTGTTTATTAATATATGATCATGATCCGATTTTTCAGGAAATACCATCAATGGGTAGGCCTATTCTTCAGCTTTTTTATCGTGATGTTTTGTGTCTCGGGAATTATCCTTAACCATCGTAAAGCATTCTCGGGGATGGATATTTCAAGAAAACTGCTGCCGTCAAGCTACCGGTATGAAAACTGGAACAACGGCGCTGTCAAGGGAAGTATCAGACTATCGCCCGATTCAATTCTGATCTACGGAGGAGCCGGAGTCTGGTTGACAGACGCGCTACATACTTCATTCCGGGACTACAATACCGGTTTAAAAACAGGGGCCGACAACCGGATTATCAGCAGGATCGTACGGACGGAGAACCATGAGATTTACGCAGCCGGCGCTTTCGATTTATACAAATTAACCTCAGAAGGCGCCTGGAAAAATATAACCAAGAAAACAGGGATTGAAGAACGGATATCCGACCTGGCAGTTAAAAAAGACACGTTAGTCGCGCTTACCCGTTCCTACGCCTATGTTTCCAGCCTTCCATACGAACAATTTACACCAATAGAACTGTCCCGGGCTTCCGGCCATTCATCCAAAGTTTCGTTATTCCGGACTTTCTGGACGCTTCATAGCGGCGAACTGTTCGGTTTACCCGGAAAACTTTTCGTCGATGCTTTGGGAATATTACTCATCATCCTGTGTGTTACGGGCATCATCTTCACGTTCTTTCCCGGTATAATCAAACGTAAAAAGAAAAAGAATTTACCGGCGAAAAAGTCCATAAACGCTTTGAAGGTATCCATCCGGTGGCATAACAAAATCGGAGCGGTCTTCCTGCTGTTCTTTCTTGTACTGGCCTTTTCCGGGATGTTCCTTCGTCCCCCGTTGCTGATCTCCATCATTCGTTCGGAGGTCAAACCGGTTCCCGGATCTATCCTCGACAACGATAATCCCTGGCACGATAAACTGCGGTGCCTGCGCTATGATTCCATAGGTAACGACTGGATCCTCTATTCCTCGTCCGGCTTTTACCGGCTGAATGAATTGACATCAGTACCCGAGAAGATACAAAAAACACCTCCCGTCAGCGTCATGGGGGTGACTGTTCTGGAACCCGATGAATCCGGCTGGTTGGTCGGCTCATTCAGCGGATTGTACTATTGGGACAGAAGATCCGGGTTAACAGTAGATTGTTACACCGGAAAAACAGTAGTCGCAAAACCATTGTCAGGACGCCCGGTATTCAATCATACAGTCAACGGCTATGTATCAGATTTTCCCGGTAAAAAAATAATATTCGAATATGGTAAGGGCGCACAAACCATGAGCGCCGGGAACAATTTCGCTCCCATGCCCGAGACCATCAAACAGGGACGGATGTCGTTGTGGCATACTTGTCTTGAGATTCATGTCGGAAGGGCATATCAACCATTCATCGGGCCATTTTCCGATCTTTTCGTATTTCTTGCCGGTCTGACCCTGTCGTTTATTTTACTTTCCGGATACCTGGTATATCGAAGAAAGTACAGAAAGTCGAAATAACATCATTATCTTCCGGAATCCCTCTTTCTTAAAAACGTATATGATACATCGGGATATTCAGTAAATAAAAAACCAATCCCAACCGATTCGTTATGAACAGGTTGGGATTTTTAGTATCTTTGTGTGTCACCCCGAAAAAAGGCATTCGAGACCAAAATCGGGGAAATCTAAACTAAAAGACATGCGCAA
>JAVBRK010000039.1:0-20258 GCA_031548005.1 Bacteroidales bacterium
CGATGTTGGCGGGATTGCCTTAGACGCTGTAGCCATTGTCCTTCCGGTTGTTCCCGGAGGAGCAGGGGTCGCGATAAAGGGAGCAAGAGCTGCGGAGAAAGCAGTTGATATTGCAAGGGTGGCTGATAAAACCGCCGAGGGGACAAAGGTTGTTGAAAAGGTTTCAAGTTCTTCAAAAGGAAGCCGGTTTGTTGGAGACATAGATGGTAAACTTATCGATACTAAGGCTACACCTAAGGGTTCATATACCCACCCGGATGGAAGTCGGACCGATGTATTACAAGATAAGACTCACTTTGACAAAAATTCTAAAACAAATCATGGAACCACGCATACGCATGAACCTCCTATTTCTAATACATTACCAGACGGTAGTATTCAAAAAAAATCGTCAAATAGGACTCATATCCCTACATATGAGGAAATAGAGCGAATTAAAAATGGAACAGCAATAAAAACAAAATAGAATGAAATGAAAAAATATATTTATAAAAATGAAGAAATAGATTCTATTATTTTAGATGAAAGTTTTATACAAGGGTTTAATTGGATCAATGATAATGATGGTTTAGAAATGGACATTGATTGGAATGGACAACAAGATTTAGTAGATATCTTTGATTTTATGAATGTTAAAACTAAACTAAAATTTTCTTTAGTTTATAATATTCAATTTAATTTTGAATTTAAAGGACAATGCACAATGGGGGCTTTGGAAATTACATCATTTTCATATATTAAAAAATTGTCTAATTATGAAATCGAATTTAAATTTGACTTTTCTCCTGTTGGTTATATAAAATTTAATTGCAATGATTTTTATTTTGAAATTATAGAGAATTAGATCAAATCTCATGCGAGGTCTGGAAAAAGATCGTAGTTTTTAACTACAAATAAACTATTATAACAGCCGTTTTCTATAAAATATTTGAAAACGGCTGTTATTTTCAAGGAATAATCCCTGATGTGGGAAGGTGTCAATGACAAAAATACGCAACCATACAAGTACAACGGAAAGGAACTGGATCAGCTTTTTGGAGTGAATTTGTACGACTATGGAGCCCGGCAGTACGACCCCGCTTTGGCACGGTTTACATCGATGGATCCGCTGGCGGAGAAATATTACTCGATTTCGCCGTATACTTACTGCTTGAATAATCCAGTCAGATTCATCGATCCAGATGGGAGAGATCCAGGTGACGTATTCAAATCTCCTGATGATGCAGCAAAAGATTGGGGAAGATATTACAATGGTGCATCTATTTTGAGAAATAAAGAATTTGGCTCTGCAATTTATGAAGTAAAGGATAAAGAGGGGAAGGTCGTGGGATATGCCTATTCTGTGGCAAATGTAGGAAATTCAAAGCATGTTGTGCCAAGTTTACCTCCTAATTTTGAAAAGGAAGTAGCTGATATTCACTCACATGGAGCATATAAAGAAGGGTATCTCAATAACGATTTTTCTCCTTCAGATAAAGCTGACAACAAAGCAAGGAAAGTAAATGGCTATTTAGTATCATCAGATGGTGGATTAAGAAAAAATGATCCTCAAAAAGGAGTGGATAAAAAGCCTATTGTTACAGATATGCCAAGCGACAAAAATGACCCAGAACGCAAGAATGAAGTTGAGCCAATAGATATTCCAAAGGATAAGGGAGAAAAAAATAATGAGAGAATTAGATAAAAATAATCACATGCTAAAAATTATTTTATGAAAACTTTATTAATATTAATAGTTGCATCATTTTCTATTTTTTCCAGCTGCAATTTTGATAAAAAATCAGAAATTACACCAAATCACAAGAATGAATTAGGTCAACAAAATGATTATATATTGGACTCCAATTTATCTTCAACTGACTATGTTGAGTATGAAGGATATTTTCCAAAAGATGGATTTATCCCAACTGCAGAAATTGCGTTTCAGATGGCAGAATCTATACTCAATAAAATATATGGAGAAGAAGATATAAAAGAACAAAAGCCTTTCTAAATTACTAACTTTGCAATATGAAAAAGATGACGGGATATATTGCATTTACTCTTTTATTTTTGTTGGCTGTAGTGTTAGGGGTCGCTACATGGCAGGAGCATCTTCATGGAACCGATTTTGTGATGCATCACTTTTATAAGACTACCTGGTTTAATCTTTTATGGGCCTGGTTGGCTTTTACCGGAGGATATTACATGATCCAGACCGGATTATATAAAAAACGATCGGTAATGGCTTTGCATTTTGCCTTGTTGGTCATTTTTGCCGGCGCCATGATTACCCGTTTTAATGGAAAGACGGGAACGATACATCTCCGGGAAGGAGTGCAAACCGATTTTTTTGCATGCCAGGAATTAAATAACCGTTCTAAATTGCCTTTTTTATTGGAATTGAAGACGTTCCGGATCGAGTATTATCCGGGGACTTCTTCTCCTTCGAATTATGTCAGCATCGTAAAGGTCGACGATCTTTTTTCCGGAAAATCATTTGACCAGGAAATCTCGATGAATCAGATATTGAAATACAAGGGGTATCGTTTTTATCAGTCTTCCTTTGATGAGGATATGAAAGGTTCTCTTTTGAGTGTGAACCGGGATACGACCGGAATTGCATTCACCTATGCCGGCTATTTCCTGTTGTTTTTATCCATGCTTTGGGTTTTATTCGATAAAAAAGGACGCTTCTCTGAACTTTGCAGGAGGAATTTTTCGCAAAATAAGAACCGGTCCCTGATTATACTTCTGTTTTTGCTTTCTGTGCCGGTTTTTTCTTCTGCAAAAGAGTCTGCCGGACTTCAGAAAATGACCATTGACCGGGAGCAAGCGGACCAACTGGGCCATACCTGGGTTAACTACCAGGGTCGGATTTGTCCGTTGCAGACCATGGCTTCGGATTTTACACTGAAATTGACCGGAAAGCTCCGGTATCAGGATCTCAGTGCGTGTCAGTTTTTATCGGGATGGATATTCTTCAGTGAAGACTGGCAACATATTCCACTGTTTGAAATAAAACATCCGGAATTGAGAGCGTTGATCGATTCGCGGGGAAAAGCCTGTCTGAACGATTTTTTTGATGAAAGAGGGATTTATAAGTTGATGCCGTATTGGCGGGAGATGTATGGTTCGGACCACCGGAGCGCTTTTCTGAAAGAAGCGGCCAAATTGGATGAAAAAATTCAACTGATCACGATGTTACGTAATGGCAGTCTGTTGAAAATATTTCCGCTTGTCACAGAAGAGAACCGCATCGAATGGTTTTCTCCCGGGGAGCAGTTGCCTGAAAATATTGGAGAAATGGAACAGTCGCTGGTTGCTGGTTTTTTCTCGTCTTATAAGGGCGATGTGCGGGGAGGGGATGTTGATAGTGCACAATCGCTGCTGGCCCTGCTCCAGAAGTTTCAGCAAAAGTCGGCAGGCAGCGTATTGCCTTCGGAAATCCATCTGAAAGCCGAATTACTGTACAACCGGTATCCGGTATTTTCCGTTCTTTTCATGGCTTGTCTTACCATCGGTTGTATCGGTGTGTTTTTCTTTATTTTTAATACAATAAAAAATAAAGGGTCCGGAAAAATACATTCTATTTTGTACATATCATTAATATTGCTCTTTCTGATCCTGACTCTTTGGATTGCTTTGAGGGGATATATTGCCGGACGGTTACCGATGAGTAACGGTTATGAAACAATGCTTTTTATTGCCTGGACAGCGCTTCTGGTCGGAATCCTGCTTCGCAGATCGTTTTTCCTGATCACGGTTTTTAGTATATTATTGGCCGGATTTACTTTATTAGTGGCTCATATCGGCTCGATGAATCCGGGGATTACTCCTTTGGTCCCGGTACTGCAATCTCCGTTGCTGAGCATCCATGTATCGTTGATTATGATCGCTTATGGCTTGTGTGGTTTTATGCTATTTAACAGCCTGACTACATTTGTATTGCTTATTTTTTCCGGTAAAAAGGGAATGCGGCAGGTGGAAGAATTGAAAGAAATGAGCGAGTTGTTCATGTTTCCGGCGACTTTTCTGATGGGAGCTGGTATTTTTGTCGGTGCTATCTGGGCGAATGTCTCGTGGGGGCGCTATTGGGGCTGGGATCCCAAAGAAGTTTGGGCATTGGTTACCTTTATCCTGATGAGTTTCTCTTTTCATGGCAAAACCATCCCCTGGTTCCGGAAACCCGTATTCTACCATATTTTTGTGGTGATCCTGTTTTTGTCGGTGCTGATGACCTATTTCGGAGTGAATTACATTCTGGGAGGAAAACATAGTTATGCCGGATAAAAATTCACCTGCGCGATTGGTTGATGGCGCAGGTGAACGATAGGAGAATATAGTATTTCGTATATTATTTCTTTACCGGTTCGATTCTGAAACTATAGCTGACAGGAGTATTTTCCGGAATCATATATTGCTTTAACGGCAGTGGTCCACAACTGGCATTCCCCAATCCCTGCTGAATACAATCCAGATTGAGGTAGACTTCCGGCTTGCGGATTTTTCCCAGTTCGAAATCGTGGGCGGCTTCCCACGCTTCCTGATCGGTGAAATGCAATGCGCTGAAATTCAGGTTATCTTTTGCGGTAATCCGGATGCCCTCATTAGTCTCATTTTTAATGGTGATCCAACGGATATCTTCCCGGTTACCCATACTCTGGGCCCGGACATAATGCTCACTTTCCATTCCTGTTACTGTTGTTTTGTAAGCGCCGATAAATGCAGAAGATTTCCGGTCGGAATAGTTTTCGTGAGGGCCACGGCCATACCATTCGATCTGCTCCATGCCCTGAGGTAAAACGAACTGGAGACCTAATCTCCTGATAATAGGTTCATTCAATGGTTTTACAAAATCGGCTTTTACATCGATGGCTCCATTTCCGTAAATCGTATAAACGACCTGATAATCCAATTCTACCGGTTTTTCCGGTTTTTGGATGGTTGCTTTTCTACTGGTGGTAATTGTTATGAATTTGCGGCTATCGTCTATTTTGAATGTAAATTGTTTCTTATCATTAGAAGTCGGGTAATAAGACAGATCGGTATATTTATCGTTGCTTATGCTGCGGTACCAGTTCAATACCGGCCCGTTTTCCTGATAAATCATTTCTTTTCCATGGTATTGGAGGGAAGTCATCAGGGAGTGTTCTGTAGAGAAAGAGACTTTGAAGCCTTTTCCGGTAATAAACAGGGTATTTCCTTGAGTTACGGATTCCAGTTCAGGCAGCGATGCTGTACTTATAGTTTCTGTTCCCGTGCGGGGAGTCAGTTGGAATTGTTCGGAAGCCACGGTATGACCGGCAGCAGCCCAGTTTGTTTTACTTTTCATCGTCACATAAAGATCCAGGAAATATTCGTTTCCCGGTTTTAATATTTCTTTGAAAGGAATAGTCAGCTCTGTCTTTTTTCCGGGAGATAATCCGGGAAGATCGATGATGCCGGATTCTGTTTCCGTTCCGTTCTGAACGATTGTCCACCGTAGATCGAACAGGTCCAGATTCAAGAAGTCGTACCGGTTTTCGATTTCAAATTTTCCAAATTCCAGGTCTGCCGGTTTGAACTTGATATACTGGTAGATTTTCTTTGTTTCCAACAGCTTGGCTGTCACTCTTCTGTCGGGAGTGGTTAGTCCGTTACAGCAAAAATCCCGGTCGGTGGGCCGGTCTCCGAAGTCTCCTCCATAGTGGTACCAGTCTGAGGGGCAGCCCTGTTTGTTGAGGCCCTGATCCACCCAGTCCCAGATACATCCTCCGATCATTCTTTGCGAATGATTCTCAATATAATCCCAGTATTCCGCCAGGTTTCCTACGGCATTTCCCATCGCATGGGCGTATTCGCACAGGAAATAGGGCTTGTCGGATTCTTTCTGATCGAACAGACTCATACGCTCGACCGACGGGTACATATGCGAATCGATGTCCGCAATTTCATTTTTACCTTCATAATGAACCGGACGTGAAGGATCCATTTGTTTTGCCAGCCGGTACATTTCATCAAAGTTGGCCCCGTTTCCGCCTTCATTCCCCAACGACCAGAAAATAACGGACGGATGGTTCCGGTCGCGCCGGATCACCCGGTCAATCCGGTCTTTGTAGGCCGGAATCCAAGTGGGCATATCTGAAATCGAATGATTGCCATGATTTTCCAGATCAGCTTCATCCATCACATACAAACCATAATAATCGTACATGGCATACATTTTCGGACTGTTAGGATAATGGCTTGTTCTGATGGTATTGATGTTGTGCTGTTTCATCAACAGGATATCCTGTATCATGGATTCGTTAGGCACTGCTTTTCCTAATTCTGGGTGGCTATCGTGCCGGTTCACACCTTTAAAAAATACCTGCTTGTTGTTGATATACACCCGTTTGTTACGAATCTCGATTTTTCGGAATCCGAATTTGGAAGATACGGCTTCGGTTTCTTCCCCGTTACCGTTTTCGAGGGAAACGATTACAGAGTAGAGCTCCGGTGTTTCGGCCGACCATAAAGCCGGTTTATTGACGGGAGTTTCCATGAGGTATTCTTTTTCAGATCCTCCGGGCAGAGGGTCTGTATTTTGAGTTAATTGAGTTACTGTTTTTCCATCCGGAGACAACAGGGTAACCTTGAGTTTTCCGGATGGAGAGGTTTTCTTGTCCAGATTCTGCACAGATGCTTTGACCCGGAATACTGGGTTATTCAGCTCATTTCCGCTAAAAACAGACTCCGTGATAAAGTCCCTCACATGAACTTTAGGGGTCGCGTAGAGATATACATCCCGGTGGATACCGCTCAACCGGAACATATCCTGATCCTCAATGTAGCTGGCATCCGTCCAACGGAAAACTTGCGCTGCAATCATATTTTTTCCCGGATTCAGATACTTTGTGATATTGAATTCCGCATCGTTATTGGCTCCTTCGCTGTAGCCGACCTTTTTTCCATTGATCCAGACATAGATTCCACTGTATACACCATCGAAGTGGAGGAATATTTCTTTTCCGCTCCAGTTTTCCGGAATATTGAATTCCCGGCGGTACGAACCCACCGGATTGATCTCAAATTCGTTTGTGTAGCCTTTTTGGGGCAGGATAAACGGAGGATCGTTTTTAAACGGATAAGTGATATTGGTATAGATCGGAGTGCCGTATCCGTTCATTTCCCAGTTCGAAGGTACCGGAATTTCTTTCCAGGAAGATACATTGTAGTTCGTTTTGTAGAAATCGAGCGGACGTTCCGACGGTTGTTTTACCCAGTTGAACTTCCAGGATCCGTTCAGAGACAGATACCAGGCTGATGAAGGCATCTCCCAGGGAAGTCCAAAACTTTTATCGGCTTTCAGGCTTTCTGTAGAAAGATAAGGATGAAAAGTGGTGTGTCCCGGCAGTTTATTGACTCCAAAAATGGTTTCGTTTTCCCATTCATTTTTACTCTCTGGTCTTGGCTGCTTTTTCGGAGTTTTAACCTTGGTAGGAACCAGCCTCCAGGTTTGAGGAGCTCCCGGCAGTTGATAAACCTTTGCTCCTGGCACCTCTTTTCCATAAAAAGCGAACTGCATCCGGCTGTTTTTCTGGGTAATGATATATTCTCCGGTTCCTGTTATCTCAAACTTCCAAAGCTGGTTGCTGTTCTTTCCGCTGGCATCCCACTGGATAAGCGAATTCCCATCCCCCTCCCGAGTTCCGCCGTTGTCGATCCCTTTCTCGAAATAAGGATTGGAAATCGTATAGAATCCATCCGCAACGGGAGTAATCTTCCAAAGCTGACCCTCCTTGTTCTTGACTTCGGTTTCTAAAAAAAGCCCGGCATCGTTCTCCGGGCTGTCACGGTTATCCAGCGCTAATCCCAGGGGACTGGTAATTTTGTACAAGACTTCCGGATTTATTTCCTGGGCCGAAAGCTTCAGGCCCGATGCCAGACCGACGAAAAAACAAGCGATGATAGCAGAATACCGTTTCATAATTTTGTGATTTTTTCAATGTTTATTTTATGATCCTGATTTTTAGTTCAGGATCTGCAATGTATCCGAAGCAATCATGAATTCTTCGTCTGTAGGGATAACCACGATCTTGACTTTTGAGTCCGGAGCGCTGATGATGGCTTCTTCTCCCCTCAATCCCCAGTTGATATCCCGATTGAGTTTCATGCCCATGTATTCCATATTTTCACAGACTTCCTGACGGGTGGCATACTGATTTTCTCCTACTCCTCCCGTAAAAACAAGGATATCCAATCCTCCGAGAACGGCTGAATAAGAGCCGATGTATTTTTTGATCCGGTAGTTGTACATATCCAGAGCCAGGATGGAACGCTCGTTTCCGGAAGCTACAGATGCTTCGATTTCCCGCATATCCGAAGAGGTCCCTGAAACACCAATCACGCCACTGTATTTGTTGACAATGGTGGAAATGGCCTGATGGCCTATATTCTCCTTTTCCATGATGTAAGACAAAACGCCGGCATCAATATCACCGCTTCGGGTACCCATCAGAAGACCTTCTACCGGAGTCATTCCCATGGAAGTGTCGACTGATACACCGTTTTTGATTGCTGCAATGGAGGCTCCGTTGCCGATATGTGCGGTGATAATACGTTGTTTTTCATAGGGGACTCCCAAAAATTCGCAGGCGCGCCGGGAAACATAACGGTGGCTGGTGCCATGAAACCCGTAGCGTCGGATGGCGTATTTTTCGTATAATGAATAAGGCAGTCCGTACATGTAGGCGTGCGGAGGCATAGTTTGATGGAAAGCAGTATCGAAAACCCCTACCTGCGGAACATTCGGGATTAGGTCTTTAACGGCATAAATACCACTTAGATTGGGCGGATTGTGAAGAGGGGCCAGGTCGATGCATTCTTCCATTTTCCGGATTACTTCGTCGGTAATCAATACGCTGGAATTGAATTTTTCTCCTCCGTGCACTACCCGGTGTCCCACAGCGTCGATTTCATCCAACGACTCGATGCATCCATATTTTTTACTGGTGATTACACCAAGGATGTATTCAATCCCGGTTTGGTGTTCCAGAATCTCTCCTTCGAGGATCACTTTGGTACCGTCCGGTAGAGTCATTTTCAGAAATGACCCTTTCAATCCGATTTTTTCGATCCCTCCCTGAGCCAGTTCAGTATTCCGGCCCATGTCGAATAGCTTATATTTAATGGATGAACTTCCGCAGTTCAATACTAATATCTTCATAATCAATTCAAATTATTCGGTGCAACGGGTTTGCCGTTTTCGTAAATATAAAATCCTTTTCCTGTGGAAATTCCGGTTTGTTTAGTGCGGTATAAACGCCACAATATCGGAGACGGTTTGTATTTTTTATCTCCGTATTCGTTGAACATATCTTCCATCAGGGATACGATTTTTTCAATTCCGATAATGTCTGCAAGGCGGAATACACCTAACCGCATACCATAAACGACCTCGAACAGGCTGTCGATATTTTCCATTGCAACGACGTTTTCCATCAGCATCTGGCAGGCTTCGTTCAGCATGATTACCATCAGGCGTAGTCCTACCAATCCGTTACTTTCGTGAACATCGATGGTTTTATATTTGATCAGTTTGGCAAAAAGCAGGACTTTGTTATAAACCTCATCCGAAGTGTAGATCCCTTTTACGACTTCCAGGATTTTTGCGTCGGGGTGAGCTACCGGAAAATGCAGGCTGATACAACGTTCTTTATGTTGTAATTCAGAAGCTAATTCACTGATAATAACTGTAGTTGCATTGGTTGCTATGATTGCTTCCGGAGATAAAACACTTTCTAAGGATTTGAAAACATTTTTCCGTAATTCGGTGCTTCGTTCGCCTTTCTCATCGTATCGTACACATTCGATTACAAAATCACAGTCGGCCAGGTCTTCATACCGCATAGATCCGTTGATCCGTCCCATAATGGTGCGTTTTTCGCCCGGCGTCAGTCCCCAGCTTTCGATTTTTGTGTCCAGATCACGACTGATTTTTTCGAGGGCAGCGTCGATTTTATCCTGTGAAATTTCAATAAAAGTCACTTCCAGACCGGCGGAGGCAGTCAGACGGACAATGTTTCTGCCGTCTTTTCCGCACCCTACAATTCCGATTTTGGAGAATAGAGATTTTTTGCGGTCTTTTGATGAAAGACCATAATTTTCAATGGGTTCAATAATTGTTTCAGCCATATTTTTAGTGGTTATTTTTTTCTCCGATTGCCTGGTTCGCACAGATAGCGACCAGCTTATAAATGTCATCTACCGAACACCCGCGTGACAGGTCGTTGATCGGGGCGGCCATTCCCTGGAGGATGGGGCCTACAGCTTCGGCTCCACTCAGGCGTTGCACTAATTTATAGGAAATATTTCCGCATTCGAGGTTTGGGAATACCAATACGTTCGCCTGTCCTGCGATCGGGCTTCCCGGAGCTTTACTCGATCCTACTGCGGGTACTAAGGCGGCATCAGCCTGTAATTCTCCGTCTATTTTCAGATCCGGAGCCATTTCTTTAGCCAGCCGGGTGGCCTCAATAACTTTATCGCATAACTCGTGGTTAGCGCTGCCTTTGGTCGAAAAACTCAACATGGCGACTTTAGGCTCTATGCCGACAATCGACCGGGTGGTCCGGGCAGTAGCCACGGCAATCTCCGCCAATTCCTTTGCATTCGGGTTCGGCATTACAGCGCAGTCGGCAAAAACGAGCAAGCCGTCTTTTCCATATTCTTTTTTTCCGGTAAACATCAGGAAAGCGCCCGATACCACACTGATTCCGGGAGCTGTTTTTATGATTTGAAAAGCAGGACGTAATACATCGCCTGTTGTATTCTGTGCTCCGGCAATTTCGCCGTCGGCATCTCCGTTTTTAATCATCAGGCATCCTAAATAAAGCGGGTCTTCTACTAATTTTTCCGCTTCCTCCGGAGTCATACCTTTATTTTTTCGCAGATTGTAAAGCAGATTGGCATAGATTTGCTTTTTTTCGTTTGCGATCGGGTCGATAATCGTTGTTTTCCCAATGTTGAGGAGATTGTATTTTTCTGATAACTTGTTTATTTCAATCGGATTACCGATTAAAATCACATCAACGACCCCATCAGCAGTCAGTCGGTCAGCAGCTTTTAGTGTTCTCTCTTCAGTTCCTTCGGGAAGTACGATCCGTTGCTTACAGGCCTTCGCTCGGGCTATAATTTCCTGCATTAAATCCATAAAACGACGATGTTTTTTTATTATGCTACAAAATTACATAAAATTGTAATATGGAGATTACAATTTTTATTATAATTTTTAATATGCAGGTTGCAAATTGAGGTTTACTCAAAGGGGCTTTTACTCGAACAAAAATGGTTTGATTTTCATCAATTTATAATGATCGACTTCAAAAAAGAATTTTTCATCACCAAAAGCCGGTTTTAATTGATTGAACCAGGTTGCCTTTGGATTATATTCAGCAAAAAAAGGGATATCGACCCATTTGGGGTTGCGTCCTTGAATAAAGCGGAGAACAAAAATCTTTTCGCCCCTGACTTCCTGAACTCCCAATATTTGTATTTTCCCGGCATGGTCGCTCATACTCGGGCCTCTGACTGTACGGCAAAGCCCGCTCACTTTGCGGTAAGCTCTCCGGAAAATCTGCCAGCATTTATCTAAAGGTAATTCAAAATAATGTTTGGCTCCCGTATCCCGCGCTATAAACATATAATAAGGAATACATCCCAGGTCAACCTGTGTACGCCACATTTCCGCCCATAACTCCGGTTTATCATTGATATGTCGCAGGACAGGAGATTGGGTCCGTATCTGGCTTCCGGTCCTCCGTATTCGTTCAATGGCTTGTCTGACAGCATTGGTAGATAATTCCTTCGGATGATTAAAATGAGCCTGAACCGACAGGTTTTTGCCAGAGCTGTTGATCTCTTCAAATAGACGGATGATGTCATCGCTATCATTATCTGTTAAATATCTGTATGGCCAATATGCCAATGATTTTGTTCCGATACGGATAGAATGGATGTGATTAAAATCAGGTTCTAATAAAGGTTTGATATAGCTGCCAAGGATAGCTGCATTCATGACCATCGGGTCTCCGCCTGTAAATAAAACGTCTGTTACCTCTTTATGCGCCCGCAGGTATTTAAGGAATAAATCGACTTCTTTCATGGCGAATTTCAGTCCGCTCATTCCCGAAAACTGGGGCCATCTGAAGCAGAATGTGCAATAAGCATGGCATGTCTGCCCCTGGCCCGGAAAAAATAGTACGGTTTCGGGATACTTATGCTGAATGCCTTTCAGTTTTATTTCACCCAGGTATGGAACATTATGTTCCTGTCCGGCCGGATTCGGATTCAGAGATAAACGTATTTTTTGTATTTCATTGTCAACAATTGATTTTTCAGCGCCTTTATTCAGCAGATTTTCGATTGTAGCATAATGCTTTTTGTCTAACAGGTCTTTTCTTGGAAAGTTTAACGTAAACATCGGATCTGTTTCGATATTATCCCAGTCTATCAGTTCATCTGTTACATAGTTATTGGTTTTAAATGGTAAAACCCGTCCTGCCACCTCGATGTCATTGATAAATTCTTGAGGCACGCCAGCCATTTGAGGGATAGACTGATAATTGTGCAATGTGTAAGTTTTCAGCGGATGGTTTGTTGTATTCATATTATTCTTTCAATATTATCCTGATCAGCGGATGACCAGGCGATTAAAATTACACCAGAGTGTGTTTTATACTTATCTGACTGAGAGTAATTAAAAAGGCCGAACTGAACAAATATACGAAAATAATTCGGATACGGTACCGTTCGACTTTGAAAATTTACTCCCGGGTTATTGTTGGAGGTTTAAAATGTATTGTTTAGCTTTGAGGTTTGAATGTACATATATGAAAGAGCTTTTAATTGAAAAGATGCAGCCCTCGGAAATGAATGAGGTTGCTGATGTACTGACTGATTCCTTTTTGACAAATCCGGTATATGCTATTATTTTCAGAAAGGAAAATCAGCGGAAAGACGGCTTACGATGGGTATTCAAGGCAAGCCTGATCCTTAGTAATCAAAAGCAGATATTAACGCGTGTTGTAAAAGAGAAAGATACGGGAAGAATAATCGGTACGTTTACGTTAGTGCCGCCACGTGGAGTAAAAAACGGCCTTTCCCCTTATTTGAAGATAGGACTCCCTGGTTTTATTGTAAAATTCGGGATGGATCCATTGATACGGATGCTTGGCTTGGACGCTTGTAATAATCAAGTACTGGCAGAATCGATAAAAGCTCCTGAATATTACTACTTAACCATGGTTGTAATCCAGAAAGAATTCAGAGGAACGGGAGTAGGCTCCTATGCTATAAAACATGCGATTCAGGAGCTTATATCTTCCAATCCTGCGTGTAAATTAATGGGATTAACCACTCAACTCCCGGAGAATGTTACCTTTTATTCCCGGTTGGGTTTTGAAAAATTAGATGAAGGGTATATCGACTTCAAAGGGGATAAGTACTATAATTACAATATGAAACGACATTTCTGAAAAATCACTACCTTTGCCCGATGAATGGTAATTATTTACAAATACAATTTCCGGCCGAATGGGCTCCGCAAAGCGGAGTTCAGTTGACATGGCCGCATGCCGGTACCGATTGGAAAGACCAGTTGGAAGAGGTTACCGCCTGTTATGTTTCTATCGCAAAAGAAATTATCAAACGGGAGAAATTATTGATTGTTTGCAGTGATAAAAACCAGGTTATCCGGGATCTGGGAGGTGATGGAGAAGGAAGGATTATCTTCTGCGAGTTACCCTCGAACGATACCTGGGCGCGTGATCACGGAGCTATTTCTGTGATCGTTAACGGTATCTTGTGTATTTATGACTTTACTTTCAACGGATGGGGGATGAAGTTTGCTGCGAATTACGATAATCAAATAACCGGTGAACTCTATAAAAATAAGGTTTTTGCTGCGGAAGTCATGTATAAAAATATGATGCACTGCGTGCTGGAAGGCGGCAGCATTGAAAGCGACGGACGGGGAACCATCCTGACGACTTCCCGATGCCTGCTTTCGCCTAATCGTAACGAGTACAAAGATAAAGCGGAAATTGCAGACTATCTGTTATTGATGTTTGGAGCTAAACGGGTCCTTTGGTTAAGGCATGGTTTCTTGAGCGGAGATGATACCGACAGTCATATCGACACTTTAGCCCGGTTCTGTGATCCGGAAACGATTGCCTATGTACGCTGTGAAGATCCGGACGACATTCATTACCACGAATTATCAATCATGGAAAAAGAGCTTCAACGGTTCAAAACAACCGAAGGAAAACCTTATCGTCTGATCGACCTTCCTATGGCCGATAAAGTGATTTTTGACGGCGAATGCCTTCCGGCTACTTATGCTAATTTTCTGATTATTAACGGGGCTGTGTTGATGCCGACCTATGGTTCCGGCAAGGATGAAATTGCAAAAAAGCAATTACAAAAGGCTTTCCCCGGTAGGGAAATAGTCGGGATCGACTGCCTGCCGCTAATCCGGCAACATGGTTCGCTGCACTGTGTGACCATGCAGTTTCCGGAAGGATTTTTGAAAGAAGGATAATAGCGCAAAAACGAAAGACAGAAAATGAAAATTGAAAAATTGAAAGTCGGGCTCGTACAACAATCAAATACTCCGGATGTCGGTAAAAATAGAGTAAAATTGGAGCAGAATATCCGGTTTTGTGCTTCTAAAGGGGCGCAACTGATTGTTTTGCAAGAACTTCATAATTCATTGTATTTTTGCCAAACCGAAGATACTTCTCTTTTCGACCTGGCCGAAACTATTCCGGGAGAGTCGACTGCCTGTTTTGGACGGTTAGCAGTCGAATTGGGAGTTGTTCTTGTCCTTTCGTTATTTGAAAAACGGGCTCCGGGACTTTACCATAATACTGCTGTAGTGATTGAAAAAGATGGTTCCATTGCCGGGAAATACCGGAAAATGCACATTCCCGATGATCCGGCATATTATGAAAAATTTTATTTTACTCCGGGTGATCTGGGTTTTCAGCCGATTTCCACCTCGCTGGGAAAATTAGGCGTTTTGATCTGCTGGGATCAGTGGTATCCTGAAGCCGCCCGTCTGATGGCTTTGAATGGGGCCGATCTTCTGATTTATCCGACTGCGATCGGTTGGGAATCATCTGATACGGCTGAAGAAAAAGAGCGCCAGAAAAATGCCTGGGTGATCTCCCAATGTGCACATGCAGTGGCTAATGGACTACCTGTGATCTCGGTGAACCGTACCGGGCATGAGCCGGACCCATCCGGACAAACCAATGGAATCCAATTTTGGGGAAACAGCTTTGTTGCAGGTCCGCAAGGAGAACTTCTTGCTGAGGCTTCGAATAACAACGAAGAATGTTTGGTTGTGGAGATCGATTTAAAGCGTTCGGAGAATGTACGCCGTTGGTGGCCGTTTTTCCGCGACCGGAGGATCGATGCTTTCAACGATTTGACGAAGCGGTTTATCGATTAATCACTGCAAAAGCAGTAAACTGGTTCTCCCCGGTTACCGGACAAAGCGGCAGATACCCCGAAACAACCCTTTTATCATCGATGATTAACGGATATTCCGATTGCATTTCCAAGTGGTTTTTATAGAGATCTTCCGGATTCTTATAAAATTCAATGCGAAAATCTCCGGATACATCCTTTGCAATGTAGTTCTGGTGCAAGTGAAGTGCCAGCCAGCCCATACTGTGCCGGAAATTGATTTCAATGCAGGGATGCAGGCACAGCCGCCCGTTACCATCGCGATAAATTAGCATATCGACACAAATACAGCCTTGATAAATAGTGGCTATATATTTTGTGAAAAAGCGGATTAATGCCTGTTCGACTTTTTTGAATAGCGCCCCGTCTACAGACGAGTACAGGAGGTTTTCAAGCTGTTTCTGTGATGCGACCAGATTTCCTTTGTAATTTCCTTTTGTATCTGTTTGGAATACGGAATATCCTTTGAACCGGACACTCCCATCGGGATTGGAGTCGAAAAGCATAGCCAAGTCGGTTTGTTTGTCTAATGCTTTTTCCAAGGATACTTCCTGCTGCTTATTTAACATCCCCTGTAAAATTAGCCGGGACGACCGGTCCATTGGATGCTGAACCCACAATAATCCCCTTCCGGAAGAAGAGTAGGGGGCCTTGATCAGCATTCTGAATCCATTTTGTTCCAGTATTTTTTCGATAGAACCGATGGATTCATAAAATTCAGGGGGTTCTCTCAGGGAAATTTCCGGAATTTCGGATAACAGATATTGGAGACAAGCATGGGCGGTACGACGACTGCATAGCTCCCGGAAATGCCCGTTCCATGGAGGAATTTCAAGATTCAGGTGATATCGATCATTGTACTGCTCAAACAGATGGATACTTTGAGGGGAAATGCCCCACAACGAGACCTGATTCCCGCAAACCAGTCCGGGAGTATGTTCAATATCCTTTCTGGTGATTGCCCGGGGAAGTTCCGGCAGGTCTTTTATCTGGTCCGGAAATGATTTATCAAGAGCAGAGCCGGTGAGGATGAAATCGTCCGGAGCGGCATACCATGCAGGCAGAAAAGCCAGGTCGTGCTGCATTCTGGCCGGCCTGGCCGGCAATGTGTAGTAGGGCGAGTCGTTCAGGACGGCCGTTTCATTTCCCGGGTTGAAGTAGTGTAGCATGATGGATGACTTCCTGTACCATTTGTTTGAGTTCATCAATAAAACCCCGGGCATCGTATTCTCCTTTTTCGATTTGCCGTAGTTTCTTTTCCCAGATACCTGTCAGTTCGGCCGATTTAAGCAGTTCATTCTGGATAGTTTGTATCAGGTTGATCCCCAATGGGGTGGCGAACAGGTTCTTTTTCTCTTTCCGGATATAGCTCCGTTTGAAAAGCGTTTCGATGATTGCTGCCCGGGTGGAAGGGCGTCCGATGCCGTTTTCTTTCAGAACATCCCGCAATTCATCGTTTTCAACCAATTTCCCTGCAGTTTCCATGGTACGCAGCAGGGTTGCTTCTGTATAATATTTGGGAGGCTGCGTCCATTTTTCGGTCAGCGCCGGTTCATGTGGTCCGCTTTCTCCTTTTTCAAACAGTGGAAGTGTATTTTCTTCTTCCGGATCTTTTTCTTCTTCCGTTTCCTTTGATTCTTTGGTAGTATTGGCAAAAATGACCCTCCATCCCGGCTCTAAAATCTGTTTCCCGGTCACTTTGAATTCCACGTCGGCAGCTTCTCCCAATGCAGTCGTAGTCGAGATTTTACAATTAGGATAAAAGGCGGCAATGAATCTTTTAACGATCAGATCGTAAACTTTCCGCTCTTCTCCGGAGAGGTTGTTAGCTACCACCCCGGTTGGAATGATGGCATGGTGGTCGGTCACCTTGCTGTTGTCGAATACTTTCTTGGTTTTTGGAATTTTCCCCTTCAGAAGTGTTTGAGTAAAAGTTTGATAATCACGAAGTCCAGATAGAATATTCGGGATTTTCGGATACATATCATCGCTCAGAAAAGTAGTGTCTACCCGGGGGTAGGTCGTTACTTTTTTCTCATAAAGCGATTGAATTAATTTCAGGGTATCGTCGGCCGAAAAACCAAATTTCTTGTTGCATTCAACCTGCAGGGAGGTGAGATCGAACAGGCGGGGAGGAAATTCTTCTCCCTTTTTTGTTGATACTTCGGTAATTGTAAATACCGAACCTTTGATTTTTTCTAAGAAAGCTTCCCCTTCTTCTTGTTTATCGAATTTACCTTTGGTAACCGAAAAAGTAGTGTTCCGGTAGATCGTTTTGAGTTCCCAATAGGGCTCAGGCTTGAAATTCTCGATCTCCAACTGGCGGTTTACAATCAGAGCCAGTGTTGGGGTTTGTACCCGGCCGATCGATAGCACTTGCTTGTTTTGGCCATACCGGACGGTATACAGGCGGGTTGCATTCATGCCTAGCAACCAATCGCCGATAGCCCGGGACAACCCGGCTTCGTACAAACTCTGGAATTTTTCCTGAAGTTGCAGGTTTTGAAATCCTTCCCGGATGGCTTCTTCGGTCAGCGAAGAGATCCACAAACGGTAGACCGGACATTTACATCCGGCTTTCTGCATCACCCAACGCTGGATTAATTCCCCTTCCTGACCAGCATCCCCGCAGTTAATAACTAATTCCGCCTCAGAGAATAATCCTTCGATAATTTTGAATTGTTTTTCAATTCCTTCATTGTTGATCACTTTGATCCCGAACCGGGGAGGAATCAGCGGTAAATCGCTGACAGACCATCGTTTCCATTGGGGATAATAATCGTGAGGCTCTTTGAGGGTGCACAAATGACCGAAAGTCCAGGTTACCTGGTAGCCATTGCCTTCCAGATACCCGTTTTTTTTGGTATTGGCTCCTATAATGGCGGCGATTTCACGGGCTACACTCGGTTTTTCAGCAATGCAAACTTTCATCGGATCATGGGTTCTGACTTGCAAAATTACGAAAAAAGTTCGTACCTTAGTCCCTTCATGTTAATTTCAAATTTTATTACGTATGAAAACACTCTTAGTTACACTGATGTTAGCCTTTGGATTATCTGCTTTCGCCCAGCCCGGATATACTCCCGCAAAAGAAAATCTGGAGGCCCGCAAATGGTTTGAAGAAGCCCGTTTCGGGATGTTTGTACACTTCGGGCCGTATGCAGTGCTTGGCAATGGGGAATGGATCATGAATAACCGTAATATTAAAGTAGATGATTACCAGCGCCTGATCAAATTTTTTAATCCTGAAGATTTCGATGCCGCCCAATGGGTTTCAGCAGCTAAGGGTGCCGGAATGAAATATATTACACTGACTTCCCGCCATCACGACAGTTTCAGTAATTGGGATACGAAACAATCCGACTGGAAAATCACGAGAACTTCTTACGGAAAAGACCTGATCAAGCAATTATCGACCGAGTGTCAGAAGCAGGGAATTAAATTGTTCCTGTATTATTCCACGCTGGATTGGGCGCGTGATGATTATCAGTGGAAAACCGGACGGACAGGGCAGGAAACCGGACGGACAGGCAAGGGAAACTGGGAGGCTTATATCGCTTTTATGAAAGCCCAACTTACGGAGTTACTTACGGAATACGGCCCCATTGGCGGAATCTGGTTTGATGGACATTGGGACCAAACTGCACATGAAAACCGGACCGATCAATCGACTACCGTTAATTGGCATTATGATGAAATATATAGCCTCATTCACCGCCTGCAGCCTTCCTGCCTGATTGCCAATAATCACCACCTGCCTCCGTTTCCTGGAGAAGATTTCCAGATTTTTGAGCGCGACCTTCCCGGAGAGAACAAGGCCGGATTGAGCGGACAGTCGGTATCGGAAAAACTTCCGTTGGAAACCTGTGAAACAATGAATAAGACCTGGGGGTTCAGCATTACCGATGATAGCTACAAATCGACTAAGGAACTGATTGATTATTTAGTCCGTGCTGCCGGATATGGAGCGAATTTGTTGCTGAACGTAGGGCCAATGCCGAACGGAGAAATTCAGCCCGAGTTCATAAGCAGTTTAGCTGAGATGGGAAAATGGACCTCCAAATATGGTCATACCATTTACGGAACGAAAGCCGGATTTGTTAAACCTCAAAGCTGGGGGTGCATTACGCAGAAGGATAAGAAATATTATATTCATATTCTGAAAAACGAACAATCGGAACTGACATTGGATTTTCCGGTAACGATCAAAACAGCCGCCTGGGTAGATAATAATTCAAAGGTAAGCTGGAAACAGGGAAGTAACAAGGAAGCTACGTTTATTCTGGACGGTGGTCCGATGAATTCCTTAGATGCCATTATTGAGGTGACAGTGAACTGATTAAGATATATTGAAAATCGATTTTAAGATTTTTTATAAAAGATATGGACCTTTATTAACTCTTATTACGAAAAAAAACTTGCAAGGAATAGTGTTCGACCTTACCTTTGCATCGTGGTTTTTTCATAATAGTATTAGATTTAAGGTTAACAAAGATTGGATTAGGGAGTTCGTGAGAATTCCCTTTTTCTTTTCATCTCCTCCAGGAAATTTCAGTTCTCAGATGACCATAATAAAAAACAGGGGCTACATTTCGCTATTCTCTCCCAAATAATACAGATAAATATTTTATCATATTATTTTTAGGTTATTTCTTTTTATTTTAAAATAATATCGATACTTTTGTGATCAATCAATCAGTTGATAGACACGCAATTCATATTCATTTTGAATAAGAAAAACGGCATAAGTTAAACATTATGGTTGTGCTTATATACTAAATAAA
>JAVBRK010000009.1:0-4787 GCA_031548005.1 Bacteroidales bacterium
CGCTTAACTTTTTGTCCGAGCAAAGGTAGGATATTCAGTTACCTTTGTAGTATGTTTCCCGAACAGGCTCGTTTATCTCTGCCAGTTCAGCCAGCTCTTTCAAATAATCGTTCATTTTCTGATTCGTGATGACCGGCAGAACTTTATCATGCTCAAAATGAACGTCTTTATATTTATCAAGAATGGATTTGCTGTGATTGTTCAGTTCGATAATCAAGCTGTCTGCTGTCTTTACGGTCGTTATTTCAATGTGATTTTTCTTAACATCGCTTCGTCTGAGATTGAATACATCAGAATACCGCAAGCCGGTAAAGCACTGGAACAAAAAGACATCTCTTACCCGGTCAAGATATTTCTTGGATTCCGGTATCTGATATTCCCGCAGCTTTGTAAGCTCTGCCCATGTGAGGAATATCACTTTCTTTTGAGTAGTTTTTAGCTTGGGCTTGAATAATTCAAACGTGTTATTGCTGTTGTATCCCTTTTGTTTCGCCCAGCGAAGAAACCACTTTAGAAATCCCATCTGCTTCCCGATGGTGCTATTGCGAAGATTTTTAGTGTCTCGGAGAAAGTTTGCATATTCTGTTAACTTGCTTTCATCTAAAGCCTCGAATGTTAGGCTCATATCAAAGTCTTCCAGATGCTTCTTGGTTGCAGCAAATTTCTCGTAGGTGGCATCCGTCCAATTGTTATGCGCTCCGCATTCCTTCACGAACTCCTTGAATGTATTCCAAAATGAAACGGATGGTGCTTCCGGTTCAAGTTCTTGCTGGGTATGCTTCTTTTGTCGGTTGCCAAAGGCGGTTTTAAGTTGCTCTGGGATGGGGGTAACATCTATTACCTCAAACTCTTTGAATATATCTTGAATATCGGCATAGTATTTCAACAAGTCCGAATTAATTTCTGCTGCTGTTTGCTTTAGCTTGTTGGTGCAGCCATTCTTAACCCGCTGTTTATCTTCATCCCACTTTGCAGCATCAATACGATACCCTGTAGTGAATTCAATCCGCTGGTTGTTATAAATAACCCGCATGCGGATGGGCACATTCTCAACGACTGGCTTGCCGTCTTTCTTTCTCTTTTCAAGGGAATAAAGAAGGAATCCTTTTGGGACACCTCCTTTCGCTATTATTAGTTATCGATTTTAGTCGTTTTTACTTCACTTCATCTGAAGGGAATTCCTTATCTTTGGAGCGAGTTCTCATTGAATTCAGTATGAATGGCAAAAAAAATGATGAAATTATCCTGGAAGCCTTACGAGTTACAGCTCAGGCATGTGTTTACATTGTCTAATTCATCGCGGTCGACAACTCCGGTGGTGTTGACACAAATTGAATACGATGGACTAACCGGTTATGGAGAGGCTTCTCTTCCTCCATACCTGGGAGAAACTCAGGAATCGGTTGTGGCTTTTCTGAAGAAAGTCGATCTTTCGGGTTTTAACAATCCTGGTGATCTGGAAGAAATAATCCGGTATATCGATGAGATAGAGGAAAATAATACTGCAGCGAAAGCTTCTGTCGATATCGCCCTGCACGACCTTGCAGGAAAAATGCAGCATGCTCCCTGGCATCGTATCTGGGGATTGGATAAGGAAAAAACGCCGGATACTACCTTTACGATTGGAATCGACACGGAAGAAATGGTGAAGCAAAAAACGCGGGAAGCCGCTTCCGGATTTAACCTGTTAAAAGTAAAATTAGGATGTGCCGCTGATAAGCAGATCATTGAAGCGATCCGTTCAGTGACTGATCTGCCGGTTGCTGTCGATGCTAACCAGGGATGGACGGACAAGCATCAGGCGCTCGATATGATTTTGTGGCTAAAAGAGAAAGGAATCGTGATGATCGAGCAGCCGATGCCTAAACGGAATCTGGAAGGGATGGCCTGGGTAACCGAACGAAGTCCTTTACCGGTTTTTGCCGACGAATCAGTACAGCGTTTGGATGATATCCGGCGGTTGAAAGGTATTTTTACCGGGATTAATATCAAGTTGATGAAATGTACCGGAATGAATGAAGCCAGAAAAATGATTGCTCTGGCCCGGTCTCTGGATATGCGCGTGATGATCGGTTGCATGACGGAAACTTCCTGCGCTATTTCAGCTGCATCGCAACTTTCTCCGGCTGTGGACTTTGCTGATCTCGACGGGGCTTTACTGATCAGCAACGATTGCTTCCGGGGAACAACTATCGTTGGAGGTAAAGTTACTCTGAACGATCTGCCCGGTATCGGAGTCGTACCGGTTTAAATGTAATAAAGAAAACAGGTATTTCCTGTTTTTTTATTTTTTATACTCTTCTCCCATCGAGTTTTTATAATTTGCAGAAAACCGGCTGTAAAGAATTTCTGCTTGTTTTTCTTTTCCTATTTTCTTAAAGGCTTTCAACGATAAATCCAATACTTCTTCATTCAGCGGATCAATCATAAAATAGACCTCGGAAAGACGAACCATCTGGTGATATTTCTTATTGCTATATAAGTTGACGATCGATTGTATCAATATTTTTTCCACTTGATTCTCAAAATCACTTTTATAGGAATCGATCCAGGTATCCTGTAATTGAGGGAACAGAGTTCCTTTTTTCAATATAAGAAGTAATTCGTCCAGATTCCGTTCGTTTGCTTCTCCCGAGTTTTGTATATCTTCCATTATTTGTACACAACGGATGTAGTCGCAATAAAATGACTTCTTGAATGTAAACAGATATTTGGAGTTTTGATGTACCAATGTGATTCCGTCCATGTCGGTGAGAATATTCCGAAGGTGCTTGACCGTAACTCCCCGGATATTTTTAGCTCCGTTAATGTCTTTTTCGGGCCATAATTTAGCGGTTAAGCTTTCGGTCGAAATGCCTCCTTCCGCATTTTTACTATTGAACAGGATCAATGCATAAAGCGATTTCAATTTGGCGCTGAAGCGATGGGTGATGTCTGTTCCTTTGTTGTCGAAAACAGTCATGTCTCCTAATACGAAAACAGCATTCTGCGAAGGTTCTTTTGGAGTCTCCCCTTCTGTTCCGATCCGAATTTTTTCCGGTGTATTTTGGTTCCTTCCCGAATAAAATCTCCGGATAATCAGGAATAATAAAACGAACGAACAGGTGGCAACCGCACAAGGGATTACTGGAAAAGAATCCTGTTTTTTTATCATTAAATCATTTTCGGAGACCGGTGGAGCCAATATCGAATAAATCCGGATTTCGGAAGTACGATTATTTAAAAATTCACGGATAACAGCATAAAATCTTTGGGACGGTTCATTAAAGAACAGGTATACTGTTGTATTGATTTTTTCTGATAACATGGGGATCGGAGTGCTTACAATTTCATAAGAACCGTCCGAAATATTGAATTTATACAGTTGTGTCGTGGTTTTTACCTGGTGATGAGGACAGCATAGGGTATAGAAATGAGTTTTTTCCTGGTTTAAAACCAGATTACTGCAAGGGACAAATAAGGTCGATGGCTCATGGAGTTCCCAGCGTTTACTGATTTCTTTGGTTTCCAGGTCGATGGAAAAAAGATCGAACAAATTTCGTCCTCCCAGTTCCTGTTTCCCGCTTTCATTTCCAAATCCACCGAAAATAAGGATCTCGGAAGGATCATCTCCATGTCCGCAGGCGGAAAAGAATCGGGGATTGATTTTATCGCCTTTTAACCCGACCGGATCCCATTGGTCGGAGTTCTTATCATAGCGGTACAGTAAATTGGAATAAGAATAACTGCCATATCCACCGAAAATATAAAGGTCGGAATAATTATTTCCCCAAAAAACATTGTGATGGTGTAATGTGTTGCCGGTCGACGGATTTCGGTTTTGCACCGAATAGTTTTCCAGTTCAATCACAGACATTGAAAATGGTTTTTCGTTTATCGGATCCAGGTCGTATACATAACATTCGTTTTTTTCCGGGTTATAAATCGCCTCTCCCGAAAAGATTGTGAATGGTAATTGGGGAGATAGGGTGTGAGTCAGGAGGCTTTCGCTCTGAGGTTCATAGAAGTTTACCGAGTCTCTGTTGATGACTATGATCCGGTCGTGCAGCTCATCATAAGCAATTCCAGCCGTACAATCGGAATGAAATGAAATTTCTTTTTTCCAATGATAATGATGATTGATGATCCATTCGGGATTTTTAACGTATCCTTGTGCTTTCCCGTTACTGTCGTGCACTTCTTCTCCATCTGCTTCATTCAGAGGGAAAGCATATTTGAGTTTTCCCTGTTCTTCGATCCGGATATCCCGGATAGCTATCCGGGGAACGTCCAGGTTGGTTCCATATAAGCCATATACGAATTTCAGTGATGAGGAGATAGTTAAACCGGTCCCCTGGAGTGTATACGATTTATTTTGTAAAAAAACGGTGGCCGAATTTGATTTCAGATCGAAATCGAATTTCAGAAGGAACCATTTTTTTCCTTTCAGATCATTTTTATCAATCGGTATTTGTAATGATTTGTTGGTAATTGAGCTGTTAAAATCAAAAAATAAATCATTTTCTCCTCTAAAATTAACAAAAACAAAGCTTACTTCTTTTTCTTTTTCATCGATAATCCGGAAGATATATCCAAATTGTTCAATATCCCAAAGTGATAATTCGAAACTAAGTGAAAAATTATTTTTGAATTTTCGGAGATCTTCTTCAAATAAGCTTAATGATGTTCTTTGATTGATCGGGCTTGCACCGGATTTAAATAAAATCCCATGGGTTGTTTTTTCTGTAATGGCCTGGATAGAGGAAAACAAAAAAACAAGAGTGATAGTAATAAATATTTTTTTTATA
>JAVBRK010000057.1:0-5683 GCA_031548005.1 Bacteroidales bacterium
GACACAAAACGCCCCAACCAGGGAAATCCGCAATGCATCTGCATCGAACAAAACGGCATGATCTGGATCGGATCTAACGGTAGAGGTGTTCATTTATATGATAAACAACAAGATACATTCATTCAATACCTGGCAGATAAAAACGGCAATTCTTTGAAAAACCAGAATATTTACACGATGTGCGAACGTGGCGACGACCTGTATCTGGGAATTCACGAAGGAAAACTGATTAAATTCCATAAAAGAAGAAACATTATATCTGATGTCAATGCACCGGAGGTTCATTATAAAATCATCCGCAAACTCATGAAGCATGACGATGAATTGTGGGTAGGAACGCAAGCCGGATTATATATCATCAATGAATTAAAGAACACCACCGTACACATCCATGAGGATCCTATGTATTCCCACTCGCTCTCAAACAATGTAGTCGAAAGCCTCTACAAAGACAAAGAAGGCGGGATCTGGGTCGGAACTCTTTTCGGCGGGGCCAATTATATAGCCAATAAAGGGATCAAATTTGAGCGATACATTCCACTTAGCAAAGAAAACTCCATCAGTAGCCGCAGGATCCGGGAAATAAAGGAAGATTCTGAAGGAAATATCTGGATCGGAACTGAAGACGGGGGATTAAATATTTTCAATCCTCAAACCAATTCATTCCGCAGAATAGGAAAAAAAGAAGGCTTGAGCTTAGATAACAACAACATGATATTGGGAATCTTGCTGGATAAAAAAGAAGCCTGGATCGGATTTTTTAAAAACGGACTGGATATTATTAACCTCTCCGATTTTAAGATGCGCCACTACTCCGGAGACGACCTGCAGATCGATGAGGCCAGTGTTTACACCTTTTGTGAAGACCGGTACGGGAAGATCTGGTTCGGAAACGGATGGGGAGTGTTCTGCGGAGATAAGAACGAACGGAAATTCAGCCGGGCCAATCAATTCGGGTTAAGTTATGTTTACGATATTATGGAAGACTCTGAAGGAAATATCTGGATTGCAACCATGGGGAGCGGCATATTCAAATACAACCAACAATCCAACAAAACAGAGCACTTCCTGAATGAAACGAGCAATCCCCACTCTTTAAGCTCCAACTCTGTAAGTAACATTTCCGAAACGAGCAAAGGCGAAATATGGTTCTCGACAGACCGTGGAGGTATTTGCCGGTTCAATAAAGAGTCGAAAGATTTTACTTCATTTTCCATTAAAGACGGATTACCCGACGATGTGGCCTATAAAATCGTAGAAGACCGGAATCACCATCTTTGGTTCGGGACAAACAATGGTTTGGTACGATTCGATCCGGACAGTAAAGAAATCAAAGTATTCACTCAGAAAGATGGATTATTGGGTAATCAGTTTAACTATAAGTCGGCCTTGATCTCAAATACAGGAAAGCTTTACTTCGGCAGCCTGAATGGCCTGGTAGCCTTCAATCCTGGTGAATTTGAGGAAAATAAGTTCATTCCTCCGGTATACATCACCAGGTTCACTATATTTAATAAGGACGCCGGCCTGAATTCTGCAAATTCTCCTTTAAAAAAGAGTCTTTTACATACCCCAAAAATCACCCTAAAATACAACCAATCCAATATCGGCTTTGATTTTGTGGCTTTGAGTTACACCGCTCCGGAGGCCAACAAATATGCTTACAGAATGGATAATATCGATAAAGAATGGATTTATACGAGCAGCAATCATAGTATCTCCTATGCAAAGTTGCCTCCGGGAAAGTATACGTTCAGGGTGAAGGGGGCTAATAACGACGGCGTATGGAATGAAACAGGAACCTCCATCGAGATAGAAATACTCCCTCCCTGGTGGTTTTCCGGCCCGGCCATGATTATTTATGCCTTATTGTTGACTTCTGCTGTTTATTTTTACCTCGACCGGTATCAAAAGCGGATGGAACGACGACAAACCGAGAAACAACAGTTATTCGAAACCGAAAAGGAAAAAGAGCTGTACAGCGCCAAAGTGGAATTCTTCACCAATATCGCCCACGAGATACGAACACCTGTTACCCTGATCAACGGGCCATTGGAATCTATGAAAGAAATGAATATCGAAGATCCGGAAATCCGGAAAAATATTCAGATCATGGGCCGTAACACCTCGGAGTTACTGCATTTGGTGAATCAGTTACTGGATTTCCGGAAAGTCGATAGTCACAAATTCCTGTTAAATCCGGTAAAACTGAATGTTTCCGAATTACTCCGGGATATTTGCTCTTATTTTGAGCCGTCGGCTGTTCGCCAGGGCAAAAATATGGATTTAAAAATCAACTCTGGTGAAGCGATTTATGCATTTCTCGACAAAGAAGCCTTTTCAAAGATTATCAACAACTTACTGACAAATGCACTGAAATATTCCACTGGTTTTATTCAAGTTCAGCTATCGTCGGAAGACTTTGCATTATCCATCAAAGTAATTAACGACGGAGAATTAATACCTACAGAATTAAGCGAAAAGATCTTTGACCCGTTCTATCAGGTGAATAATAGCAGAAGTATAAATTCCGGATCAGGTATCGGGTTGTCTTTAGCTCGATCCCTGACAGAACTGCATCATGGAACTTTACTGTTCGACGAAACCGGCGGTTTGAATAATTTCACCCTGCGATTACCCCTCAATATCCAGGAAGACAGTACAGAGAGCAGTAACGGGAAAAAGATCATTGTCGACCAGGAATACATTATTGAAGAACAGGATACCTATGGCAACTCTCAGAATACACAAGTTATTCTGATTGTTGAAGATAATGAAGAGATGCTCACATTCATTGCCGATAATCTCCAGAAGCATTTTGGCGTAGTAAAGGCCACAAACGGAGAAAAAGCAATAAAAATACTGGAAGAAAAAAATATCGATCTCATTCTGACCGATGTGATGATGCCGGTCATGGATGGCTTCGAACTTTGCAGGAAAATCAAGTCCGATCTGGAATACAGCCATGTTCCCGTTGTACTGTTAACGGCAAAAAACGACCTGAATAGTAAAATACACGGCCTGGAAATGGGAGCCGATGCCTATGTGGAAAAACCGTTTACATTCAATCACCTGATCACTCAACTGACTACCTTGCTGAGTAACCGCAGAAGGGAAAAAGAAGCTTTCATGCGGAAACCTTTCCTCCCGATTCAAAATATCGGGATGAACAAAGCAGACGAAGAATTCATGCAAAAAATGATCGATATTATACAGGAAAATATTATGGACTCGAACTTTAATGTGGAACGATTGGCTGAAACTGTTTTTATGAGCCGCTCCAGTCTGCATCGTAAAATTAAAGCATTAACCGAGCTCACTCCGACAGATTTCCTCCGGCTGATCCGTTTAAAAAGAGCTGCCGAATTAATACAAAGCGGTAAATACCAAGTAGGTGAAGTATGCCATTTGGTAGGGATTAACTCTTCTTCCTATTTTATCAAGCTGTTTCAGAAACAGTTCGGAATGACGCCGAAAGAGTTTGAAAAGCAACGGCATAACCAGTTTTCAAGATAACGATTTTATAATGCAATTCAGTCGGACAGACCTTTTTGAGAAGATTTTGTCCGGTATAAACTTACATAATTAGAAAATCCCGCCTGGAGCGCCAGTTCGGTATTGGAACATTCCCGGTTGCTGTCATCGGCTCGAAGACGTTCATATTCTTTCAGGCGGTACGAATTAATGAAACGGCAAAAATTCATACCATAGGTCTCATTTATAAACGCCGAGAGGTAAGCCCGGTTTATTGCCAGCGGAGCAGTCAGATCCGTAATCCGTAGATCAGATTTCAAATAGGATTTATTACTTTCCAGATAGTTCTCCAATTTCAGCCTGAATGAGTCCTGCATCTCCGTCTGCAACACACTATTTTCACTCTCCATGTTGATAGCCGTCGTGCAATTATTGCCATTAGCTACAATTTCAAAATTACCGTTCAATATATTGTAGGTCATTAAAGTCATTTGCCATATCAATAGGATGACAACTAAGATGATCAGCGGGTTTGTCGTTAGTTGTCCGTACTTTCCGATACAAAACAGGCTTATTCCCAAAGTAACGATGATCTGTATTCCGAAAATGATAACCAGAATCAACAACCAGCGGAGCGATATACGGTATTCATCCGAAGAATAATTAACAGCTTCTTTCCGGTAGCGGTGAATACGCATTAAACTCGGTACAACATAAAGCAATGCAATAATCATTCGCAAAAAATTCGCATCATAAAACAAATTTGGAAATAATATCCGCACATTAACTCCTTCTACAGCATCCGATAATGACCACACTTTATCCTGATTAAAAAGTGACCATATAAATACCACAATGAATACCAGCCCGGGCATCAGGTAATGCCATTTCGGAAAATACTCATCCTGACGAAGACGCGTCAACCGGCAAATCAGGTTGTAGAATAAGACGGGAGTTAAAGCAACACTGAAAAACAATAAAGGAGTAAACGTTACCTGCAGGGTATTCAGATAATACAACAAGTTGGCGTATAACCAATTTATATCGACTGTAAGTAAGGCTAAAATCGGAATGAGTCGAACGCTCAAAGGAACAGTCGTGTACCGGAGGTGGATAATCAAAAGAATAATATAAGCAAAAGCTACAAAAAAAGGCATCCAACGGAGGCCTGCATAAAACAAATCAATAGCATCCATTTTGCAAATCTACGAATTTTCAAATTATGTCCACAAATAAAAAAGTAAGAAAAATATTATAGTGTATACCATTCAGATAAATACAGGTAAAAAAGCGTTTTCATAATTAACAGATTATAAATTAAAAACCATACTTTATTTAACCGAATCCGGATTTTAGTAAAAAACTTAAAACATTCATAATCAGCAATTAATATGTATTGTAATAAAGACTCATACATTTTGTAATACTGCGTACAAATTGTAATATCGGATTTATACACTTTGTAACTCCAGATAAAAACTGAACATATAGCTTTGTCTCAACTTAGAGGAAATCTTAAAAAAATACAAAAAACATAAATCGAACATTATATTATAAACAATTGTTTTAAAACAAAACGAATATGAACAAAATGTTAAAAATCTGTCAAATCACTTCTTTCTTATTATTCTGTTTTTCAATAAATTTAATGGCCCAGCAACATGAACTGGATGCCGAAACGCTCAAACAGGCCAACAATCCGCTATCTCCGAAAAAGGCATTTAATGTACACAACTATGTGATGCCTTCTTTCTATGGGGTGGAAGATTTAACGATGAACCAATTGATGTTTCGTTATGCACAGCCCGTGGGGCGTGTATTCCTCCGGGCGACCATGCCTTTTGTCACACAATCGCTCCCGGCAAGCCAGCAGACAACCGGGTTCGGCGATTTCAGCGTATTTGCCATCTACAAACTCCCGAGCCAGAAAGGGCTCAGCTACGGGGTCGGTCCTCTGTTAATTGCTCCTACAGGCAGTCACAACCTGGGGCAAGGCAAATGGCAAACCGGATTGTCGGCCATGGCATTTTTTTCCAAAAGCCACGTAATCCAATTCGGAACACTACTGCAATGGCAAACTTCTTTTGCCGGAGATGACGACCGGGCGGATATAAGTTTGCTTACTCCTCAGATATTTTTCATGTGGCAATTGGGAGGAGGCACTTACCTGCGCAGCACCGGAATCTGGTCGTTCGACCTCAATAGGGGA
>JAVBRK010000038.1:0-6427 GCA_031548005.1 Bacteroidales bacterium
AAAATTTCCGTAACTTCGTTTGCTGTTAGCATGGCAGTGAGAATTAGTTAGTTATTTGTAATTCAGCACTATAAATATAGCTGTTTTTATCTTTTCATGCTAACTTTTTTACTTATTTCTTATTTCGAACTCACGTTAATACAGGTTTTTAAAAGAGTTTAAGAATATTTCTAAACTATTTTTACGATATCATTCGGCCGGAAAAATCTGTATTAACATTTATTTAAAAATCTGATAATAGGTAATTTAATTTTAAAAATGTTCTTAAAAACCTGTATTTCGTATATTATCCTCTGTTTTCCCTTAAAGCTTCCTTATCCAGTTCCCCTTTATCAAACAGTTATGCTAAAAATTGTTAATTAACTCCAGTTTTTTACTTTTCCGATAGGGATCTTTTTCATTATCCCCCTCTTCATATTCAAAGACAACCTGTTTTTGAATAAAGATATGTCCGAAATCAGTAAAAATAACAGAGCGAGAAAGAACTACCTCGATAACTGTTTCCCCTTGAAACAAGAGGATCAGGAAGTGATCGACCGCGACCTGAACAGCCCCGAATTCCAGGATTTCAAAGAAAATGGGGAAGAAAGGTTTCTGTTGCCCGAAGCATATTCGGCCGATAAAATTTTCAATACAATAGAAGAACGAATCTCGACCCGGACAATCAGGATACAGAAACAGGTCAGCCGTTTTTGGGGTATTGCTGCTTCTGTTGCTATTTTAGTGGCGCTATCAATCCTGTTTGTAAATCAGTCGATGCAAAAGGAATCCCGTATGATCCTGGTATCGACAAGTTACGGAGAACGCCTGAAGGTCGTTTTACCCGACAGTTCGACCGTGATTCTCAATGCGCTTTCCAGTCTCTCCTATCCCGAAAAATTTACAGAAAAGAAGCGGGAAGTGATCCTGGACGGAGAAGGTTATTTCAATATCCGGAGAGACGAATCCAAACCTTTCGCCGTGAATGCCGGAGCTATCCGGGTACAAGTACTCGGTACCGTTTTTAATATCCAGGCTTACAACACGGACAATCTGATCAAAACAGCGCTATTAGAAGGATCTATAGCGATCTCCACCGGAAACGGGCATTCCAGGAAAATGCACTCGGGAGAAATTGCTTACTTCGACAAAAACAACCAGACCCTGAAGATTGAGGCAGGAAAAACAGCAGAAACCTGTGAATGGAAAGGCGATAAGTTGATTTTTGAAGATTCTCCTTTACCCGAAATATGCAAAGTGCTGGAACGTGAAAAAGAGATCCGGATCATCATTGAAAATGAGGAGTTAAAAAGTTTTCGCATAACAGCCAAATTCATTCATAAAGAATCGCCGCAGGAAATATTGAGTATTCTGGGCCATTCCGGGAATTTCAAGTACCGGCAAAGCGGTAAAAAATATTACATAACTTCCAATATTGAAAATTAACAATCAGCCTATGTTCAAACAATTAATAACGTTATGCCTTTGCTTCCTGACCATCCAGGCAGCAAAGGCACAGAGAGAAGTTTTACTCTCAATTTCGGTAAAAGACAGGCCGATGAAGGAGATTCTGAAGGAGGTCGAGGCTCAGAGCGATTACACTTTCGTGTATAACCAGACCATTGATTTATCGGCTGTAAAAAGCATTGCTTTTGAAAATAAAACATTACAGGATGCACTACAGCTTCTTTTTTACAATACAGGCATCGAATGGAAAATCTCGGGAAAGCACATCCTTCTGAATAAATCCCGGAAAAAGTTTACAGTTTCGGGATTTGTTTCCGACCTTTCGAATCGCGAAACCCTGATCGGAGCTACCATATCGGATGGAAGTTCAGGATTGGGAACCATGACCAACGATTATGGATATTTCAGTTTATCCGTCCCTGAAGGCGCAGTAAGCCTGCATATATCATACATCGGCTATAAATCGCAAAATATTTCTCTGCAACTCGGTTGCGATACAGTCATCAAATTCGAACTGGAACAATACAACTGGCTGCAGGAGGTTGTTGTAACCCCAGATAACAAATTATTCAGTCCATCGAGTGGTTCCATCGAATTTTCCATGGAAGATATCAAAAATACTCCTGTTCCATTCGGAGAAACCGATGTTCTGAAAACCCTGCAGCTATTGCCGGGCATTCAATCCGGCGTGGAAGGATCTTCCGGTCTTTACGTGCGGGGCGGAGGTCCCGACCAGAACCTGACCCTGCTGGATGGAGTCAATGTTTATAATATCAGTCATTTTTACGGATTATTCTCCATTTTTAACGGAGACGCTGTAAAAAAAGTAACCCTGTATAAGGGAAGTTTTCCGGCCCGGTTCGGAGGGCGTTTATCATCAGTGGTCGATGTCCGGATGAAAGACGGCGACATGCAGCACTATCATGGGAGTTTCAGTATCGGGCTTCTTTCGAGCCGCTTCAATCTGGAGGGTCCTATCGTCAAAGACCGTACCTCGTTCAGTTTTTCGGCCAGGAGATCCTATCTCGACGGTTTTCTGCGCATTGCCGGAATGGTAACAGACGAAACGGTTCCCATCGTTTATTTCTATGATGTCAATGCCAAACTGAATCACCGGTTTTCGGATAAAAGTCGGTTATATCTCAGTTTTTACAACGGTTTAGATAAAATGGGAGCCAAAACAGAAAAACAGTACAATTACGAATATAATCTTGATAATGTAGATTACAAATGGGGAAATACCATCGGCTCTCTGCGCTGGAACTATATTTTCAATAATAAGTTATTCGCCAACGCCACAATTGCTTACAACAACTATAATTTCGATTTTCAGAATACGATGTCATACAAATCGAAGGATCCCGGAGAAAATCAGGGATCCTCCAGAAATTACGGCTACAAGTATACCACTTACCAATATTCCGGGATTGAAGACTGGAGCGCCAATCTCGATTTCGAGTACTCCCCGGTGAACAAGCATAACATCCGTTTCGGAGGAGAGTATATACATCATCTATTCAGTCCGGAGGTCCACGGTACCCGGCAATTTGAAGAAGAGGATAATAAAATAATCAAAAATGACGACAATTCATTTTTATCGGAAAAGATCATCGGAAATGAAACCTCCCTTTACATCGAAGACGAGATTTCCCTGACCTCCAAATGGAAAACCAATCTGGGAGTCCATCTTTCGGGATTTGGTGTGAAAGGAACAACTTACTGGTCGCTGCAGCCAAGATTATCGCTGGGATTTGAAATGAACCGGAACTTATCGTTCAAAACATCCTATACCGAAATGAGCCAATATATTCATTTACTGACTTCCAGCGCTTTAAGTCAACCGACCGATCTATGGGTTCCGGTTACCCCCAACCTGCCTCCAATGACCTCCCGGCAAATCACGCTGGGCGCATACTACAACACCCGCTCCGGATATAATTTTTCAGTCGAAGGATTTTACAAAACCATGCACAACCTGCTGGAATATAAAAACGGAGCCTCTTGGGCCAATGCCTCGACCTCCTGGGATAAACAGGTCGAATCAGGTGAAGGCAGTTCTTACGGGATCGAACTTTTTGCTCAAAAAACAATGAACAAACTGACCGGATGGATCGGCTACACCCTGGCCCGGAACGACCGGAAATTCCCCACTATTAATGAGGGGAAACGGTTTCCGGCAAAATACGATCGCCGGCACGATGTCAAGCTGAACCTGAGCTATAAACTCAACGAAAAACTCGATTTTTCTGCAGCATGGACCTATGCCTCCGGTAACAATGTGACGCTGGCTCTGGAAGAATATCCATCGCTTCCAGACTGGGAAACGGAAAACCCGAGGTCGAATTACGATCTGGCCGGAGCCTCCGGATCCCATTGGATCAAACGATATGAAGATTGGAACAACTACCGGATGCCGGCCACACATCACCTCGACCTGAGCATCAACTACTACCGGAAAAAAAGTCCGAAAGGCCAGCAAGCCAGTTGGAACCTCACGATCTACAATGTTTACAATCAAACTTGTCCGTTCCTTACCTATCCAGGATACAGCGATACAAAAGGAAAATTTGTACTGAAGCAGATCAGCTTTCTTCCTGTTCTTCCTTCATTAACTTACACCTATAAGTTTTAGAATAAAAACATTAATTATATACAGACTCATGGCAATTATATACAGACTCATGGCAGCAAATAAAAAAATCAGAAGAAGAACCTGGATGATTCCGGTTTTTATTTTTTTAACAATGACAGCCTGCGACCTCGAATCCGAGCTGGAGATCGACGATATTCCTGCGCCTTCACGGTTGGTACTGAACAGCATCATCACCCTGGAAAATGATACGAACCGAATTTTCTTTTCCGAAAGCAAGGCCATCTTCGACGCCACAAATTCACGAAATTCATTGGAATACAAATCCAAATGCTGGACCAGCTGGTACCTCGACGCTAAAGTCTACTATCTTCCGGATATCGATGCCGTAGTTTATAAAAATGGACAACTGCAGACCGGTTTTTATACTAATTCTCAGGATAGCATCAGCTACTATATTGACAATCAGATTCAGGCGGGCGATCAATTCAGAATCGAAGCTTCCGAAAATGGAAGAACGATCGGTTCATCTGTCACTATACCCGAAAAGCCAGTAATATTAAAAGTAGATACCTTAAGCTATACAACAAAAGATGATACTTTTTATGCTGGTCTTGATAACTATGGAAAGGAATTACGAATGTTGGTCAGGATTAAAGACCAGCCCGGAATAAAAAACTATTACCGTGTGTTTGTCGATACAGAAAAAGAAATTCATTATGATCCGGAATATGCCAGATATTATGACATACCGGAAACTTCCATTATTAATATTTCTTTTACCGACAGCGACGACCCGGCAATAACCCAGGGAAATCCCAAGAATAATTACAATTCGGATTTCGTTTTGATGGAGTTCCAGCAAAATTACTACAATATTTTTACAGACGACTTATTTGAAGGAGGAGAATACACATTGAATATTTATTCTCCTTGCCCGCTCATGATTCCATCTTCGTATTATCAGGATCTTTATGATGGAAAATACATTACCAGTATGAAAACAAAAGTGACTGTCCGGCTGCAGGCGTTAAGCCCCGGATTGTACCAATATTTCAGTTCGCTTCAGAAATCTCTGTATTACAACGATCTGGTAATCGAACCTTTCCGGATTTTCTGCAACATTGAAGGGGGACTGGGTATCTTCGGAGCTATCAACCAATTAAAGTACGTTGTATATGAAGAAACGATTGATTATTCCATTCAAAAACGTTAATAAATATTAATTTCAAAACTTTTCAATTATGACTATGTTTTATTGGAGTAGAGTAGAAAAATATCATTCATCCGATCATCCTATGAAGATTACATTTAAAGGAAATACAGTCAACACAAAAGGTAATTTGCCACAAAAAGGAGAAAAAGCTCCTGGCTTCAAATTAGTAAAAACCGATCTAAGTGAATTATCCTTAGAAGATCTAAAAGGAAAAAACGTCATCCTGAATATCTTCCCAAGTCTGGATACCGGAGTATGTGCCGCTTCTGTAAGGCGTTTCAATAAAGAAGCCGCTAACATGAAAAATACGGTGGTGCTGGCAATCTCAAAGGATCTGCCGTTTGCTCATGCCCGTTTCTGTACAACAGAAGGTATTGAGAATGTAATTCCTTTATCGGTATTCCGGAATGATCATTTTGATAGTGAGTACGGAGTGATTATGACCGATGGTCTTTTGCAAGGGCTGCTCTCCCGGGCAGTTGTTCTGATCGATGGATCAGGCAAAGTGGTCTATTCCGAACAGGTTCCTGAAATTACTCAAGAACCGGATTACGAGGCTGTGATAGCACATTTACAATAATTTTTGTTTTTCATTAGTTAAAGTTAAGGGTTAGTGATTGGAAAGGGACCGCTTGTGTTAGTCGTCCCTTTTTGCATTTTAAACCTTACGATTTCGATACTCCCATAAAATAGTCGGTCAATGCAGCGATGGCGGCCCCTTCACTATTGATGATATCGTTAATTATACATCCGTTTTCCAGCAATACGACCCGGCTACTGATATCGGTAGTATAATTCAGGTTATGGCTTGAGATAAGCACAGTGGTATTTTGCTCCCGGTTCATTTTCCAGATCAGATCCTTAATTTCGATCTGTGAACTGGGATCCAGAAAGTTGAAAGGCTCATCCAGTATCAGAATCTGCGGATTCACCATCATCGCGGCAATAATTCCGATCTTCTGCTTATTTCCTGCCGAAAAATTACGGATGTACTTGGATTGCCCGATGATTTCATTTCCCATAAACCGGGTAAAATCTTTCAGACGTTCATCCACTTGTTCACGGGTCATCCGATAGGCCTCCCCCACAAAGTAAAGGTATTCTTCCGGAGTCAGGTATTCGATCAGAAAACGGGTATCGATAAACGAGCCGGTATATGATTTCCATTCTTCACT
>JAVBRK010000064.1:0-22677 GCA_031548005.1 Bacteroidales bacterium
CAAAACAGGGAAAAGCTTCCCGGGTTCCTCAGGAACTATTGAAAGAGTTGAATCGGGTGCGCCAACAGATCGTGATCGGAGTTCCAAAAGAGAATTGTGAAATTGAAAAACGGTTGGCCTTTACTCCCGAAGCTGTCGATATGATCGTCGATGCCGGTCACCGGGTCGTCATGGAAAAAGATGCCGGTTGCGGAGTAAACTATTCCGATGCCTTGTATGCTGAGGCCGGAGCCGAAATCGCATCCCGCAGGGAAGATGTTTTTCAGTGCGACCAGATTTTTAAAATGACCCCTCCGACCCACGAGGAAATTCTGATGATGAAAAGCCGCTCTACGGTGTGTAGTATGTTGCAATTACCGGATATCTCTGTGGATACGATCAGGGCCATGAGCGCCAAAAATATCAACGCCGTGGGGTATGAACTGATTTCGGAAGAAGGCCATTGCTTTCCCGTTCGGAATTCTATTGCGGAAATCGAGGGAGCGGCCTCCATTTCCGTCGCTTCGGAATTGCTGAGTAATGCTCATGGAGGAAAAGGAGTTCTGATGGGCGGAGTTCCCGGGGTATCGCCTACCGAGGTGATCATTATAGGCGCCGGCGCCGGAGGTACGGTGGCTGCCCGTGCCGCCCTGGGCCTTGGGGCGATGGTTCGTGTTTTCGATAACGATATCAATAGATTGCGTCAGTTGCAGAATACGTTGGGACGCTCGGTGTTTACCTCCGTGTTTCAGCCGAATGTATTGATGAATGCATTCAAGTCGGCCGATGTGGTCATTGGGGTGATGCGCTGTATCGACGCTCCGGTGCGGTATGTTATTTCGGAAGAGCTGATCCGGATGATGAAAAAGGGAGCCTTGATTATCGATTTACGGATCAACCAGGGAGGATGTTTTGAAACAACCTGCTTTTTACCGGAGAAGCATCCTGGAATTTTTGAGAAGTTTGGTATTTTGCACTATTGCGTTCCTAATTTAAGTTCCCGCGTTGCACGGACCGCCTCGATGGCTCTCAGCAACATATTTACTCCGATGATTATCCAGATGGGGGATTTAGGCGGAGTTCCTGCCATGGCGAAAGCCGATATGGGATTCCGTTCGGGACTCTATATGTATGGAGGGAAGCTTGTCAGCGCTTTTGTCGCCAAACATTTTAACATGCCCTCTCATGATATCGGGTTATTCCTGTCTGTCTTCTGATTCAATTCATTTGCGGACGAAGAATGGCCATCCTGGGTTTTCCTGGTGCGATTCGTCCATGATCTTTTTGATTTTTTTAACAATTTCCGGATGCTGTGCTGCCACATTGTTTGTTTCAGCCAGGTCTGTATCCAGGTCGTAAAGCTCGATCGGACGGTCGGGATTTTCAAATACCTGTAACCGGACTCCTTTCCAGCGACCCAATCGTACCGCTTGAGACCCTCCGTTTTCGTGAAATTCCCAGTAAAATGAGTCGTGTGTTTCTGGTTGCTCTCCTTTCAGCAACGGCAGGAAAGAAATACCGTCGGTTGGGTTGGTAACCGGTATCCGGGCGATATCGCATAGGGTAGGCAGTACGTCCCAGAAAGCGCACGGATGATTGCTGACCTGTCCGCTTTCGATCGTTTTGGGCCAGTAAGCGATCATCGGCACCCGGATTCCTCCTTCATACACATCGCGCTTCACCCCTCTTAATCCGCCGCCGCTGTTGAAAAAACCGGGATCGGCTCCTCCTTCGACATGGGGGCCGTTGTCGGAAGAAAAAATGATCAGGGTATTCCGGCCGATCCCCAGATCTTCTAATAATTTCCGGATTGCTCCGATATCGCTGTCTAATTTATTGATCATACTGGCAAAGGCTCCATGGGCATATTCCTGTTCACAATAGTGCCCATTTCCCGGATAAGGCTTTTCGTGGTACTTTTCCTTGTATTCACTTAAATAATCTTCCGCAATACTTAATTCGGCATGGGGGATCGTGACTGCAAAATAAAGGAAAAATGGCTTGTCTTTATTCAATTGAATAAAGCCGGATGCTTTTTCAATAAACAGATCTTCCGAATAATATTGTTTGTTGAGCATGACTTTTTCTTCGTTTTCCCAGAGGTATTCGGGAAAATGAAAGTGCGCATCGAGTTGTTTGATATGACCGTAGAAATAATCGAATCCCTGCCGGACGGGACTGCCTTGCGTCCCGGGACCTCCTAATCCCCATTTGCCTATACAGGCGGTTGCATAGCCTGCCTCTTTCAGATATTCGGCTATGGTTTTATATTGGGTAGGTAATGAAAAATCGAAACTTCCCAACGGTGTCCGTTCGTCTTTATTTCCGCGGATGGGAGTATGCCCTGTATGCAATCCGGTCATCAGGGAAGCCCGTGAAGGCGCGCTTACCGTACACCCTGCATAGTGAGACGTGAACCGGATTCCCTGAGCAGCCATGGCATCTAAGTTGGGCGTCGTGAAGTAACGCTGTCCGTAACAACTCAGGTCGCCATAGCCTAAATCGTCTGCCAGGATATAGATGATATTCGGTTTGTCCTGGTTTTGTTTTCCCGCCGGTTGGGAGAATGCTGTTCCGGGAATCACCACTCCGGCCAGAACAGCCGGGGCTGCTTGTAGTATCTTCATAAAGTAGGAGTAAATTATAGATCGATATCAAACGAGGGCGAAAGTTACAAAAAACTTTCATTACCTTTGTAATAAAAATAAAGAAAATGGCGAGTTATTTACAGGTAGATGGTTTGACAAAAAGCTTTGGAGACCTGGTTTTATTTGAGGACATCTCTTTCGGGATTGCAGAGAAACAACGGATCGGACTTTTAGCAAAGAACGGAATGGGGAAAACGACTTTGCTGAACATCCTGGCAGGAAAAGAAGATTATGATTCCGGGACAGTGGTGTACCGGCGCGATCTGAAAGTGGCCTGCCTCGATCAGGATCCCCGTTATCCGGCTGGAATGACGGTCTTGGAAGCCTGTACCAAACCAGGACATGAGTTGCAGGCTGTGCAGATGTTGTCGCGATTCAAGATCAACGATCCGGATCAGAAAGTCGATAATTTGTCGGGAGGACAGCTTAAACGGGTAGCTTTGGCTGCTGTTCTGATGACGGAACCCGATTTACTGATCCTCGACGAGCCGACTAACCACCTCGACCTGGAAATGATCGAATGGTTGGAAGCTTATTTACTACAGAATAACCGGACTTTACTGATGGTGACTCACGATCGTTATTTTCTGGATCGTGTCTGCTCCGAGATCATTGAGATCGACAATCGTCGCCTATACCAGTACAAAGGAAATTACGGCTATTATATTGAAAAGCGCCAGGAACGGATGGAAGCTCAGAATGCCGATCTGGAGCGGGCGAACAACCTGTTCCGGAAAGAGCTCGAGTGGATGCGCCGTCAGCCGCAGGCCCGGGCTACCAAGGCCAAAGCGCGTATCGATTCGTTTTACGATCTGGAAGACAAGATCAAACAGGGAAGCTTCCAGGGGAATCTGAAATTGGATGTGAAAGCTTCTTATATAGGAAATAAGATATTTGAAGCTAAAAATATTTCAAAAAAGTATGAGAATCTGAAGATTGTCGAAGATTTCAGCTACGTTTTCGCCCGTTATGAAAAAATGGGGATTGTCGGAAATAACGGCACCGGAAAATCGACTTTTATCAAGATGCTGATGGGGGAAGTCGCTCCCGACAACGGATGTTTCGATATCGGGGAAACGGTGAACTTCGGTTATTACAGTCAGGACGGATTGAAATTCGATGAGCAGATGAAGGTTCTGGATGTGGTGCGGGATATTGCTGAGGTGATCGACCTGGGGAATGGGAAAAAACTGACCGCTTCTCAATTCCTGCAACATTTTTTATTCACTCCCGAGAAGCAGCATAGTTTTGTGTACAAGTTGAGCGGCGGGGAAAAGCGCCGGCTTTACCTCTGCACGGTTTTGATTAAAAATCCGAATTTCCTGGTGCTCGACGAGCCTACAAACGATCTGGATATCATCACTCTGAATATTCTGGAAGAGTATCTGGTTTCTTTTAAAGGTTGTTTGATCGTGGTCTCGCACGACCGTTATTTCATCGATAAGATTGTCGATCACCTGCTGGTTTTTAACGGGGATGCCGATATCCGCGATTTTCCCGGAAATTACACACAGTACCGGGATTACCGGCAAAGCTTGTTGGCAGAGACGGTCGGACCGGATCGGAAAGCGGCTGTAAAATCCCAACCGGCATCCGGAGAACAGATTGTTCAGGAGAAGCCGGTTTCGAAAAAAATGTCGTTTAATGAAAAACGGGAATTCGAGCAATTGGACCGGGAGATTCCGGAAATGGAAACTTTGAAAGCCGGTTTGGAAGAAGTCCTGTCTTCCGGCAGTTTATCTTCCGACGAATTGATGGAAAAATCCAGTCAGATCAGCCGGCTCATGAATGAAATCGATGAGAAAACCCTGCGCTGGCTGGAGCTCTCGGAAAAAATATGACAGCATGCAAACGACTTGTTGATTACGTGAAATTTTTAGAGTAAATTTGCGCTCTACTTAATCTGGAGTGCTTTGTTATGGATGATCAGGTACTGTTAAGCAGGATTCAGCAGGGGGATAGGGATGCCTACAAGCAGATGTTTATTACATTTTACTCGCCGTTGTGTGAGTATGCTTCCCATTACATCTCCGACTCTGATTCGGAAGAATTGGTGCAGGATCTGATGTTGCATATCTGGGAAACCAGGGAATACTTGTCGGTCGAGAAATCGTTGAAATCATATTTGTTTATTTCTGTCAGGAATCGTTGTTACAATGCCATCCGTAATCATCAGTCCAAGCAACGGATTCATTCTTTTCTATATGAAAAATTAAAGGATCAGTTTGAAGATCCGGATTATTACTTAGTCAATGAACTTGCAACCCGGTTGGAAAAAGCCATTGAAGAGCTTCCCGATAATTACCGGGAAACTTTCAAAATGAGCCGTTTTGGGGAACTTCCGAACGCCCGGATTGCAGAAAAGCTCGGGGTCTCGGTCAAAACGGTCGAATATCGCATCACCCAATCGTTACGGATTATCCGGATAAAATTTAAGGATTACCTTCCTTTTATCTTGTTTTTATTTCGGTGATTTATAACAACTTTACCGGCCCCAGCATGCCCATGGGTTGCCAGTTCTGTCTTTTTGTCCAGTTTTGTCCGACCGGATTGTCTTCGGATGATTTCAGGTAATTTCCGGCGGTGGTTGTAATTTTGACTTGCAGAACCGGGTTTTTCTTCCGGGCTAAGTGTGGTGGAATGGAGTACAAATGCCTTCCATACCAATGGCAGCCCAACTTTTCTCCATTGATGCTCACTTCCGATACCCCGTATACGCGGCCCAGATCTATCCAATGATAGGGGGCGATTGTTCCGCTCCATTGTTTTTCATAATTAATTTCTCCGGCAAAAGAACGAGTATCTTCGTTGGTAGATAAATCAGCTAATTCCGGCCAGTCGAGTGTTTTTTCTTTTCCATCGATATGTTTTAACTGCATTTTCCATCCGTTCAGTTCGGTTCCGGTTTGTTCGGGAGAAAGTTCCGTGTATTTTTCTTTTCCGGCCTGCTGGTCAAAAACGATCAGTTGTGAAGCGGCAGGAGGGAGATCGATCTGTAATTGATTTCCTGATAGAGGTTTGCATGGCGTTTTTTCTCCGGTTTCCGGATTCCAGATCCAGGGGTTACCTTTCGATTCGGGAAAGGATGCTTGTATAACGAATCGTTCATCGGCATGGCAGTTGGTAAAGAAGAAGATGTCTTTTCCTTTGGCCTGGTGACGAATCTGGCTGACGTAAGGAGTCGGGTTGCTGATGGCAACGTACGGACGGATGCCGCATTGTTGCTGTACTTCCTGAAACCAGGACAGGGTATTTTCTCCGGGTGCCGCTACAGAGAATAGTTGTGATGGATATTGCTGCTTCATCCCGGTTATGACCGTTTTGACCCGGCTGTCGTTTTCCCGGTAGTTTTTGAATCCGGCCGACTGGCAGGGCTCTTTTCCTACAAAAATGATCTTTCCTCCGTTTTGGACGAATCCGGATAATGCTTCGGCTGTTGCAGGCATCATCGATTCGACTTCTAAAAGCATCAGGGTGTGGTATTTCCGGTTATTGTATTTTAAGTATCCATTTTCAGCAACACTTTGTTGCAGGATGGCTTCGCTGGTGTAGTCACAGCTGTTGCCATTCCGGTGAATGGCTTCCCAGATGCGATTCTGGTATTCCGGATAGCGGAGATGCGGGAATGGGTCGCGTTGCGGCCCGAATTTGGTCCACATATCGGCCAGCGGGTGCATTACGGCGATATCGGCGAAATAGTCGGTTTCCTGCAACAGTACAGAAAGCCGGGCCTTATAGTCTGCCCACAATTTGAAGTACGGCCACCAGGGGTTGCGTTCATTGAAAAAGGCTCCATAGCGGATCCAGCCGGGAAAGGGGACTTCCAGCGGACTGTAGTTAAACCCGTGCAGGATGGAGTGGGTCACTCCCGACAGGTTACTCTGGTCGCCCGTAATTTTGATGCGTTCGAGGGTGGCGTTGAAAACATTGTCGGTATTGGTGATTTCTTCGCAACTGATCACTTTCTTTCCCGAGAGGTGGGCGGCAGAAGATACGAATTTGTTGACATTCGTATAAGTCGGCCGCTGCACGAAATCGGAATTTTTACTGCCATCGCTGTGCCACAGCCAGGTTTCGCATTCGGGAATATCAACCAGCAGCGAGGATTCCAGTGGATGGAATTCCCGCCCGTAGGGCTGGACTCTCGATTTGAATCCGGATTCGTTACACCACTGGGTGTAGGGGATGAGGAACCGGTCGCGCACCAGATCCATGCAAGTGACGAAGAAATCGTACCGTACGCGGTCTGCTTCCTGTTTTGCAAGACCTGATAACCGGGTGATCTCGGAACTTTCGATGGCTTGCCCCATGTGGCCGACCTTGTAGAGGATAAAAGGGAGGTAGGGGGCGACATCGTATCCTTTGCGCCGTTTGAACTCTTCCGTGAAGTCGGGGCACCAGTTGGCGCCTTCCAATTCCATGCTGTCGCAGAACAGGGCCCGGAAACCTTTTGTGTCTTTTAAAGCAGGGAACAGGTTATCCGACATCCGGTTCAGGAACTTCCGGATGGCTACGGGATTGTAGTGGTTCAATACCGGCCCTGCGGCTCCGGGAGCTCCGTTGATCACTGCCTGGAACCCGGTGATTTTGACTAACACATACAAAATATGTTCTCCTTTGGGTAGTGCGATATCAAGGATGTCTTTTCCTTTTTCGAACGGGAGGTCGATGGCCGGGGCGAATTGCTCCATTTGCAGGGGAGCCAGGCAGACCGAATAAATTTCTTTATCCGGATTTTTGTATTGGGAATGGATCTGTGGGGATGCTTCTTTCAGCAGTTCATCGACTTTTAGTTGTAGCTTGCCCGGACCCGAAACTTTACGGCTGGTGAGGGTGAGTAACTGGCTTCGTTCTTCTCCTTCTAAGAATTCGCCTCCGAACGGCCAACCCGATCCGACGATGATATCGCAGATCATGCCGCGTTCTTCGGCTCCTTTCAGTGCAACTTTGACCATTTCGATCCACTCGGGACTCATCCAGGTGAGGGAAGGGATTCCCAGGTCGTCTCCTCCGGGGAAGGCGATTGGATTGATCTCAACGCCACCGATTCCGGCGGCTTTCATGATGTCTAATTCCCGGAGGATCTCTCCGGCGGCTAATTTATCCCCGTTCCACCACCAGCGAACGAAGGGCCGGGCGGTGACCGGAGGGTTCTGGAATATTGAGTACAATTCGTCTTCAGAAAGATTTTCCCTGTTGGTAAATCCGTAGGACTGCATCAATGGGAGTCCGGCTGCCATGGCAATTCCGGATTTAAGAAACGAGCGACGGGAAGTTAGATGATTCATGATGTTATTTAAGTACTTAAATTTTAAACTTATTTTTCGATCAGGAACAGCGAACGGCAGCTTTCGATTTCTAATTTTTTTAAAATTAGTCGGTAAACAATTCCGGATAATGTTTCCGGATAAGATCCTGATCGTTTTGGCCGAGTTCATCGAGTAGCTTCGGGGTATCCTGAGGTCTCAATCCTTTTTGATTCAGAACATTCATTAAGCTCCAGTCTTTGGCGGGAGTTTGGGGTGTCGGGTCTGCCGGCTCTACCGCTTTCAGGTCGTACCGGGTAAAGTCGATGACGTAGACCGGCGAGTTCCTTTTGTGCCAATCGCGGAGTAAAGCCAACCGGAATTCTTTGTTCATGAACCACTTGATCTCTAGGTTGTTGTATGAATCTCCCAATCCCGAGCCCCGTTCCTCAAAACGATAATCCCAGGCGTCGTTCGATTTGTATTGATTTCTCCAGGTGCTCCCGAATTCTCCGAAAGAAACGAAGTGCGTATCCGGCCAGTGTTTCTTGGTATCTGTTACCCACAGTTCCATGGCGTCGCAAACCAATTCTTTTCCAAACTCATGCACCATTTGGGCTTCCCAGATGCTGGTGACCCAACCAAATCCGTTCAGTTCGAATCCTTTATCGAAGTGGATCGATTGTGTGTGCATCACTTCCCGGTGTCCCAGATCCAATCCCCAGCCTTTGTAGGTTTCGATGGGACCTACACCCCGGCGGCTGTTGTACCCGTCGATTCCGTGACCGTTGGCTCCGCTGCGGCGGGCGCAGATAAAATCCATGGTCCATCCGTCTAAGTTTACACAATCGATAAAATCTTTTTTCCCCTGGGCCGGTTTACAAAAATGCTCTTTGGAGGGGTAGAACGGGTAGGAGGGAGATCCATCGGCCCCGCCTCCGTCGATGTTGTGCTGGCTCCAGATCACGGCATGGGCGGTATGTATATCTTCTTTTTCGGATAAGTATTCCAGGTTATCGGCTGATAAAAATCCTCCGATAATGGATTGCGGCCGATACCCGTTTCCGACCATCTTGGAGATCAGTTGTATCGCTTCCGACATCTCCCGGTTCACCCGTTCACGAGGCAGGTACATGGCCGGAAAGTATCCCGGAAAATAAGAGACTTCATCGCCGTATTTCTTTTGACATTCAACGACATAATCCCGGATTTCTACATAATTTTTCCGCGGATCTTCCAGGGCATTCATTGTAAAGCCCCAGGTGAGCCGTCCGTCGGGATTATTTTTTGCAAAAGCTTCCCGTAGCGATTTCACAGCATCGAGCGTATGCCAGTCAACCTCGTCTCGGGGATGAAGTTTGACGTCCCGGGAAACTTCCCAGGGTGTGGTGCGGATCATGATACACAGGGTCACAAACCGGTTTCCCTTCAATGTAACCGGGTTTACATCTCCTTTAGAAGCCGGTTCCACTGCTTTCAACGGCTGTGCCAGCACCGTAAATGTCAGGAATAAAGAAAAAATAATTTGTTTCATATGTAAAATAATATGTTATCTTTGGTTTGTACAGTCAACGATCAGTTTATTTCCCGAAGGAACCAGCCTGAAGATGTAATTATCTCCGGATGCTGCTTTCTTAACGGTTCCCTTTTTACAGGTGATACTATAACGGAAGTCCCGGAATAGGGCATCGACCTGATTTTTATTGATTGTCTCGAAAGGCAATTCGACTTCCGGAGCGGTTTGCAGTTCAAGTCCCCAGGAGAAATCTTTGTTGACCGGTTGGCAGGAAACTTCAAAATATTTTTCATGAAATTCGATGTTGAAACTGTTCCCGTTTTCATCCTTACATTTCACGGACAAAACATCTTTTGCCGGTTCGGTTACGACCGGATTGCTTAAGAATAATTCCTTCTTGCTTCCGTCTTTTTTCAATTGCATCACCCGCAATCCAGCCCTGTTTTCGGATGTACTCCACATAAATCCATCGACGACGGGCAAGGTGAAATACAGGAATTGATTCCCTTCCCCGGCTTTTTTGTAGTAAGCTGATTCGAATCGTTCGTCGAACAGGTGGATGTCCCGGAACCGGAACGATTGCTTTTCCCAGAACAAGTTGGTCCGGTAGTAACGGCTGTTGAACCAAACGGTCTTATTATCGTTTCCGCGAACGTCGGTCAGGGTGGTGACTGCAGTGGTGGGAGTTACCGGAAACTGCTCTTTAAACCAGGCTCCCGACCGGCATAGGGTTTCAACCCGGACTTTATTTTCCTTTTTGAGCGAATCCAGAATCGGGATCTGCATTTCTAAACCTTTTCGCATGGCTTCCCAGGTGAAGGAGTTTTCTTGTCCGGCCTGGGCGTAATTAAATGCGAGAGAAGGCTGGTTTACAATCGATTCTAAGAAATAGAGCACCCATTCCCGGTCCATACCCGATCTGGGATAGACCGGTTCCAGCGATTCCACTCCTTGTCTCCGGCCACCTAATCCATGATCGTATTGATAAATAGGATCGCTCCCCAGCATCCGGAATACAGGCACGGGAATCTGTTTATTGGCTGTTTGTGCCGGCATATAAGCATTTTCGATACTCGGGTAATACGCCTGGTTCCAATAACCTCCCCATAAGGTATATCCGTCGGTACCGACCTGGTCTTTGCAGTTACAGGAAGCGGTAATGTGGTATTTTTTGTACATATAGTCTAAGGAATAGGAATCGATAAACCACGAGCCCATCGAAGCCGGATATTTCCCGAATATTTCTTTGAATTTTTCCATGTAGGCGTCGACTAATTTTTCCCGTTCCTGTGGAGTGTACCCGGTGGTAAACGCAATATTGGCATGGGAAACCCACGAATGCTCTCCCCTCCATTTGATGCCGGCGGCTTCCACATGGGGTTGTGTGATTTCGAACCATCCTCCGATTTCGGAGTCGGCGTTCAATTCTTTTTTCAGTAAATCCTGGTATTTCGGATTGATTAAAGCGTCGTATTGCAGCAGAAAAGTCGCCGGAAGCCGGTATTTATTCAGCAGTTTGATTTGTTCCTGTACTGTTTCGAACAACAGGCTGTCGGCATTTTCCACCCGGTAATCCGTTTGACGGATAAAATTGATGATATTGATAATTCGCGGCGCATCCGGATTATATTGCTTCACTGACATGCCTGTATCTTGTGAAGCCGGTTCCACAGCATTCGATCCGTGAAGGAAGGTGATCATCAATACTAACGAAAGGATTGATTTTTTTAAAAAATACTTTTTGTTTTGTTCTAAAATAAATTTCATTTCAATGTACTTTATTTATTTGTAACAATAAGACTGCATTGAATAATAACCGGCTGTTTATAGCTGAAAATAAATAGCCGGTTAAAATTACTATTTTATTCCAATGTTAATCGTATTATTGGTTGGAAAATAAATACGGATAATGTTTTTTTATGAGGGATATTCCTTCTGGAGAAATCTGGTCGATTGATACCGGCTCATCTTGTGGGCGGGTTTGTTTCTGGTTTATTTCTCCCAACAGGCTCCATTTGCGGGTCATTTCTGCCGGTTCTTTCGCTTTCAGGTTGTAGTTTGTGAAATCGATCACTTTTTCAGGCCGGTTTTTTTGCCAGTCTTTCATTAATGCCAGCCGGAAATCTTTATTCATGAACCAGCGTATTTTCAGGTTGGTATCGGAGCCGCCAATTCCCGAGCCTTTCTGCTCGAAACGATAATCGAAAGAATTTTCCTTGTAATGTTCCCGCCACAATAATCCGAATTCACCTTGTGTGATGAATTTTACATCCGGCCAGTTCCTCTTAATTTCATTCAACCAGTCTTTTAATCCGGAAACATCAAACGGGAGAGACAATTCCCAGCAATTAGTGACCCAGGCAAATCCATTCAATTCGAATCCACGGTCGTAATGCAGGGCTGTTGTGTGCAACATTTCGGTTAACCCGATCAGTTTGCCGTAAGCGTAAATCGTTTCAATAGGCCCTACTCCCATGCGGCTGTTGAAACCGTCGGCGAAGCCGGCTCTCCGTGCAGCCAGAAAATCCATAGTCCATCCGTCGAGATTCACACAGTCGATGAAATCATTTTTACCTTGTGCCGGTTTGCAGAAGTGCTCTTTAGAAGGATAAAACGGATAAGACACAGAACCGTCTCCATCCTGATTATCGATTGAAAACTGGCTCCAAATGTTGCCCTGACAAACATGGATTCCTTCTTTTTCGGCCAGGTATTGCTGATTTTCTGCCGCTAAAAATCCGGCTACGACACTTTGGGGCCGAAAACCAGAACCTACTATTTCGCTGACTTTAGCCAAACCTTCGTGTAAATCTTTATTTACCTGATCATAAGTATTGTAAGCATTGGCAAAATAGGCGCCCGGAATAAAGGTGATGTCATCGCCGTATTGATGATGATATCCTACTACCAGTTCGCGTATTTTTCGATAATTTGCTGTTGTATCATGCAAGGCCAGCCAACTGAGTGACCAGGTAATCCTTGCTTCGGGGAATTCTGATGAAATGGCTTCCCGGAAGGCCATGACTCGCGCAGGGGTATGCATTTCCCGCTCATCCAATCCGACACTTTTTTCCCGTGTTACTTCGATCTGGTTCACCCGAATGACCGTGTTGAATGTCAAAAAACGGTTTCCCATTAACTTTTCCGGGGCAGGTTTCTTCTTGCTTTGCCCATATCCGGAGAAAAGAGATCCGCTTATAACAATAAGCAGAACTACTATGCGATTAGAAATATGATTGTTTATCCTCATTTGGTTTATTTTTAAAGAAGTCGCCTTGACTTTTTTATTTAATTTTTTAAGCCCGGAGTTACACGGAAAAATTTAATTTATTCTCCATGTAACCCCAGGATTAAATTTTTATTTGCATTACCAACCTGGATTATTGGGAGCCAGATTTGGATTGAGGTAAAGCTCGTCTAACGGAAGAGAATAATAATAATTCTTTGGAGCGGTAAAAGAGCGGTTAGCCATCGGTTCTACGATCAGAAAGCCATCGGCATCGGTCAGACCCGGATTTCCGGAGTTCAGCACCTGCAACGTTTCATATTCGGTTCCTTTGTATTTGATCCCTTTGATTGCGGAGTTCAACTCTGTTTCTGCTGTCTTCCAGCGTCTCAGATCGTCGCGACGGAATCCTTCGAAAGCCAATTCTACGGTGCGTTCTCTGCGGATCTCCGTTTGCATGTTCAATCCGTTGGACTGAATGAATTCGTTGGTCAGAGGAGGCATTTCAACTCCTTTCCGGGAGCGGATCACATTGATCGTCTTGTTCAGGATCTCGTTGCTGACAGAGCCATTTTTTTCGAATGTGGCTTCAGCCAGGATCAGTAATACTTCCGGATAACGGATGATGTGAAAGTCAAAAGCACAATCGTTCACCCCGGCAAATGTTTCACCCATGAATTTCCAGAGTTTGTATCCAGTACGGGTTTCCGGACGGGTTGTGAACTGGGCCACACAGGAGTCGGTTCCGATCTGGGCATTCACATAGATTGTTCCCGGCATGATGAGTGTCTGGGACATCCGGGGATCCCGGCCATCGAACTCGTCTTTGATCGTTTGATACCCTTTGAATCCGGAGCCGGATTTTTCAATGGGTAACCCGGTACTTTTGCATAGGTACATATCCGCTAATTTTTTGGTTGGAGTGCCTCTCCATCCCCAGTAAACCGAATGAGCAGTCGAGTGCATCCGGACATCTTTGTAGTACCGGTTGTCGAAAATAGCTTCGGGAGCATCGTCGCCTTTATCGATAAACAACTGGCGGTAACTGTTCGCTCCTTCACTCTCGAACAAACGGTATTCTTTGCTGTCAATCACCCGGTCGGCAGCCGAGATAGCCTGGTCGAGCAACTGCTGATAATCCGTTCGGTGCTGCTGATACTTCGCCCAGGTTCCGGCAAATAATGCGACACGGGCTTTCAGAGCCAGTGCTGTACCTTGGGTAATGCGTCCTTTTTCTTCCGGTTTCAATTCACTTTGTTTTGGTAGTTTGGAATAGATTTCTTCCAGCTCCGACAAAATGAAATCTTCTACTTCTGATTGCTTGTTCCGGCTGCCGTAGAGTTCAGGAGAGTTGATATCCAGTACTTTGGTCACAATGGGAACATCGTTAAACTTTTTCATCAATCGCCAGTGGGTGTAAGCTCTGAAAAACCGGGCTTCGGCTACATAACGCTCGATCTCCGAAAAACTACCCACATACGTTTTACTTTTTTCGATGATGGTATTGCTCTGGCGCAGGTCTTTGAAACGATCCGACCAGTCTCCGTCGGAACTCGGAGCGCTGTATGTTCCATTACTGATGGCATTTCCGCTTTGTTCAAAAGCGATATCGCTGTCGGCGTCTTTGACATCGAATGTTTCACTGGTGCTGTATAACTGATTGACTTCCTTTATGTAATCGGACGGAGTTTTCCAGAATAAAGGATCCGGAAGGTTGTCTTTAGGCAGCAGATCGATGTCCTGGCAACCCGTCAGGGTGAATAATGCACCGACGAAAACAGAAGCTGATATAATATATTTCTTCATAATGCTGTGTTTTATAAATTAGAAACTAAGGTTTAATCCAAAAGAATAGTTACGGGTAAACGGATAATAGGTGTAACCTCCGCCTTCTTCCGGATCCCATCCACCGGGAGTATTGTGTACTTCAAATAAATCTTCACCACTGAAGTAGACCCGGACTTTTTCCAGCATCATTTTTTTTGTGAGACTTTTAGGAAGTGTATATCCCAGTTGCAGATTCTTCAGGCGGGCGTATCCCACATTATGCTTCGTATTGGTCGATACATAGTAGTTGTAACTTCTCTTTCCTTTACCTGTTATCGCCGGATATTTAGCATCGGTACGCTCTGCAGTCCAGGTTTTTCCATACCAGTATTCGGCCGATTGGAACCAGGGCTGGGCGAAAGGCATGCTTGCTTCTCCTTCCAGGAACATAGTCCGTTGTCCGACTCCCTGAATGAAAGCGCCTAAATCGAATCCCTTGTATTCGGCATTCAGGTTGAATCCGAAACTGTAACGGGGATTGGTATTCCCTAAATACACTACATCGCCGCTTCCTTCTTTACCGTCTCCGAGTACAGAAAATAAACCGTCTCCATCCAGATCCTTGTATTTTGCATCGCCGATGGATAAATCACCAGGTATTCCGCCTTTCGGGAAGCGGGCTTTGTAGTCGGCCAGTTCCTGTGCATTCTGGATGATTCCGTCAAATACATACCCGAAGTAAGAATCGAGTGGATAGCCCTTGATTGGATTGCTGGTGCTGTTCCATCCCAACTGTATCAGGTTATTACCGACTCTGCTAACCATTTCATTTTGAGCATCGCTGAGGCTTCCTTTTACTGAATATTTGAAACCGCCGATCTCGTCACGCCAACCGAGGGAGATTTCCCATCCTTTGATGTTCAGACGTCCGCTGTTGGTGCTGGGGGCGCTTGCTCCGAGCATCGACGGATAAGTTACCGGGATCAGCATATTTTTATTGTCTTTCCAGAAATAATCGAAAGAACCGAACAACCGATCGCGCAACACGCTAATATCTACCCCTACGTTAGTAGAAGCAATCGTTTCCCAGGTGCGGGAAGTGGAAACAATATTTCCCGGGCTGGCCATCTGTCCTTTTTGTCCGTTCCCGAAAGGATAATAATCGCTGCTGATGGAAACCAACTGAATGTAGTCGTAGAGGCCGATACCCGATTGGTTTCCCATTTCCCCGTAAGAGGCCCTCAGTTTGAGATTGTCGAAAATATTCCATTTTTTGATGAATGATTCTTCACTCATACGCCAGGCTCCGAACACTCCCGGGAAGTAACCCCAGCGATGATCGGGATCGAAGCGGGAGCTTCCGTCGGCCCGTAAAGTTCCTTCAATAAAATATTTTTCAGCATACGAGTAATTCAACCGGGAAAAAGCCGAATTGATGGTCCAGGCGTTCCCTTCGCTCCAGGCTGTTTGATCCTGTGAGCTTCCCAGTTGCAGGGACATGGATTCCTGTTGGTCGAAATTGATCCGTTTCGCCGAGAATTTGTCGTAATCGGCCGATTCGTTTGCAGCCCCGATCATGGCTCCGATGTCGTGTTTTTCTCCGAAAGTCTTTTTATATTCGGCGTAGGCTGTGAAATTTTTGAACAGCGTTTTGGCATAGCTGCGCTCGGCGTAGTTGGGCTTTCTTGCCGTCCGGTGGTTGAAATTATCCCAGTTATAACTGTAGAGCATTTTATTTTCGACATCTTTGTCGCTGTCGCTTTTCCGGACAACGGCTCTTCCATAGATGTTGAGTCCGTCGATTACCTGCCAGTGCAACTGGTTGTTGAATGTGAAGTTTCCGGTGGTTAAAGTAGATAAACCGCCTTCTTCCAGAACCTGAGCCGGGTTATCGAACCCTTCGAATGTATAGAAAGTTCCGGCGGGGTTGCGCAAAGGCGCCCAACTCCGTGTTTTATAGATCAGCTCCCAGATATTCTGTCCTTCACTGATTCCGGAAGAATAATCCCGGCTGCTGGCTTCATACGATATGTTGAGGTCGTAATCCAGGTTTTTTACAATCTGGATATTCGATTTGGATCGTACAAAATATCGTTTATCGCTGTCCGTCCCATATTTGGGCAAACCGGTTTCGTCCTGGTAGCCTAAAGAGATCAGGTAGGAATATTTTTCTCCACCGCCGGAAAAGTTGACATTGTAGTTTTGCAGACTTCCGTTTCCGATAATCATGTCGTTATAGTCCTGATTTCTGTAGAATTTGGGATATCCCGACCAACGTCCCCAGTTAGAAGCCGGGAGCACTTTGTCGCTACCATCCAGGATCAGTTGAAGTTCATCCTGCGTATATTCAACGGGGAAAGAACCATCAGTAATTTCCAGCGCCATAACGGCATGCTCGTATAAATTAGCCGGTTTTTTCAATAACGCCGGTTTCTTGACTGAATAATAAGCATCCAACGAAACTTTCAGTTTTTGATTCCGTTTGGCATTTTTGGTGGTTACCAGGATTACTCCGTCGGCGGCACGTGCACCATAAATGGCGGCGGTACCATCTTTCAGGACTGAGATATTCTCAATGTCGGCCGGGTTGATCAGGTTCAGATTACCCTCGGCTCCATCGATCAGTATTAATGGAGATCCTCCGTTAAGAGATGAAACATCACGTACCCGGATGGTTGGAGAGCTTCCGGGGGCGCCGCTGGTCCGGATGACGGTCAGTCCGGGCATTTCTCCTTGTAAAGCGGAGGCTGCATTTTGTACCGGACGTGATTCGAATGTTTTGGAGTCGGTGGTGGCGATAGCTCCCGAAACATTGACCTTTTTAACCGTTCCGTAACCGATTACGACCACTTCGTCCAGCATTTTGAAGTCTTCTTTGAGGGCGATATTGATGTTGCTTTGTTTTCCTACGGTCACCTCTTCACTCAGATAGCCCAGATACGAAAACGTCAACACTGATTTTTCATTTGGCACCAGAATGGAAAACTGTCCCTCATTGTCGGTGATGAGTCCGGTGGAGGTTCCTTTCAGGACCACACTGACTCCGGGAATGGGCAAGCCGGTTTCGTCGGTGACGGCTCCCTTGATCCGGATTCCCTGTTGTGTGATTCCATTGGAATATGTTTCCCCGGTCTCTTTTTTGGTCAGGATGATGTCTTTGTCCACGACTTTGTATCCGATGTCGGTAGACCCGAAAAGTTCATCCAGGATTGAGAAAACATCTTCATTCTTGGCATTGACTGTCACTTTACGTTGTGTATTCACTAATTTACTGTTGTAGTAAAACCGGAATTCAGATTGTTTTTCAATTTCATCCAGCACTTTAACTACCGTTTCATTCTTGGCATCGAGCGACAAAGCTGTCTTTTGCGCATAGGAGTTGGATGCCAGCATCACCTGGATCGAAAGGACGAGGATTATAAAACTTAGTTTCATAAAAAGTGGAACTTTAGCCAGCGGCCGGAATGAAGAAGTTTTTTCCCGGACTCGTTGGGATTGATTAGGTTTTTCCATATTTTTGTTGTGTTTTTAATGAAAAAATAAATTGATTTAATTTGTTTCACGCGGGGAATATTGCAACTATTTTCCGCGTGTTTTTTAGTGGTTACAATTCTTGTTTTTGGAGTTTTATCATAGGCAGTTTTATTTTTAAGATATTTTTTTGATCTTGATAACCGGCTTACGCACCTCCTGATGCTCCGGATAAATCATCTGATAATCGATTTTTGATGATATTTTCATATAATCGAGGATCTGGAATAAAGGCCGGTCTTTGAATGTACCGGTAAAGACATAATCGGAGATCACTTTTTCTTTTACATCGAACTCTACACTGTAAAAGTGGTTTAGCTGCCTTAACACATCCGGCATCGGCGTGTCCCGGAATATCAGTTCGCCGTTTTTCCAGGCAATTTCCTGAGAGGTATTGACTTTTTTGTGGAATATTTGATTCGCTTTCAGGTCGTAGATGACCTGGTCGGAGGGAATCATCGTCAGAATTTTGTTTGTTTCTGTGAATTTCAACTGTACAGACCCCTCGACCAGCGTTGTCTGTATTCTTTGGTCGTGTTCATAGGCTTGCAGACTGAATTCGGTGCCCAGCACTTTTACCTGCATTTTTTCATCGCCTGTAGTGACAATGAAAGGTTGTTCTTCTCGATGGGCTACTTTGAAATAACCTTCTCCCGAAAGCCGGACCCGGCGCTCGGATAAGTCGTACCGGGAGGGATAAACGAGCGTACTGTTCGCGTTCAGATGTACAGTCGTTCCATCGGGAAGTTCCACCTGGGAGCGCATTCCGGCGTTGGTAGTTACGGTGATTAGTTCGGAATGGACAACCGGTTGGTTCTGTTGTAAAAAGAATGAGGTGATTCCCAGCAAACCGATCAGGAGTGAGGCAGCCACAGAAATCTTCCGGAAAAGAATTCTCCGTCCTTTTTTTGCGATACTTTGTTCCGCAGATTCCCAGGCAAGATGAGGATCCCGTTGTTGAACGCGGTTCTGGGTATATTGCGCGAAATAAATGCGGGATAGTTGCAGCAGTATCTTCTCATTTGCCTGATCTTCCGCGAGCCATGCGTCGATTCTGGCCCGTTCGTCCGGATAGGCCGTTTCGTTGATATATCTCAACAACACTTCTTCATCCGGGTATTTTATGGTGTTTTCGTTCAGTTCCATTTTTTTGCTTTGTATTAAAAAGACACGTTATTTGAATGCGACCCTAAAGGTGAGTTAAGTTTTTTTTTATTTTTACATCACAGGTTGGCATAAATATTGATTCTTATAGTTCAGTTTTGGGGATAAATACAAACTAACCCTTTATTATATTTACTAACTTAAAAACAAAAACAATGAACAGTTTATTAAAAGGATTATTTTTTTCTTTAATCTTAGCGATTTCTTTTACAACGTTTACAGCTTGTTCTGATGATGACAGCGACAATGACGGCCGGGTGGACAACCTGACTAAAATTGAAAATTTTTCAGTTGCCGTTGTGCAGGAACAATATACAGGCAATACTTATCAGTATACCTGGAAAGCCGTGAAAGATGCTTATAGCTATCAGGTCTTTTACCGCGTAAAAGGCTCTACCGGGGAATGGACTACCTCGAATTTCTATATCCCAAATCCCAATACTCCGGGACAAACGATTACCCGGACCATGATGGCCAGTTACGGAAAAGGAGTGGTTTATGAAATGAAGATGGTAGCCCATCGGGATACTCAAAGCACAATCATTGCAGAATCCGACACGATCGAATCTCCTGCATTACCCTTGCAATAAAGTAACTTTTTGAAAAACGGTGAAAGCCGGCTCAAGCATCAGCTTTGGGCCGGCTTTTTTCATGGAATTATCACATAATTCTATTTTAAAAGGAGGAGAATAAATATTTTAACATATCTTTGGCGCAAAAACTTTAAATACGATAACCTTACCGGCAAAGAGGATGGCTGGTAGTAAAAAATTACCATGATGAAACAATTGAAAGAAATTACATGCTTGTTCGGGTTACTATTGGGATCGTTTGCATCGGTATCGGCTGGAGAGATCTCTTTAAAAATTACCAAGAAATACCTCAACCTGCCCGTATCTCAGCAACAAGACCGGGCCAGGATGAAACTGGAAGTGAACGGAAAATCCGAACGGGAGTTTGTAATCCGTTTAGCTTCCGAAACGCCCGATTACTGGGTGTTTTATGATATGACTTCTTTTAAGGGGAAAACCGTGCGAATTTCATACGACGGCAATGAAGCCGGATTAAGTAAGATCTACCAGGATGATGTTATTTACGACATGAATTTTAACCGGATAAACGGTACGTTTTACTCTCCCGAAGATATGACCAGCATGGAACTGTCGGCCGATATCATTATCGATAAGACTTCTGTCGAGGTATTTATCGATAACGGAGCTTACTCTTATTCGATGCAAAGGGATCCGGAGAAAAGAAACCAGGAAGGTTTGCATTTCTGGGGGCGCAACATCGAGGTAAAATCCTCAGAAGTTTGTACGATGAAATCTATTTGGCGGTGATCTGATTATCCCTGTGGGTCGTATCCATGAATAAAAAGAATGATATACGTTTCCAGTTGATTCCGGTAATGCTCGCATTTTTTGCCATGGGAGCAGTGGATTTAGTTGGAATTGCATCGAATTATGTCAAAAAAGATTTTGACCTGTCTGATACGATGGCTAATTTATTCATATCCATGGTATTTTTATGGTTTTTTATCTTTTCTATTCCTACAGGACTGCTCATGAATAAAATAGGCCGGCGGAAGACTGTTTTGTTGAGTTTACTGGTAACCGTTCTGGCATTGATCGTTCCGGTAATCGGATACAATCTTACTACGATGTTGGTATCGTTTTCCCTGTTAGGTATTGGTAATACCCTGATGCAGGTCTCGCTGAATCCGCTGATGGCCAATGTAGTGAGTGGAGATAAGCTGGCAAGCAGCCTTACTTTCGGACAATTTATAAAATCCATTGCTTCATTTATGGGGCCGGTCATTGCCGGTTGGGCTGCTTTAAATTTTGGCAACTGGAAGTTGCTGTTTCCTATGTATGCTGTAGTGGCTGTTCTGGCGGTCATTTTATTGGGAATTACAAAGATTGAAGAAAGATCCTATAAAAAAGACAAATCGTCGTTTGTAGATTGTCTCCTGTTATTGAGAAATAAACACATCCTATTGTTTTTCATCGGAATTCTGGCGCATGTCGGCATCGATGCCGGGATTAATATCACCGCGCCTAAGATTCTGATGGAGCGGGAAGGATTGACTCTGGAAGAAGCCGGACTTGCCACCAGCCTGTACTTTCTGTTCCGGGTAGCCGGTTCGTTCTCCGGAGGATTCATTATGGCCCGGTTTTCGATTCCCCGGTTTTTTATAATCAGTGTCATATGTCTGGCTTTGTCCTGTACCGGATTGCTTATTTTTTCCGGCTCGACCCTGCTTTATGTCTGTCTGGCTTTGGTCGGATTCGGTAATTCGAATATTTTTTCCATGATTTTTTCCCGGGCGCTACAATTCATGCCCGAACGGGATAATGAAATTTCCGGATTGATGATTATGGGAATTTCAGGAGGGGCTATCTTTCCTCCTTTGATGGGAATCGCCTCCGATTCTCTGAATAGTCAGTCGGGAGCTGTTATTATTCTGGTAATACTGGTTGTATACCTGTTTTTCTTATCGCCTTATATTAAAATGAAAGAAGCTAAAAAATCTGTAAAATCCGGATAATTCTGCAACTTACAAAAAAAAGCTGCCTTGGGGAAACCAGGGCAGCTCATGAAAAAGAAAGTTAATTTCAACAAAAATTACTCTTGTGGAGTTCCTTGTTGCTGTGGTTGTTCGGTTCCGCTATTCCCATCCTGCACCGGAGTTCCGAATGGAGAAACTGCGTTCGGATCTACAGGAGGCGCTGCATTTTGGATATTTTCCTTGATTTCGGATTCTGCCCCCTGGGCATGACGACCGGGAACAAAGAAAGAGGAGGCAATGGTCAGAACAACAACAGCGGCTGCCAATCCCCAAGTCATTTTTTCCAGGAAATCAGTAGTTTTACGTACTCCCATTACCTGATTGGAAGATGAAAAGCCTGCTGCTAAACCTCCTCCTTTTGAATTTTGTATCACCACGAATAAAATCAAAAAGATAGATGCGATGACAATTAATACTGAAATAAATAAGTACATTTTTTATTATGATTTTTTGATGTTAATAATCAATTTCTCCAAAAAACGGATTTGGTCTGCAAAGTAAATATTTTTTTCCGGATATAGCAAATGTAGCTTTCGAATAATTTCCAAAGCTTTATCATATTTTTTTTGCCGGAGATAGATTTTTGCTAATGTTTCGGAAAAGAAACTGTCTTCTTCCACGGAATCCGGATCGAATGATAATCCCTCTGTTTCTTCCGGAGCGCTTTCTTTCAATTGTATCCTCACCGGAGATTCTGCATCTTTCCGTAAAAACTCATCGATGGTTTCCTGGTACTGCATTGGGGTGTAGCTCCCCTCTTCTTTCAATGTATTTTCCGACAGGCTGTAGGAAATGTAGTCTGTAGTTGCCAGATCTTTTACCGGATTCTTACTCAATCCGGGGTCTCCGTTACTTGTTTTTTTGTCATTCAGAAAAAAATCGACCAGGTCGAATGAAGATTCGATACCGACCGGACGGTCGTATTGTTCGAGTTTTGAGATATCGATCGGCTCGAACAGCTCACTGTTTATAAGAAAATATAGTTTCCGGCGGTCTCCGGCATAACATGCGGCAGTACACAATTCATTGTT
>JAVBRK010000110.1:0-12508 GCA_031548005.1 Bacteroidales bacterium
GGCTGTATTGCGCTATGCCGGTGATGGAAAATTCAATACCGAAAACTATGTCGACCTTTATGCCCGTGAAAAATGGTTCTATCAGGCTCAGATCGAATCGCCGGCCATGTTTAACCGGGCGCCGGGCGCCGGTTCGTTATATTGGTTGGGAATGAAAGATAATACAGGTAAATACCTGGATGGAAGTAAAACCTACAAATTAACGGTTCCTCAACCTGTTCCCGGTAAGCTATTCTGGTCGATAACCATCTACGACAACAAAACCCGCAGCGAAATTGCTACAGAACAAAATAAAGCAGCACTGCGCTCGATGTTCGAACTGAAAGATCAAAAAGGTGCTACAGTCGATTTGTATTTCGGCCCTAAAGCCCCGGAAGGTAAAGAAAACGTATGGATACAAACTTTGCCCGATAAAGGTTGGTTTACCTATTTCCGGATTTATGGTCCTGAGGCGCCTGCTTTCGACGGCAGCTGGAAACCTGGCGATTTTGAAGAAATAAAGTAATTTCTTCTTCCCTGTAATTAAAAAAATCCGGCAGTTACCAATCTAATTGCCGGATTTTTGCGTTTATAAATACATTATCCTAACGTCATCACATAAATCAATTCTTATCCTGTTGCCGCCAATCGTCGGTACGGAAAGGAGATGCCGGCAAATCTGCACCATTGCATAAGTTGCAAACCGGATTATTGCCCCAGGCATAGCGCACAGCAACCGGGAACTTCACCTGCGGCGCACTGACCACCACCTCATTTCTTTCGATGGTTGCCTGCGCCCAATAAAATTTGTGGTCGGATCCTGCAATGGCGAAACCTTTTAATTGGGTTCCGTCTTTGATTTTCAGGCCTCCTTCAGTGTGTTTGAAAAAGATTCTGATCTGGTTTCCTTCTATTCTGTAAGAATCATAAACAGGTCCGGAATAAACAATTTTCTGTCCGTAAGTATTGGCTTTTGCAGCCAGTGCCAGACGCAGGCCGACATCCTGTTTGTTCTTAGGGTGAATATCCTTTGCGTCACCGATGTCGATGGTAACAGCCATTCCTGTATTTCCCAGATGCAATGTTTGTAATTGAGCTTCCCGTAATTCCGCCCATTGTGACTCCGCCGGCTCTTTATCTTCTGCCATAAAATTTGCCAACTGTACGAAATAGAACGGAAAATCACGATTCCATTGTGTTCTCCAGTCACGGATCATCAACGGAAATAATTCCCGGTATTGATACGGACGATCGGCATTCGATTCCCCCTGATACCAGATGGCTCCCTGGATAGCATAAGGAACCAAAGGCTTAATCATGGCATTGAACAACACAGTCGGACGGTTCGGGTTACCCATTTGAGATTGAGGAGCTCTCGAAAATTTACTGAGATCGACAGCCGCGTTATATTTCCATTCACCGGTCATATCGATCGTCTTTTCCCCCACTTTATTATTGGTTCCGGATATTTTCAGGCTATTTTTTTCGCCCAGAATACCGCCTCCACCTCCCGTATCGGTTACACGGACTGTAATCACTGCTTTTCCAGGCTTGACTAATCTGGCAGGTACCTTATAATTTCTGGTCAGGCCGTATCCATTGGTTCTTCCGATCTCTACTCCATTGAAGTACGTAATATCATTATCATCGACAGTACCGATACTGAATTCCAGCTCTTTTCCACTCCAATCCGAAGCAATATGAACCGTTTTCCGGAACCATACAATCCCGTCAAAATCTTTCAACCCGGCATCTTCCCATAATACAGGTATCTGCATGGTTTTCCAGTCCTTGTCATCCAATCCCGGATTTTTCCAGTTTCCTGCAATTCCTCCGTCGGCACTTTCAACCTGCTGATTCCATTCATCGATTTTCTTCTGATAAGTAGCTTGTAGTTCCGTTTCTGAAACCGTTCTCATCTTCTGAACAGCCTCGTTGAAATACGGCATGTTTTCCAGAGATTCCTCGCTGGTCCAGGCTTCGGCAATGGTTCCTCCCCACGAGGTATTGATCAATCCGATGGGAACATTCAACGATTTATGCAACTCTCTTCCAAAAAAATAGGCTACCGACGAAAAGTCCGGAATATTGGCCGGAGAACAGACCTGCCAGCCTCCACCGGCTATCTTCACCGCTTCAGACGGTTGGGTACTCGTAGCTTTTTCCACATGAAGCAAGCGGATTTGCGGATAATTGGCAGCGGCAATTTCCTGTTCGTAACGATCGATCTTCCCCCAGCCTGCCAACGGCATTTCCATATTGGATTGTCCGGAGCAAACCCAGACCTCCCCAATCAGGACATTGTTCAATTTGATATCTTTTCCGTCGGAAATCGTGATCTGATAAGGGCCCCCGGCTACAGGAGTTTTCAATTTGGCAGACCACTTTCCATCCGGTCCGGCCATCACCCTGTAGGTTTGATTGTCCCAGGAGGTCGTAATTTTCACTTCTTTATTAACAGCTGCTTTCCCCCATACAGGAGCTTCGGTTTGTTGTTGTAATACCATGTTATCGGTAAAGATCGCAGGCAACTCCACTTTTGCGTGTACCCACCCGGGTAAGATAGCCAAACACAGGGCTGCAATCATTAATTTGAATCGATTCATAGATTTATATTTTATTTGTATCGAAAATCAAAAATTCATATCTAATTTTATACGCCATTTCTCTATCCGGGTCGATTTTACACGAAGGAAAATCCGGGTGGTTCGGAGCATCAGGATAGAACTGAGCCTCTAAGCACAACCCTTCGAACGATTGGTGTTTTCCGGACAAATAATCGCCAGTATAAAACATAAATCCGGGCATATCAGAATACAGTACGACTTCCCTACCCGATATTTCCTCTCTTACGGATGCCAGCTTCCTCAACGGCCCATCTGCTTTTTCAAAGCCTATAAAATAGGTATTGTATCCTTCCAACAGTTCATTTTTCAAAGGCATCATTTCAGCAATTTCTTGATACCCGGTAAAATCGAATGCAGTCTTCTCCACCAGTAAAATTCTTCCGGTAGGCAGAAATTCATTGTCGGATTCCAGATAACTGCCGGAAAAGATTTTTAACTTATGGTTCAGAATATTCTGCTTTTTCCCAGACAAATTAAAATAAGTATGATTGGTCGGATTAAAAACCGTTATTTTATCCGAAACAGCTTTGTATTCCATCGTCAACTCGTTCTTTTCCGAAAAGGAATAAATCACTGAAAACCGCATATTTCCAGGAAACCCCCCTTCTCCATCCTTACTTTCACAGGATAAAGTTAACTGATTATTTTGAATTTCAAAATCAAAGATCCGTTTGTTAAAACCGTTAAACCCTCCATGATTGGAATTATTTCCATCATTCCGGTCTAATAAATACCGGTGTCCGTCCAATTCAAACTGTGCTTTGGAAATACGGTTGGCAACGCGTCCGACCGTACTTCCCAGATAAGCGTTATCCGAAAAATAATCTTCCGGGTCATTATAAGTTAAAATCACATTGCTCAACCGGTTATTTTTATCAGGAACGACTATGGACGTCACGGTGGCTCCATAATTGAGGATTTCAACAAATGCACCGGAATCATTAGCCAACCGGAACAGAATAATTTCTTTTCTGTTTAAATCCGTTATTTTTCTACAGGTAATCATTTTAGTTCCGATCAATGTATCCGAAGCACCTTCACATCCTTTGCAGGAACAGTCAAAGCAGATCTTATATCGATTACTTCCCCACTCCACAGTTCTTTAACATGGTAACTCCGGCCAGCCTTTAACCCTAATCTTTCCACTGGTACAGCGGCTTTCAGTGTTTCTTCTCCATAATTGAAGATCACGTAATATAATCCGTTATCATCCGTGCGGACAAACTGGTTTTCTGATTTTTCTCCGTTTCCTTCCACCGGACGGAAAGAAACACCATTGGCGATTGCATTGATTTCACGATTTGTAAAGAATTTCTTTGCTTTTTCTTTTCCTTCTTCCGAACCTTCGTTACTGAAATCGTCGCCTGCAATATATAATCCGGTAATGACTGCTGAAGTTACACGCGCCCGGTTTTCTCCTTCAGAAGCCTGTTGGAGAACCACATGGTCGGCATCATTGTATTGATAAACCTGATTGATCCACCAGCCATAAGAGACAGCGTTCATGGTGTATTCGGTATCCTTGATCTTGTTCCAGGCGTCGCAGGCAATACGGCGCGATTGTGCATACTGGGCCGGAAAAACGGGCGAAATAGACAGGTTGATGTACATATCCCCAAAATATTGGTTTAACAATTTCAGACCGTAATTATAAGCCTGCATGCCGGTTTTTATTTCGGGAAGATACCATCGATCACCTTCCATGGTTCCGTGAGTCATAAAATCCATTTTTACATACTCAAAACCACAGCGGCGGAATAATTCGGATGTTTTCTTCATTCTTGCCTCGATGGCGGGATGAGTCGGGTCGATGGCATAAGCGCCATCCAGATTTTGTGGCTTCCCATTGGCATACACATAAATATCTTTGAAATAATAAGTTTCAGCATCGCCGACAGTTGCTTCCGGATTTTTACCCCAATCGGTAAACGGACACCAATAGATCCCGGCAATCTGCCCGTTTTCTTTACATTTGCGCACAAAGGCTTTCAGTTCGTCTTCCGTGAAACTGTTCCAGCCGGAATCCAGTCCGACATAAACCAGGTGATCGGTATTGGAAAATCCATTATTCTGAAGGTTGTTTTTAAAGAAGTCCGATACCTCCATCGCTTTGGGAAATGTCATCTTGAACTGCAATACACCCCAACTGTTCCATCCGAACGGAACCGCTTTATTCCACGCTTTGGGAGGAGAAATAACGGCATTCGCTTTGCCATACTCCTCCAGACCTGCCCTCCAATCGTCGAATGTACCGAGCAATATCTTCGGAGACTTGATGGTATTTCCCTTCAGTTGTCCGTGCGGTTTAGAATCGCGGGTGAGTGAATCGGCAGCTCCTCCGTAACAAACCAGACTCCCTTTTTTGATTTCCACGGCCGATTTCCAGTTATCATGCTCGACAGAACCGATCACTATTCCTTTTCTGCTGGTATTATTAAAAACAGCAGAAACCTCATAACTTTTCAGTTGATCGAACGTGAGCGGATGGGATTGGTACCGGATCCAGCAATCGTTATCAAAAGGGACGAACAAAGCCCGGTTATCTGCACTTTCGGATATCGGAATACCGGCCAGATTCACCGGCGCCATATAATTTACAGCTACTTCCGCCGAATTACTTTTCAATTCAAATTCCGTCAGAAAGTAATCCCGGTCCGTATATACATAAAACCGCTGAACGATCGACGGAAGATTTTTATCAGTATAGGTGATCGTAATCAGGGAGCCTTTTCCAAACAAATCATCTGTTTTCACAGTTTTAATCTCTTGTTTTTCATATCCGGCAGAAGAAATTGTTTTCCCATTTAATTTATAAGTAGCATATAAATCATTAATAATCAATTCTTTATTCTTTATAATATTGACTCTTTTTGTCCCGGAATCGTACTTTACCTGCCACTTATTATTCACAGAATAAGCATTGACAAAGCATAAAAAGAAAATGACGGTTAATTTGTAATTCATGGTATATTTATTTCTTTAATCCTGATTATTTCAGTTCCAGCCGGTCGCCCTTTTTCAGATCAACGGTCAGAACCTGGTTTGCATCCGGCAAAATTACCGTTTTTTCTCCGTTGACAAAACATTGCAGATCCGAATGTCCGGAAACTCTAATTTTAAACGTATTATCACAGGTCGATTGAAGAGTCGCTTTTACCACCTTCCCATTTTTCCACGACAAACCGGCAATTCCTCCGCCTCTGACGCAAAGACCTTTGAAATAGCCGTCTTTCCATACTTTAGGTAAAGCCGGAAGAAATTCAATGTATTCTTCCTGACTCTGTAGAAGCATTTCCGCAATTCCTGCCGGACCGGCTTCATTGGCATCGAATTCAAAGATATCGCTTTCTGCGCTTGCAACACCCGCTGGAGCCATCGTAAACAGATTCTCTCTCGAAAAATGCGTCAATAAATATTTTACGTTCGAGTATGCATTTTCTGCATCCTTCAACCGGGAATACAAACAAATTACATTGGCACAACTCCACTCGACATCTTCCCAACCCTCCGAAGCCAAGCGTAACTGAATGGTCTTTTCTGCCGCCCGGGCCAATTCCGGGGTTCTATCAGCTGAAATCTGAGCATAAGGATACAACGCCAGCAAATGGGTTGTGTGACGATGATTCGGATGGGCTTCTTCATAATCTTCATACCATTCCTGGATTCCTCCATTTTTACCGATTTTCAAAGGAGGCAATTTAGCCATCGCATTTTCTAATGATCGACGGAATTCAGAATCAATATCCAATATTTTTGAAGATTCGATACAAGAATTAAAGATTTCATACACCAAAACCCGGTCACAGGTAGGCATCATCGATAAAGCGTATTCAACGCCACCCAATTTGAATGAATTTTCGGGAGAAATGCTTGGTCCTGTCATTAAAAACCCATCATCAGGGCTTTCTACCATATAATCCAGTAAGAAAACAGCGCTGCTTTTCAAAACCGGATAAGCCTCGTTTTTCAAATAGTCCGTATCCCGGGTATAGAGATAATGATCCCACAAATGGGAAGCGATCCAGGCTCCGGCTGTTGGAAACAATCCCCAGGTAACACCTTGCCCGGGAGCTGTGTATCCCCAAACATTCGCCACCGTATGAGCCGTCCAACCGGGACTTCCATACGCTTTCATCGCTGTTTTTTCACCATGAACAGACAAGTCTTTTACATAATTGGTCAGTGGAATATTACATTCATGCAAGTTCCCTACATTGGCAAGCCAATAGTTTTGTTCGGTATTGATATCCAAGTGGTAATCGCAGGTCCAAGGCATATTACAAGCCAGGTTATCATTCCAGATTCCCTGTAAATGAGCAGGTAATGGAGAATTTTCCCTTGAAGAAGATATTAGCAGATACCTCCCGTATTGAAAAAACAGAGCAAATAATCCGGGATCTTCTTTATTTTCTTTCAATTGTTGAAGCCGGACATCAGTAGGCAAATGATCTGATTGAGTTTTTCCCAATGATAATTCCGTACGGTTGAATAAATTTGTATAATCATTGATGTGCGCTTGCTTTAAATCGTTATAATTTCCGGATGCTGCATTTTGAATGGTTTTCGCACCAAGTGACTTATAATCCGGATTTTTAAAATCCGTGCGTAAATCGACCAGAATAACCGCTTCGTCCGCATGTTCGATTTTAAGCATGTTCGATTCCGGCTTCAGGCTTCCTCCTTTTAGCTGTACCTTCACTTTCCCGTCAAAACAAACGCCTCCTGGTCCCAATTTAGGGAAGTTAACTTGTCCCGAATAATTAATTTCATCGTTTAAAATGCTGATGTCAGCCTCTCTCAGCAAATCCAGTTTAACATCAAAGTTCAAAGACGCACTTTTATCTGCCGAGAATTTAATGACCAATAAATCATTCGGATTGGAACAGAAATATTCTCTTGTATATTTCGTATTTCCTGCTTTGAATGAAACCGTTGAAATCGCATCACTGATATTCAAATCCCTTTCGTAAGAAGTGATTTCATTGTTTTCATACTTAAAATCGAAAACCAGATCTCCCATCGGCAAATTGGTTCCAAAAGAATTGGGCCGGCCCGATAAGTACTGAGAACCCATTTGATTCCCTTCCATCAATTTTCCCTCGAAAAATAATTTCCGCATTTGGGCTAATTTTTCTTTACCGCAAGGAATTTCCTGATTTTCGTCATATTGTCCCGACCAAAGCGTCACTTCATTCAAAGCGATTTTTTCCGTTTCAATACCACCATAAACCATCGCACCCATGCGACCATTTCCCAATGGAAGCGCTTTCATCCATTCGTCTGCGGCTTGTTTATACCATAAGCGTAATGTTTGCTGTTCTTCACTTTTTTCTCCACAAGAAGTAATAGAAAAAGCCAACAAAGCCAATAAGAAGAAAAGTGTAGTCGTTTTATTTTTCATCATTGTTTATTTTTTCAACCACATAGAAGGTATTCAGACACCAAGTGGTTAAGATCATCATTAATAAGCATCTTTTATCGATACAACTTTAAGTTGTTTTTCAAATTCAGTCTGAGGGAGCGATGTTTTGACTTTCGTGGTCACCTGTTCTCCCGGATAGATATCAAAGTAGTTGTTTTCAAAGAAGTTGTCGATTCCTTCAATGGACATAAACACCGCACGGGCGAATTGGTCCGATTTCAGGGTGACTTCATATCCCCCATCGACCGGGCGAATGGTTTTTGTTATATTCACAGCCGGAAAATCGATATCCTTCTGTAGTGTCAGGAAATAACAGTTCTTGTATACCGCATTTTTACCTTCGGTTAATTCAACAGCAACAAAAACATGATTGGGAGCCTCTCCTTTCAATAAAGATTCTATTTTCAGGGAATGGACATTGGTACTCGTATTGGATGGAACGGTTACTTGTTTACTAAAACTATTGACCACCGTTCCGTCTAATTTTATCACCTTCACAGAAAGTTTTCCTTTAACCTCTTTCAGCCTGTCGGAAACAATATAAACATCCAGGTTTTTATCTTTGGCTATCGGAGAAACCAGAATATCGCGATAAGCTTCGCGGGAATAGTAATGCTGAGCCTTCCAGCGTCCGTAGTAATCACGGCTGGCCCAGGAAGCTACCGGCCAGCAATCGTTATGTTGCCAGAACAAAGTCCCCATACAATAAGGCATGGCCCGGCGATGCGCTTCAATGGCTTTTTTTATGGCGTCGCCTTGTAATACCTGCCCCATATATAGAAAAGCCTTAAAATCTTTCGGTTTCCGGTATTCTTTTATCAGGTATTCCTCTATGAGCTGATTGCCGTAGGTTCCGGCTCTCTGATGATCCAGCATCACTTCGGAAGTGATATTCCAGTCTTCAGGATCAGGCGCATATATTTTCACAGACTCAAATTCAGGAAAAGACTGGAAGCCATATTCGCTGAAAAAACGGCTTTTTTCTTCGTTAAACTGATCGGTAGCATGTTTTCCATGCCATACACCCCAGTAGTGACGGTCTCCATGAGAAGGACTGTCGGCTTCTCCCGGATATCCGTACGGAGAGGACGGCCGGTAAGTCATTTCGGGAGCATATTCAGCAACCATTTCGGGCAGCAGTTTGTGGAACAGGTCGGTATACTGTCTCCAGATTACCTGTGCATATTCGGGATTCTGGTCGGCATAATTTTTTTTCAGATTCCAGTTGTACCAGAAATAATACGCTTCGTTATTTCCACACCACACGGCAATCGATGGATGGTTACGAAGCCGTTTGATATTATCAATTGCTTCATATTTGATCGATTCAAGAAATTTCCCTTCCGAAGGATACAAGCTACAGGCAAACATAAAATCCTGCCAGACAAGAATACCGTATCGATCACAAAACTCGTAAAAGCTGTCATCCTCATAGATACCACCGCCCCATACACGTAACATATTCATATTAGCATCGACTGCATCCAGTACGGTTTTCTCATATTTTTCGCGGGTAATCCGGGGTAAAAAGTTGTCGCCCGGGACCAGGTTGGCTCCTTTGGCAAATACAGGTACGCCATTGAGCACAAAATAAAGCGGTGATCCGTCTTTATCGGGTTCGGTTACTACCTTGATTGAACGCAGACCTGTTTTTACAGTTTGGCTATCCTGCGTTTTTGAATCAGCAGCCAGGGTGGTGGTGAAATCGTACAAATGGGCTTCTCCCAATCCGTTCGACCACCAAAGCTTCGGGTTATCGATTGTGAAATCGACCACCATTTTGTTTGTCCCGCCTTTCAGATCTGCGCTCGCAGTACCATAAACCATTCCTGTTTTCGTATCTTTCACAGTTACCCAGGCATTATGGATATCCTTATCTGCCAACACTTCGGTTTCTACCGAAATTACGGCTTTTTGCTTGGAGATCTCTTTTTGACGGATAAATACGTTTTCGATCCTTGAATCGTCCCAGGCCTCAAGATAAACAGGACGCCAGATACCCGACGTAACCAAGCGTGGCCCCCAGTCCCAACCATAATGATAACCTGCCTTCCGGGCAAAAACACTCACTGTTTTATCGAAAACGCCTCCTTGCTGGGACTGGTCGGGGCCCGTATTATAACGATACGGAATCGCATTGAACTTCGGAATATCTTCTTTGATCGGGGAACGGAAAAATACTTCTAACTTATTGTCTTTGGCTTTTACTTTTTCTTTAATATCCACTTTCCATTCCCGGAACATATTATCGCCTTCCAGAATTTTTTCACCATTCAGGTATACCGTTACATAGGTATCCAACCCCATGAAGTGCAAACGGATATTATTTTTTTTAAATAGTTCATCGCTGACATCGAACCGGGTTTCATACATCCAGTCTTCTTTATCCACCCATTGCACACCCCGCTCATTAATCCTGAAAAAAGGGTCTTCTATAATCTTATTGGCCATCAGATCCAAATGAACAACACCCGGAACTGTTGCCGGATACCAGTTGGTTAAGCGCCATTGCTTGAATTTCCAGCCGGTATTGAGTTCCTGTTGAACTGGCATAGCATATGCCCCAAAAACAACAGATAATAAGCTAACTGCAGAGAATATTTTTTTCAGATTAAACTGCCTCATAATTATTTTTTATCAGTTTGAATATTTGATTTTCAAGTCATTTTATAATTTTCACGCTCCTTTCTGCTACTTTCACAATATAAGCTCCCCGGGCAGTAAGCGGAATGAAATTATTGGTCATCCCCGTTGCGACTATCTGACCCGTTTGACTGATAATATCTACTTTTTTATCCGGATATAAAGTTCTTACAATGATTCCGGTATTCATTATTTCAACCTGAAAATTGATTGTAGGTTTGATATGAGGGTTTGAGGTAAATTTTCCGGTCGTGGTTTTGAACGGACCTCCGGCATAAGATTGGTCCAGCGCTTGCACGCCAACGGAATAATCTCCTGGTTTCGACAGATTTATAACATATTCTTTTACATGAGAAGACAATGAAGCCTGCAAGTCTGTTCCTACTTTAACTTTTCCAGTACGGATATCGGCAGGAATCATCATCCAGGTTTTGCCGGAATCTTCATCTTTCAGGTAAATATTGTAACGCAATACTTCTTTTTTTGTCCTATCATCAGTCGCATTCCCCCAGGTGATTGTTAGTTTTCCCGCATCATACTGGGCATCCACAAAAGCAGGCGCTGTAGGCGGTTGATTTCCGGAAATTCCCGCTTTTGCCGGTTGATTTTCATAAATACGTACTGGCGATGGGTATGCTTCACCGTCGTACGATCCTTTTTCTCCGGCAATAACGATATCCATATTTCCATCGCCGTTAACATCCCCCATATTGATGCCTCCGCTTTTGATGGGGAAAATCGGGAAGTTGTTGTCTATGACAAATTTACCCTGATTATTCTGGTAATACACCCGGGTCAGATCTTTCGAACCATCATATCCCTTCATAATCATATCCATACGACCATCATTATTGAAATCGGCCACCAGTACATTGGCTACATTGACCGGATCAATACCGGTTTCACTGGGATTCTGATAAGTAAACTCAGGTTCTTTCGTAACCGGATTAATGGAATTATAATACAAATCGGAATATCTGGCCCAGTTGTCGCCATGGCCTGTAATTAAAACATCCAGAGTTCCATCCCCATTTACATCGCCCAGAACCGACTGGCTTTGCCAGGCTCCGGGCATATGGGCCGGCGTTATATTCCGGAAAGTTCCGTCCTGCATATTTTTATAAAGGCCGATTCCCCGGGCAATATCGCTGTAGCCGGTATGAAAAATATCCAACCAGCCGTCATTATCAATATCCCCAAACATAACAGAACCATTGGCTGTCGGCCTATAATCGGGAGGTAAAGCATTTTTTTTCCATTCGAATTTTCCGGTTCCCCCGAGATTCCGGTATAGATTAATATTCCGTTTTTCGTCCTCCTCCCTACTCATGATCAGAAGGTCCGTGTAACCATCATGATCATAATCTCCGGCAGAAATCAGGTTGAAATATTCTTCATCACAGTATTGCTTCAGACCAGTATTGTCCACTTCTTCAAATAAATAGCCACCTTCTTCACCCAGATTCCGGTATAAGCGCACATATTTCTGAGACATGGGAAAACGCCAGTCTCCTCCTTTGGCTACAATCAGTAAATCGAGGTTACCATCATTGTTATAATCAAAAAAAACAGCATTATTCCATGTCGATACCTGTATTTGGGCATCATATTCCTGAACAACCGTAAATGTGCCGTCAGCATTATTTTTAGCCAATACCGCCATTTCATTCCACATGTGCCAGTCTGCCGGTCTGACAGGATCTTCCATGCCATAAACAAATTTTCCGGGGCCATCATATTCATAATGGAACCAGTTAAAATCGGCCTGTCCCGAATTTTCTTTTGTATTATAAGTAAATACACCTACACGGGATCCTTTCCAATCTCCGGAATTCAG
>JAVBRK010000099.1:0-7755 GCA_031548005.1 Bacteroidales bacterium
TCTTCCTCTGTAGAACGCAGTTGGGGATCTGCAGAATCTAATTCCCGTTTAAAACCTTCAATGATGCTCATTGCAGATTTGAATCCGGCGCTCTGTATCAATTCTTCTGTATCCGGATCGGTCTTTATACCCGGTTCTTCCTGATACCCGTTAATATCTTCAGAGCAACTACTGATAATAATACCCGTTATCAAGTTAATGGAACAAAACAGGTAAATAAATTTCTTTTTCATGGGTTCTTATATTAAATAATTTTAATTATATCCCTATTTTGCAAAGATATATTTAAAAATTAAAAAACAAAACTATTTTGACAAAAAAAACTCCTGTAATCAAATAAAAGATCCGGAGACCTATCCCCTTTTTTATGGATAAAACCCTTACGTTATCGTACCTTCATCTTTCCGGTACTTATCCCAAAAACATTTTACTCACCACCAATGTTATTAGATCACCTATATCTAATAATTCATAAGTTATGGTAAATCGTTTATTCTATAAAACATTTCTGGTTCTGTTACTATTTCTATCGACACAGGCCAGGGCACAAGAAATATCGCCTCCTGTTATCGGACGCGGAGGAGAAGTATTTCCCTATCCTTTTAAACACTTTACTTATGTTCAACCGATTTTTAACCGGGAAAGCCTGAACCATGGCGACTATTTCAACACGTACATGATCCGCACGGCTAAGTCGTTTAAAGGAAACTTTCATCTCCGGGTCGACTTACCTTTAGTAGAAGCAAAAGAAACCGGAAAACAGGTTTTCGGGACATCCGATGTCAAGATCAGGCTGCTCCATGCAACTCCTTTACCGAATCAATGGTATACCGGATACGGGTTGGAGGCAACGCTTCCAACAGCTTCCGATCCTCTTCTGGGAAGCGGCAAGTGGCAGGCCCGGCCAGAACTGGGATTGGTCCGTTTTTTCGGTAATCCAACCCATATTAAGGGTAGTTTTCTTTTAGGAGTAGATTACCGATTTGACTTTGCCGGACAATCCGGACGGGATCATATCAGTGTGCTGGGAATCGCTCCGAACATCGATTACTGGGGAAATCGATGGTATATAGGATATTATGCAACCTGGACTTACGATTTTATTCATAAAATATGGGATATTCCGGTCGATGTTGAATGCGGATACACCATTCTCCCCAAACTGACTCTTGCAATCGAATGGATACAACCTTTGCTGAAAGAGCGCACCTATAACTACCAGTACACTGCCAAAATGAGATATATGTTCTGAAATCCTTTGAATTTATATCTGAAATATCTACCTTTGCAGGATGAGGCATTCCTGTATATCATTTATATTGGTTATCTGTGTTCTGATACAGACAGTGGCCCTGTTGCTTCATCACCACCACGAAAATATTCCCTGCTTCAAAGAAGACATTACTCTACAGTGCTGCTCCGGACACGAAGATAACTCATGCAACAAAAATCACGGGCAACATGAAAATGAAGGGGGGCACTGCGTATTGGAACAGTTGATACTTGCAAACGACCAGAATTCCAACAATACTCAAAATGCATTCCGGTGCAACATTTGCATGCACGATCATAACAACCAGATGATACAAGCCATTCTGTTGGCTTTCAGATATGATTTTTTTATTCCCCTGAATAAAGAAAAAGGCCAGGAACCGCCTTATTTAATCACTTACCATTCCGAATACATCAACCGGATTCCCGGTTTAAGAGCTCCTCCTGTGGCTTAATAAAATTTAGACCATTTTTATTAAGTTTTCACTCACATTTAATTTTATCAACTATATGTATAAGATAATGATGCTGGCTGTTTACAGCCTGTTTATCGTTTCATGCAGCCAGAACAAACAGGAGCATAAACACGAACACAACCACCAGGAACAAGCGGAAGAAGGTCATGATCATGAAGACGGGCATATGCATGAACATGCAGAGCACGGAGAAGAAAGACATTCCCACAACTGCGGTCAAAAGCATGATGAGGAACATGAACAGGAAGCAATACCGGGAGCCATTGCATTTACGAAAGCACAAGCTTCCAGAATTAATTTTTCGATAGAAAAACCCCGTTACGAACCCCTCGGACAGGTTATCCGCACCACAGCGCGCATTGCATCCGATCAGGCAGACGAAACCATCATTGCAGCGCGCACCTCCGGAATTGTCGTATTGGCCGGAAGTCCGGTAGCAGAAGGAAAAATTGTGAATCCGGGACAAGTTCTCTTTTATGTTTCCGGTTCGGGAATGGCCGATAACAACCTCAGTGTAAAATTAGCCGAGGCGCAAAGTTCTTTTATCAAGGCCGAAAGCGATTACAACCGGGCGCAGGATCTGGCACAGGATAAAATCGTACCGGAAAAACAATTGCAACAATCGAAAAGCGAATATGAATCCGCAAAAGCTTTATACGAAAGCCTTTACAAAAACTTCTCAGAAAAAGGGCAACGGGTATCCAGTCCCTCCTCCGGATTTATCAGGCAAGTATTCGTCTCCAACGGGCAATACGTGGAAACCGGACAGCCATTGATCAGCGTTTCGAAAAATAAGTCGCTCCTGCTGAAAGCCGATGTACCGGCACGTTATGCCTCCCTCCTTCCCCTGATCTATACTGCCAATATCCGGAAGCCGAATAATCCGGAAACCTATTCCCTATCGGATCTGAACGGGAAAATTCTTTCTTTCGGGCGGGCGGTCAACGAAGATAACCTGATGATTCCCGTCAATTTCCAGATCGATAATAAAGCCGGATTCATTCCAGGCGGATTTATCGAGCTTTTCATCAAGACGAAGTCCGAAAAACCGGTATTGAGTGTTCCCCAAGAGGCCATTATCGAGAGCCAGGGAGTTTATTTTGTCTTTGTGGAAGCGGCGCCGGAACAATATCAAAAACGCCAGGTGAAAACCGGAATCAGCGATGGTATCCGTACCGAGATTATTTCAGGAATTACTGAAAATGAAAGCGTTGTAGGCCGCGGAGCTGTTTCCGTAAAACTGGCGGAAGCATCCGGTTCATTGGACCCGCATGCCGGACACGCTCACTAAAAAAGTAACGGTATGCTGAATAAAATCATCCGATTTTCCCTCAATAACAAATTGTTTGTGTTGTTGGGAACTGCAATTTTAATCATTGCAGGAATTTACACCGTTCAGAAAATGGATATTGATGTTTTTCCCGACCTGACGGCTCCCACAGTCGTGATCATGGCCGATGCCGAAGGAATGGCTCCCGAGGAAGTAGAGCGGTTAATCACCTTCCCGATCGAAACTGCTGTGAACGGGGCAACCGATGTGCGCCGCGTACGTTCAGCCTCCATGCAGGGCTATTCATTCGTATGGGTTGAGTTCGACTGGGGAACCGATATTTTCAAAGCCCGCCAGATTGTCAGCGAAAAAATGGTAGCGGTTACCGAAAGTATGCCGGCCGGTATCCAACCGGTGCTGGCTCCACAATCGAGTGTTATGGGGGAAATCCTGTTCGTCGGATTACAATCCGACACCACCTCCATGATGGATTTGAGAACATTGGCCGAATGGAGCATCAAACCGGTCATTTTAGCAACAGGAGGAGTCTCCCAGGTAACCATCATAGGTGGTGAATACAAGCAATACCAGGTATTGGCCGATCCCCAACTGATGCGTTATTATAAAGTAACGATGGATGAATTGCAGGCTGTCTGCTCCTCCCTTGGCAGTAATTCGTCGGGAGGTGTTGTACGCGAATACGGGAACGAATATACGATCCGCGGCATCGCACGAACTTCCGACACCGAAGTTTTAGGAAATTCGCTGGTGAAAATGAATAACGGGAATCCGGTCTACCTCAGCGATGTGGCTAAAGTGCAGGTCGGAAGTGCGGTAAAAATGGGAACCGCTTCACAAAATGCCAAACCTGCAGTCATCATCTCCATATCCAAACAACCGAATATCAACACATTGAATGTAACCCGGAATATCGAGAAAAATCTGGCGGAACTACAAAAAACACTTCCATCCGATGTCCGGTTAGACACTAAAATTTTCCGGCAGGCCGATTTTATCGAAACATCGGTGAGTAATGTATCCCGGGCGCTGATTGAAGGCGCCGTATTAGTCATTATTATCCTGTTTGTATTCTTAGCAAGCTTCAGGACAACGGTTATTTCTGTGGTAGCCATCCCATTATCGCTTCTGGGATCGGTGATTATCCTCAAAATATTGGGAATGAATATCAACACCATGAGCCTCGGAGGCATGTGCATCGCCATCGGTTCATTAGTCGACGATGCGATTATCGACGTGGAGAATGTTTACAAACGGCTGAAACAAAACCATAAAAAACCCAAACAGGAGCAGGAATCGGCTTTCACTGTCGTTTTCAATGCTTCACGGGAAATCCGGGCTTCGATCCTCAACGCTACCCTGATCATCATTGTAGCATTCATTCCGTTATTTTTCCTGACCGGAATGGAAGGTAGAATGCTGAAACCACTCGGAATCGCCTACATTGTTGCATTATTCATGTCGCTGATCGTTGCCATGACTCTGACTCCATTAGCGTGCAAGATGATGCTTTCCGGCGATAAATACCTGAGTAAAAATGAAAAAGACAGCTGGGTAGCCGGAAATCTGACCCGGATGTATACGAACTCTTTAAAAAAAGTACTGGATCACAAAAAAATAGTGATTATTTCTTCCGGCTCATTGTTTGTAATATCTGTGGTGTTATTTCTGCTGATGGGACGAAGTTTCCTTCCGGAATTCAATGAAGGAGCATTGACCATTAGCGCTGTCAGCAAACCGGGTGTTTCATTGGATGAAAGCGACCGGATCGGAAAACTGATAGAACAGGAGTTATTGAGTATCCCGGAAGTCACGTCGACCTCCCGTAGAACCGGCCGGGGAGAATTGGACGAACATTCGCAGTCGACCAACAGCGCCGAAATCGATGTCAATTACAAAGTGAAGAAACGCTCTCAGGAAACATTTATGGCCGATGTCCGGAAAAAACTGGCATCGATCCCCGGAATTGCCACTACCGTAGGACAACCCCTGGGACACCGCATCGATCACATGCTCTCGGGAACGCGGGCAAATATCGCCATTAAACTTTTCGGAAACGATCTGAACGAACTGTTCTCTGTGGGAAATAAAATACAGAATTCCATTGCCGATATCCCGGGATTAGTCGACGTAAGCGTAGAACAACAAACTGAAGTGCCACAATTACAGATACGTGCTAACCGCAATATGCTCGCAAGATACGGCATCAGTATCAAAGAATTCAATGAATTTGTCTCTTTAGCATTCTCCGGACAAAAACAAACAGAAATTTTCGAAGGACAGCGAAGCTTCGACCTTGTATTGAAACTCGACAGCGCCTATACCGGAACCATCGATGAAATCCGGACCTCCCTGATCGACACAGACAACGGGGATAAAATTCCGTTGGAAGAAGTGGCCGAAATCATCTCTACTGCCGGACCGAATGCTATCAGCCGGGAGAATGTCCAGCGAAAAATTGTCGTATCGGTCAACGTTTCAGGTCGTGACCTGAGCAGTGCAGTAAGTGAAATTCAAAAAAACATCGCCCGGGATGTCCGGTTGCCCGAAGGCTACCGCATCGAATACGGCGGACAATTCGAAAACGCCCGGCATGCCTCACAAATCCTGTTGATCACCTCTTTGTTGGCTATCGGGATCATATTTCTACTGCTGTATCAGGAATTTAAAAACTCCAGGTTAGCCGGAATCATCCTGCTCAACCTACCAATGGCGCTGATCGGCGGGATAATGGCCGTATTTTTTACGTCCGGAGTCGTCAACATTCCGTCAATCATCGGATTCATTACTTTATTCGGGATTGCAACCCGGAACGGGATCCTGCTCATATCCAATTACCAGCATCTGAAAGGGAAAGAATTGAACCTGAGAGAGATCATCATCCAGGGCTCGGCAGACCGCCTGAACGCGATCCTGATGACGGCCCTGACAGCCGGATTAGCCTTATTGCCCATGGTTTTTAACGGAGATAAGCCCGGGAACGAAATCCAAAGTCCCATGGCGGTCGTTATCCTCGGAGGATTGCTGACCTCTACCCTACTGAATATCTACATTGTGCCGATCGTGTATGAATGGATGAACCGACAGAACTAATTTAAACGTAAAAAACGAGAAAATGAAAATAAAAAATAAATTTTATCCGGTGAAATCCGCAGGAAACCTCCCGAAGTCTCTGGCCATACTGGTTTCCCTTTGTTTATTTCTTTCACCGACAGCAGCGCAAACAGTAGATGATGTACTACTGGAAATTGAACAGAACAATACGATCCTGTTATCTTTAAAACAATATAGTGAAGCGGAGAAAATCAGAAATAAAACCGGTATTTATTTAGAAAATCCGGAAGTGGAATTCCATTACCTGTGGGGAAACAACAGTACTGTCGGAAACAGAACCGATTTCAGCGCTTCCCAGAATTTCGATTTTCCAACAGCCTATCATTTCAAGCGGAAAATAGCGGAAGAGAAGAATCTCAGGGCAGATTTGCAGTATCAGATCCGGCGGAAAGAGGTATTACTGGAAGCCAAGCAAACTTATATCGAATTAATTTACATGAATGCATACTTCCGGGAATTAGAAAACCGGTACCGGCATGCCAAGCAGATTACCGGAGCGTATCAGTCGAAATTCGACAAAGGAGAAAGCGGGATTCTCGACCTGAATAAAGCCAAACTCAATCTGCTGAATGCTCAAAAAGAACTGAATACGCTTCAATCCAACCGCGAAAAACTAAAAATGGAACTGGCCCGGTTAAACGGAGGAAAAACGATCGGTGTAGAATCGGCAGACTACCGTCCCGAACCTTTGCCTGCCGATTTTGATCAATGGTACGCAACCGCAAAATCCGGGAATCTGGAACTACAGTATCTGCAACAGGAAACCGAAATCAGTAAGAAAAGCGAACAGTTGCAACGCTCGATGAACCTACCTAAATTTTCAGCAGGATACATGAGTGAAAAGACACTTGGAAGCACTTATCAGGGAGTTACAGTCGGGGTTTCAGTTCCGTTGTGGGAAAATAAGAATACAGTCAGGCAAATTAAGGCACAAACACTGGCCGGGGAAGTAGCCGAGAATGATGCCGGGATCAGATTCTACAATCAATGCCGGACTCTCTACAATAAAGCGGCGAAATTACAGGAAATCGCAGCCGGATATAAGACCGGTATGGAAGCCGTCAACAGCTCGGACCTGCTAAAAAAAGCCCTGGATGCCGGGGAAATATCGCTGATCGAATACATTCTTGAGTTGACGATCTACTATGAAGCCGTGAATAATATCCTGGAAAGTGAACGAAACTACCAGTCGACTGTAGCCGAAATGAAACAGTGGGAACTATAATATCAAAATATACCATAAACATGGTATTTGTTAAAGGCAGCTCATGGCCTACCTTTACAGCAACATATCACATGAAAGAAAATGAAAAAAATAGCTTCAAAATTAACGGATCTGATTGGAAATACTCCCCTTCTGAGACTTTCCAATTTCAATAATAAAAGGGGATTGAATGCTGATATCATCGGAAAATTGGAATCATTCAATCCGGCTTCCAGCGTTAAGGACCGCATTGCCCTGGCCATGATCGAAGATGCAGAAGCAAACAACCGATTATTTCCCGGCTGCGAAATAATCGAACCTACCAGTGGTAATACCGGGATCGGATTGGCATTCGTATGTGCTGCCAAAGGATATAAGCTGACACTCACTATGCCTGAAAC
>JAVBRK010000054.1:0-54433 GCA_031548005.1 Bacteroidales bacterium
TCTTCCTCTGTAGAACGCAGTTGGGGATCTGCAGAATCTAATTCCCGTTTAAAACCTTCAATGATGCTCATTGCAGATTTGAATCCGGCGCTCTGTATCAATTCTTCTGTATCCGGATCGGTCTTTATACCCGGTTCTTCCGGATACCCGTTAATATCTTCAGAACAACTACTGATAATAATACCTGTTATCAAGTTAATGGAACAGAATAGGTAAATAAATTTCTTTTTCATTGTTTTTCGTATTAAATTATTTAAATTACATACTCTATTTTGCAAAGATATATTTAAAAATTAAAAAACAAAACTATTTTGACAAAAAAACAAATCCTGTAATCAAATAAAAAGATCCGGAGACCTATCATGTGTGGTCGGAAGATTTTTCTTTCGACCATTTTTTCATTTATGCTATTGATTTTCAGTTATATAAATTTGCTCAATTGACTTGTTTTCATTATCTTTAAGCATTGATAATCATCTAATTATGGCAATATTAAAGATCACAAAATAGGTGTAAATGAGCTATTGGGTGTGATTCCCGAAGCATTATTAGTTCATCTTTCAGAAAACAGCAAAGTCGATCACTATTCTAAAGTTTTGCATGGCAAAAAGCTATTTTATCTATTAATGTATGGTATCGTTGAGAATGACAGATTGAGTCAACGCACTTTGGAAGATACTTTTAATGACCCGGTATTTAAGATGCTATTTGACCTTGATGTTTCAGAAAGTGTTTGCAGGAGTTCAATTTCTGAACGTTTGTCCAAAATAGATTCTAACTTTTTCAAGCAAATATATGAATGCGTTTATGAACAGTTTTCAGAAGTTTATATAGAAACAGACAGGAAAAATATAATCTGATCCGTGTTGACAGCACCATCATTAGTGAAACAAGCTATAAACTAATGGAGGGACTTTCTCATAATCAGACAGGAAAGTCGTCAGTTAAATATAGTACGGCATTTGATGGAATATTGCCCTGTTTATCAGAAGTCTTTACCTCATCTGAATATGGTAGCGAAGATATTGCCTTGCCGGAAATAGTCAAAAACCATGTTAAGCAAGAACTCTCCCATCGGAATATCTATGTTTTAGACAGAGGGCTACAATCGACAAGGAATTTGAAAGACTTTAGTACCGAATCTATAAAGTTTATTGTTCGTGCAAAAGAAAACCGCAAATATGTAGAATTAGATTCCTTTATAAAGAATAATACAGAGATAGACTTGGGGAGCTTGACCTTAGTCAAAGACTGCCGAGTATATCTTTATACAGGTATCCCGATCAATAATAAAAAAGGAAAGGTACACTATAGACAAGAACTGGTAGAAGTGCCTTTTCGACTGATTATTGCAAATAGTAAAGTTGAACCGGACAAACAGTTCTGGTTTATTACCAATGAGTTTGATTTATCTGCCAAAGAGATTGCAGATGCTTATAGACGAAGATGGGATATAGAAGTATTCTTTCGGTTTATCAAACAGGAGCTCAACGTCAGCCACTTAGTTTCTCTTCACAAGAACGGCATTCAAGTCATACTTTAAATGACCCTAATTGTAGCCATGCTAATTTTAATATACAAGCATGCTAACAATATAGGCTATAAAACGGCTAAACGAAGATTTACTATGGAAATGAGAAACCTAATTATTTCAATGATTGTAGTAGAATGTGGAGGAGATCCTGATATTTTCTTTAATAAATTAGAATAAAAAAGTGGCCGAAATTTCTTCCGACCACTCGTGGAGACCTATCCCCTTTTTTATGGATAAAACAGTAAAAAAATCCAATAAAAAGAGGATTTTTATGTATTCCCGAATCCAATACCTTTGCAAAATTGTTATTTAAAGTAAGATTGATGATTGTATGAAAACAATAGGCATTTTTTATGGTTCGTCTTCCGGCAATACACAATCGGCCGCCGAAGAAATTGCAAAGAAACTGGAAATCGGAGCAGCCAATGTATTCGATGTGGGAAAAATCAGTGTCGATCAACTGACAGGATACGATGTGCTGATTCTGGGCTCATCGACCTGGGGTGCAGGCGATTTGCAGGACGACTGGGAAGGATTGGCCTCCCGGATGGGAAAACAAAATCTTTCGGGAAAAGTGATCGCCATCTTCGGGATGGGAGACTCGTCTTCTTACTCCGATACGTTCTGCGATGCCATGGGCATTCTTGCAGAAGAGGCGGAAAAAGCCGGGGCCACATTGGTCGGCCGTGTCGATACAGCCAGCTATTCGTATGATGATTCGGGCGCTGTGAAAAACGGAAAATTCTGCGGATTGGCTTTAGATGCCGACAACGAGAGCGATCTAACCTCCGGCCGCATCGGAAAATGGGTTGAACAAATCAAAATCGAAGCTGGAATCTGACTTTCCATTTTGTGAAAAAACTTTAATTTTAACGCTTCCTTTGCAGTATCGCAAGAGAAGCGTTACTTTTGTATCTTATTTGATATAAAAAACTCATTCTATGAAGAGTAAACAAACACTTTGGATAGTAATTATTGCTGTACTGGTGGCGATCATCGGCTTTGGCGTTTATTTTATAATGCAACAAAAGTCGCAAATGCAATTGTTTGTTCAACAGTCGGAATTGGATAAAGAAGAACTGGAGGACGATTACAACCAGTTATCGACTCAATACCAGGAATATAAAATCACAATCAATAATGATTCGCTTGTATCTAAACTGGAAACCGAACAGGTGAAAGTCCAGCGCCTTCAGGAAGAACTCCGCACGGTTAAATCGACCAATATTGCCCGTATCAATGAATTAAAAAAAGAGCTCGAAACATTGAAAGTGATCCTGAGACATTATGTTCAGCAGATCGACTCCCTGAACAGGATCAACCAACAGCTTACGGCTGAAAACCGGCAGATTACCTCCAAATATCAACAGGCGACACAAACTGTTTCGCAGCTTTCAAAAGAAAAAAAACAACTGTCTGAAACGGTCGATATGGCTTCCCGCTTAGATGCCGGAAACATTTCGGTCACAGGCATCACCAACAAAAACAAACCGACCAGCCAGATCAAAAAGATGGATCAGATCGCCATCAGCTTTACAATCAATAAAAATATTACCGCCCCTGCAGGCGAAAAAACCATTTATATCCGCATCCAGAAACCGGATGACGATGTATTGGTCAAAAACCGGGGAGATGTATTCTCTTACGAAAATAAAGAGATTAATTACTCTATCCGGAAAATGATCGAATATGCCGGAGAAGAGTATCCTCTCACCATGTACTGGAAAGTGGAAGAATTCCTTTCACCGGGCGCTTATCGCGTCGATATTTTTGCCGATGGCAGCCGTATCGGATCCCAATCGTTCAAGTTGGAGAAATAAAAGAAACCTTTTATCAACCGGCAATCAGGGGTAACCCGATCTTATTTCTAATTTTAATGCAAAATGAATATCATGCTATTTAAACGCTTTTTCTTTGCTTTCATAATCTTTTCCAGCATAACGTCTCATCTGGTTTCTCAGAACCCTCAGAAAAAAACAGTGATGAATTCATCGGATTATAATGCGCTTTGGGCGCAGGTAGATAAAGACGAACAGGCCTCTCTACCCCGTTCATCAGCGGAAACAGTAACAAAAATCTATCAGAAAGCCTTGTCGGAAAAAAACAGTCCGCAACTGATCAAGTCCCTGATTTTCAAAATCAAATATGGATTGGTAACCGACCGGGATAGCTTTCCGGTGTTACTTACTGAAGTGGAACAACACACGGAAAAGAGTAAAAATACAGTCGAACAGAGCATGCTGTATTCGGTACTGGCCCAGTTGTACTTTCAGTATTATCAGTCCGGTTCTTACCGGATCAATCAGCGTACGGCGCTGTCGGGTGAGATTCCCGGCGATATCCGCGAATGGACCGGGAATATCTTTATCCGGCGGATTTCTGAGTACACCGACTTATCGCTGAAAGCAAAAAAAGAACTGCAATCGACGGATATTCTGAAGTACGAAGCCATACTGAACACCGGAGGGGCTTCGCGTGATCTACGACCTACGGTCTACGATTTCCTCGCAAACCAGGGAATCGAATTACTGTCGCAACTATCCTACCAAAGGCCGCAGAAATTTTTCCCGCAAACCAATTTATTCGATCAGTCGAACTTCGTTCCGGTAGCCGATTTTATCAAAAAACCGATCGTTCATGAGCCTGCAGACCTGACACTTCAGGCATTGAAACTGTATCAGGATCTCCTCTCCTTCAGATCGGGAGCGAATAACCCCGACGCTTTACTACAGGCAAACCTGAACCGGTTGGATTTTGTATATGAGAAAACGACGAACGAAAGCCGGGAACAGTGGTACGTCGACGCACTCGAATACCTCGAAAAGCAATATCAAAGCCAGGATATCTGTGTAGAGGTCCTCTACCGGAAAGCCCTGCATTACTCACAAGCACAGGAACAGGAAGTAACTCCTCTGATGAAAAACGGGAATATCGATATCAAAAAATCATTCGAAGGCCCGGCAAAGGCCTATAATATCTGCAATCAGGGAATTCGAAAATATTCTGATTATAAGCGTATCAGTTTACTTGAAAACTTAAGGAATGGTCTGACTCAACCGTATGCAAATGTTAAATCGGACGTCAATGTTTATCCTGGAAAATTATTAAAAATTGAAGTAAAATATCGCAATTTAAGTAAGCTGACTGTAGAAATATACCGGATCAAAGCATCGGTTACGTCTTATGAAAATTCCTGGAGCATGTCGAATAAATACCGGGATTCCGGGACGCTCGTCGAGACAAAAACTTTTTCATTGAAAAATGAAATGCCTTATATCGAGTCGGATACAGTAGTTGAAATTCCGGTAAAAGAGTTGGGAGGATACGAATACGTGATTCATGCCGGCGACGATCGCAGCCGGATTGCCAACCAGTATTTTTCAGTATCCCGCCTGACTTCCGTCTCCCGGTCGTACGATAATAAATACGAGTTCCTGGTGGTCGACCGCTTAAGCGGCAAGCCTGTTGCAAACGCCCGGGTGAACCTTTACCGCAAGGCCAGAAATAAAAATGAGTTACAGGGAAGCGTCACTACCGGAAAAGACGGATTAGCCGTGCGGCCCTATACCGATAACAGCCGTGTGGACTTTTATTCCGTATCGTCGGGAGGCGATGAAGCCTTGGTTCTTTCTCCGGTTCCATGGGATGGCGGCTACCATCCTGATTACCAAAACTCGTCGCATCTGAATATTTTTACCGACCGGAGTATTTACCGGCCGGGGCAAACCGTTTATTTTAAAGGGATCGCCTACAAACAAAGCGCCGATTCTTCCGAAATAACCACCAACCGGAACTATACAGTATCCCTGAGAGATCCCAATGGAGAAGTATTATCTAATAAAACTTTAAAAACCAACGAGTTCGGATCGTTTTCGGGAGAGTTTACACTCCCCTACGGTTTGATGAACGGCAACTTTACCATCGGAACAGACAATTATGAAGGAGTACAATATTTCCGGGTGGAAGAATACAAACGTCCTTCTTTTGATATCGCATTCGAGCCGGTAAAAGACACCTACAGTTTCGGCGACCGGATCAAAGTGAAGGGTGAAGCCCGGACTTTCTCTGGAGTGAACATGCAGAATATCCGGGTGAAATACCGTATTTTACAGCAAAAAAACTGGTTCTGGGGATGGGATAGAAATGTCGATAACCAGATTGCCGAAGGTTTTGTGCAAACCGATGAAAAAGGAAAATTCGAAATAACATTTCCGGCCGAAAAGAATTTCAACGACCGGTCTCTGAAACGGCTGGCGTATCTTTACAAGATCGAGGCATCGGTCACCGACGAAAAAGGGGAAACACAACAGGCAACCATTCATCTGCCGGTCGGCGACGAGGCGATGGAACTCTCTGTTCCGGCATTGACTGCACCGGTCGACAAAGACAATTTACCCGAGTTCATTGTCTTTTCACAGAATTTCAACAACCAGGAAGTGAAATGTTCGGGCGCTTACGAAATTTACAGCCTGACGGGAGAAGAATCTTTGGAAAAATATTGGGAAGAGGGCGTGAAAAAAGACCGGTTGATCGCATCCGGCAATTTCACTTCCGGCAAACAATTCCAGGCAGATATCCTGAAAAAAACGGTATCCGGACGCTACACGATGGTGATTAAAGCCAATGGCAACGAAAACGGCAAGGAAGTAACCGAAGAAATTCCGTTCCTGCTTTATTCCCGGAACGACAAGCAGGCTCCCACCACCATGTATGAGTGGTCCCTGCCTCCTAAAGAGGCTTGCAATGTAGGAGAAAGTACCGATATTATTTTCGGATCTTCAGCAAAAGAAGTATACGTTTTATACGAAATTTTCAAAGAAAACAAGAAAATTCAAAGTTCCAGGTTCGAGTTCAGCAACAGTCTTAAAAATGCGCCGGTTATTTTCAAAGAATCATATGGAGACGGAATTGTTGTTTGTATAACCTTTGTCAAAGACGGCAAACTGTTTTCCCGGAGTTTCCCGATACGGAAAAAGAAACCGGATAAAAATCTGGAGCTTAAAATGGAAGTTTTCCGGGACAAGTTGCTGCCCGGACAGAAAGAAGAATGGAAAATCTCTGTGAAAAATGCTGAAAATAAACCGGTAGACGGCGAGATTCTGGCCGGAATGTTCGATGCTTCCTTAGATAAAATCCAGTTGCATTCCTGGAATTTTTATCCTCAGATGAATATCAATCTATATCAACCGGTGAACCAGGAAAGCGCTGATATGAGAACCCACCAGGAGTACATTTATTATGATGTACCTACAAAAGAAACTCCTGAATTCATTTTCGACAGTTTCAACTGGTTCGGATTAAATTTCTACGAACAAATGATGACGATGGGATCGGGAAAATCCGGGCGAATGAGGGCTTATGCTCAAAACCAGGTACTGGAAGAAGTTATAACGGTAGCTGATGCCGCCGATATGAAAACACCGGCTCCAACGATGGCAAAAAGTATGACCGGAGCAATCAGAGAAGAATCCGGCTCCGATAATGATAATAGAGCAGAAGCGAATAATTCCGATGCCATTCGCCGGAATCTGAACGAAACCGCATTTTTTTATCCCCAGTTGCAGACGAATAAAGCCGGAGAAACATTGATCTCATTTACGGTACCCGAAAGTAATACAACCTGGAAACTGATGGCGCTGGCACATACCAAAGATCTGAAATTCGGACAATTGATCAAAGAGGCTATGAGTCTGAAAAAGCTGATGGTGAGTCCGAATATGCCACGGTTTATCCGTCATGGCGACAAAACCTCGCTTGCTACTTCGATTTCCAATTTATCGGAAGAAATTATCACCGGAAAAGTGACCATCACCTTTTTCGATCCGGTAACGAATCAGGAAACCATTGCGGTTGCCGGTGCAAAACAGGATTTCTCTCTGAAGGCAGGCGGGACTACCACTGTAAACTGGACATTCAATGTTCCTTCCAATATCGATATCACAGCATGCAAAATCGTAGCTGAGGCCGGTAATTTCAGTGATGGGGAACAACATCTACTGCCTGTATTACCCAACCGGACATTGGTTACAGAAAGCCTGCCATTCTATATTTTCGGGAAAGAAAATAAAAATTTCACGATGAATAAAATGGCTGGAAATCAGTCGACCTCATTGAAAAACTATCGTTTGGTACTCGAGTTCACCAATAATCCGGTATGGTATGCCGTACAAGCGCTCCCCACGATGACTACTCCTTCGAGCGAAAATGCCGTTTCCTGGTTTGCTTCTTATTATGCTAATTCTTTAGCAGTTGCCATTGCCAACAGTCAACCCGAAATCAGGAAAGTAATCGATTTATGGGCTCAACAGGCCGAAGCAAAAGAAACCCTGGTTTCGAACTTAGAGAAGAATCAGGATCTGAAAGCCGTATTGCTCGAAGAAACACCCTGGGTGACAGAAGCTAAAAACGAAACCGAACAAAAACAACAATTAAAGCAACTATTCGATCCAAACCGTTCTGCAAACCTTTCTTCCCAGGCAATCAGTAAACTGAAAGAACTGCAACGGGAAGACGGCGGATGGGCCTGGTTCAAAGGGATGAACTCCAGTATTTCCGTGACTCAATGGCTACTCTACGGAATGGCCCAACTCACTGAAATGCAGGCTGCTCTACCAGCAGAAGGACTGAAAGAAATGCAGGAAAAAGCGCTCTCGTATATCGATGAAATGTTTGTAAAGCAGTTCACCGACCTGAAAAAGTACGACAAGGAATGGAAGAAAAAAACGACTATTTCTACTTATGAAATCGAGTATTTACTGGTAAAAGGGCTGTATCCCGGATCTTCCACAAGCCAGCAAGCTGCAGAAGCCATCGCATTCTACACCCGGATCGCGGAACTGTACTGGGCAAAGAACGATAAGCTTTACGACCGGGCTGTGATTGCACTCCTGATGCACCAGGCCGGAAAAAATACAGTAGCGAACGGAATCATCGAGTCTCTGCGCCAACATGCTAAACAAAGCGACGAACTGGGAATGTACTGGGTTAATAACGATACCCGGGCATTCATGTTCCAGAGTGCAACAGCAATCCATACGTTCATCATGCAGGCGTTTGAAAAGTGCGGGGTATCGATGGGTGAACTGGAAACGATGAAACTCTGGTTACTGAAGCAAAAACAGACCCAGGAATGGGAAAGTACCCCGGCTACAGTCAACGCCATTTCAGCGCTATTGAATTCAGGAAATAACTGGCTCACGGACAAAGGGCAAACCACGGTCAGTCTGGGAAATAAAAAAGTCGACATTACAGATAAGGAAATCGGAACCGGTTATTTCAAAAAGGTATTTACTCCGAACGAAATAACCCCCGAAATGTCTAAAGTCTCTTTAAGTAAAAATAACGATGGTCCGGCCTGGGGCGCCTTATACTGGCAATATTTCGAGGATCTGGATAAAATCACCCCATCGAAAACCGGACTGAACATCGAAAAATCACTCTTCAAAGAAGAAACTACTTCTTCGGGAAAAATATTAGTTCCGGTCACCACCGACAAACCGCTGAAAACAGGCGACAAAGTGGTCGTAAGGTTAACCGTACGCAACGACCGCGATATGGAGTATATCCTGCTTAAAGATATGCGCGCGGCCTGCTTCGAACCGGTCGAACAATTGTCGGGAGCCCGTTGGAAAGAGCAAACGGTTTATTATCAAACCTCCAAAGACGCTTCGACCAACTTTTATTTCTACAATTTACCAAAAGGAACTTATATTTATGAATATCTGGTATATGTAACACGCCCAGGAGAATATTCCGGTGGAATTACTACGATACAAAGCATGTATGCTCCTGAATTCATTTCGAATGCAGAGGGAGGAAAAGTAATTGTTTCTAAATAATTGCTTATAAAGAGAAATAAGTTTTCCCCGATTGATGCCAGAGTTTATCTCTTATCGCGGAACAACGCCTAACTGATTTATTTATCAGATACTTAGGCTATTCATTTATATTCTTCTGATTTCTACGAAATTTTCATTACTTTTGTATGGTAATTTACAAATTTATAAATCAATGCAACTGACAGCTAAATTAATACAGGTACTTCCGTTGCAATCCGGTCAGGGAAAGAACGGAGAGTGGAAAAAACAGGATATTATCCTCGAAACCGATGGACAATACCCTAAAAAAGTATGTGTGGCCATTTGGGGAGATCGTATCAACAACGCTCAATTACAAGTAGGGAATAATCTTACGATCGATTTTGATGTCGAGAGCCGGGAATTTAACGGACGCTGGTATACCGATGTGAAAGCCTGGCGTGTCGAAATAGCCGGAGCAACAGCCGCCCCTACCCCCGACTTTCAGGCAGGAGTACCCGGTTTCCCGGCGCCGCCGCCGATGCCTCCTCTACCTGAAAATCCATCGGACGATTTACCTTTCTAAAATTCATCATCAGTGGTGGAAGTAATTGTTTTCTACTGCTGATTATTTATTCAATGAAAACACCTGCACAATCGTTTCTCAGCATTGTTGCCGAAGATCTGATTTTGAGATTCGGAACAGACCTGGCCGATGTTGCAGTCGTGTTTCCAAGCCGTCGCGCCCGGTTATTTTTCAACGATCATCTTTACAAGCACGCCCAGGCTCCGGTTTGGGCGCCCCGCTATTATACCATCGACGAACTTTTTTCAGAATTATCGCCGGATCTGCATATCGCCGATCCGATTCAATTGGTCTGCGAGCTATACGAAACCTACATCGAAGTATACAACAGAAACTCCGGAAGGATTTCGACAGAAACTTTAGATGAGTTTTTCTTTTTCGGAGAAACCTTACTGAGCGATTTCGACGATGTAGACAAACAATTGGTCAATGCCCGGTCCCTGTTCAGTAATCTACAGGATCTGGATGCGCTGAAAGATGATTTTCAGCACCTGAACGAATCCCAAAGAGAAGCTTTGTCCCGTTATTTTCGTCAGGCTTTCCTTGGGGAATCAGATCTCCAGACAGCTTTTCAATCGATCTGGAGCATTCTGGGAGAAGTCTATGAAACTTATAAATCGCGACTATCCGAGAAAAAGCTGGCCTATCCGGGAATGGCTATGCGGAACGTACTCGAAAAAAAAGATCCGACATTCAGGCATCCTGCCTATGTTTTTGCAGGATTCAATGTTCTGAGTCAATGTGAAGAAAAACTCTTCGGGCTATTAAAGGAAAAAGCCTTGTTTTATTGGGATGTCGATTCGTATTACATCGACCGGGAAGGCGCTGCACTGAACGAGGCCGGAAGATTCATTGCCGGAAATATCCGCAAATTCGGCTCGGCCATCGAGTGGCGTGATTCTGAGAGTTTTTACTCAGAAGAAAAAGAAATTACCATCATTGCATCGCCTTCGGAAAACGGCCAGGCAGCAGTCATCCCCTCCTGGATCGATTCATTGAATCGACCCAAGGAGTTTTCCCAACCCGATTCGGCCATTGTCCTCTGCAACGAACAGATCTTACCGGCGGTCATGCATAGCATTCCTCCCTGGAAAGTGGAAAATGTCAATATCACCATGGGATTCCCACTCGTTCAGACTCCGGTTTCCGGACTGTTGCAGGCCTTGGGAGATTTGCAACTGAAAGGTTCTTCCGGAAAGAATTTCAGGTATAAATATGTACTTCCGGTTTTAAGGCATCCTTATATCCGGATGATTTTTCCGGAAGCGGGAACCATTGAAAAGATGCTCATCGAAGGGCATATTTTTTTTCCGTCCAATGAAGAATTGGGTGATCCGGGAATTTTTCATCCGGTAAAAGATGCTGCCGGATTGGCCGGATACCTGCTGGAGATTGTCCGGAGAGTCGGACAGGCTTACGGGCAGAGCAATCATGCGGATGTTTACAGCGGATTATACCAGGAATCTGTCTTCCGCGCTTATCAGGTCGTCAACCGCCTATACGGACTGCTGACTTCAGGGGAACTGAAAATCGAAAAAGTCACTTTTTCCCGCTTGTTACGAAAACTTCTGGCAACCACTCAGGTTCCTTTTCATGGAGAACCCGTCAAAGGACTTCAGGTGATGGGAGTGCTGGAAACCCGACTCCTCGATTTCGACCATGTGCTCCTGCTGAGCGTCAATGAAGGGTTTATGCCGGGCGCTTCCAACGATAACACATTCATTCCACAATTCCTGCGCAGATATTTTAACCTGAGTACGTCAGATCATCAGGACTCAGTATACGCATATTATTTCTACCGGCTGATCCAACGGGCAAAAAAGGTTACTTTAGTTTACAACACGGATAAAATTCAAACCGGAAAGGCGGAAATGAGCCGTTTTATCCTGCAATTGCTGATAGATACAAATTTGAATATCAAACGATTATCCATACAGAATCCGGTCAAACCAGTTCAGGTACAGCCGGTAATAATCGAGAAAACAGCCGCTTTGGTGCAGAAAATCCGGAATAAATACGATTGGTCTGCCAATCCGGAAGCATACACCCTATCGCCTTCTGCCCTCAACGTCCTGATCGACTGTTCGCTTCGTTTCTACTTTCAATATATCGAAGAGTTGCGGGCAGCAGACGAACTGACCGACGAGCTCGATGGCGCCCGGTTCGGAACCATCTTCCATAAAGCGGCCGAATTACTTTATCGCCGGATCGGCCGGATCGGAGACCAGAAGATATTTTCTCCCTTTATTGTCCGGAAGGAGGATCTGGACTTTTTTACCGAAAATACATTTCAACTCGACCTGTTAGTCAACCATGCTTTCTCGTCCGAATACTTCAAAGGCCGGGAAGTCGACCTGAAACAGTACAATGGAGAGCAACTGATTAACTTCCGGGTGGTACGCCGCATGCTGCAACGATTGATTGAAGTGGACCGGGAACGCACTCCTTTTTTCATCACCGGTCTGGAGTACCGCACCTCTGCAGGATTTGAACTGAAAAACGGAGCCATCCTGAAAGTAGGAGGAATTATCGACCGGATCGATGAAAAAGACGGCTCGCTGTACATCGTCGATTACAAAACAAGCGGGCGGTCTAAAACGTTTAAAGAGATGAAAGATCTGGTTACAACAAAGGAAACCAGGGCCTCACATATTTTCCAGACATTCACCTATGCTTCTGTTTTCCTGAAAAATGGGGAAAAACGACCGGTTATTCCTTCATTATTTTATTTGCAGGAAGCCGGAAAAGAAAATTACTCGCCGGTAATCGCCTGGGAGAAAAAGGATATTTCCGATTTCAAGGAGTTGAATCCGGCTTTTGAAGAAGTCTTTTCTCAGAAAATGGCAGAATTGTTCGAGCAGGAAATACCATTCTCTCAAACTTCCGTCCTCTCCAAATGTGAGTATTGTGATTTTAAGGATTTATGCAACAGATAAGAACGATCGACAGAAAAAAATGAGAATAGAAAAAGATATTGTAATTGTTGGAGGAGGCTTAACCGGACTGACTGCGACCTATTACCTGAAGAAAGCCGGAAACAATGTATTGGTTGTAGAAAAAGCAGACCGTTGGGGAGGATGCATCCAAACCATCCGGGAAAAGGGTTATATTTTCGAAACAGGTCCGAATACCGGCTCCTTGTCGAATGTGGAAACAGTCGAGCTATTCGAAGACCTGAACGAAAATTGCCGGTTAGAAACCGCCAACCCGAATGCAGAACGGCGTTTGATCCTGAAAGGAGGCCGGATCCAGGATCTGCCGTCGGGACTCGTTTCCGGACTCACAACAGCTCTTTTTTCATGGAAAGATAAATTTGGAATTTTATTGGAGCCTTTCCGGAAAAAGGGAGAAAATCCTGATGAGTCGCTTGCAGACCTTACCTGCCGCCGTTTGGGAAAATCTTACCTCGAATACGCTGTAGATCCATTTGTTTCCGGAATCTACGCCGGCGATCCCGATATGCTGGCTACCCGGTACGCTATGCCCAAGCTGTATAACCTGGAACAAAACTACGGCAGTTTTATCCGGGGAGCCATCGCCAAGGCAAAAGAACCGAAATCCGAACAGGAAAAAAAAGTAACGAAAGGGGTATTTTCTGTCGAAGGAGGAATGGATATTCTGATCAAAGCATTATCCAACGCTATCGGAGAAGAGAATATGCTCCTGAATACCAGTATCAGGATACTCAAAGCGGAAAAAAACGATTGCGAAATAGAAATCCCGGGAGGGAAAATCGTTGCCAAACGAATCGTCACCACAACAGGAGCCCACGCTTTGCCGGAATTATTTTCCTTTGCCCGGCAAGAATTGATATCCCGGATTAACAATTTGCGCTATGCTCCGGTAGTGCAGATGGCAGTATCTGTTTCTACAGATGCCGTCGACAGCGAATATTTTCGGGCATTCGGCATTTTACTTCCCTCTAAAGAACAACGGAAAATCCTGGGAGTATTATACCCTTCAGTCTGTTTTCAAAACCGTTGTCCGGAAAATAGAGTCCTTTTATCGGTATTCCTGGGAGGTATCCGGCATCCGGAGATGATCGGATTATCTGATAATCAATTGGAAGAGATAGTCGTACAGGAATTGAAGAGTATTTATGGTAACCCGGCATTAAAAGCAGATATAATCCGGATTTCGAGGCATCCATATGCTATTCCCCAATACGAAAAAAATACCGGAGAGCGACTGGAGGCAATTACCGAATTCGAAAAGATCTATTCTGGCATCCTGATTAAAGGAAATGCTCTGGATGGCATCGGCATGGCCAACCGGATCAAGCAGGCTGTGGACCTGGTAAAAACAATCAACATCGGATAATCCGCAACCTTTATTTGCATAAACAGTTGTCAAATCATCCGATGCCGGTTATTTTCGATTGTTAAAGTTGTTAAAGTAACGCTTTCAGTTTCTCCTCAAGTACACTTTTCTGGGCGGCTCCAACAAATTTATCGACCACTTCTCCATTTTTGAAATAAAGAATAGTCGGAATATTCCGGATTCCGAACTGACCGGTTATTTCATCGTTCTCGTCTACATTTACCTTCCCGATAATGGCTCTCCCTTCGTATTCTGCAGCCAGTTCCTCAATAATCGGCGTGATCATTCTGCACGGACCGCACCATTCTGCCCAAAAGTCGACTACCACAGGCTTATCGCCACTTACTAATTCCTGAAAATTAGCATCTGAAATTTCCATTGCCATAATTTTTATTTTTCTTTAAGTAATTAATAGTTATTTCTGTTTTTTTATATTCAATTGCATCTGAATGATATTGAGTTATCCTCCAAATACCTTACCAAATTGCGACTTACAGAAAACCGCTCTCCTTCTGCGAAAAGAGATACATACAACTGTTTGTCTCCATCTTCTATCTTAAAATATAACGATGTATTCCCCGGATTGTTCTTGATCAGCGACGATAACTCGGCAACAGTGTCCTCCCGGATATCCATTAATTTCAAAGAAATGGTTATCTTTTCGATGAGGGCGTCCTTAGTCTCACTCAGAGGAGCCATCGATTTGATTTTCAATTCTATGATGTTCTCATTGTACTGTCGTCCCTGAAATACTCCCCGGATAAAAAGGAATGTATTGGGACGGCAATATTTGCTGAATTCAAAATAATCGTTCCCAAATAATGGAATCTCAGCATTTCCTGAATAATCTTCTATTTTCAGAATCCCATAAGGCTTTCCATTTTTCGTTGTTCCTTCACGATAACCTGTAACAATCCCGGCCATGCTGACTTCTCTTCCTTTCAGAGCCTCCTTATCTTCTGCCAACTCTTTCATTCTGAGGTTACATACATGATTCAGAATAATATAATATTCATCAAGCGGATGCGATGAAAGGTAAATGCCGACCAGTTCCCGCTCTTTATTCAGACGTTCCAGATCACTCCATTTTTCACATGCCGGAATTTCCGGTTTTGCAATTTCCATCCCTTCGCCAAAGCCGCCGAACAGGGAGTTCTGACTGGTTTGCTTATCTATCTGATATTTATTTCCATACCGGATCAGACTTTCTATAAAAGGCTCTCCCTTGCTGTTCAGAGCAAAATACTGTTCCCTTTTTGCTTCCGGAAACTGGTCGAAAGCCCCTGCCAAACAAAGCGCCTCAATGCTTTTCTTATTACAGGCAGTAAGATTAATCCGCTCTACAAAATCAAAGATTCCTTTGAATTCGCCGTTGGTTTCACGCTCTTTGATGATGTTTTCCACGGCGCCACCCCCTACACCTTTAATACCTCCCATACCGAACAGGATATGCCCGTTCTTGTTTACGGTAAAATTGAGTTCTGACTCATTCACATCCGGACCTTTCACCTTAATGCCCATACTGCGGCATTCGTCCATGAACTTGGTGATTTCACCGATATCATCCTTATTACGCGTTAAGTTGGCCGCCATAAATTCGGCCGGATAATGCGCTTTCAGGTAAGCAGTCTGGTAAGATACCCAGGAATAACAGGTTGCATGCGATTTATTGAATGCATATTTGGCGAATTCCGCCCAATCCGCCCAGATTTTTTCAAGTTTTGACCGGGGACTGAATCCTTTTTTCTCAGCTCCTTCCAGGAATTTAACCTTCAGAGCCTCCATTTTATCGACCATTTTTTTACCCATGGCCTTCCGGAGCTCGTCCGACTGACCTCGGGTAAACCCGGCCAGATCCCGGCTCAGAAGCATCACCTGCTCCTGATAAACGGTAATCCCGTAAGTATCTTTCAACCGGCTTTCCATTTCGGGAAAATCGTAAGTGATTTCCTTACGTCCGTGTTTCCGGTCGACAAAATCCGGGATATAAGCCATGGGCCCCGGACGGTAAAGCGCATTCATCGCGATCAGGTCCTCAAATTGGGTCGGCTTCAATTCCCGCAGGTATTTCTGCATTCCGGCCGACTCGAACTGGAACGTCCCGACAGTCTGGCCTTTACTATAGAGTTCATAAGTAATCTCGTCATCAATCGGAATTCGGGATATGTCGATATCAATTCCTTTCGATTTTTTAATATTGGAGAGCGCTTCTTTTATGATAGACAGGGTTTTAAGCCCAAGGAAATCCATTTTTATCAACCCGATCGATTCAATAACCGAACCTTCATATTGTGTGACTAAAATATCCTCATCACTACCCTTCTCTTTGGCGATGCTGAGCGGAACATAGTTTGTCAGATCGTCGGCCCCGATAATAACGCCGCAGGCGTGCACTCCCGTTTGCCGTACAGTGCCTTCCAGCATTTCGGCATATCTCAGGGTATCGGAAAGGTTCTTATCCGAAGAATTCCGGGCCTCCTTTAACTCGGGAACATAGTGCAGACAATTGGCGATATTGATCTTCGGCATCTTGCCGGTTGCTTTATCTTCGGGCAGGCGATCGGGAATCAGCTTCGTCAGATAATCGGCCATCGGCAATGGCAAACCCTGTACCCGTGCGACATCTTTGATCGACGATTTAGTCGCCATAGTCCCGTAGGTAATGATGTGAGCCACCTTTTCCTTACCATACTTTTCTTTTACCCAGCGAAGGACGTCCCCCCGTCCGTCATCATCGAAATCGATGTCGATATCGGGCATCGAAATCCGGTCGGGATTGAGAAAACGCTCGAACAGTAAGTCATATTTCAACGGATCTATATCCGTAACACCCAGACAATAGGCCACTGCCGATCCGGCTGCCGATCCGCGTCCCGGGCCTACTGCCACTCCCATATCCCGGGCTGCCTGTATAAAATCCTGTACAATAAGAAAATAACCCGGAAAACCCATCGTCTTCATGGTTTCCAGTTCGAACTCAATTCGTTCCAGAACCTCTCCGGGAAGCCGGTCTCCATAGCGATCTTTCGCTTTAGCCAGAGTCAGTTCACGCAGGTAATCGGCCTCCAACTTGATCCGGATCACCTTGTCATATCCTCCGAGCCGGTCAAAACGGGAAGGGTCTTCTCTATTGAATTCTTCACGCAACCGGTCTTCCGGAAACCGTTCCCGGAAACTACTTTCCGTTCCGAACGTTTCAGGAATCGGGAACTGAGGCATCAAAGGCTCGGAGTCGATGCTGTATATCTCTACTTTATCCGCTATTTCTACCGTATTGGTCAATACTTCCGGCAGGTCGGAAAAGATGGCATTCATCTCTCCCTGCGTTTTGAACCATTCCTGCTTGGTATAATGCATCCGGTTCAGGTCGTTGAGGTCTTTACCGGTACTCAGGCAGATCAGCCGGTCGTGTCCTTCGGCATGGTCTTCCTCAATGAAATGGACGTCGTTGGTAGCAACGACCTTTGTCCCGGTCTTACGCGCCAGATCAAGGATTACCTGGTTTACTTCCACCTGCTTTTCGTATGTACTCCGGTCTCCTCCCGGCTTGTCCGTTTTATGCCTTTGCATCTCGAGGTAATAATCGTCCCCGAAGATATTTTTAAACCACCTGATAGCTTCCTCCGCTCCGGAAATATTTCCCGTGGCGATTTTCCGGGGAATTTCTCCACCAAGACAGGCTGAGCAGACAATCAGCCCTTCACTGTGTTTTTCGAGCAGTGTTTTATCTATACGCGGACGGTAATAATAACCGTCTACCCAGGAAACAGAAACGAGTTTGCACAGGTTCCGGTAACCGGTTTTATTTTTTGCCAGCAGCAGCAAGTGCCACCCGCTCCCATCGTCTTTTTCCGACTTATCATGCAGCGTGCGGCGGGCGCAGTAGGCTTCCACTCCAATGATCGGTTTGAATTTCTCCCCTGCTTCCCGGTCCTTATTTATTTTGGCTACATAATCTATAAATTCTTTGGTGCCGAACATATTTCCATGATCGGTCAGAGCCACTGCTTTCATTCCGTCCCGAACAGCTTTATTCACCAATCCCGGCACAGTCGACATACCATCCAGCAATGAATAATGCGAGTGAACATGAAGATGTACAAAAGGGTGTATGATATTATTTTGTGTATCGGGCATCGAAAAGGTCTCTTTCAATTAATTTTGTAAAGTTACAAAAATTGCTCGTATAAAGAACAGGCTCCGGCCGAAAAAGTTATCAACAACAAGTTAAATTTCGTCAGGTAAATTCAGGTCTCGGTTTAGTATTCTATTGCCGGACAATACCTGCTGAATCATAATAAAACCCGTTTTATTTTGGAGGATGTAAGATTTTTGATAGTTTTTGAAAGATAATTAACACTCTTATTCCCTATAAGACACTTACTTTGCAACCTAATTAATTTCAAAAAATAAATATGAAAGAAAAAAATCTTGCACCAAAAAAACGCATTAATTCGATTGATGCTCTCAGGGGATTTGCGTTATTTGGCATTCTTATGTTTCATTGCATGGAGCATTTTGATTTAATGATTGTCCCGGAGTTGGCTTCTCCTTTCTGGCAAAAAGTAGATACCTTTGTTTACGAAATGGTCGCTTTCCTTTTTGCAGGAAAAGCCTACGCCATTTTTTCGTTGCTTTTCGGACTTAGCTTCTTCATGCAAATGGATTCCCAGGCAGATAAGGGTGTCGATTTCAGGTGGAGATTTCTTTGGCGGTTAACGATTTTACTCGTATTAGGTTATCTCAACGGACTGATTTACATGGGTGAGTTCTTCGTTGTATATGCTATATTAGGAGTGGTACTGATTCCACTGTTCAAAGCGCCGACGAAATGGTTGATTCCACTGGCGGCTCTATTGTTTCTTCAACTACCGGATATTTACACATTTGCGTCTGCACTGAGCGGAAGCGCCCCGAACGAGCCCACTTCATTGGTTGCCTACATGGACGAATTGTATGAAGAATGTGCACAGTTATTTATTCATGGTTCTTTCTGGGATGTCATACGGTTCAATTCCTGGAAAGGACAATTTGCCAAATTGTTGTGGGTGTTTAACAACGCGCGTTATCCGCAATTAATCGGGCTGTTTATAGCCGGTATGCTGATCGGTCGTTATAAAATACACAAAAGCGAAGAAAAAATCGTGAAGTATAGTCGCAAGGTACTGCCTTATAGTATTGCTTTTTTTGCCGTATTTTATGTTATCGTTATTCTGCTTCCTTATTGGGGGGTGGAAGGCTTTGCCCTTCGTTCCGGAATTACCTTATTCAAAGCCTACGCTAATCTGGGTATGATGGTGATGTATGTGAGCGGCTTTATGCTTTTATATTACCGGACCAACGCCAGTAAAGGAATGGATAGGTTAGCTCCGGTTGGCCGGATGAGCGTAACGAATTATATGACACAGGGATTTATCGGAGTACCCTTGTTTTATGGCTTTGGACTGAACCTGGCGGTTGAATTGAGTTTCCTGCAATGCCTTTTTGTGGGATTGACTATTTACACCATACAACTATTTTTCAGCAACTGGTGGATGAAACGGTATTATTACGGACCGGTCGAATGGTTGTGGAGGACAGCGACATGGTTCAAGGCAGTACCGATGAAAAGAGACAATTAGGACTTTCCCGGTAAATCCTGATTAACTACAGTACCTTTAGATTATTTGGTTCATAAAATTCATCCGTTCGTTCATTTTATTTCTTAAAACTCAACTAAAATTACGTTTTTTGTTGTAAGTTTAATAAATAAAAGATCACACCATGAATAAAAATCTGAACATCTGGTTTTGTCTGGGAATTGCAGGTATTCTTTTCAGCCTCGGCACGATCGCAGAATTATTGTCTATACGGATCGTTTGTCTGTTTTCGTATTTAAATTTTGCATATTACAGTGTTATTCTGAAAGGATTTAGCCTGATTGTGTTTGTTGTTTCCTTTCTCTTAACAGCTCTATGTATTAAAAATAGAAAGCATGTTATTTGGTTTGTATTATTGTATGGATTAGCATTTATTCTACCTTCATTGATCGGGATTCCACGCATGATCGATTCAATGGGGGGAGAAAACGACCGATTGATATATCCAATTTATTCATTTCTGATTGTCTTTATCGATTCCTGGTTTGCCATTGTACTTTATCTCGGATTCGACTGGCTTAACAAGGAAAAGCGAACAAAAGAATTAGAAAAGCAAAACCTTCAGAGTGAACTATCATTACTGAAAAATCAAATCAATCCGCATTTTCTGTTTAATACGCTGAACAATATCGACAGCCTGGTCAAAAGGAATCCCGACCAGGCTTCTTCCTCCATCATCGAATTATCCGATATGATGCGGTACATGATTTACGAAACCAACACAGGAAAAGTCCCGTTACAGAAAGAACTGGATTACATCGAAAATTACTTGGAACTACAGAAATTACAGTATGTGAACCCGGAATTAGTAAAATATAGTATAAACGGAAATCCTGAAAATAAGCTGATTGCCCCGATGTTGTTCATTCCATTCATTGAAAATGCTTTTAAGCATGGTACCAATAAAGAAACCAGATATGCTATCCGCATCGTCATCCGGATAGAATTGAACACTGTATATTTCGAATCGGTCAACTATGCTGGAAAAGAAGCGATTTCGAAAGATGCATCCAGCGGTATTGGATTAGAAACCGTAAAACGGAGATTAAATATTTTATATCCTGATAATCATAAATTAGAGATTCAACAAAAAAATGATTTATTTTGCGTATCGCTAATAATTCAGTTCAATGATTAATTGTATTATTGTAGAAGATGCCCCCTTAGCCGTTAAGAAACTGGAGGATTTTATCCTCCGGATTCCTTTGCTGAATCTCTTACAATCGTTTGACAATGGATTGGATGCTATCATTTTTATGCAATCGAATCCGGTCGATTTGGTCTTTTTAGATATACAGATGGAACATTTCAACGGATTACAGTTGCTGGAATCACTCCAAACCCATCCGAAAATCATTATCGTTTCAGCCTATAGTCAGTATGCCATTAACGGCTTCGAATATAATGTCTCCGATTATTTATTAAAACCATATTCTTTCGAACGTTTTCTAAAAGCGATCGATAAAATACAATCAGAATTGTCTGTTGTGCATACCAAAACCTATCTATTTGTCAAAACAGAATACCGGATGGAAAAAATCAACTTTCAGGATATCCTGTATATTGAAGGGATGGGCGCTTACTTACGGATAGTGACTCTGACCTCGAAAATCATGACTCTTCAATCGTTTGCACAAATAGAGCAACAACTGCCTTCTGATAATTTCCGGCGAGTACATAAATCTTATGTCGTGGCCCTGGACAAAATTAACAGTATTGAACGAAATGTAATTGTCATCGGCTCAGAACATATTCCGATCGGAAAAAGCTACATGGACGATTTTTACCAGTATATTCTTCCCGGGAAAAAACTTTGATCTTACCAACTATTGCTATTCTTCATTCTTCGCGATTTCTTCCCATTTCTCTTTTACGTTTTCCTCACCATCGAAATAGTCCATCTTGGCCTTTTTGTCAAATATTTCATAAGACGGGACAAGAAACATTTTATTCGAGTCCGGATATTCACAGACATCATATCCGATGAAAGTTCTCACATCCAGATAAATACAAGGCTCCATCGTGTGATTATACAGTTGGTGTGCACCTGTCTCGCCTTTTTCAAAAAATATCAAGTCGCCACGATTAACAACTTTCATTCCGGCTGGCGTCCTCAAGGTTGCCGAGCCAGAAATAATCAGGAATAATTCTTCTGCATAATTGTGAAAATGGTAAGGTGCAGAATATTGCTCCGGATTCAATTGCCGCAAATCAAAGTTTAAATTCTCCGGTTTCACCATTTTTTCCTTAATGGAAACATCAGAGAACAATCTGTACGGGTCTATTTTATTGGGCTCTTCTTTAAATTCTCTCTGGTTAGATCTGAAAATTGTTGCCATAATGACTAATTATATGTGTTTATAAATTCGATTATATTATTATCAACAAGTATGAATGAGTTACACATTATCTCAAATTAACGTATAAAACAAACATACAATAAAAATCGATAAAAAACATCAAACTCAATCATTCTTTATTGACTGAAGAATATTTCAAATGCTAACTTTAGTATGTAGATCATTTTGCATACTATAAGTAACTTTGTTTCATCAAAAATAAGCTAAAATGGAGAAAGCTGTTCAATATAAAAACATGATATAATTTTAGTGATGCCAGAAAAGATATTAACCGTAATTCTTTTATTCAATCTTCCTCCTTTGTTCGTCATAAAGCCCAATTAACAGACTATTTCCGTTTTTATCTGTTTTTATTCCACCATATTTTGCCTGTTCATATTTCTTTGCGTGTCCTTCTTGAAAAAAGAAAGACTCGGCTCCAATATTAATATTCCACCTGTCGGATAAATTGTATTTTATAAGCAATTCACCCCCATTCAAAGGCGTGATGTCTTTTTGAAACCTCGCCTTTTCTGCAATGCCGAGGGCATCGATCCGAACCACACAATATCCACGCTTGGGTATCGTGTTGTAATCCATATTTTCCGAAATTTTATACCGCAGAGCCATATAATCGCCTTGCATTAACGAACGGGGATCAACAGGGGCAAGCTCCAATAAAACCAATTGCCCGCCTTTCAACAATTCTTCCTTTTCTATGATGGAATAGTTGAAATAAACCAGCAAAAGAACGAGGTTTAATACGATAATCAAGCATTTATATTTTTTCATTGGTTGTCAATTTTTTATGGGTAAACAAATATAGTGCAATAAAAAAAATTCCCGATGAAAACAAAAGTATGGATTTCGTCAAGAGCGTTAAATTCAAGTCGTAGTAATATTGGGCTATAAAATAGATAAAAGCAACTATGCCCAAAACCAATCCGGTTTTATAATTAACATAAAAACTCAACAAAATGAGTAAAATTGCTCCCGATATTGCAGGCGAAAATGCCGTTGGTAATAAGGCAAGAACAGCGATAATATAAATCCCGGCCTTGTGCTGTATTTTATTGATGTTTAGAATTTCAAATAAATTGGATAACAAATAAATAACCGCAGAAATTGTAGCAATGGAAGAAAGCCAAATGTAGTCGGTTGATACCGGTAATAATCCTTTTTTCCCGACAAGTACCAATCCAGCCAAGAAAGAAAAAACCAAGCCGATTCTAATCGAATCGTAAATTTTTGACAAAAAACCGTTTATTTTAATTATTTTAGCCTCATTAAAGAAAAAATAGGTGATAATCGTAACCAATGAGGCGATATAAATATGAATTAAGTCATACCTGCCATTCAATAAAATTATACTCAGAATGCTGCTGTTTATGATCAGCACGGAAATAAAAGATAAAATGTAGTTTTGAGCAATAACGATTGATAAAAAAGCAATGATGATGAATAAAATACAGATTATATTTTCATCCATATCCATCGTAACAAAAGCAAAGTCGAGCAACAAAAAACCAATAATAAAGAACGAAACAATGATGGTACCGAGAATGATTTTTTTATCGTGCATCCGACTTGTCAGCATTGCACTTGTAATAAAAATGATTCCAAAAATCAACAATCCTGCTTCAGAATCGTATAATCCTGCAATGAAAAGAAACCCCAGAAACGCAAGGCTTGCCAGTATTCCGCCAAAAACGGATAAGATTTTTATCGCTAAAGACTGCGTTTCGTTATTTTTTTGATAGGCCGTAACAATGGCTTCATGATCAAAATTCAATGGCTTCTCTTCAGTTGTTTGAAGATAGTCTAATATTTCCTGAATGTTTTCTTTATTGCTCATCTTTCCACTTTTTTTGAAATTCAATTAGTTTTTTTATAATTAAAGTAATGCTGGCAACAACAAATATGCTTACGAATAAGAACATTACTAATTCTGTTGATACCTTAAACAACAAGGCTGACACAATAACAATCAAACTGAATGGTATGGCTGCAAGATAAAATCCGCTTTTTGTTTTCAGTCCGTACCAAATACCCAATGCAAACGTTGCGGAAGTAATTAATAACAATACGATAAAAGTGCTTTCATATCGATCAAAAATTCCAAAAACAATTCCATTTGTGGCATAAACGATGCAAGACAATGCCACCGTATTTAAAAACCAGTTGGGAATATGGGTCTCTTTTTTGTATTTGGAAAATACGATCGCAGATATTAATGCAATTGTATTGAAAATAAAAAGTGAGGTGATAATAGAAATTTCCGACCAATCTTTTGCAACTTGTTGTGAATACAAAATAAACGTTGTGTTAATTAAAACGATGTAAAGCAACCACAAAGGTGCAAAATTGGAGATGGCAACCCAAAGTGTCACGAAAACAGTCCAACCGAGAAAAAAGTCGTATGCATTAGCTCCTGTCTGGTAAATTTGTCCATATACTGCAAACAAAACACCCACCAAAACAGATGCTCCTGTAAGAATGATGTTCCTGATGGTAATGTTTATTTTAGGACGTAACGCCATCATTGTCGCCAGAATAAGCAATCCTTCAGCTATTCCGATTTTTATAAACTTGTGCAGGTCCACCCAATTGTAGGCAAAGAAAAAAATAATCCCCGACAACGTAAACCCAGCACCAAGACTGATAAAAAGCAATTGAAAGAATTTTTGCCACGATTCTTTGCCGTTGTACACATTTTCTTTCAAGGCTTTATCAATCCCTTTTTCTGTCAGATCGCTATACCTGCCAATGATGTGAATGTCTTCTCTCTGTATTTTTTCCATTTGATGATATTTTTCATTTCAACTATTACCGTTTTCTCTGTATTTTGTAGGATGGCAGCCATATCTTTTTAAAAAGGCCCGATAGAAACTTGTCCGGTTTGTGAAGCCGGATTTGAATACAATTTCTTCTATTGTGAACTTTAATTTTGATAAAAGATTTTCAGCTACTGTTAACTTACCTTCCGTTATGATTTCAAGCAGGCTTTCATCAGTTCATTCTGAAGCCAATACGATCAAATACGCGACCCAATATCAACTCCGTTCCATTGATCAGGATATTGCTCACTTGAGAGAGAACTTGTTCCGCTTCTGCAACTTCCCCCATTCTCTGTTGGTTTTCTTCGTCAAACAAATCAAGGGCTGGCTGAAGTTGTGATTCTTATTTACGAATCCAATCACGACCTTGCCTAACCAAATTCACCATCTCTGTTTCCTCGGAACTGACACCAATAGTTTTTATCTCAACATACCGACCTCTGCTCTTGTCAACTACAACCACACTGATACTGCCTGACTTATTTTTCTTCTTCCTTACATACATGATAAACCATTATTTTTGCTCCGCGCCACCCAAAAACGGGTGGCACAGAAACATAAATAATTAATTATCAGGATGTTAAAAATAAACACATTTTGATGCGACGAAGTCAGGAAAACTAAGGGTAGTAAAAACACCATTCTCTCCAGAAAACCCCTAATAAATTATGGCTTTTTTTCGGTGGGTTGTGGGAGATTCTGTTACTCGCTATTATTATTTCCGGCTCTTACTCCAGAAATAATAGCCAATCGCAGCCAATAACAACAGCAGGATTATTCCGGAACTAATGGAGCCAAGCATGGTAGCCTGGTTGTATTTATCAGGTTCGAATTTGAACTCTATTTTATGCTCACCTGCCGGGATACGCATTCCCCGGAGTGTCCAGTCGACCCGGAAGTAAGGCGCCGGCTTACCGTCGATATAGGCTTTCCACCCATGATCGTAATATATTTCAGACATGACGGCCAACTGTTCTGATGCTGCTTTAGAGGTATACTCCAACCGATCCGGTTTATAAACATCCAGCACCATGGTAGCTGATGAATCCGGAACGATCTGAAGTCCCTGCACCTGCTCCGCAAAACGTTTATCCACCACAGCAGTAGTCAGCGGGTTAATTTCGTTCAGAGCCGCGATCTCCTGATCGGCATTTTCCACCACTTTGAACCCATCGACAAACCAGGCGCTACCAAAAGCAAACGGATTCACGATCGGCGGTTGCTCGGGACTGTAAACGATGTACTTGGCATTCAACATATTCAGACTATGGCACTGGGACAATACCACACTCAGATCTTCCATTGAAGATGCTTTTTGCAGACTGGGAATAATCGTCTGATAAATTTCATGACTCAACCGGTGATCGATCAACTCCTGATAACGGCGCAGTTTCACCGCATGGTATCCTCCGATCGATTTATGATAATAGGAAGTTGTCGATTCCCGAAATGGGTCGTTTAAGTTCAGGACGCGATATGACGGGTGCTGGTCCTGTAAAATCAATTCATCGGCAACCGATTTCTTAAATGTTTGTGCAATCGTTTCTTTAGCAAAAGAGTCGTAATTCAGATAACGCTTACCGACAGACCATAAATCAACCAGGATCAGCAACATCAGCCCCACTCCCACTATGACCGGCTTTCTTGTATTACTTTTTGCTTTCAGAAAATAGAAGATCAATCCGGCTCCAAGCACTATAAATACCAATGAACGGAGCGCATCGGAAGTAGCAAGCGATTTCCGGTCCTGAATCAATGCATGATAAAGCTGTTCCGGCCATTGAGCATAGCCAGCATCTGCCGCTGCACGGAAATTTAAAAATATTCCTGGGAACCACCAGATAATCAGGCAGAGGCCTCCGGTGATCGACAAGGCCCAGATCAATCCTTTCTGTGCTTTTTTCAGATCCATTTCTTTTGAGAACAGTTCTTTCACTCCCCAGATACCGATCACCGGGAAGATCATCCCGGGAATAACCAGCGCCATTGAAGGAACCCGGAATTTGTTGTACATCGGGAGGTAATTGAAAAAGAACGTATTGAATGCGTCCAGATTATTTCCCAACGATAACAGGATAAAGAAAAATGCAGCTCCGGCGATCCACCACTTGATCGGGTTCCGGATCAGAAACATACCCAAAACAAACAGAAAGCATACCAAAGCTCCGAAATAGACCGGACCCGAAGTAAAAGGCTGCTCTCCCCAATAGGTAGGAGCATAAACCACATTTCCCTGGGTTTGCTGCCCCAATTTTTTCCATTCTTTATAAAAAGCCGACTGACTGTCTAACGCTCCATTGGACTCCCCTCCGTAGGCATTCGGAATCAGTAGGGTCAATAGCTCTCCTCGGCCATAACTCCACGCAAAAGCATAATCCTTGTCGAGACCTCCGGATGCAGTCGCCTGATCTTCGGCAGTTACCGGGGTCAGTTCAGAGGGTCCTCTCGTACTTTCTTTTCCCATTTCAATGTTGGAATACAAACTTCCGGCATTGGGAAGCACGGCTAATACAGCCCCGAAGAGCATGATCAGACCGGTTTTTATCCAACTGGAATATTGTTTGTTTTTTATCTGGAGAAACAGATATCCCAGATAAAAAATAACACAAAAGATCGCTAAGTAATAGGATATCTGCGGGTGCTGGTTCATCACCGAGAAAGCGACTCCCAAAATGAACAGCACCGCTCCCCACAGCCATTTTTCCCTGAACAGCAAAATCATCCCGGCAATCGTCAGAGGCATGTAAGCAATGACATAGGCTTTGGTAACGTGCCCGGCCATGATAATAATCATATTATAAGATCCGAATGCAAATGCGATGGATCCGGCAATGGCAAGCCAGCGGTTGACCCCCATCACACACATCAGTATATAGAAACAAATCAGACCGATTAAAACAATACTTCCGCCAAAATAGTTAATCGACATCAGAGGTTTTTCCAAATAATTAAGATAATTGGGAGGGTTACCGTAAACCTGGATATGATAAGCAGGCATCCCGGAAAACATGGAGCCGGTCCACTTCGAACGTCCGCCTTCATTTTTATAATATTCGTTCAATTCCTCAGCCATTCCGGTCGCCTTCTTAATATCTCCCTGTTGGATTACTTTTCCTTCAAAAATACCGGGTGCAAAGTAGATCAATGTAAGAGCGAAGAAAATACCAATGGCAAGAGCATGCCACAGCCCTTTTTTCATATTAACATTCATAATTATATTATTTATTGGGTACAAATATACTTATTTATACTCTACCGGAAAACCATTTCGCCGAATAAAAACGCAATGCAAACCAGAGATGTAATAACCGGGTCGAAAATGTTCCATAATACTTACACATGACCCGGTACCGTTCTTTCAACGATTTTTTACGTTGCGCCGTACTCATTCCGGCTTCCAGGAAATCAGAAAGGACCAAACGGGTATTGTGAATCAATGTTGCCTTCTTCAGACACCGGATGCACCAATCATAATCAGCTACCAACCGGAGCGCCGGAGCATACTCCGGAGCCAGATCTGTTTTTACTACAAACGACTGATGGCAGACCAACATTCCCATCCGGAAGCTTTTCCATGTTAGTTTTTCCGGAGCGCAAAGCCTCCGAAGTCCCAGAGAATGCCCCTGATCATCGATAATGCAGGTCTCTCCGTAAATGACATCCGGCAAGTTGCCCGGCAATCCGGCAACCAACTTTTCTACCGTATCGGTGGCATGAAGCCTGTCTCCGGCATTGATGAACCAGACATAATCTCCCGATGCAGCTTTCAATCCTTTATTCATTGCATCGTAGAGCCCGTTATCCGGTTCGCTGATCCAATAATACAACTGCGCCTCATATTTCTTTATAATCTCGACCGTTCCGTCGGTAGACCCTCCGTCGATAATGATATGCCGGATCCCGGAATAAGTCTGTTCTCCGATGCTCCGGATGGTCTGCTCGATCCATTGAGAGGCATTATAGGTCACGGTGATGATGAAAAATACTGGATTCATTTTTTTATCATGGATTCGTATAAACGGATGTATTGTCCGGCAACTACCGGTTGACAGTAGGTTTTCCGGACTTTTTCCAGGGCGCTCCGCCCATATTGGTCCAGGTGATCCGCCGACAATACCGTCATCATGCCCTCTGCAAAATCGACTGCATTTTTATATTCCGCTACATACCCGTTTTGCAGGTGATCGATCATTTCGGGGATCCCTCCGGTATTAAAGCCGACGCAGGGAGTCCCGCAGGCCATCGTTTCCATGATCGTATTCGGAAGATTCTCCTCCAAAGAAGTCGTAGCAAACAGATCGACCGCACTGTACAAGGAGACTATTTTTTCTTCTTCATTCAAATAACCCATTGAATGTATCGGCAAATCGAACAGGTTCCGTATTTCGGATTTCACCTGTCCGAATACGACCAGCTCTATATTCCCGGATTGTTCCGGATATTTTTCTTTCATATACCCGAAAGCATCGATCAGGTAATCGATCCCTTTCCGTTGATCTGTAACATTCAAAGCACCAAATAATACCAATCGTTTATCTACAGGAAGATTCAACAACCTGCGCGATCCGGCTTTATCTTTTTTCCGGAAAACATCCATATCAATCGGATTCGGAATGACCCGGACCGTTTTTCCCATAAACAACGAGCCTTTGAGACTCCGGTCTCCCAGCCACCGGCTGCAACAGACAAATGCCATCTGCGACTCTTCGTAAACCTTTTTTTTCTTTAAGAAAACCTGATGAGAGATATCTGAACCTTTGGAAGAATTCAGATAAAAACAGCTTCCGCACTGAGCTTCATAGTGGGAACATTCCCGTGCATGATGGCAGATTCCGGTTACCGGCCACATATCGTGCATAGTCCACACTACCGGTTTACCCAACTTCAGCAGGGACTCCAGGTCGCTTATCGAGAGAAAGCCCTGATTGATCCAGTGTAAATGGATCAGATCAGCTTCTCTGACCAGCGGATGCCTGCTGATATCAGTCCCCGTATTGGCAATGGAAACCCGGAAAAGTTCAGAACGGTTCAATCCGTTATGGATAAAAATAACCAGCCGCTCCCATATAAAACGAACAGTATTCCACTTTTTTCGAAGCCAGGAAGTATTGATACCGGCCACATCCGGATCATCGGTTTGCCGGTCACGGACCAGCATCCGGGTCTGAACGCCACTCCCGTTCAGCGCTTTCATCAGCCGTTTCGCAGCAATAGCTGCCCCACCGATCTGTTCCGCCGTATTGAGAATAATTACTTTCATCTGGTATTATTGAATTCCGGCAATGAACCGGGAGAACATCTCATCATAACTGGTCAGCATTCTGTTTTTCTTTACCTCCGACCGTTCTTTTTTCGCTTGGGCATTCTCCAGATACCGGCTCAATTCAGAAAATAATTCTTCCTCATTCGCCGGGTCGAATAACGTTCCGTTGACCGGCTCTTCAATCAGACAGGACGCTCCTGCAACCGATGAGCAAAAAAGATAGCACCCGGCCAATAACGCTTCGTTTACAACAGCTCCAAATGGCTCGTAAACACTCGGTAGAATGAACAGGTCTCCCAGATTGTACCATGCCATAAGCTCGGTATCTTCACATTTTCCGGTCAGAAATACCGAGCCGGTCAATTCTTTTCCGGCAACTATCCGGACCAATTCTTCTTTTTGAGGGCCGTCTCCGACTAAAACCAAAGCCAGATCCGGATATTGACCTTTTAACCGGGTAAAGACCGATAATAAAAAAGGTAAATTTTTCACTTCAGCCAACCGGCCTACGTACAAAAGTACTGTTTTTTGTTGTAAAGACAACTGCTGTTCGTATGCAAGCGTTAATGGAAGCGATTCTTCAAGCCGGTTTCTGAAATATTCATCTTTTTGAATAATCGGAAAATAAAGTAATTTCAAACCGGGAGCTAGTTTTTCCCGATACCACTCTAAGGCCCGCCGGTCGCTCATAATAATCCCGGTAAAATACGTCAAAACAATCTTTCTCAGAATCCGGTTTTTGGAACTATACGTCCCAGCCATTCCCAGACTGTCGTCACAAATGGTATATATTGCCAGACTCCTGTCGAAAAACAACTTATAAAATAGAATCAGAATATTCATCAGATTATATTCGGAGCAAATAACCATAGCAGGTTTTTCTTTTTTGAGAATCCTCAGAATACTCCAACGTAAATTCTTGATTCCCAGCAAACCTGGCTCCAGATAGCGAGGCTCGAAATTCAATCGGGCCTTCAATTTCCGCTGATCGAACGATTGCTCTAAAGCATCCCCGAACTCAAAATAAAACGAAGCATCGAATGCTTCATTCAATGAATTGAAAAAATCGATCCGGTAAGGAGCGATGGCCCGGTGAAAGACAACTAATTTTTTCATGACATCTTATCTGAAATGATCCGGGAATATCAGATTTTTAGTTCATCGGTAGCCGCTTTCAAGGCTTCCAGGTATTTTCTTCCAAACTTCAGGTCTGGTTCCAGGTAATTACCCTCCGCCCATTCATTCCAGGATTTTATCAGGACGATCCGGTCTTCCTCTTTTTTATGACTGAGATCCTGAAACACTCTTTGAACGTGTTTCTTAAACAGATCCGGAGTAGAATTATTCAGCAAAGTTCCTTTTTTTCCGGTCCGGGGCGTATGATCCCAGTTCGGGATAATAGTCGGATACACATCCGACGATGAATCGACTTTACCGGAAAAGAATTTCATCGCATCTTTGTATTCACAGTAAAATCCCATATCAAAAATTTCCCGTTTTATTTTATTAATCATCTTCCGGTACAAAGAAATCCCACTCCGCTGATATTCAAATAACCGGACAATATTCACCGCATCGTATCCCTGTTCCATCAACCCGTCTATTTCTTCCTCAAAATAAGAATGGGCCACAAAATGAATTCCCGGCAGGCCATTATTCTGGGCCAGAGTCCTCCAGGATTCCAAAAACAACTTCGGATCAGGCATTTCCTTAGGAGAATAGATCAAAAAAAACGGTTTTCCATGAACTGTAATATATCTTTTATCCCGGAAAGCAGGTAAAACATCGTAGAAATGCTGTTCATAATCTTTCTGACCGTTATAAGTCTGATCGATCAACGATTCGTCCGACTTCACCCCATTGTAAATCCCCTTCCAGCTATGATTGGCCCAGCCCAGACAAAATGGGAAATCGGGTTTCCCCGACGACAGCACTTCATTGAACGGCCGTTCCAGTAACCGGCGGCCTGCTCCAAACCAGTAATGCCAATAACAGAATCCTTCAATACCGTATTCTCTTGCCAGATCAGCCTGAGCCTGCCGTACCTCGGGAACCCTTAAGTCGTAATACCCCAGATCGGCAGGAACGCGAGGCTGGTCATGCCCTTTGAATAGTGGTCGGGCTTTCCCGACATTCGTCCACTCGGTAAACCCCTTACCCCACCACCGGTCATTTTCCGGAATCGGGTGGAATTGAGGAAGATAAAATGCTATTGACCGTACTTTTCCCACTTAATATTCTTTATTATTTAGCAAAATTCATTCATCGGATCTGTTGAAAACAACCAAAGGAGCTCCCAAGATCTTCCCTGCAACACGAACGAAAGTACTGGACTTCGACCCATAGATCTTCTCCGTCCGCGACAGGGTATACATTTCGGCCATACCGTCCTGTATTCCTTCTTTTGTATTGCGTGTTACCTCCTGGAAAGAAGTAATAATCCTGTCACCGAAAGCCTCGACCAGACGGTGTTTTTCTTCCATCGAATCGGACGCCACATAAAAACAAACATCTGGATTTTTATCCAGTTCCAGTTGCATGCTCCGGATATACAAATCCAAAGGACTGTCTTCGATCGATGCCACATTATCGGTTCTGCGAATGTGAATCCCCACTGTGTGGGGTTTCAACAAGGAACACAATCGCCCGATCTTTTTTTCCATAAAAGATACCGGCTTCAGGCTATCGAACATTCCGTCTTCTTCATACAGGTGCATACAGGCAACCACATAAGGTTTTTTATAGCGTTGGATCTCTTCAAAAAAACACAATTGAAGTTCCGGCTTGTCATGCATATGAATATATTCGTCTTCATATATCCTCTTATCAAAAAGCAAGGGATGAAAAAAACGGGGACATCCGAAATTTCTTCTCCGGGGACGATCCCGGAACATCAGATCTAAAATATTCGCTTCCCGAACCTTCATACGTTCGCCTTTCAAAGGCTCGAATAAATCACCATACGAGCAGTTAAGTCCTTGATCTTTTACCCAGATAAACTCGACCTGCCAATCTTTTTTATCCCTGAAATAAGAAACAAAGGAAGCTATTGCATACATGCGGTTTGCCAATCCTCCTATCGGAACTACAGTCAGTTTTTTCATTTTCCAATTTTTATTCTGCTCCGGATAAAATCCCAGGATTCCCGGAACACGACCACTCCGGAAAACTTCATGATCAATACATAAAGAACGATAGACAAAAATATCTTCAACGACAGCAACCAGTAGAGATTTTCGACTCCGGATACAATCAAATATACGATACCAAACACCAACAATGAAATTCCCAAAAAAGGAAAAACATCCAGGAAAAGAAACCGGAGCTTCAAACCCAGTTTACTTTTAGTGATATATGCAGTAATCAGCAGATTCAGAAGGTACAGGACTCCGGTGAAGATAATCATTTTCAAAACACCCAGCTGTACGGTTAAAAGCAAAACAACAATCATTAAAATGCTATTGAGCAAAGTCAGAAACAAAATCATTCCCGAGTGCCCGCACGAAGTCAGCACATTATTATAGATCCCTGTGATGGGAAGAAATGCACCGGTAATGCAAAGCAACTGCAGAATTGGCACGGAATTGAGCCAACGGTCTGTCATCAGCACAATTATAAGCTCTTTAGAAACAAATGCAGAGCCCAATATCAATGGAAAACAGATAAACGAAGTAAACCGGAGCATTTTTCTGAAAACCAATTCCTGCCGGGACGGATCCTGATTGACCTCCGCAAAAACCGGCAGACTGGTCGAACCGGAAATACCCAGCACCAGCCCATAAGGAATAGAAAACCACTTGTTTCCCTGGTAATAGTCGCCTGTGACTTTGTCATTATAATACTTTCCTAATAAAAGGGTATACATATTTAACGACAACTGGTTAAACAGGGAAGCTAACAAGAGTTTGGATGAAAATGGAAATATCTGTTTTATCGACTGGAAATCAAATAGGAAGCGGGGTCTCCATTTATTGACAGCCCATAAAATAAATGTTTTAAAAGCAGAAAGGCTCAATAATTGAAAAGCAACCGCCCAGTAAGAAAATCCCCAAAGAGCCAGTACCAATCCGATCACATTCGAAATGAACAACGATAGCAGATTAGCAAATGCGATCTTCTTCATTTCCATCTTTTTCATTAGAATAGCATTCTGAACGATCCCCAGAGCGCTGAAAACAAAGGAAAGAAAAACCACCCTCGAAAGATTCACCAGTGCTGGTTTTTTGTAAAATTCTGCAATTGCAGGAGCCAGAAAAAATAAGAGGAGGTATAAGAAAACCCCGATTCCGAGATTCATCCAGAACACAGAGCTATAATCTTTCTCTGAAACATCTTTTTTATTGATCAATGCCACGGAGAAACCACTTTCCTGGATCACATTAGCCAATATGACAAAAACGGAAGTGATAGCAAATAATCCGTAGTCTTCCGGGAATAAGATCCTACCCATAAAGATTACGAATACTGATTGAATTACCTGTTGGAAAAGACTGCTGAATCCTCCCCAGAATAATCCTTTTGCTGTGCGCTCCTTTAATGAATGGTCCATTTCAATGATTTCTCTATGAAAGTTTTTGTCCACGGACAAGTGCTTTCCTGAATTTTTTGTTATAATATAAATGACCTGCCGAAAACGCACACCGGAAATGATTTCGCTCCAAAATTTCCGGAATCTTTTCCGCATCTTCGTCTTTGTGGTAAGTACAAACAGAACAGCAGATAGCAGTAGCGGTTTTCAATGTATTTTTGGCCCCGGCCAATGCATCTTGTTCAAAACCTTCAATGTCCATTTTTAGAAAGAGATTCCCGGACGGTTTACCCTTCAAAAACGTATCGATAGTTATATTGTTTCCGTCATCTTTATTACTGACGTATTTACGAATAATGAATATTTTTTCTTTCCAGGGTTCGAAGGTTGCCTGCAATGCCTGAACCCAATCTTCATTACATTCAAAAAGGTATGCACATTTTACAATATCGATCACCCCCAATGAAAAAATCCCTTCGGCAGCTCCAATGTCAAGCAGAGTCTTATCTCTTAATTCTTCCCGGTTTTCCACATAGAGGTGCGGCGAATGCGGATCCTGCTCAATGACTAAGTTTTTATAGAGTAACTCAATATAATTCTTCTTATATGTTCGGGGAAAATATAATTTTTTCCCATCATGGATAACAAAATACAGATTCCGGTCCTGATCAAAACTACAGGACGGATTCCAATCTTTATAGGCAAGAGATTCTTCAAAAACATAATGTGTAATACCATGTTTACCCATGAAAGCATATAATTTATTCTTTGTCGTTTTAGGAACCAGAGGGAAAAAGATACAATAAAACTTGGATTTCACTTTTTCATCAAAATTCCTTAAAAATAAAAGCAGGTCGCCTAAAAAAGCATTATAGATGCCGTCACGGGCTTTTTGAGGGAATATTTTTCGATATAACTTTGCAATCATCCGGTATATTTGAAGATTTAGTATTTACCAATAATTCATTTTCCTTTTACAATCCGCTTGATATCGTTCAGTTTATTCAATGCATCGACCGGAGTTAAGTTATTTACGTCTAAATTATTGATCTCATCCCGGATCTGCGAAAGTACCGGATCATCCAACTGGAAAAAGCTCAGTTGGAAACCTTCCCGTTCAGTCGACAATTTTTTCACGGGTTTCGAAATACCCGATTTACGGTTGTCTTCCTCCAGCTGCTCCAATATTTCATCCGCACGTTTTACGATACTTTGCGGCATTCCCGCCATTTTTGCAACATGAATCCCAAAACTGTGCTCACTCCCTCCTTTAATCAATTTCCGGAGAAAAACCACTTTATTTCCGACTTCCTTGACCGAAACATTGTAATTTTTAATTCGTTTGAATGATTTCGCCATTTCGTTCAACTCATGATAATGAGTTGCAAACAGGGTTTTTGCACAGGCTTTAGGATGTTCATGAATGTACTCCACAATAGCCCAGGCAATGGAAATTCCGTCGTAAGTAGAGGTTCCCCGGCCCAATTCATCGAAAAGCACCAGGCTTTTGGGCGACAAATTATTCAGGATGTCGGCCGCTTCGTTCATTTCAACCATAAAAGTTGACTCTCCTAACGAGATATTATCGCTGGCGCCCACACGGGTAAAGATCTTATCGACCATACCGATTTTAGCCGAGTCGGCAGGTACAAACGAACCGAGTTGGGCCATCAGGGTAATCAGAGCGGTCTGCCTCAGCAAAGCCGACTTACCGGCCATATTCGGACCGGTGATAATTACGATCTGCTGTTTCTCGTTATCGAGGTAAACATCGTTTGCGATATACGGTTCTCCAGGGGGAAGCTGTGTTTCAATGACCGGATGCCTTCCTCCTTTAATATCGATCACATCTCCGGAATCGATCACAGGCCGGATGTAGCGGTTTCTTTCAGCAATTTTACACAACGAATGCAGACAATCGAGCTGAGCAACCAGATGGGCATCCGACTGGATCGGAGCCACGTAGTTCATTAAATCCAGGACCAGGTCATTGAACAGCCGGGTTTCGATCGATAAAATCTTATCTTCCGCTCCGAGAATTTTTTCTTCGTATATCTTCAGTTCTTCCGTAATATAACGCTCCGCATTGACTAAGGTCTGTTTGCGGATCCAGTCTGCAGGAACTTTATCTTTGTGCGTATTCCTGACTTCTATATAATAGCCGAATACGTTGTTGTAGCTAACTTTCAACGACGGGATCTCCGTCCTTTCGCTTTCCCGTTGCTGAATCTGAAGCAGGTAATCTTTACCCGAAAAAGCGATCTCCCGTAATTGGTCTAATTCTTCATTTACCCCTTTACGGATCACATTTCCTTTGTTGAGTAATGCCGGAGGATCCTGCTCGATGTTTTTTTCGATTATTTCACGGATATGCTGGCATAGATCGAGCTGATCCCCGATCTGTTTCAAGCCGGGATCATCCGACGCCAGGCAAGCTTCTTTCAGCGACTCGATAGCATTCAGGGCCACTTTCAACTGAACGACTTCCCGGGGAGAAACGCGTCCGACCGATACTTTGGAAATAATCCGTTCCAGATCTCCGATAAGAGCCAGTTGTTGCTCCAATAAATCCTTGAATGGAGGATCACGGAAAAGATACTCGATAACGGCCTGCCGGTCTTCGATCAGTTTCTTTTCTTTCAGTGGAAAAGCGATCCAACGTCTCAGCATCCGGGCTCCCATAGCAGTTATGGTACGATCGAGGATATCCAAAAGCGATTTCCCCCCTTCATTCATGGTTCCCAGAAGCTCCAGACTCCTGATTGTAAATTTATCCAAACGCACATAGCGGTCTTCTTCTATCCGCGAAAGCGTGGTCATATGTCCAATCTGAGTATGTTGCGTCAGATCTAAGTAATGCAGGATTGCTCCGGACGCTACAATCCCATTGGTAAGATGGTTGACTCCAAAACCTTTCAGACTCTTGGTTTCAAATTGCTTAAGCAGCCGTTCCCGGGCCGAATCTTCGGTGAAAGCCCAATCTTCCATCTCGAAAATCAGCATCCGGTTCCCGAAAGCCTCTTCAAACAGACGCCGGTTACTCCGGTCAATCAGCACCTCTTTAGGAGAAAAGCTATTCAATAGTTTATCTATATAACTTACAGATCCTTCCGCAGTTAAAAATTCGCCGGTCGAGATATCCAAAAATGCGACACCACAAATACTTTTATTGAAATGAACCGCAGCAAGGAAATTATTTTCTTTATGATTTAATATATTATCATTAATAGAAACTCCCGGTGTAACCAATTCTGTAATGCCCCTTTTGACTAACTTTTTAGTCATCTTGGGATCTTCTAATTGATCGCAAATAGCGACCCGCTTGCCGGCACGAACCAACTTGGGTAAGTATGTATCCAGCGCATGATGAGGAAATCCGGCTAATTCCACAAACTGTGCCGCCCCATTTGCCCTCCGTGTAAGCGTAATACCAAGAATTTCGGAAGTCGTAACAGCATCGGAAGAAAAGGTTTCGTAAAAATCTCCGACACGAAACAGTAATATCGCATCGGGATGTTTCGATTTAATATCGAAATATTGCTTCATTAAAGGGGTTTCGACTATTCCTTTTGCCACTGGTTTACTTTTTTTATAAAAACAGAACTACAAAGATAATCATTTCTTAAAAACTACCACATTTTGAGATATTATGACTTCTTGTAAGCATTCACCAATTCTCTTTTTTTGAAAAAATCACATTTTTTTCGATGAAAATCGTACATTTGCAACATTCTAAAAATAACAAACTAAAGACTCAGCAAGATAGTCGAAAAAAAGTATTAGACATATGAGAAAGCGCCCCTTTAAAACCAATTTACTATTTCATTGTTTATAATAAAAATTCACTGTTCTCAGAAAATTTTCAAACTATGACAACTCTCGAACAGATTCTCACCCTGAAAAAAAATATGGGCGAAAGCATCATCGGACAGGAAAATGTCGTATCCAAAATTATCATCGCCCTGTTAACCGATGGAAATGTATTACTGGAGGGCATGCCCGGACTGGCCAAAACCCGGGCTGTTAAAAGTTTATCTGCAAATCTGGACTGCAAGTTGAACCGTATTCAGTTTACGCCTGACCTGCTGCCCTCAGACATCACCGGGACAGAAGTATATCAACCTCAATCGGAGCAAAAATTTGTATTTCAGCCGGGGCCGATCTTTAGTAATTTAGTATTGGCCGACGAAATAAACCGCGCTCCGGCCAAAGTACAGGCGGCATTGCTGGAAGCGATGGAGGAGCGTCAGGTCTCCATTGCGGGAAAAACATACAAGATGGATCCGCTATTTATGGTACTGGCAACTCAGAATCCGATTGAGCAGGAAGGCACTTACCCTTTGCCCGAGGCTCAACTCGACCGGTTCGTGATGAAAATCGAAATCGATTACCCCCAGGACGACGAAGAAATCAAAATTGTGGAGTTAGTCCGGAATGAAAGCAAAGGAAATGTAATTAAACATGATCCCATCAATCAGCAGGTAATCTTCGACGCCAGAAAGGAAATCAACCAGATCGAAGTCAGCCCTGCCGCCGTGAAATATATGGTCGACCTGGTTTCGGCCACCCGCAACCCGGGAAAATACAGCAAAGATCTGGAGCGGTGGATCAGCTACGGAGCTAGTCCGCGGGGAACGATCTCCCTCGACAAATGTTCCCGGACGGTGGCCTGGCTGAACGGACGGAAAAGCGTCACACCCGACGACACCCGGTATATCGTGCATGATGTACTGCGCCACCGGATAATCCTGTCCTACGAAGCCAATGCCGACCGGGTCAATATGAATACCGTGATCGATACGCTGCTGAAGAATGTAGAAGTGATATGAATAATCACCATCCGATTGAAGTCTCGACTGACCTGAACGATTTGATGCGTTTTGAATATATGGTTCAATCCGGAAAAATTTTGCCGGACAGGCCCATCTATTCCATTCTCGTTGGCCGTCATGCTGCAAAAATGAGGGGGAGAGGATTGGATTTTGAAGAAGTCAGGACCTATGTTCCCGGAGATGATATCCGGAATATCGATTGGCGGGTAACTGCACGAACTAATGAGACTTACTCTAAGGTATTCAATGAAGAAAAGGAACGGCCGGTATTTATCATATTGGACCAGAGTTCCCATATGTTTTTCGGATCCAGGCGTTATGTAAAATCGGTTTCAGCCGCACACGTAGCCGCATTGTCCGCATTTTATACGATCAAGCGGGGAGATCGTTTCGGAGGTCTGATCTTTAATGAAGAAGGCCATGACTATGTGGCGCCGAAGAGGAGTAAAACTCTGGTAGAACATTTTCTGCAACTCACGGTCGACCGGAACAAGGCCCTGCTTTCCCGGGATCATACCGGAAACAACCTTTCCCTGCTGAATAAAATGCTCGGACAGGCCCGGACGCTGACATCTCACGATTATGTTATAGGAATCATTACCAATGCGCTGTTACTGGATAAGGAAAGTAAGCAATATATCCGCAGCATGGCCTTGCACAACAATGTGATCCTGATACACATCGAAGACCCGATGGACAAAGAACTTCCGGAAGGAGAACTGGTTTTAACCGATGGAAATCATCAGCTCCTGTGGAATAACCAGGAAGATAAAGCCGGAACAAAATATACAATCGATTACAATCATAAACTTGCGGCATTGAAAGAAGAATTCCGTACTTACAATATTCCGGTATCGATCATCAACACTGAAAATCCTGTAGAATTACAGATTAAGGAACGCATGGAGGAACAAGTAAAAAAATGAATGATCAAACGCCCATATTGGAACAGTTCATGGAACCGGAACAGGTACCTTTTACTCCTGACGCCCCCGGTTGGTATTTCGTCGGCGGCCTCATCCTGGCGTTGCTCATTGTTGGTGTTGTTCTGCTGGTCAGGAACTATCGTAAAAATCGTTATAGAAGGATTGCTATCAAACAATTGCAGGAACAGGAAACCAACCTGATCGAAAAAAAAGAATACGCCGGACTGGTCTATTTTGCCAACCGGCTAATGAAAGATATTTGTGTCACAAAATACGACCGGGAAAAATGCGCCGGATTAAGGAGCGCCGACTGGCTTCGTTTTCTCAACGAAACGGCCCGATCCGATATTTTTAAGGATGAAGACGCAACTACGGTAGAATCGATTTATTCAGACAAGGAATCATTGGATAAACGTGCAGCTACCGATTTTACAAGTAAAACAAAACAGTGGATAAAAACACATCGGCATGTTGTTACTCATCGAACATAATATGCATTTTGAGATTGCCCATAAATGGGTATTTCTATTGTTGCCATTACCTCTTCTGGTCTACTGGCTGATACCTCCATTGCATAAAAAACGCTCGGGTTTATTTGCTCCGTTTTTTCAACGTGCAGTCGAAATAACCAGAAAAAAACCGAAAAATAGCGCCTGGGTTTCCCGAAAGAATATATTTTCCACCGGGGCTCTTGTTCTTTGCTGGATCGGACTGTTGGCCGCCGCATCCTCGCCTCAACTTGTAGGTCAACCGGAGAAAAAGACAAAAACGGTACGCAGTTTTCTCGTTGCCGCCGACATCTCATTCAGTATGGCCCAACGGGATTGGAATTTGAATGGCAAACAGGTGACCCGCTGGGATGCTGTAAAATTTCTGATGAAGGATTTCCTGAAAGAGCGAAAAAGCGATCAGGTCGGATTAGAAATGTTTGCCACTCACGCTTATTTACAGGCCCCGTTAACTACAGATCTTGAAGTTATTAACTGGCTCCTGGATGAAACGGAAGTCGGGATGGCCGGACAAATGACCAGCATCGGGGAGGCAATCAGCTTCGGGATCAAAATTTTCCGTGAAGACAGCATCAAACAACGGGTGATGCTCCTGATGACTGACGGAGTCGACGGAGGAAAAGAGATCCTTCCTTTAGATGCAGCGGAAGCTGCTAAACGCGACAGCATCACCATTTATACCCTGGGCATAGGAAATACCGCCAGTGGAGGATATGCCATCGACGAAACATTATTAACCCAAATTGCCCAAACAACAGGAGGAAAATATTTCCGGGCAGACAATCCCAAAGAGATGCAGCAGGTCTACGCTGAGTTGAATAAGCTCCAACCCATCATATACGAGGACGACTCGTATAAACCAGTCATATTACTGTATATCTATCCTTTAGGAGTTACCATTGTACTGGCGCTACTGGTTTTCTTTATTAACGGAATCACATCCCGGTTAAGAAATATAAAATGAAAAAGTTATACGATATCATCAGTGGTTTCGATGTTCAGGCATTCCATTTCCTGAGACCGGCTATGCTGTGGCTTTTCATCCCGTTGATCATTATTGTCGTTTTTATAGTGTTGAACACCCGCGAGAAGAAAAAGTGGCAAAATATCGTTGTTCCTCATTTGCGGCCTTATATGTTCAGTAAAGGTAACACGAAAGCCCTGTTGCTTCCCTTAATTTTTATGCTGATCGGCCTGACCTGTATGATCCTGGCCCTTGCCGGTCCGACCTGGAAAAAGCGGGATATTCCCGGAGAAAAAATTCCAGCGGTGGTTCTAATGGCGCTCGACCTTTCTAAATCGATGCTGGCCGAAGACATTCAGCCATCGCGACTGGAACGTGCGAAAATGAAAATCTCCGATTTTCTCGATCTCAATCCCCGTGTACGTACCGGACTCATCGCTTATGCCGGGACGCCTCATATCGTACTACCCTTTACCAGCGACTATAAATTACTGAAGCATCATGCCGGCAGCCTGGACAACTGGGAAATGCCGGTGCAGGGAACCGATATAACATTAGCCCTGAACCTCATCGACACACTGATGTCACGCGTGGAAGCTCCCAGCACAATTCTGCTGATGACCGATGTTATCGATGACTCAGATGCTTCCAAGCTATCCGATTTTGCACGAAATTCCATCCACAGGCTGGAAATATTGCTGTTCTCGACACCCAACGGAGCCCCGGTTCCGGGAAATCCCGGAGTCGTATCCAAACAATCCCCGGCAGCATTAAGCAATTTACAGCAAAACGAAAAAATAAATATCACCACCATTACACTGGATAAATCGGATGTCGAACAAATTGTCGACCGGATTAGCAGCCATCTGGTATTTGAAAAGGATAGTAAATTAGACACCAAAGAATGGGACGATATGGGCTGGTTATTACTGATCCCGGCGATTATCATCGCCTTACTCTGGTTCCGCAAAGGTTGGATGATCCAATGGTGCTGGCTGTTCCCTTTGTTATCGTTCGGACTGACTTCCTGTGGGGTCGACTCGAAACATCCGGATTGGTGGTATTCCAAAAACTATCAGGGAGAGCTCTGGTATGAGAAAGGGGAATATGAAAAAGCGGCAGAACTGTTTGCCGACAATGCTCATAAATCGGCAGCTTATTTCAAAGCCGGCGATTACCAGTCTGCTGCAGAACTACTTGCAGACGACACAACTGCAACCGGAAAATTCAATTACGGCCTGGCTATGGCTAAGCTCGGAGACTACAACGAAGCCATTGTTTCCTTCCAACAGGCCGCCCGGAGCAATCCGGAACTGCAAGGGAAAGTAACCCGGAGCATCGAAGCGACTCAACTATTGCAAGAACAGGCCGATAGTGTTTTGCGGTTTCATCCTCACACCAGTTCGGTCGACTCCATCCTGAAAAAAACAGAAAAAGGATCGTTGAAGGAGCGAAAACCGACGAGTGAAGACGAACAGCTTTCTTCAGATACAGAAGTTAAAAAACTTCCGACCAGCGGCGACCGTATTACAGACGAAACAGAAAGCAACATTCACCGGGGAAAAGAACAGAAATTTCCTCCCAAGGACTTTAAAATGGAGAATCAGATGCCCATTGAAACTCAGATCCTGATGCAGAAAACCAATGCCGATCCGGGAGAATTTCTGCACCGGAGATTTGAAATTCAGAAGAATAAAAATTATCCGGACGTAAAACAAACAAAAGAAAATTGGTAAGTTAAAAAAACAGACTCCAGAATGAATAAGTTTTGTTTGAAAATAGCGCTTTTTATTTTAGTCCTGACGGGATTTGAAGTCCTCTCAGGATCAATCGCCACCGTCTCCGCCCAGGTCTCTGCCATGGTCGATCTGAGCCGTAAATCGGTTTACGTACAGCAGCCTTTTCGTGTCAATATTACCGTATACACAAAAACCTGGTTTACGCAACCGGTAGAATTTACTAATCTGCAAATTCCGAACGCTTTTATTATTCCATTCGACAGAACACAGCCCGGAATGTTTAATGTCGGAGGAAAACAATATCCGGGGGTACAATTTTACTATATTGTATTTCCTTATAAACCCGGAGAGTTTACTGTCCCTTCTCTGGAAATCACAGCACAAAGCCCTCCCGAAGGGAGTTCTCAAAGCCGGAAGGTAGTAATTCACACCCAGGAACAACATTATATTGTAAAAGATATACCCAAAGAAATAAAAAATAAAGAAGCCTGGTTTGTCGCCAAAAATGTACAACTGAAAGAGCATTGGAAACCCGATCGTCAGGAACTAAAAGTCGGAGACGTTCTGAAACGGACTATAATAATAGATGCTAACGGCACCCTCCCCCAATTTATTCCGGATTTGTCGAAACAAGGCCAGGTAAACTGGGCCGGAATTTATCCCCAGACTCCGGACTTAAAAGATACTCGCAACGAAAGTGACGTTAACGGGAGAAGTACTCAAACAATCACCTACCTGCTGGAGAAGCCGGGCCATTTTTCTGTTCCGGTAATCGAATTGTCTTATTGGAATCCCAATACCGGTAAAACCAACCGGATAGCGACCCCAGCATTGGAAATTGATGTAGCTAAAAATCCCGACCTGGGAATTCTCACCACCCTTAAAGACAGTCTTAACTCCACCATTCCATCGGGCCCGGACACTGCAAAAAAACCGTCTGCTTTCCTCATTTTCGGCATGAAGTGGTATGAGTTTGCCGGATGGATTATCCTGGGAGCTGTCGTAGTTTATTTCCTCTACAGAATCGGACGCTACGGAGTCAGAAAAATCGCTGCCGGACGAAAAAAATATCACAACAGTGAAAGGTACCTGTTCAAAAAGTTTTTGAAATCCAAGAATAGTCCGGAATCCGTTCTACCCTCCATGTACCAGTGGTGGGATAACCTGAAAGACAAGCCTTCTCCTTCCATTTATAATTCATTGGAACAACAGGGAAAGCAGGATGCAGCAAACGAAGTTCAGGATTATCTGACGCAATCTTATTCCGGAAATCTTCCCGGAAGCAACGCCTTGAAAAAAACGATGGAAAGAGTCCGGAAACACATATTAAAAACGATCCATACTAAATGAGCTTATTCAGAGGTAAAACCCAGGTGCGAATGCACGCCATGATTAAGGCGACAGGGCCGATCTGTAATTTGAACTGTGATTACTGTTATTATCTCAGTAAACTGGAGTTGCTTCATTCAGACAGCCGGTGGAGGATTTCCGATGAAACATTGGAAAATTTTATCCGGCAATATATCGAACAGCAGAACACCAAAGAGATCGTATTCTCCTGGCAGGGAGGAGAGCCTTCTTTGCTGGGTCTGGATTTCTTTAAAAAAGTAATCGCCTTTCAGAAAAAATATGCTCCGTCTTATGTCCGGTGCGAAAACGACTTACAAACCAATGGAACTTTACTGGATGACGAATGGTGCCGGTTTCTGAAAGAAAATAATTTTCTGGTAGGTTTGAGCATTGACGGAACTCAACGTCTGCACGATGCTTACCGGACTTATACTTCGGGGAAAGGCTCTTTCGAGCAGGTACTGAACAGCGCACGATTACTGAATAAGCACGGGGTACGGTTTGCAACCCTGACTGTCGTGAACAACCTGAACGTGGAATACCCATTAGAAGTATATCGTTTTTTACGGGATGAAATTAAAAGTAGACAAATGCAATTCATCCCCATTGTAGAACCCAAGAATTTTGCAACGGTAGCGCCTCAGCACTGGAATCCGGAAGAAATGCCGGTAGAAGGCTCAGAACGTACCAATCCGACCCATCCCGACTCGTTTCTCGCTCCTTGGTGTGTCGACGCCGGAAAATATGGCGATTTCCTGATTACCATATTCGACGAATGGTTCAAATACGACCTGGGAAAAATTTATATCCCGTTTTTCGAGAGCGCTGTGGAACAGTGGATGGGAAAACCGTCTCCGTTGTGCATCTTCTCGCCCATCTGCGGAAAGGGAACCGCTATGGAACATAACGGAGATGTATATGCCTGCGACCACTATGTATACCCGGAATATAAACTCGGGAACATCAACGAAACGCCGCTGTCAGAAATGGCTCTGTCTCCTAAGCAGGAACATTTCGGATATGCGAAAGACTTCACTTTGCCGGTTAAATGCCGGGAATGCCGTTATCTGTTTGCCTGTTCGGGCGAATGCCCTAAAAACAGGCTTCTGAAAACCCGACAGGGAGAGCCCGGATTGAATTACTTATGCCCGGGATTATATAAATATTTCAGCCACATCGATCCCTACATCCGGAAAATAGTACACCGCCTGGGATATGAAGCAGCAAAAGATGTACCGCCTTTAAAATAAAGAATAAAGATCCGATGGATATAACAATAGCAAGTACTGTCGATAATAAAAAAGAGATGAAAATTATTCTGGACTGGAAAGAAGTTCAGGAAGAGTACAACGATTTGCTGGAACGCTACCGGAAAGTTTCCCTGAAAGGATTTCGTCCGGGAAAAGCTCCGGTAGGATTAGTAGAATCCACTTTCAGAAATGAGATAAAGAATGATCTAGCCTCCGCATGTTCTTCTCGCTTTTGTCGCACCGCCATGCAGGAACGTCAATTGGAAGCAGCATCTCCACTCGAAATCTCGGATATTCATCTGGAAAAAGATCATCGACTCTTGTTTACAGCAGATTTCATAGAAATGCCCGCTTTCGATTTACCGGACTATGCACATCTGAATCTTACCGGAACCTCAGAAGAAGAAAAAATAGACGAGATTTCCTTAAAACTATTAGAAAAAACCGACATTTTGGTGCATCCGGAACTGATTCAGAACGAATTGAAATATTCGGAAGACAATACAGATTCTGAAGAAAGAAAAAAATCTGCTGAAGACCGGATAAAATTAATGTTAATCCTAAAAAAGATAGCCTCAAAAGACCAAATCAAGATCGACGAAAAAGATGTCGATGAACGGATTGATGACATCGCTCAGGAAAACGAAATAACCTCAGACCAACTGAGAGAATACCTGATTTCGAACGGAGCCCTGTCTCGTTTTTCCGACACCTTGCTGGCCGAACAGGTTTTTCAATACATTATCGAAATACAGGAATAATGAAAACAAATTAGATACTCATATGTTTATATGAAAGGATCCCTTTCTGATCAACAAATAAATATGAGAATAGTATATACATTATCCATTATAAGCGTTCTTGTTGCCGCAGTTGCATTTTCATGCAATTCCGACAGCAAAAAAAATAGTCCCGGTGAAATTAATGCCTCTGATTCAACAACCCTGAATCCCAACATGGTATGGATACCCGAAGGTACCTTTACTATGGGGACAGACAACCCCAACAGCATGCCGAACGAACGTCCCGCCCACCAGGTAAAAATAAATGGATTCTGGATGGACCGGTATGCTGTAACCAACGCCGAATTCCGGAAATTTATTGAAGCAACCGGTTACAAGACAACTGCAGAAAAACCCATAGACTGGGAAGAACTTAAAAAACAATTGCCTCCCGGAACTCCCAAACCCAGCGAAGTCATGCTGCAACCCGGCTCCCTGGTCTTTACCCCTCCAAAACATCCGGTAGACCTCAACAACATGAGCGGGTGGTGGACCTGGATGCCCGGAGCAAACTGGGAACATCCGCAAGGACCCGAAAGCGCCATTGAGGGTAAAGACAATTATCCGGTAGTACAGGTTTCCTGGGACGATGCCGTTGCTTATGCCGGTTGGGCAGGAAAACGCTTACCCTCCGAAGCGGAATGGGAATATGCGTCCCGCGGCGGTTCGGAGAATACACGTTATTATTGGGGGAATGATTTTCTGGTAGATGGGAAATACATGGCCAATACATTTACAGGCACATTTCCCTATGAAAATACAGCCCGGGATGGATTTGAAGGATTAGCGCCCGTAGGTTCTTTCCAGGCCAACGGCTATGGATTGTATGATATGGCCGGGAACGCTTGGAACTGGACTGCGGATCTCTATGTAGAAAACGACCACGCCCGGTTAGCAGCCATTAGCTGCGATCAGGTATCGGGAGAAGCTCCCCTGCCAATCAAAGCCGCGACAGGAGAAATCCGCAGAGTAACCAAGGGAGGGTCTTTCTTATGTAACCCGTCCTACTGTGAAAGTTACCGTCCCACGGCCCGGAGAGGAACTCCCTATGATACAGGAATGGGACATCTCGGTTTTCGTTGCGTAAAAAATAAATAAGCGTTTTTCTTCCTAAATTCATTGATCACTAAGATATATAAGCCACAAATAACAAAACAAAAATGGATTCTGAAAACAGGCAGGAATCCGATTAATATCTTAAAATAACGTTATATGAAGCAAAATCTGAAACAAAAATTGCAAAATTACGGGAAAGTGGCTGCAGTTGGAGCTATATTGGCTGCAAGTGTCATTGTTCCGCAGAAAGTAGAGGCCCAGCAAAACAAAGCCTCAGGTGGGAAGCCCAACATTCTCGTAATCTTCGGGGACGATATCGGGCAAACCAATATCAGTGCATACAGCCGTGGACTGATGGGTTTTACTACTCCTAACATCGATCGTATCGGAAACGAAGGCGGGGTATTTGTGCAATACTACGGACAGCAATCCTGTACTGCCGGCCGGGCAGCATTCATTACCGGACAATGCCCTTTCCGTACCGGATTGACAAAAGTGGGAATGCCGGGAGCCCCGGTTGGTTTGCAAGCAGAAGATCCGACCATTGCCGAGTTTCTGAAACCATTGGGCTATATGTGCGGACAATATGGTAAGAATCACTTGGGCGACCGCGATAAATTTTTACCGACGGCTCACGGATTCGACGAATTTTTCGGTAATCTTTATCACCTGAATGCGGAGGAAGAACCGGAAAATCCGGATTATCCGAAAGATCCGGAATTCAAGAAACAATTCGGCCCCCGGGGAGTATTACGTTCCACAGCCGACGGTAAAGTAGAAGACACCGGACCATTGACTAAAAAACGGATGGAAACCGTGGATGAAGAATTCTTAGCGGCTGCGAAAGATTTTATAACTCGTCAGGCAAAAGCAGGAAAGCCATCTTTTACTTGGTTCAATTCTACCCGTATGCACGTATATACACACTTAAAACCTTCTTCTGCCGGAAAAACAGGACTGGGACTACAAGCCGACGGGATGACAGAACATGACGGGCAGGTTGGAGAATTATTGAAGTTGCTGGACGATCTGGGAATCGCCGATAATACGATTGTGATCTATACAACCGATAATGGCGCCATGAAAAATCAATGGCCCGATGGAGGAGTTTCTCCTTTCCGTTCCGAAAAAGACACCAACTGGGAAGGCGCTTATCGCGTTCCATGCCTGGTTCGCTGGCCTGGACACATCAAACCGGGAAGTAACTTCACAGGTCTTTTCTCTGCGGAAGACTGGTTGACTACTTTAGTAGCTGCTGCCGGAGGAAGTCCTACGTTGAGGGAAGATGCCACGAAAGGAGTAACAGCCGGAAGCAAGACATTCAAAGTGCATCTGGACGGTTACAACCAGTTGGATTACCTGACCGGAAAAACCGATCAATCGGCGCGTCCTGAATTTGTATATTTCGATGACGACGGAAACCTGGTAGCCTATCGCGATGCCCGGTTTAAGTTCATATTCTCTGCACAATATGCTACCGGAATGGCTGTGTGGCGCATGCCGATGACTACGCTTCGCGCACCGCTCCTAGTAGACATTTTGTCCGACCCGTACGAGTATTCCATTGACGGATCCGCAGAGTATGAAGACTGGATGCTGCATCGCGCTTTCCTGGTACTGCCCGCCGTACAGAAAGTCGGTCAATATCTGGCAACATATAAAGCATTTCCACCACGTCAACGTCCCGCATCATTCTCCATAGATCAAATACTTGAAAAGTTAGATGCAACAATATCTTCCCGATAAATAAACGGTCTGTGGGTCTATAAAAAACAAGAGGCTACTCAAAAAGGGCAGCCTCTATTTTTATCCATAAACCGAAACCGGTTTATTTTACTCTTTTATATCCATAAACAGCCAAACTTCCTAATTCTTCTTCGATACGAAGCAATTGGTTGTACTTAGCCATACGGTCCGAACGGCTGAGAGATCCGGTCTTAATCTGCCCTGAATTAGTTGCGACAGCAATGTCTGCAATTGTTGCATCTTCAGTTTCTCCCGAACGGTGAGAAGTAACCGAAGTATATCCATGGCGGTGAGCCATTTCAATAGCATCCAACGTTTCACTCAAAGAACCAATCTGGTTTACTTTAATCAGGATCGAGTTGGCACAACCTAATTCAATCCCTTTTTTCAGATATTCCACGTTAGTAACGAACAAATCATCACCCACCAACTGGCATTTTTTACCAATCTTGTCTGTCAGCAATTTCCAACCATCCCAGTCTCCTTCGGCCATACCGTCTTCGATTGAGTCTATCGGATATTTGGACACCAATTCAGCCAGGTAATCAGCCTGTTGAGCAGAATTGCGTTTTGCACCGTTAGCTCCTTCAAATTTTGAATAATCGTAAATACCATCTTTGAAAAATTCGGAAGAAGCGCAATCCAAACCGATCATCACATCCTTACCTGGTTTGTAACCTGCATTCTCCACTGCTTTAAGAATTGATTCCAATGCATCTTCAGTACCTTTCAACGCAGGTGCAAAACCACCTTCGTCACCGACAGCAGTACTCAGGTTGCGATCGTGCAGTACTTTTTTCAAAGCATGAAATACTTCAGCGCCCATTCTCAAGCCTTCCTTGAAAGAAGAAGCGCCAACCGGGCGGATCATGAATTCCTGAAATGCAATCGGAGCATCAGAGTGTGAACCCCCGTTAATGATGTTCATCATCGGAACCGGCAATACATAGGTATTTGTTCCCCCGATATATCTGTACAATGGAATGTCTAAATAAGTAGCAGCAGCTTTAGCTACAGCCAGGGAAACACCAAGAATGGCATTTGCTCCTAATTTTGACTTTGTTTTTGTTCCGTCCAATGCAATCATTTTCCGGTCGATGGAACGTTGCTCCAAAGCGCTCATACCCAACAATGCAGGAGCAATAACATTATTAACATTCTCTACTGCTTTCAAAACTCCTTTACCAAGGTAACGTTTTTTATCGCCATCACGTAATTCAATGGCTTCGTTTTCTCCGGTCGAAGCTCCGGAAGGCACTGCAGCGCGTCCAATAACGCCCGACATCAGGTGTACATCCACTTCTACAGTTGGATTTCCTCTTGAATCCAAAATTTCTCTACCAACGATTTTTACAATTTCCATAAATTCGTTTTTTTATTGGGGTTTATAAATCAGATTTCTTTTTTGCGGTACAAATATACAAATAAAAAATTAAGAAAAGCCCGCTCATCCTTCGGATTTACGGGCTTTTATATGAAAGCGGATAAACTTTCCTCCAAGCGGCCTGAGGCCTTGCTTTATTCTGCAGAAGTATCCTCTGCCTTTGGTTCTTCAACCTTAGCTTTTTCAGCTTTCGGGGTCTTAGGAGCCTTTGGAGTTTTTGCTTCAGCTACAGGAGCTGCAACAGTCTCAGTTGCTTCATCCGATTTTTTACGTGAGCGGCGGGTTTTAGGCTTCCCTGCAGCTTTTGCTGTTTTAGCCATATTATCATTATAATCCACCAGTTCTATAAAACACATAGCAGCATTGTCTCCCAAACGATATCCGGTTTTAATGATACGGGTATATCCTCCCGGACGGTCAGCTATTTTTTGCGACACTTCTTTAAATAATTCTGTTACTGAATATTTGTCACGCAAAGATTTAAAAACTGTACGGCGTGAGTGAGTCGTATCGTCTTTACATTTGGTAATGATGGGCTCAACGTACTTACGGAGTTCTTTTGCTTTTGGAACAGTCGTAAAGATCCGCTTGTGTTTAATAAGAGAGCACGCCATATTGGAGAGCATTGCATCTCTATGAGAATAGGTACGGCCCAGGTGATTAACTTTATTATTATGTCTCATTGTTAGTTATCTTTATCTAATTTATACTTTGAGATATCCATGCCGAAATTCAGTTTGAGATTATCAAGAAGCTCATCCAGTTCTGTGAGCGACTTTTTACCAAAGTTACGGAATTTCAACAAGTCATTCTTCTGATACTTCACAAGCTCTCCCAACGTTTCAACATCAGCGGCTTTCAAGCAGTTAAGCGCACGAACCGAAAGATTCATATCAGCCAGACGAGTCTTCAAAAGCTGACGCATATGAAGAATCTCTTCGTCGAATTCTTCATTATCCTCAGAATTAACAGGCTCCAGGTGGATCTTTTCATCAGAAAACAACATAAAATGGTGTATCAGAATCCGTGCAGCCTCTTTCAAAGCCTCTTTAGGATGAATCGAACCATCGGTAGTAATTTCAAGAACCAACTTCTCATAATCCGTTTTTTGCTCAACGCGATAGTTTTCAATTGTATATTTTACGTTCCTGATCGGAGTAAAAATAGAATCGATTGCAATCTGATTGATCTCGTCGTTTTCCGTACGGTTTTCTTCAGCAGGAACATACCCTCTCCCTTTATCGATAGTCATTTCGATACGGAGGTTGGCGCTCTTGTCCATGTTACAGATTACGAAATCCGGGTTTAGCACTTCAAATCCGGAAAGATGCTTTGTGATGTCTCCAGCTTTAAAAACTTCGATTCCCGAAACATTGATACTGATTTTTTCATTCTCAACATCTTCGACAGTTTGTTTAAAACGAACCTGTTTAAGATTAAGAATGATATTAGTCACATCCTCCATTACTCCGGGAATAGTAGAGAACTCATGTTCCACGCCATCGATTTTGACAGATGTAATGGAAAAGCCTTCAAGAGAAGACAGAAGAATACGGCGCAGGGAATTACCGATAGTAATCCCATAGCCAGGTTCCAACGGACGGAATTCAAACTTCCCGTAATTGCTGTCCGCTTCCAGCATTAATACTTTATCGGGTTTTTGAAATGCTAATATCGCCATGGAAACTTGATTATTTAGAGTATAATTCTACAATTAATTGTTCTTTAATATTCTCCGGAACATCTGTTCTTTCAGGAATATGCAGGAACTTTGCACTCAAAGAGGGCTGATCCCATTCAATCCAGGTATACTTGCTATGATTAAAACCAGAAAGGTTATCCTGAATGATCTCCAAAGATTTAGCTTTTTCACGAACGCCAACAATCTGACTGGGTTTCACGCTATAAGACGGAATGTTTACAACTTTTCCATCCACCACGATGTGTCCATGGGAAACCAACTGACGGGCAGCAGCACGGGTATTTCCAACACCCATACGGTATACGATGTTATCCAGCCGGCATTCAAGTAATTGAATCAGCACCTCACCGGTAATACCTTTCGCGCGTTGTGCTTTTTCAAATAAGTTTCGGAACTGTTTTTCAAGGACTCCGTAAGTATATTTCGCTTTTTGCTTCTCGCGAAGTTGAATCCCGTACTCAGAGGTCTTTTTCTTTCTTCCATTTCCATGTTGTCCCGGAGGATAGTTTTTTTTACTCAAAACTTTATCCGGTCCGAAAATAGCCTCACCAAATTTACGGGCAATTTTTGTTTTTGGTCCAGTATATCTTGCCATTTTTTTATTTGTTAATTGTTCTTCCGGAACAAGGATTTGTGCAGCCGCGACTACAGAGAGGGTGGTTGTAATCTATTCACTTGTCCACGCTTCCGGAGTAAAGAAATAAATGAAATTTAAACTCTTCTTCTTTTAGGAGGACGACATCCGTTGTGTGGGAGCGGAGTAACATCGATAATCTCCATCACTTCGATTCCTGCACCGTGAACGGTTCTGATAGCAGACTCGCGGCCATTTCCAGGTCCTTTCACATAAGCCTTTACTTTTCTCAAACCAAGATCATAAGCGATTTTAGCACAATCCTGAGCAGCCATCTGAGCAGCATAAGGAGTGTTTTTCTTAGAGCTTCTGAATCCCATTTTTCCCGCAGACGACCAGGAAATTACCTGTCCGTCGCTGTTTGCAAGCGTAACAATGATGTTGTTGAAAGAAGAGTGTACATGCAATTGACCTTGTGCATCAACTTTTACTACTCTTTTCTTTGCTGCGACTGTTTTTTTTGCCATTTTTTTGCGTTTTTTTACTTTACTTACAAGTAAATAATCAGGGATTAAAATATATTTCAAATTTAATCCTCAATGATTCAATTACTTAGTAGCTTTTTTCTTGTTAGCAACTGTTTTCTTTCTACCCTTACGAGTACGTGCATTATTCTTAGTACTCTGGCCTCTTACGGGGAGTCCGATACGGTGACGCACGCCACGGTAGCAACCGATATCCATCAAACGCTTGATATTCAACTGAACTTCAGAGCGA
>JAVBRK010000027.1:0-35557 GCA_031548005.1 Bacteroidales bacterium
AGTGATTGTATTTAAAATTACCAAAAAAAGAACCGCATTTCGTTTTATTTCAGAGAGAACAAAGTAGAAGAGATTTGATTAGGTGCTATGAGTCTTCAAACTTCATGTGAAAACAGACTGAAAATTCAGATGTATTTCGTATCTTTGCAGTCGAAGTTGTTCTTTGTGTAGTGTGAAAAATCTACGAATAAAACGAGATTAGCTCGTTTCTAAATCGTTACCTGTTGCAAAAATCTGCTTTGCAACTTGCTTATTTTCAGCCGAAAAGATAAAATACTGTGTCTTGAGACATGAGTTGTGAGCCTCTTCTTAATTCCGCATATATCAGACAGTTCCTTGAGATAAGCGTTCATCTTTTGGTTACTCGGAACAGGAAATAATTTATCTGTATTGATGTATTCAGGATGGTTTCGGTATTTTTCAATCAATTTGATAGGTAACGGTAACAAAGGGATATTACACATGTTTTTTGTCTTTTGTCGAGCTTTCCGTATCCACATTTCTCCATCCTGCCCCTTGATAATGTGTTCTTCGGATAATTGCAATACATCACTGAATGCCAATCCGGTAAAAATACAAAAACAGAATACATCCCTGACTTGCTCAATCCGTGTTATTGTAATTTCTTTGGCAACGATTTTCTGTATTTCTTCCATTGTCAAAAATTCAGGGTCGGTTTCCTCGTGTTTGAATTTTATTCCGACAAAAGGACTTTTCTTTATCCAGTCGTTTTCCAACGCAATACGAATCATTTTCTTAATATTTTTCAAACGGGTAACGGCTGCATTCAGGGCACATTTCTTATCTACTTTCAGGAATACATCAAACTCCTGAACAAATGCCGGAGTGATTTCATTAAGTTGAATATCGGAAATTTTGTATTTCTTCTGCATAAATTCTTCCAGATAACGAGCGGTTGTTTCGTATCGTTGGACAGTCTTCGACACAAAGTCCTTTCCGATTAACTGGCGGCATTGGTCGTTATGTTCGGAGAATAATTGTAGTAAGGTTTTCCGGCTTTCATCGTTTCCATAGTAAATATCTTTAATCCGGTCGGCGGTGATACTCTTTCCGCTTTCTTCCAGTTCCCGGTAGATTTGGTATATCCGTACCCGGATAGATTCGATATAACGATTTAATTCGTCTCCGCTTCTCCCTTTGTTCTTGGAACATTCTTTCGCCTGATTCCATTGTTCAACCGGGATACTGCGTTTAATCAGGATGTCACACATTCTTCGGTCAATCGTAATTCGCATACAAATCGGAGCTTCTCCATTCTTCAACAACTTTCCTTTACGCAGAAAAAACAGAATTTTAAACGTTTTTCTTTTCATTTTACATAGAATTTTTAGTGAAACAAAATTAGTTGTTTCCTTTCAGAATCATGCTATGCAAAATGCTGCTTATTAGCGAATTAAAACTGTTTTAGTGGGACTTTTTTCGCAGAATCCAAAGTCCCACGATTTGACCTTGAAAAACCTGCTTTAGGGCGCTCTTTTTAACACTTCGATTTAAAATGAAAATCCCCAAAACTCATTGAATTTCAGGGACTTTCTTCGTTTTTCTTATCTTTCTGGTGATCCACCTGGGGCTCGAACCCAGGACCCCATCCTTAAAAGGGATGTGCTCTACCTGCTGAGCTAGTGAATCTCCCTATTTGCTTTTCAAAAGCGAGTGCAAAGGTAATGAATAAATCTTAATATGCAAATAATTTGAGGATTTATTTTGTTTTTTTGTTAATATATTCGGAAAAAGGTAATTTTGCATTTGAAAAAAGAATGAAATGAAAATAAAAATAAAGATTGATTTTGGGCTATTGATATTGCTGCTTTTATTGTTTTTTCCAGGGTTGGAAGTCAGAACTCAGACTGCGGTTGTACGTGATTTTATGGATAAGCCGAACTTTCGGCATGCTGTTGTCGGAATTAAAGTTGTGGAGGTTGCAACCGGAAAGAATGTATGTGATTATAACGGGGACATGGCCTTGTGCCCTGCTTCCTGTATGAAATTAGTTACTACGGCTGCAGCTTTGGAAATTTTAGGGCCTGGCTACACCTATAAAACAACAATTTTTACCGATGGGGTTATCGATATAAAAGGTAACCTGAAAGGAAGTATCTACATTAATGGGGTGGGCGATCCTACTTTAGGCTCCGAGTTCTCAGGAGTTGATCCGAATCGTTTTTTGGAGCAGTGGTTGAATGACATCCGTAAAGCAGGCGTAAAATCTGTTTCAGGGAAAGTGATCTCCCTGGATGGGCTGTTCGGCTACGAAGGAGTTTCTCCGTATTGGACGTGGGCGGATATCGGTAATTATTACGCTCCGGGGATTTATGGGATCAGTGTATTTGATAATACTTACCGGTTATACCTGCGGTCGGGCGTTTCCGCCAGTGTTCCCGAAGTGGTTCGTTATGAGCCTTCGTCTATACCGTTGAAATTTGAAAATAATCTAAAATCTGCTGCTAATGATATCGATAGCGCCTATATTTATGGAGAGCCGTTTAATCCTAACCGCCGGATATTCGGTACCATTCCTCAAAACCGCTCTTTTGTAATCAAAGGCGATATTCCGGATCCGGGATTGTTTTTAGCGGATTGCCTGACCCGGTATCTGAGAAAATCGGGAATTCCGGTTGCCCGTGAAGCTTCGACTTCCAGAGTTGAAGCGGACTTAAACCCAAAGCAAAATATCCTTTTGTCTCAAACGGTCTCCCCGTCATTGGGCGAAATTATCCGGATCGTGAATTTCAGAAGTAATAATCATTACGCCGAATCCTTATACCGAAAAATAGAATTGGATCAGGACATTGCCGGTTTCTGGAAAAATAAAGGATTGGATACAGAGGCGCTTTTTATGTACGATGGATCCGGGCTTTCTCCTTCCGATGGCGTTTCTGCTGCTTTTTTGACAGATTTGTTGGTATACATGGCTAAAAGAAGCGCTCACAAAGATACATTTTACTATTCTTTACCTTTGGCAGGAAAGGAAGGGACTGTCGCTTCATTGTTCAAAAATCCGGGTTGGGATGCGCAGATCCGTGCAAAAAGCGGTAGTATGCAAGGCGTTTTAAATTATAGTGGCTATGTCGACCAAAACGGCAAACGCTATGCGTTTACTGTAATCGTTAATAAGTATAATGGCCGGAATGTTGAAGTCCGCAGGCATATCGAGCAGTTAATTATTCGTATGCTTGGCAATCCGTAGACCGACATCCGTTATTCCTTTCAGGTTCTCCTCGCGCATTCCCTGCCGTACGGAGTAGATATAGGTTCCCGGAATCCGGAACCGGATATTCTGATCTAAAGGCAGAACAAGCGTGTAGTGATTACTTCCTTTTCCGTACCATTTGCCATACATATCGGCCAATTCGCAATTGATCGTGTCTTTTTTTGAATTTCCTTCCGGGGTTTTATTACTGACGAATAACCAAAGATTCCGGAACTTATACTGATCGGTATTCCGGATTTCCACAAATACATCATAAATCCCGGAAGTATCGCTGACTTCAACTGCAAAATCGAATAGTTTATCTTTATTCCAATTCGAACTTTCGGTGCTTTTGAACTGGTAAAACAATTCATCCTGATTGGTGCAGGAAACAGCGAAACTTATCAATAGGAGGAGCAGGACAATATTTCTGATGCTAAGACTTTTGCTCGTCATTGTTTTTTTTCGGTGACGTGTGATGATTGTTATTATTGGGGCGCTGTTGTCTATTGTTTTCCGGACGGTTGTTAGGACGTTGCAAATTCCGCTCATTCCTGTTTCCATTGGGTTTGCGGTTCGGTTGTTGCCCGGTCTGATTATTATTCTGCTCCCGGTTGCTATTTCTCTGTTCCCGGTTGCCATTATTCTGACTGTCTTTATTTTCTCCGTTTCCCGGTTTTTTCTTTTTCTTTTTGATCGGATCGAAACGGGTAACGCTTTCCCCCAGGATGTCCTGATATTCTTTTTGGGGCTTATTGTTCTCGTCTACCGGCAGCCGGTCGGGCTTAATACCCTTTCTGTTCAATCCGATTACTTCAAAAGCCCTTTCTGATGTGATGGTAACCAGATTAGCAGCAAAATTTTTATCTGAAGAATAAGTCATCTGATTCTTGAAAACATCTGTTTTGAAATGGAAGAAAGTTCCATCTCTTGTTTCAAGGGGAATTTCTTTCGATGGAAATTTCTTCTGGGCTTCGGAATAAGCGTCTACCTCGTAATTGAGGCAGCATTTGAGTTTTGCGCATTGTCCCGCAAGTTTCTGAGGGTTCAGGGAGATATCCTGAATACGTGCCGCTCCGGTCGATACGGAGACAAAGCTTGTCATCCAGCCGGAACAGCATAATTCACGCCCACAGGGACCGATACCCCCGATACGGCCTGCTTCTTGCCGGGCTCCGATCTGTTTCATCTCGATTCTGACCTTAAAAGCTTCGGCCAGGTCTTTAATCAACTGCCGGAAGTCGACTCTTTCATCGGCAATGTAATAGAAGATCGCTTTATTTCCGTCTCCTTGATATTCTACGTCGCCGATTTTCATCTGAAGCCCGAGACTTTCGGCAATTTTGCGCGAGCGGATCATCGTGGTATGCTCTTTTGCTTTCGCCTCTTCGTACTTCTCCAGATCGGTAGGTTTGGCTTTCCGGTATACTCTACGAACCTCGGCATCCGGACGCACCCGGTTTTTCGCCATTTGTAACTGAACCAGTTTCCCGGTCATGGTGATGGTCCCGATATCGTGTCCTGGATTCGATTCCACGGCTACAACATCTCCTTTTTCCAACTGAATTTTACTGCTGTTCAGATAGTAGCCTTTTCGTGTGTTTTTAAATTGAACCTCCACATAATCAGTAGCCAGTTCGGCTTCGGGGATATCAGCAAGCCAATTGTAAGAATTAAGTTTATTGGTCTGCTTGCAGCATCCTTTCTTGTTCATGCAGCATCCCCCGTTATATAGTCTGTATTCCATAAAATTTTGTAGGTTGTTGTGATTTGTAATGCACTTAACTTGCAAATATACGATTTTTTTTTATTTTTTCAGCAGAACGGCGATTTTCATAGATAAGTCCAGGAATATCATCCTGGGATTTACGTTCTGCTCGATGTGCCGCTCGGCAAGTTCCAGTTCTTCCATTAGTTCCGTTACATTCCGCTCGTTGACATAAGGTGAGAATTTAACCGAGAACTGCGATTCTTCCGGGTTCAGGTAATTTATTTCGGGAGAATGAAGATCGTAGACGAAGTTTTCGCGTATCATACGCTGGGCAAATGAAAAGAAATTTTTCTGCCATTCCCGGCCCATCGATGCGAAATAATCACCTTTGGCTTTCATGTTTTTTATATTTCTGGTCCAGCAATTCCGCATGATGGTGATGAATAACTCCAGGAACTCCTTGTTCTCAGAGTCGTTATTGAGAATTTCTTGCGCTTTAAGGTAGCTTCCGTTTGCTAAGTGTACTGTGGATGCCAGTTCTTCCGGGGTGAGGTCGTATCTGGAGGATAATGCCGCAGCCTGGCTCTGTTCATCAATAGGAGGGATGTGAAGGCTCTGGGAGCGCGACCGGATAGTTCCCAATACCTGCTCCGGATTTTCCGAGACCAGTAAAAATACAGTCCTCTCGTAAGGTTCTTCAATGATTTTCAGAAGTTTATTGGCGCATTCTTCCTGCATTTTTTCCGGTAGCCAGATAATCATGATCTTGTATTCCGCCTCATAGATCTTAAGATTGAGTTTTTTCAGGATCTGGTCGCTTTCGACGGTATAAATCGTTCCCTGGGAATTTTCCGCATCGATATGGTGAAGCCATGACGATAACTTGAAGTATGGATTTTTTATCAGAAAATTTCTCCATTCGGCTATATAATCGTCGCAGATTGTCTCTTTTTCGGTCGCTCCGGATCCTTTTTTCTTTTTTACGATCGGAAATACAAAATGAAGATCGGGATGCGCCAGTTTGTTGTATTTTACACAGGAAGGGCAGATTCCGCAAGCATCGCGATCCTGCCTGCCGGTACAATTCAGATAGCGTGCATAGGCTATAGCCAGGGGAAGCACCCCGACACCTTCGTTTCCGTAGAATAATTGTGCATGCGGAACGTAACCCGACCGGATTGATTGGATCAGGCGGGTTTTCAGAAGATCTTGTCCTATGATGTCTCCAAATTTCATGTACGACTTCCCATCAGTGGGTTTAATAGATTGCTTTTGCGATCTGGCATACGCTGTCGGTGGCCATCAGGGTATAAAAATGCAGGCTGGGCACGCCGTGGGCGATCAGTTCCTTGCATTGTTGGATACTCCATTCGATCCCGACATTTTTTGCCTCTTCGTCTGTCTTGCATTTTCGTAGCTCGGATGCCAGCGCTTCCGGAATTTCCGACCGGAAAATCTTGGGGAGCATCGTCAATTGGTTTAATAAGACAATGGGTTTAATACCCGGAATAATGGGGACATTAATCCCGGTTTCCCGGCATCGTTTAACAAAATCGAAGTATTTCTGATTGTCGAAAAACATCTGTGTGACCGCGTAATCGGCTCCGGCCTCCACTTTTTGCTTCAGAAAGTCGATGTCGAATTCCAAGTTGGGAGCTTCCTCGTGTTTTTCAGGATAACAGGCGACTCCGTAAGAAAATGGGGTTTCCATTTTTTCGAACCGGCTGCCGTCGACTGCGATTCCATGATTGAAATCGTTGACCTGTTTTTGTAAATCGGTCGTATGATCGTGGCTCTGTCCGGGCAATACCTGGTCTTTTTCAAGCTTATTGATATCTCCCCGGAGGAGGAGGAGATCGTGAACCCCCAGAAAATTCAGGTCGAGTAGGGCGTACTCTGTTTCTGCTTTTGTAAACCCTTTACAAATGATATGTGGAACGGCCGTAATGCCGTAATGGTACTGAATAGCAGCCGCAATGGCTACTGTTCCGGGGCGTTTACGGATGTTTACTTTCTTTGATAATCCGTTTTCTGTTTCCTGATATATATTTTCGCTATGGTGAGTTGTAATATTGATGTATTGGGGATCGAATTCCTTCAATTTATCAATAATGCTGCATACTTTGGAAAAACTGTTTCCTTTCAGCGGAGGCAGAATTTCGAATGAAAAAGCGGTATTTCGGCTGTTTTTTAATAAATCGATTACTCTCATTTTCCTGAATTTTGTTGCAAAGATAATGTTTTTGTCGGAATCCTCCGTGCCGGAATTGTCAATTAAAGATAGAAAATAATAATGACATTCCGGAGAGTTTATTGAAAAATCACTACATTTGTGGATCGTTATCAGCAAACTCTTTTTATCTTTTAGAACAAATGGAAAGCATCAATTGGTCAGGACTATCATTCGGTTATCTGAAAACGGACTACAACGTCCGGAGTTATTATCGTAATGGAAGTTGGGGAGAATTGGAAATCACAGATTCGGAAATTATACCTATGCATATGGCTGCGACTTGCCTGCATTATGGACAGGAAGCGTTTGAGGGATTGAAAGCCTTTAAAGGGAAGGACGGTAAGATCCGGATTTTCCGGATGCGCGAAAATGCTTTGCGGATGCAAGCTTCGTGTCGTGGAATTATGATGCAGGAGTTACCTGTTGAAATTTTTGAAAAAGCGGTGATGGAAGCTGTAAAACGCAATGAGCGTTTTGTCCCTCCATATGAGAGCGGAGCTTCCTTGTATATTCGTCCGTTGTTGATCGGAACAGGAGCTCAGGTGGGGGTTAAGCCGGCTTCGGAGTACTTGTTTGTCGTTTTTGTAACACCTGTGGGCCCTTATTTTAAAGAAGGATTCAAACCGACTCCCTATGCCATTCTCCGGGGGTATGACCGGGCGGCTCCTTTGGGAACCGGAACAATTAAAGTAGGCGGAAATTATGCTGCAAGTCTGATCGCAGGAGATATTGCTCATTCCAGAGGATATTCGGCGGTATTGTACCTCGACGCCAAAGAAAAAAAATACATCGATGAGTGTGGTCCTGCCAACTTTTTTGGCATAAAAAATAATACCTATGTCACCCCGGAATCGGTTTCTATTCTTCCGTCGATTACCAACAAAAGCCTGATTGTACTGGCAGAAGAGTTGGAAATGAAAGTAGAACGCCGTCCTGTTCCCGTAGAAGAGCTCGGGACTTTCGAAGAAGCCGGAGCTTGTGGAACCGCAGCAGTCATCAGTCCCGTACAGCGTGTAGATGATCTGGATCTTGGTAAATCGTATGTTTTTTCCAAAGATGGCGAACCCGGGCCGGTCTCTCTTAAATTGTATAATAAATTAAGGGCAATCCAATACGGCGATGAGCCCGATAAATACGGTTGGGTAACAATTGTGTAAAATTATGAATAACATCGATAGAAGGAATTTCCTTCGCATTTCAGCAACTGCAGGAGCCGGCGCTTTTCTGATCAATCCGGCTGAAGCTTTAGCCGGAATAAAAACCGGTAATGCTTCAAAAATCCCCACGCGTAAACTTGGAAGAACAGGTTTGGAACTTCCAGTCCTGAGTATGGGAGTGATGCGGGCCGATAATCCTTCGGTACTCCGTGCCGCCTACAATTCTGGAATTTTTCATTTCGATACGGCTCACGGCTACCAGAATGGTAAGAATGAAGAGCTGGTCGGAAATTTCTTTAAAGGGAAGCCCCGTGATTCGTTTATCGTAGCAACAAAATGCAAGGGGAATTATCCGTTTTCCGATACCTTTGAGAAAGAGTTTGAGGAGATGTTGGAAACCAGTCTGAAGCGTCTTCAGATGGATTATGTGGATATCTTTTATGCCCATGCTTTGCAGGAAGTCGATGAAGTCAAAGATCCCCGCCTGTTATCGATACTTACGAAATTCAAAAATGAGGGGAAAACCCGTTTTATTGGTTTTTCTACTCATGCCAACAAGCCGGAGCAGATCGATGCGGCTGTCGAGGCTGGGATTTATGATGTGATTCTGGTCAGTTATAATTTTAAGCTGAAAAATCTGAAAGAGACGGAAGAAGCCATTGCACGGGGTGTGGCAGCCGGAATTGGATTTGTTGGAATGAAATCGATGACCGGAGGAACCGAAGATGCCGATGGAAATAAGAAAATCGATGCTGCCGCCTGCCTGAAATGGGTGTGGCAGAACGAGCATATCACGACTATTATCCCCGGATTTACCAATTACGATCAGTTGGACGAGTGTCTGACTGCTGCTGCCGATCCGGTGTTGAACGCTTCTGAAAAAGAATATATCTCCGGATTGTGTAATCAGGAATTGCTCTATTGCCAGAATTGCCGGCAGTGTGTCGGACAATGTACGGAACAATTGCCTATCCCCGATGTTATGCGGGCCTATATGTATAATTTCGGATACCGTCAGCCGGTTTTGTCGAAAGAGACCCTGATGGAATTGAACCTGGCAGAGAATGCCTGTACCTCTTGCAATTCTTGTACTGTGACTTGTACGGAAGGCTTCGATGTGAAGCGGAAAATTGCATCGATTGTTCCGTTGAAACAGGTCCCGGATGCGTTTTTAGTATAATTTTTTGCGACAATTATTCATTATGAGAATACAATTGAGGCTATTGTTGTGCCTGTTCCCATTGCTGGCACAGGCTCAAACACCATTAGAGATCAAATCTTACCTCCCGGAGATTTCGGGATGGACCATTGCTCCGGATATCGAAATATTTTCTCCTGATAACCTTTATCAACGGATCAACGGGTCGGCTCCTTTATTTCTGGAAAATAATTTTCGGGAAATGACCTCCCTGGTTTACGAAAAAGGAGAGGATTATATTACGATCCAGGCTTATCGCCATGCTACACCGACCGATGCTTTTGGGATGTATGCCTCGGAGCGTTCTCCCGAAATGCCTTTTTATCCGATCGGAGGAGAAGCACAGGGCGATAATTCCGGTTTATACTGCTTTGCAGGGGCTATTTACCTGAAGCTCCAGGCCAGTACCGATTCTGATGAAACCGGGGAAATGCTGCGTAATATCGCCAAAGGATTAACAAATAAGATACTTCCGGATGCCGGTTATCCTGAACTGTTTCATAAATTTCCGGCTGAAGGACGATTACCGAATACCGAATCCTATACCGTTTCAAATTATATCGGGCATGAATTTTTGAAAAATGTTTATTCCTGTATGTATGATCTGCAGGGTTCCCGGTTTCAGGTATTTTTAGTCGATGCACCAAGTAAAGATCAGGCCAGGTCTGTTCTGGAGAAATATTTTGGATTTACAAAGCAGACTGAATCGTTTTCGGAGGGTGGTCTGGAGATCAAAGACCGGTATAACGGAACGATTCCCTGCATTTGGAAAGACCGGTATATTATCGGACTTTTTAGTGAGGACGGAAAGGAAATCATGGATCTGAACTTGTTGAAACAAGTGGCCGGCATGCTCTGATGAAGCGTTTGGCTGCGCACTATATTGTTTTACCGGGAAACCGGATTTACAAGCAACATTATATCGTACTGGACGATCAGGATTGTATCTGTGGGGTGCATCCGCTCAATCAGGAAGTTGCTGGTACTGAATTCTATAATGGATTACTGTTCCCTATCTTCAGGAATTTTGAGACCACCGGAGCCGGGATTCTCGAAGAATTGAAGTCGTTACAGAACGAACATCCGGAGAGTTCGGTATTTGAATTACTCCAATATTTTTTCCAGAGTAACGAGGTCTGTTTTCCTGGATTTACCGGTGAGGATTCTCCTGTATTTATTTTCCGGTTAGACGGTATCAACCTGCCGGCGTCGAAACTCTGCGCAGACAATGGCAGTTGCCACGCCTACATTCAACGACTCTGAGGTTTCACTCCAGGCCGGATAGCTTGGGATATGAATTTTCTGTGTAACGAACGCTTCGACTTCAGGGCTGATCCCATTCCCTTCATTTCCCATGATAATCAATCCTTTGGAACTTAGTTTCCGGTTATATAGGCTATCTCCTTCGAGAAAAGTTCCATAAACCGGAAGTAGAGAATTGCTGCCGGAAGTCAGTTTTTTCAGGAAAACCGGCAAATCGGTGTAATGGGTGCGAACACGAGCCAGGGCGCCCATCGTTGCCTGTAGGGTTTTGGGATTATAAATATCTGCCGAATCGGAAGAGCAGATCACGTCGTCGATACCGAACCAATCGGCCAGCCGGACGATTGTTCCCAGGTTTCCCGGGTCCTGTATACCGTCTAATACTAAGCTGAGTTTGGTTTTAAGCGCTCCCGGATCCAGGTGGTATACCGGTTGTCTGAAAACAGCCAGGACATCCTGTGGATTTTTCAGCAGGCTGGCGCGCTCGATATCTCCGTCTTCCGCAACAATCAGTTCTTTGGTCCGGACGTCGCCCTGGGTTGCGAGCCAGGACGAATGTGTCAGTAACAGTTCACATTCAAAATGGGGTAATATATCGTCAACAAGCTTATTGCCTTCGGCAAGAAAACATCCGGTTTCATTCCTGTACTTTTTTTGTGCTAAGGAATGAATCCATTTGATCTTGTTTTTACTTAACATGCCGGAATTGGGATGATTATCCCATGATGTTTTTGAAATGGCTGAAAATCTTCTCTTTTATGGCCGGATTGGGTTGAAAACTCGGTGAGTTTTCCAATGCTTCCAGGGTTGATTTTTGATCTTTCGACAGGTTCTCTGGTACGTAAACGCTGACATTTATAAGTAAATCTCCTGTGCCATAGCTATTTATTGATGGTAATCCTTTGTTTCTCAGGCGCAATACTTTTCCCGGTTGGGTTCCTGGGTCGATGGTTATTTTAGCTTTTCCATCGAGTGTAGGTACCTCTACCTGCCCACCGATTGCCGCTGTTGGAAAACTTAGCAGCAAATTGTAAATAATATCGTTTTCATCGCGGATCAGCTCCGGATGTGGTTCTTCTTCGATAACGATCAATAGGTCGCCGTTGACTCCACCTCTCCGGGCGGCATTTCCTTTACCGCCGAGTGACAGTTGCATTCCTTCCATGACGCCGGCGGGAATATTGATCGTAATAACATCATCGTCCTTTACAATGCCTTCTCCGTTACAATGAGGACATTTTTTGGTGATTGCTTTTCCGTCTCCGCCGCAACTCTGACAAACGGAAGTCGTTTGCATCTGTCCCAAAATCGTATTGGTTACACGGGTTACATGGCCTGTGCCTTTACAGGTAGAGCAGGTGGTATATGAATTTCCGCTTTCAGACCCATTCCCATTACAATGTTTACAACTGATGTATTTTTTGACTTTGATCTTCTTTTCGACTCCGGTTGCAATTTCCTTTAAGGTAAGTTTAACTTTGACTCTCAGGTCGGCGCCACGGTTTACCCGTTTGCCACCACCACCTCCTCCAAAACCGCCGAAACCTCCAAAGTTTCCTCCGAAATGTCCCCCGAAAATATCGCCGAACTGGGAGAAAATGTCGTCCATCGTCATTCCTCCGCCAAATCCTCCGGAAGAAGCTGCGCCTCCCATTCCGGCATGTCCGAACTGATCGTACCTCCGGCGTTTTTCTTCGTTGCTTAAAACTTCATACGCGTCTGCTGCTTCTTTGAATTTTTCTTCGGCTTCCTTGTTATCCGGATTTTTGTCCGGGTGATACTGAATAGCTTTTTTCCGGTAGGCTTTCTTTATTTCTTCTACCGTTGCCGTTTTAGGAACTTCCAGTATTTCGTAATAATCTCTTTTACTCATTAGCTTTTCTGTTGTCTCAGGTTATTCTGCTACGACCACTTTGGCATGTCGTATTACCTTGTCATTTAAAGTGTAGCCGGTTTGCATACAGTCGATTATTGTTCCTTTCTGACCTTCGTCCTGGGTAGCGACGACTGCAACCGCATCATGGAACTCATCATTGAAAGGTTGCCCTTTCGCTTCGAGTGGTTTGACTCCGTTTTGTGACAAAAAGGATAAAAATTTGTTATAAATTAAATCAATACCTTCTGTAACGGATTCCACGTCAGTCGCTTTTTTAATATTTTCCATTGCGCGTTCGAAATCGTCGACTATCGGCAGAATACTGGTTAACACCCGTTCTCCGCCATTTTTTATCAATTCGGCTTTTTCTTTCAGCGTTCTTTTTCTGAAATTATCGTATTCGGCCATTAGTCGAAGGTAGGAATCTTTCATTTCGGCTAATTCGTCCGACACATTGTCAGTTTTTTCTGGTTCCCAGTCGGGATTTTGCTTTTCGATCTGCTCATTTGTCTCCAGATCTGCTATATTGTCAGCAGGATTTTCGGCTTCTTCAGCCTTTTTCTTAGTTTCGTCGTTATTCATGTTATATTTGTTTTTTTATTATTATTCTAATAATTAGGTATTTACATAAAGTATGCAGATCATTTGAATCATACTTCTACTATTTATTATCAAATATGTTGCCACTGTTGACCAATAATCCATGTCAAGCGATTTTGGATGATGAGGAAACCAATCAATTCATTTTTATGCGTCTGTGTGGTTATCTGAAAATTATCATGTACATTTGTCAACTATTTTGATGCTATAGGGATTATTTTGGGTTATATAAAGTTTGAAAATTGTAATATGATAAAAATAAGTAAGTTAATTATAAAAAGGTTAATTTTTTCGATATTTTTTTTAAGTATTATTTCTTGTGCGTTTGCCGGAGCCCGGATTGTCGTACTGGGATCATCTACAGCTGCCGGTTCAGGTCCCAAAGATACTAATAATGGTTGGGTAAACAGGTATCGTACTTATTTACAGTCGTTAGATCCTACCCATCAGGTAATTAATCTGTCATCAGGAGGCTCTGCCACATACAGCGCTCTGCCGGCGGAAGATAGTGTTGCCAACCGGCCGAAGCCGGATACTTTAAGAAATATTACAAAAGCGTTAAGTTATAATCCGGATATTATTATTCTTAATTACCCGACAAATGATGTGGGCTATGGATATTCGGTGAAGGAACAATTGGACAACTATGCTGTCATTGTAGAGAAAGCGGCTCAAGCCGGAGTTCCTGTATGGATCGCCACAACGCAAGGTCGAAACTTGGATCGGAACAAGAGAGATTTACTTATCCAAACCAGAGATTCCATCCATTCAGTTTATGGAGATAAGGCCATTGATTTTTGGACCACTATTTCCAATGATGATGGATATATTAATTCATTATACGATTCAGGTGATGGAATTCATCTGAATGATGATGCCCATAAAATCCTATTTGACCGTGTTGTTGCAAAAGATATTTTAAGTCATGTTGAAATTAAAGAATTAAAATATCCAGTAAAAATCAGTTTTGGAGGAATCCCTGTAGAATTTCCATGGAATAGTTTATCCTCTTATACAGCAGGGGGTCTGATACCTGACCTGATTGATACTGAAGGTAATTCTACAGGGATTAAACTGGCTCTGAATGATAGTTTTGGAGGGATCAATTCCGAAGGGCCACAATCGACAACAACTTCGATGGAAATACCAACGAACGCCAGCAAAGAAAGTTTTTGGGGAAATGCCGGCTCTACACTCAGCAGTATAAATGAAAATACAGGTGGTTTTATTATTTCCGGATTGCACCCCGGTAAATATACATTCTCTTTCTACTCCGGAAGAGTTAATGCTCCGGATAACAGAAAAACCCGGTTTACAGTTACCGGAAAAAATGAAAAGAGTGGGGATGTAAATTCTTCTGAAAATATGACTCTCTTGGTGGTATTGCCCGAAATCGAACCTAAAGATGACGGAACGGTCACTGTGGTTGTAACTGCCGGTTCTAATAATGATAATGAATATAAATTCTTCTACATCAATGCTATGATGATTTCTCCCTGGAGAGCTAATGCGGGCAATCAGGACTTTTTGTCAAATAAATTTTCAGTAGCTCCGAATCCGGTTATTGATGTTGTCGAAATAGATAATTCACAGGGTATTAAGGATGTTTTTATTTTAGATATGAATGGTAGACTTATAAATAAATTTTCGGGATTAAACCAAAAAGAAAAAGCAATCCTATCATTGAGTTCTCTGACGAAAGGGATTTATTTAGTGAAAGTAGTGGATTTGAATAATAAATCATCCAGTAGATTGATTGTAAAGAATTAATATCCTGATTCTCAACCGGAGTGCTTCGTTAAATTTATTCTACCTAACGATTATCCGATAAAATACAATAGATTCAGCTTTATCATATTTTTTAGTTAAAAAAGGTTAAATGTATTTTTTTATTACGAAAGTTTCGTAACTTTGCGAAAGTTTCGTAATAAAAAATAAAATGGAAAAACTGACTCAACAGGAAGAAGAGGTGATGCGTATTGTTTGGAGCAAGGGTTCCGGTTTCATCAAGGATTATTTAGAGAATTGTCCGGAACCGAGACCTCCTTATACCACATTGGCTTCGGTGGTGAAAAATCTGGAAAAGAAGCTATATGTTTCTTCCCGGAAATATGGAAATGTTTATGAGTATACTCCGGTTATACAAGAGGAGGAGTACAAAAAAACATTTATGTCGGGTTTTGTTAAAAACTATTTCAGGAATTCTTATAAAGATCTGGTTGCTTTCTTCGTCAATGAGAAAGCGCTTACTCCTGAAGAGTTGAGAGAATTGGCCGGAATGATCGATCGACAAAATTCTGAATCATGAATCCGGAGTTGCTTTACTTCATAAAGGTCAATGCAGCCTTGATCGTTTTTTATCTTTTTTATTGGTTATTTTTACGGCGCGATACGTTCTATAACTGGAAACGATGGTATTTTCTTGCAGCGCCGTTATTATCGTTTATTTTTCCGCTCATCGATTTTTCTTTTATCTTTCTTGCCGCGCCGGTTCAGACGATCCGTGACATGACCTTTCATTTCCCAGTCTATGTCAGCGGAGCAGCACAAGGCTATTCTATCCAGGATGCGATATTGTTTCTGGCCGGTGGAGGGGCTGTGGCTCTGCTGGCCCGCTTGTGCATTCAATTAGCCAGTCTGAGAAAAATTCACTGTGAATCTGCTCCGGCTGGAATATTTCAAAATTGCCGGGTCCGGAATATGAATGTAACAGCCAATCCATTTTCCTTTTTCCGAACTATATACATTAATCCGGTGTTACATAATGCCGGAGATTTGAAAACTATTTTATCTCATGAACAAATTCATGCCAGTCAATGGCATTCGATTGATATTCTGCTGTTTGAAACGGTTTACGCCCTGTGTTGGTACAACCCTTTTGTGTGGTTGCTCCGGCAGTCGGTCCGGCAGAATATTGAATTTTATGTTGATAAACAAATCCTGGAAGCAGGCTACGACAGGCGCCAATACCAGCAGGAACTCCTGAAGGTAAGTCAGATACCGGCTTACGGGGGAATTGCAAATAATTTTAATATCAATCATTTAAAAAAACGTATTACAATGATGAACAAAAAAAACTCAAACCGCATGCAGTTACTGAAATTTGCATTGGTTATTCCGGTATTTGCGGGGATGACCGTTATAGCTAATGATCATCTCTCTTTGATACCACAAGACAAACAGGTTGTATCGATATCAGTTGTGGATGTTCAAGACTCGGAAAAGATTGTTTTGAATGAGAAAGTGCATGATTTTCAGACGATTAAAGAAAAGGATGGACCTACAAGTACGGTATTTCAGATTACAAATAATACTGGTAAGCCTTTGGTGATTACTAATGTTAAATCTTCCTGTGGCTGTACTACTCCGGAATGGACGAAAGAACCGATTGCACCGGGAAAAACAGGTCATGTAAAGGCCACTTATAATCCATCCGGACGTTCGGGCCCGTTTGATAAGATCATTGTTGTTTCTACCAATTCGGATCCTGCTACTATTGAACTTCGGATCAAAGGTACGGTTGAGGCAAACTGATATCAATCAAGGCGCAAAAATCCCTTTTTATGGGGGGATTTGTTTGAAAAATCCCTATTTTATGTGATTGTGGCTTTTTGCTCCGGCGCTTACCTTTGCATCAGTATTTTTAGTTCAATAGATACTGACAACACAAAGAATTACTTTGTCATAAAAGAAGAATTTAGTAAGCCATGCAAAGTCTTCTGTTCAAAAAAGGGATGTTGTGAAACATCCCTTTCGAATTTGTTTCTGTTTTAAAGAATAAATTCAAAAAAAGAATGTACCGATTGGATACATTCTTTTTAAATTTATCGAATTATCGAAGATAATAAATTATCTCATTCCTTTTAATTCTCCTTGTAATTCCTGACGGGCGAAGAAGATTCTGCTTTTTACCGTTCCCAATGGTAAATTCAGCTTATCTGCAATTTCGTTGTATTTATATCCTGCAAGAAACAATGAAAAAGGCATTTTCAGATCGTTGCTTAAGTTGTTGATGGCTCCATTAATTTCTTTGATAGTAAATGCGCCTTCCGGAGTGTCGAAACCAGAATCCTGCGACAGGTTCAGATGGTACAGGTCCTCGGTTTTATCAATGATGGTCTGGCTTCTGACCACTTTCCGATAATTATTGATAAAAATATTTCTCATGATTGTCAGCACCCATCCCTTAAAATTAACATTGTCGATATACTTGTCCTGATTATCCAATGCTTTAAGAGTTGTATCTTGCAGTAAATCCTGTGCGTCGTCTTTATTAGCAGTAAGCATCATTGCAAAATTATACATATTGTTTTGTATGCCTAATATTTTTTCTTGAAATTGATTTGCATTCATAAACTAATAATTTTTATATTTGCCTAATTATATTGTATTTATTGATGTTTGATAAAATTACTGAATACTGAATAATACAATAACTTCTTCTTACATTCTGTATCAAAGTTAATAATAGTATTATTCAATTTCAATATCTCTTTAGTTAATATTAGTTAAAATGTTAACTAAGTATGATAAAATTACACTTAGATATGAAAATTGACAGATATTTTAATATAAATTTTACTATAATTGCTAACTGAACATTACAAATTATGAAACGATCCTTGACTTTTATTTATTTTTTAGTATTTCTTTTAGGAGGAGTGTTCGCTCAAAAAAATATTCCTGTAGTTTTTCAGATCGATGTAATGAGGGAGATCGATCCGGTTAGCAGATTACATTTGATCAATGGCTTGAAAGAGGCCCGGAATTTGAAAGCCGATGCGGTTATCCTGCACATCAATACCTACGGGGGATCTGTTGCCGATGCCGATTCGATGCGTTCTGCCATATTATACAGCCCAATACCCGTTTATGTTTTTATCGATAACAATGCGGCGTCTGCAGGCGCTTTGATATCCATTGCGTGTAAGGGTATTTATATGCGGACAGGGGCGAATATCGGCGCTGCCACTGTGGTTAATCAACTTGGGGAGGTTCTCCCTGATAAATTTCAGTCGTATATGCGCTCGACTATCCGGGCAACAGCCGAAGCGCACGGAAAAGATACATTGGTGAATGGAACGGATACCGTTATTCAATGGAAACGGGATCCCCACATTGCTGAAGCAATGGTTGATGAACGTATCGTGGTGCCGAACGTATCGGATTCTGGTAAAATTCTGACATTAACTGCTCAGGAAGCTTCGAAGTTGGGTTATTGCGACGGGATTGCAGAAACGGTGAATGAAGTGGTATCGAAATATTTGGGTTATGATGAGTATACCCTCAAAAAATATTCTCCGAAATGGTACGATAATCTGAAGGGTTTCTTTATGAGTCCCGCACTCCAGGCCATTCTGATTATGATTATTGTTGCCGGGATATACTTTGAACTTCAGACTCCGGGATTTGGATTCCCGAGTATTGCAGCATTGACTGCTGCTATTTTATATTTCTTGCCGTTATATATCGAAGGATTGGTGCAGAATTGGGAGATCCTGGTATTTGTGATCGGAATCATATTGATACTTCTTGAGATATTTGTAATTCCGGGCTTTGGTATTGCCGGTATTGGTGGGATCGTCTTTGTGGTGTTAGGATTGTCGCTGGCATTGCTCAGCAATGATTTCTTTTCCTTTGAAAATGTTTTGGCTCCGGATCTGGAGCGGTCTGTGCTGACTGTTTTATGCGGTCTTTTGCTGGGTTTTATAATTATGATCTGGTTGTCTACTAAGATCGGTCAAAAGGGTTTCCTGAACCGGGTCGCATTGCATGCCGACCTGGAGGAGTCGGTCAGTGTCGATGCCGGAGAGAAAGCATTAGTTGGTATGACCGGGAAAGCGCTGACTGTTTTGCGTCCTTCCGGTAAAGTTTTAATCGGTAATGAAGTGTATGATGCTGTTTCGGATGGGGTATTCATTGAAAAAGATGAAGCCGTCAGGGTGGTTCGGTCTGAAAATACCCAATTGTACGTAGAAAAGTGTTGATTTTAATGAGAATGTGCTATCTTTGTATCAAACAATAACATTTTATTGTTTGATGAGGTGTATTCTTTACTTTTTATAATTAGGAATGAAATACATTATTATATTAGGAGACGGAATGGCTGATGAGCCGGTTCCGGAACTCGGGGGACTGACGCCTTTGCAGTACGCCGGTACTCCGAATATGGACCGGTTGGCTGAGATGGGTTGCTCCGGAATGCTGGATACTATTCCGGAAGGTTTTCAGCCCGGGAGTGAAATCGCTAATTTGTCGGTTTTGGGGTACGATCTGAATGACGTATTCGAAGGGCGTGGCTCGCTTGAAGCTGCGAGCATCGGCGTGGATATTCTTCCGGGGGAGATGGCCATGCGCTGCAATTTGGTTTGTATAGAGAATAACCGGATTAAAAATCACTCGGCAGGGCATATCTCCACTGCCGAGGCCGGTGAACTAATCGATTTCCTGAATCGACATTTAGCCAATGAGCAGGTTCATTTTCACCGGGGAGTTTCGTACCGGCACCTGCTGAAGTTGAAGAACGGAAATAAAAAACTGGATTGTACACCCCCCCACGATGTGCCGGGTGTCGAATTCAAGAAAGTCATGATCCGGCCGGAAGTTCCGGAAGCAGACAAAACTGCGGAATACCTGAATGGATTGATACTTAAATCCATGGAATTATTGAAAGATCATCCGGTAAATTTGAAGCGGATTTCGGAAGGTAAAGATCCTGCGAATGCCATCTGGCCCTGGTCGCCCGGGTACAAGCCCCGGATGAAAGCATTATCCGATCTGTATCCTATCCGGTCGGGAGCTGTTATTTCGGCAGTGGATCTGATCAATGGGATCGGGGTGTATGCCGGTCTGGAAGTGATTCCGGTGGAAGGAGCTACCGGTTTATATGACACGAATTATGAGGGGAAAGCGCGGGCTGCATTAGAGGCATTGAAAACGAAAGATTTTGTTTACCTGCACATTGAAGCCAGCGATGAAGCCGGTCATGAAGGAAATGTTTCCCTGAAAGTGAAAACCATCGAATATTTAGACCAGCGGATAGTGAAGACCATCCTGGAGGAAACTTCGCACTGGGAGGAGCCGGTGACGATTGCTTTGTTGCCCGATCATCCGACTCCGTGCCATATCAGAACACATACTGCAGAACCTGTGCCGTTTGTGATTTATAAAACCGGGAATATTCCGGATACTGTTGTGAGTTACGACGAGTTTTCTGCCCGGAGAGGAAGTTATGGCTTGTTGAAAGGAGCCGGATTTATTAGAAAATTCTTTGAAAAATGAAACGAGCATGTACAATTATATACATCAAAGAGAATGGCCATGCGGGTTCCATATGATCTTAAAATAAACTTCTAAGCAGAAAGTAAAATTGTGCAGAGTGTAGCGAATTAGCTGATAAAGCGTTCGTTACGCTCTGTTTTGCTTTGTATAGCTATGGGCTGAAAACCGTGTTTCGGCAGAACTGCGCAGGAGATGCGTTACTATCCCATTACTTGAATAGCGGCGTAGTTTTTTTGCTACAAGGTTCTTATTCAGCGTATTGCGTAGTTTTGCATACCGTCCGATAACTCAATGATAACTAATTTTGTAACCAGAAAAAACATTGAGTTATGAGGTCAATAAAACTTGGCTTCACAAATACCTTCATTCTGGCAGAAGCTGCGGATACTTAATCCCGAGGAAACATAACGGGAATGAATCTCCGAAAATTGTTGATCTGTTAACATGACTTTTTTTGAGCACAAAAATAACCGAGAAAAAGAAATGTCAAAAGACGGGGTTCAGCGCACGCTTACAATTAAGCAGCATTATGTGCATAGTTGATTCTCAAATCTCTTCCAATTTCGGCCAACACCCTGTTAGTGGCATAGAAGAGTGTGTCCGCACAAGTGTAGTCCTGCGGCCTGAGCCACTTTCCTTTGATTATTCGCCAAAGAGTCTCGGCAATGTTCAGGTGGGGGGAGTAAGGAGGAATGTAGAAAAGAAAGAGTCCCCGCTTTTCCCAAATAGGACGCATCTCTCTAATCTTTGCATTTCTGTGTACGCTGGCATTGCCGAGCACAACAAACGTCTTTTTGTTGATTCTAAAGGAATAGTGTTCGAGGAAGTCGACAACCTTTTGGGCATCAATGGCCTCACTTGTACAGAAACCTTCGAAGTGATTATCGCGGTTAATCATCCCAAAGATATTGAGTCTTTTTGCTCTTTCCGACGGTATGTACACGTCCTCTCCGGGGAACTGCCATCCGTATGGAACGTAGCCTTCGGTACAAACATGCGATTCATCGCCGTAAAAGAGGTTGATTTCTCCCTTGGCATAAAGTGCTTCAAGTTCTTGCAGCTTCTCGGTCTTGTATGCATAGAGCTGCGGCGAGGGTACACCCCTTGGACGTTTTCTTATACGTCTATATCTTGCGCCAATGCGGATAAAAAACGTCTGAACGTCAAATCGCTCGCCTCTTTGCCAGAGGAATTCTGCCATGCTTCCTTGGCCGAACGGACACTTTGTCGGTCTGATTCGATAGCCTTGCGAACCGCGTCCTCGTCCGAACAATCCATTATGGGCTTGCGCCCTTGTTCCGCACGAGTGTGCAGTCCTTCGATGCCTTCGCCTTCGAACCGTTTCACCCAACCGTTGACGCTTTGGGCAGTCATTTCGGTCTGTTCGCCAACTTGGGCAGAACTCAAACTTTCCGATTTGAGCAATACGCAACGACAACGCATTCGGAAACAATGGCTTTCGCCACCACGGAAGCCAAATGTCAATGCGTTCCGTTCTGATTCTGTCAAAGTCAATATCTTGATTTTCATTCGCATGTATATTTTGTATACTGCGAATATACGACAGTTCTATCATATGTGAAATAATTATGAACACTTACTTACGATAAAAATTACAATATTTACAAATTTATCAATACGTGGAAAAATAATGAGTGTGTATATGTCAGAAAGGATTGATTTTTAGCCCCTGTTCAACGTAGAATGATGATCCTTGCACGTTAAACGAAGTCTTCAAACTTCGTTTGAGAAGATCGTAGTTTTTAACTACCAGCAATCAATCATGGGGCTGTCCAAAAAGTCAGAGATACTCCTATCGGTAACGATACCAAAACGATTGCCTCTTACGACTACGACCAGTTCGGAAAGCTCAATACCAAGACCATCGGGGGAGGAATCGATAAAACGACTTATTCCTATAACCTCAGGGGCTGGCAAACCAAACAGCAAAGCGACAAAATGACCGAGGATCTGTTCTACACCTCGTGTCCGGGAAGAAGCAGTGTGGGGAACTTCAACGGAAACATCTTGGCCCGGCTCTGGAAGAACGCGGTGAATCCGACTCTGCGGGGAATAGTTTATGCCTACGATCCCCTGTACCGGATGACCAATTCGACCTACGGGGAGGGGACAGAGATCTGGGCCAATGTGAACCGGTACGACGAACACTTAGACTATGACAAGAACGGGAACTACAAGCAGATCGTGCGCAACGGGCAGCTGACCAAGGATCCGAACAAAAGGATCTACTCGATCTTTTCCCCCAAATACATGGAACATACACCTAAGGTGAACGTTTTGCAGACAGGTTTTCGGTATCCGTTTTTTTTCAGGATCCCGACCATTTCACTTCCCTGAGGGAAAACGGAGATCGATTTCGGCAGGTACAGGTAAGCGGCTTTACTTTTCGATACCAGTTTTCCGATGGTTGGGATGATTAGTCTGGAGTAAATTGAATAAAGCTGTTTCATTGGAAAGCGGTCGGGCGACGAGAGTTCGAGTACCATCAACCGGCCTCCGGGTTTCAGCACCCGCAGGATCTCTTTTAAGCCGGCATCCAGATTTTCGAAATTACGGATCCCGAAAGCAACGGTTACAGCGTCGAATGTATTGTCTGCATAGCTCAGGTTGCAGCAATCTTCTTTTTCAAAACGGATGATATCCTGAAGTCCCAGTGTCGATACTTTCCCGGCGCCGATCTTCATCATTCTTTCCGAGATATCGATCCCTACAATTTCGGAGGGATGCAGCCGGGCGCAGGTTTCGATGGCCAGATCTCCGGTTCCGGTAGCAACATCCAGAATTTTCCGGGGACTCAGGTCTTTCAGCGACAAAATTCCTTTCTTTCTCCAGTTCCGGTCGATGCCCATCGAAAGGGTATGGTTCAGGGTATCGTATTTTTCCGCAATTTCGTCGAACATCCGTTCTACCTGTGTTGCTTTGTTTTCTCCGGAATCGTAAGGGACTATTTTTTCAGCTTTGTAAGTCATGATGCTATCTCTTTATCCATTTACAGGTGTAATTTTCCAATAAATCTATTGCGAAGAAAAGAACAAATCCCATCAGAGACAGGATCAGTATTCCCGCGTACATTTCAGTATAAGCCAGCCGCATCCAGGAATCGACAATGTAAAATCCCATTCCTTTATTTGTTCCGAAAGTTTCAGTAAAAAATAACACTGAAATGGCCGTTCCGGTTGCAATCCGGAGCGCCGTCAGTATTTCCGGAAGGATGGCCGGAAAGGTGACCCACCTCAATACCTGAAGTTTACCGGCTCCCAGCGAGGTCATGACATCGTAATCGTCTTTGGGTATATGCAATGCTGCATCCCGTGTCGCTACGATGATCTGAAAAACCAGGATCAGTACAATCATGGTGATTTTAGCCCATTCCCCGATGCCCATCAGCAGCATGACTACCGGCAGCAGGGCCAGTTTGGGGATCGGATACGTAAAATAGAGCAACGGGCCTGAAATTTTATTTAAACGGGGATAGCCGGCCATCAACAATCCGGAAGGAATGCCGATGAGCAGGGAAAGCAATATCCCTTCCAGTATCCTCAGAAAACTCGCAGCGATATGTTGGGTCATTCCTTCGGAGATCAGGTCTCCAATCGAGCCGTAGACTGTTAACGGGCCTATCAGGATACCGGAAGCAGTGAACAGATCGGCCAACCACCACAACAGGTTGAAAGCAAGGAATCCGTATAGAAATGTTTTGACCCGTTCGATCATGCTAATTCGCTGGTAAAAAGGGTTTTTAATTCTTGTTCAAAACGATAAAAGTCTTCTTCCGTTCGTGGAGCTCCAGCCCGGAACAGCGGATTCTCAATTATATGGAGCGCTCTTGCCGGCCGGTCTGAAAGCAAAATAATAAACCGGCCGATATGCGCTGCTTCCCGGAGGTTATGAGTGACGAATAGCGTAGTGATCTTTTGTTCTTTCCAGAGATCGGTAAACAAGAGCCGCGACTTTTCGGAAGTAAACGAGTCCAATGACGAAAAAGGCTCGTCCATCAGCATCAATCGGGGCTGTAACATCCAGGCCCGGGCCAGGGCTACGCGCTGTTGCTGTCCTCCGCTCAATTCTTTCGGATAACGGTCTAAGAAGTCTTCCAATCCCAGATGCTCGATGATCCGCTTTTCGCCGGCAGAGGTAGTTTTACGGATCACCTGTCCTAAAGAAAGGTTTTTACGAATAGTCAACCAATCCAATAGTCCGTAGTTTTGCGGAATATATCCCAAGGAGTGCCGGACCGGATCGACCGGTTGATTTTCCAGCAGGATCGATCCCGATTGTGGTTGGATGATTCCACAGATTGTTTTCAATAAGGTCGATTTACCACATCCGGATGGACCGATTAAAGCATAAATGCTTCCGGCTTCCACTTCGAGATTGAAATGGTCTAAAACCGGGCCGTTCTCATAATCGACCGTAATATTCCGGATGGATAGGAAAGCCATGATTATCGAGCTGTAAAAGTGTTGTCCAAAAGACCACTTGAAGTAAAATCGTCCGGAATCAATTTTTTACCTTTCAGCCATTCGATCGTAGCCTGAATATCTTTGTCTTCCGGAGCCCGGGCGGCCGTGTAAGCGGGCAACCGGACTTCATTGATCAGGTTTTCGGGAAATCCGATTTCTTTTACTAAAATCTGTTGAAAGTCAGCAGGGGCCGATTTCAGAATGATCTCGACTGCTTCGTTATAAGCCTTGTAAAAAGCCTGTAATTCTGATTTTTTATTGCTGATGACTTCTGTTTTGAAGACAAATCCGGTAACGGTATAGTTCAGATCCGACATACATATGAGGCTCGTAGCCCCTTTATTCCGGGCAATCGTAATAAACGGGTCGGGTAGGGCGGTAGCATCGGTTTGTCCCGACATCAGCATCTCGAATCGTATGGGAATTTTGTTGATTTCCTGCTTTTCGATGGCAGATTCGTCTAATCCTGCCGATTGTAATGCTTTTTCAACGCAAAAATCGATCACTGTATTTCTGGAAACAGCTATTTTTTTGCTTTGCAGGTCTTTCATACTGCTAATCCCGCTTTTCGGACCGGTAAGAATGCAGAATGTGGCGTTACAGGCAGATGTCAGCTTCAGATCAACTCCTCCGGCTTTCTGAAGGATGGCTCCGGTATAGTCGATAACGGTTCCGTCGATATTTCCGGTCTGGAAAGCGGCGTCCCGGTCGTTTGCAGAATAAAATTTTTGTATTTCTGCTTCGATGCCGTATTTTTCGAAAAGTCCCTTTTCCTGGGCTACTGCCAACGGCAGAAAATCCATTGATGACATTACTCCGATCTTCAATACTGCCGGCTGTTGTTTTCCGGATGGCTGTTTGCAAGAGTAAAAGATAACGGCTACAGCACATAAACAAGTGAACAAGTTTCTCATCGTAGTAGTAGTATAGTTGAAAATGAGGAACAAAGGTAATACATTTTCTTATACCAGGAGGATGGTTGCGATCAGTAATATTCCAAAAATAACCGTGTTTTGTGCACTCAGTTCCAGGATCCGGTTTAATGCTTTCCCTTGCCGGATGGTGCGCATCTTTTTCCATGCCATCCCGTGAGGTATGAGATAAATGGCTGTAATCAATCCGGTTAATTGATTGTGAGAGATCAAAAAATAGATAAAAACAAGTCCTATGGCTGCAATCCCGTTTATCAGGTAAAAATATTCCGCAAATTTTTCGCCGAACAGGACTACAGTCGTGTTTTTTTTCGAAATCCGGTCCTGCTCCCTGTCGCGGTAGTTGTTGGCTACCAGTATGTTGACCGATACAATTCCCAGGGCGATTCCGCACACCAGCGCTATCGTGCTCCATTCCCGGGTTTGTACGTAACAGGTAAAAACAACCGGAATAATTCCATAGAAAATGAGTACACAGAGGTCTCCCCATCCCCGGTATGCCAAGGGGTAGGGACCTGCGGAGTAGGCGAATACCCCGATGCCGACGGCCAATCCGACAAACAATAGCTGCCATCCGGCGTAAAACATCAGGACGCATCCCAGTAAACAGGCAAAAGCGATCAGGGCAACAGACACTGTCAGCATTTGCCGGGGAGCAATCCAGCCTTTGGCTACAGCCCGCTCAGGGCCCAGACGGTCGCTCCGGTCGGCCCCTTTTTTGAAATCATAATAATCGTTCAGGTAATTGGATACGATTTGCGCTATGACGGCAAAGACAAAACAGATCAGAGAAGGAATCAGGTTGAATTTCTCCTCTTTCCAGGTGATGGCACAACTGGTCAGTACCGGCATCACAGAGGCGGTCAGCGTTTTAGGACGGGCAGCTAATATCCAGTATTTCAGATTCATAAATATTCATCGGTCGTTTTTTATTTTTTACGTTTACATGACCAAAAACAGGTGTTCTTTCAATTCTTTGTAGAGAATCCTGACGGCTTTGTTCATCTGGTTATCGACTGTTTTTACCGATATTCCGAGAATTTCGGCAGCTTCCGAGTATTTCTTTTTTTCTTCTCTTACTAAACGGAAGACTTCAGCACATCGAGGCGGAAGTTTATTCATGGCAGCCTGGTACTTATCTTCCAGTTCCGACCCCAACAACTCCTGATCGGCCTCAGATCCGGAATAAACAGTTTCTGGCAGTGTTTCCATAAAAACTTCTTTTTTTCCCTGGTAGATTTTTTCAATGTATTTGGCCCGGGTATATTTCAGAGAAATGAAGAGGTAAGCATCCGGATCGTTTATCTTATCCAGGACTTTGCGGCTTTGCCAGAGGGATACAAATACATCGGAAACAAGATCGGCCGAAACCTGGAAATCATTGAAGTAATACATGGCCTGCCTGAAAAGTCTTTCGTAGTAATGGTTATATATCAACCGGAAAGATAAGCAGCAGTCTTCAGTTGCTACCAATTTCAGATATTTTTTGATATCGGTCCCCGATAATTGATCTCCCATTTCGGCTTATTAAGAAACAGTTTTTAAAAGATATGCCGGCAAAGATAAATAAATATCATCGTTTGCCGGCAGTCTATTAAAAGGAGATAACGTCTTTTTAGATTTTTTTTAATGTTAGCCGGTGTTTTCCGGAGGTTAACCCGACCGGATTTTTTCCGGAGTTCTGTTCGATACTCATACCTTGGGGAGCATAGAATGCTGCGCTACAGTTTGCCGGAATGACAATCGTACAGTTGACTGTATCTCCTGTTTTCTCCCATCTGGAAGTGATTTTTCCGTACGGAGAGGTATGCGATGCTTCAAAATAAGTCAATCCTTCCACAAAGTTAGGTTTCAGGAGGATGTGCTTGAATCCGGGTGCATTTTCATCCGGATAAATGCCTCCCAGCCCTTTGAACATCCAGGCTCCGATATCGCCGAACATGATGTGGTTGAGGGAAGCGTCGTTCACAGAGGCATCGATTTTCCAGTTTTCATAGAATGTAGTTGCTCCGTTCACGATCCAGTACCCCCACGAAGGATAGGTTTCCTGTGATGCCACTTTGTAGGCTGCATCGGCATAACCATTGGCTGTGAGTGCATGAAGCAGGGCCTTCGCCCCAAGGATTCCGGTGTCGATATGAAAATCTTTTCCGGCCACTTGATCATACAGGTTTTTGGCCACTTTAGCTTTCATTTCTTCCGGTACGATATCCCAGTAGAGTGGAGTTGCCAGTTCGGTTTGTGAGCCGGAACAATAGATTCCGGATTCCCGGTTTAAAAAATGGGTGTTGATGGCGTCTTTAATTCGTCCTGCCAGTGTAGCGTAATGGGCGGCATCTTCTTTTTTATCGAATCGTGCGGCTGCTTTCGACAAGATCAGAGCATCTGCATAATAAAACAATGACGAGGTTAATGTTTTAGAACTGACGGTTTTTACCGGTACCCAGTCTCCCAGGCCCCAATCGGTTGTATCGTTCGGGCTAATGGAGTGAATATAGTCGACATACCGTTTGACATTGTCGTACATGGTGTGAAGCAACCTGTCGTCTCCGTAAAACTCGTAAATTTCCCAGGGAATGATGGCTACGGCGCTGGTCCAGTCCGGTCCGTTGCCCCAGGTATAACCCCATCCCGAAGTCGGGATGATATTCGGCAGAACCCCGTTGGGCTGTTGTTCGTCGCGAAAGTCGTTCATCCATTTTTCATATACCGTGATGGCGTCGAAGTTATACAGTCCGGTTTCAATGGCGATATGCGAATCGCCTGTCCATCCGTTTTTCTCGCGTTGCGGACAATCGGTCGGATACCCGAACAGGTTGGCTAAGTAAGAGCTGTTCCCGGCAGCCCAGATTTTATCTAATACCGGGTTAGACGATTGGATCTGTCCTACAGAGGGCACGTCGCTGTGCATGACCAGGGCTTCCAGACTGTTTTCGTTTAATTCGACCGGTTGAGAGGCCGTTATTTCGACATATTGAAATCCTTTGTAATTGAATTTGGGCGAAAACCTGTCGTCATGACCGCTCAGGATCACAATATCGGTTTGGAAAGGATCGGAATCGTCGGTAGGGCGGTAATGCAGGTCGATGTTTGATAGATCGACTAATCCGTTCTCGTACAATCGTTCTCCATGCTTGATCCGTACGACTGCACCTTCGGCGCCTTTTATTCTCAATTCTGTAATACCGGCGATATTTCCCGGAAAAGAGAATACATAGCAGGTATCACTTTTCTTATCTAATTTCGAGGCTTTCAGGCGTTTGGTTACGCGGATGGGATGGAGTTGCTGGGCTACTAACTGACCGGAGGGAGCGGCTGTTGGCACAGCTTGCATCCAGGCCGAATCGTTGAAACCGGATTGATCCCATCCCGGGAGTTGTTTCCGGGCGTCGTAGTGTTCGGCCGTGTAAATACTGTTGAAAATAACCGGACTATCGGTCGTTTTCCAGGTCGGATCGGTCGCATAAGTCTCTATGGAGCCATCTTCGTAAGTGATGCGGATATTGGCGATAAAGCGGGGACGATCGCGCCAGGGCGCTTTATCGAAATACCATACAGCGGTCGATTGGTGATTGTACCATCCGTTCCCGAGTAGGACTCCGAAGCTGTTTTTTCCTTCTTTCAAGAGGGATGTAATATCGAAAGTAGCATACAGGTTCCGTTTGTCGAAGCGGGTATACATGGGATCGAGCAGCCGGTCGCCTACCTTTTTCCCATTCACAGATAATTCATAAAGCCCTGCAGCACTGATGTAAGCGCGAGCTGTCCGGACTTTCTTCCCGGCATCGATTTCTTTTCGGAAATAGGGTGCCGGTTTATGATTTTTATCGTTCGTGTCGGAGATCCATGTTCCCAGCCAATCGGAAGTTGTCATCATAGCTGTTTCGAACGATGCGATTCCGGAAGTATGTGGTTTCCCCTCCTGATCCTGCACCGTGACCTGCCAGAAGTACCGGGTAAAGCTTTGTAATTCATTTCCCTTGTAAAGGGCAAGCTGTGATCCGGAGTTCGTTTCTCCCGAATCCCAGACCAAATTTTTTCCGGCTGCCAGTGTAGTCGAATCTGTACTGATCCGTATTTGCCAGGATATCTGATTCACGTTGTTTGCTTCACTTTCAATCTTCCATGAGAAACGGGGAATACTGGCGTCAATTCCGATGGGGTTCTCCAAATGCTCGCACTGTAAGCCGGTCACCCGAACGGCTGTTTTTTGACATCCCAGCAATGCAACTGCAACCAGGATGAGAGAGAAAAGTTTAGTTCGCATTATTTATTCGGGTAAATTTTTGGTTCCAAGTGTTTTACTCGGCCTGTTTCCCATCTGAACCTCAAGTATACCTCCATTGGCTATGTCGGAGTGATTGAACCAGATCTGATCGAGTTCATTTCCGTTCAGTTTCACCGATTGTACGTATTTGTTCTCGTCGGAACAATCTTTCGCAATGACGGTGAACGTTTCTCCATTATCCAATTTCATTGTGACTTTTTCGAAGAATGGACTTCCGATGTTGTAAATGGGTTTTCCGGGACTTACCGGGTAAAAACCCATCATACTGAATACGGTAAAGGCCGACATGCCACCGCCGTCTTCATCTCCGGGTATACCCATCAGGTCGTTCCGCATCCATTGTTTGATCAGTGAGCGGATGCGTTTCTGGGTTTTCCAGGGTTGTCCGGCATAGTTGTACAAGTAGGGAATATGAAAACTCGGCTCATTGGCCATGGTGAATTGCCCCACGTTTCCGGTCTGATCGGGGAGTACCCGGTAGAATTCGAATTTGCTTTTGCCCAGCGGGGTGACGAACATCTCATCCATGGCAGCAGTAAATTTTTCCGGTCCTCCCATCAGGCTGATGAGGTCGGGAATGTTGTGTTGCACACCCCAGCGATAAGTCCATGCATTATTTTCATCGTAATAGTCGCGTGCTCCCTGTCCTCCGGAGAAAATGTAGTCGAATGGCTCGATGAATTGACCGTTTTTATCTTTGGGATGGAAAAATCCGGTTTCCGGATTAAACAGGTTCCGGTAGTTAAACGACCGTTTGGAGAAGAACTCGTAATCGTCTGTATTTCCCAGTTCCCGGGCTATCTGAGCCATGCACCAGTCGTCGAAAGCTGCCGATTGAGTAACAGCAACCGTTTGCCGTTTTTCTCCGGGATTCACTTCTTTGCAGGTTTCCGGCTCACCTGGACGGAGCGCCGGGTAATAACCGTTTTTCTGGAAAAACAGGTCCAGTTCAGTCAGGGAGCCACGCCTCCAGGGCAGCATCGATTCTTCCAGGATGGTTTTTTTACACCCTTCGAAGGCTTTTGCAAGGTCGAAGCCTTTCAGCCCCTTAGTATAGGCATCCCAGATCATAGCCACATAGTGATTTCCGTTCATACAGTGATCGTCGCCTGTAGGCCCCGGGAAAGTCGGAACCCATCCGGATTGTTCGTACATCCGGATATACGATTTGATTTTATTGACTTCCATTTCCGGGTGGAGCAGTACACCTAAAGGATGTGCTGCCAGGTAAGTATCCCAGATCCAGTCGTCGTTGTAAAATGGAGCGCCTTCGTCCGGATGTACCTGGCGGTCGAAAGGACTATAATACTGTCCGTCTTCCGAAGTTTCGATCATGCGTTCGGCGGTGCGGTACAGCGAGGTATAAAAGATGGTCTTGTTGTTGTCGCATCCACCTTCTACCTCGATTTGAGATAAGTATTCGTTCCAGATCCGGCGGCCTTCTCCGGCCAGCCTCTCAATATCGTAGTCCTGAATTTCCCGTTGGAGGTTCTTTTTCGCCTGTTCTTCGCTGATAAAAGAAATACCGTAACGGAAGCTTATTTCCTGATTTTCATTTCCGAAAGTCAGCAGTACCGATTGTTCCTGTGCGTCGACCGATTCCGGCTGCCGGTCGGATTCCATATAAACGAAGTATTTGGTATCGTTTTCGTAGATTCCGTATCCGCTGATGGCTTCGTTTTCATATTTCAGGACCCCTTGATCTGCATTCAGGGCGAGGAGTCGTTTTCCGTCCGGGCCATATTTCAGTTTGTATATTGCCGATTGATGGGATGGTACGAATTCGGCTTGTACATCCACGTCTTCGAGCCAGACAGCATACCGGTATGGTTTAATGCTCTCTGCATCATAATCGTAAGCTGGCTTTTGGCGCAATTCAGGATGTTGTTTTGTCAGGGGACATAACCTGAAGATCCCTTGCCGCCGGTGTTTGGGCATAATCAACGGTAATCCGTTGAGCCGGTCGCTGGTGAAATCGCCCCGCAGCGGATGAACCCGCAACAGCGAGTGAGGCAGGTGGGTCATCGGATAAGTAGGAACCAGCAGATGGCTGATATTACCCATATAAGGATTGACATAATCGACCGGCTCCTTGTTGCTTACGGTATGATATGCCGGGTTTTTCAGAGGGGGAACGCAGGACATAAAAATTCCTATACTCACCAGTGTACTTAAAATAATAGCTTTGATTTTCATACAATAATAGTTGATTCTTTATTGAAGTGGAATTTCAGGACTTAATTCCTGCAAATGTAACCAAAACTATTTAGAAACAGGGTGGATTATTATTCTTTCTTGCGTTGATTCAATATTATTTTATATCCGATATAGATGATGCTTAGCAGAAGAATCATTACGTTATTTTCAACTGTGGGAGTTATGCCTGTAATAGGATCTCCTGTAGAAGGACCGTAAGGAATCGTTGATTGATTGTTATCCTCGAACATCGGGGGAAGATATATTGTCTTTTTCTTCTCCCATAATTGCAGTTCGCTATTCATGTTTATCAGCGGTACCTGACCTGCATTTGGCGGATTGTCTGTTATTGGGGGAGGAGACGGATCGACGACTCGTTGCATATAATAGGAAAAACAGTCGGAAATACTGTAAATATAAAGTATCGAAAACAATAAAATTTTATAAACCGGCCATTTTTTTTTTGGTTTTGCATCAATTGATTTCATATGTAGATTTTTAATTAAGGAATGTTGTAATGGTATTTTGAAAAAAACAGAAAGCCTTACTTATTCGTTGGTTAGAAGCTTCCGGACCTTTACTCCATGATTTTCCAGCCGGATTTTGATCAGGTATATTCCCTGAGGGATTTGTACAGATTGCATGAAATGCTTGTCATGAACATCTTTCCGGAAAAATATCCTGTCGCCCAGGATGGTTATCAGTTCTATTCCCGATATTTCTTCCGAGGCAAACACTTCCAGAATATTATTTTTGATAAATGCGTGAAACGGCTCTTTATCCCGTACAGATTCAATCCCTGTTGAAGACTCCAGAGTATTGATTTTCAACAGAAACCTCTCACCGCTTTCTTCCGGTTGATTTTTAAATGAATAGGTATTACTTTCAAGTAGATTGATTTCTTTTTCCAGTAACTGGTCGACTAAGACTATGGAGGTATACTTATTTTCTTCCGAAATATTCACCGAAAGCTTTATGGAATCAGGGCTTTGACTCATGATCCCGATCGGAACTTCGATGTTGTTTCCGTGTTCGAACTGGATTACGTTTTTTATATTCGATGAATTGAGCGTGTACAGTTGAGGTACATTTTTTGAATCGGCGTTTATGAGGAATAATTGACGGATATCTTTGCCGGTAACAGGCAGATTTATTGCCGTCAGTACCCAACTGCTGCCAGATTTACCGGAGGCATTGATATGTAAAATATCCGAAATGAGAAAGGAGTCGGCTCTTAATGGATGGTTTGTGTATCCCGGACGGGTAACGGACGATGATACTGGAAAATTCAGATTGACAGTTCCACTTCCTTTAGTGGTGACAAAAAATCCCTGGTAAGATCCGATGTATTTTGTTAATCCGGCCGGAGATCCCAGAATGAGACTGTAAATTTCAAAACTATTGTTGACGAATAAACGGTAATGATCTTCTATCGCCGAACTGTTTTGATTGTAAAATTCTTCAAAATCTAAAGAAGACAGGAATGGGTTCCCAATCATAATTTCAGTTCCGGCGGGTACCGGGACTGAAAAGTTACGGATGGGCCGGTTATTGGTATCTTCGGTAACGAAACGGTAAGATTCAGCGCCACGCCGGAAATCGTCGTATTTACGGGGTTCCACAGGTAATCCTTCCCGGTCGTAATAATAGTAGTAAAATCGGCTGGTCGAATCGGGCATATAGGTATGTATCCGGTGCTTTGAATTAATGAAAGCATCTTCAAAATAGGGTATCTGGATGATTCCCTTCAGGTCATTGAGGTTCTTGTGATCGTCTCCTCCCAATGCGCCGGCCAGGAATTCTCCGGCCCATACACTGATGGCATAGGCTTGTCGTTGTCCGATTTCAATGGCAGCCGTGTTTTCCGGAGTGTACCATTCTCCCACCAGAGTCGAGGTGTGATCCGGCTGGGATTTAAATCCCTGCTGCCACATATTGGGAAATCCCCCTACGGAAAAGTCTCCGGAAACGGTTTTTTTCAAAGGTGCAGCCAGAGCATACCAACGTCCCCGGTTCATCGGAGTGGCGGAATAGGGATCTCCGTCTGTTTTGAATGTGTTGGTTGCGTCGTAATATCCGAAGTTGTATTGTATGTAAGCTTTGCGATATGTCAGGTAGTGTTGTTTGGCTACTTCGGCTCCAAAGTGAAACGTAATATCCCGGCATACCGGATCTCCGTAGATATCAGTACGGATTGTACCGATACTGTCTAACGAAGGGTAATAATCGGCATTTCCAGGTATGTGAACATCGGTGCAGGACCTGGGGACGTCGTTCAGGCCGACGCCATTGGCATCGGTCCAGTTAGCCGGATTGTTCCAGTTGTTATCCATTGCATTTTTTTTCCAGTACATCAGGTCCGGAGTCGCTGTAACATGAGTCGGTTCGGACATGCTGCAACAGTTGAATAATCTTGCATCGATGGCTTCCGGAGATCCCGCAACCGCTCTTAAGTATCCGGATCTTTCAAATGGTATGTTTAAATGAGCAGATGTTATAGTTGATATCGTATCCCATTGAGCATCAGGTCCCATGTCGTCATTTTCACTGAATAACCAGTTTACTTTCAGATTTTGTCCTATAGGCGCTCCGTCATAATTTTTCACGGTCAGATTCAGTGGATCTCCCGGACAATAAGATTTTGGTCCGTCGATCATTATAGAGGGGATACACAGATATACTTCAATATCATCGATCATCAGGTCGTTTCCGTTACCTCCCGGAGCATTGTTGTACAACGTCAGGGTGACAGACGAAGACGATCCGGTTGTAAACTCAAAGCCATATGGACGCCAGTTGGTCGCCGGGTTGGTCACTTTGGGAATACTGCCTGTATTATATTGAGCCAGTATCGTACCGTCTGCATCTGTAAGTACAAAAAGCAGATCAGGGTCGTTGAATACAACGCCTTGTCCCATATAATAACTTGTAGCCGGTGCATTCGGGTTGACTAAGTTAAATACCCAGGCCGAAAAATTCAGGTGTGCTCCGGGACATAAGTTGTTGATTTTAAGAGTGTAAAATTTACCTGCTTCGAAATCGGCATTGACGATCAATGAACGTCCGCTTCCCGGGCTAGTATGGTCGTTTGAATTTGTTCCATAATAAAAATAGTCTTCGTAATAAT
>JAVBRK010000088.1:0-22341 GCA_031548005.1 Bacteroidales bacterium
ATCGCATCCCAGGCGATAAAACAGGACTATAAACCAGATATTGTAGGCGCTTTCAATAGTGTCGACACAGAATGATTCGTATTCATACTGAAAATTGATGACAGGAATCTTATTCTTTCAACCATTTATAGGAGAAAGATATGAAAATAAAAAATAACCCGGATATCGTGCAGTTATGAAAAAGATTTGTATATTTGTGTGCGTACACGGAGTCCGTTACGTTAATGAGTTTAGTTAATTATTAATTATCAATGAATTATGTATCTTTCAGAGCAAACGTGGAGATGGTACGGACCGAATGATCCGGTAAGTCTATGGGATATCAGGCAAGCCGGTGCAACCGGGATTGTTACGGCGTTACACCACATTCCCAATGGCGAAGTCTGGACGAAAGAAGAAATCATGAAACGTAAGGAAATGATCGGAGCGGCCGGGCTTACCTGGTCGGTTGTCGAGAGTGTCCCGGTTCATGAACATATTAAAACACAAACCGGTGATTTCCGCAAATATATAGAAAATTACAAGGAGAGTATCCGCAACCTCGGAGCCTGCGGTATTTACACTGTGACTTATAATTTTATGCCGGTGCTCGATTGGACGCGTACTGATCTGGCTTATACTTTACCGGATGGCTCTAAGGCATTGAAATTTGAAAAAGCGGCTTTTGTAGCTTTTGAATTATTTATTCTGAAACGCCCCGGTGCAGAAAAAATGTATTCTCCGGAAGAAATTGCCAAGGCAAAGAAGCGGTTCGATTCGATGACAGAGGAAGAAAAACAGACGCTCACTCGCAATATGATCGCGGGACTTCCCGGTTCGGAGGAAAGTTTTACAATCGGTCAGTTTCAGGAGGCGCTCGACCGGTACAAAGATACAGATGCGGAGAAATTGCGCTCCAACCTGATTTATCTTTTGAAAGAAATTTGTCCGGTGGCCGATGAGGCAGGAGTGGGAATGGTTATTCATGCTGATGATCCCCCGTATCCGATTCTGGGATTACCTCGTATCTTAAGTACCGAGGAAGACTTTAATAAGCTGGTGGAGGCTGTTCCCAATAAATCCAACGGACTTTGTTTCTGTACAGGATCGTTTGGAGTAAGGGCCGATAATGATCTGCCTGGAATGGTCGAACGTCTGGGAGACCGTATCGGTTTTGTACATCTGCGCAGTACACAGCGTGATGAAGAAGGTAATTTTTATGAGGCTAATCACCTCGAAGGAGACGTGGATATGTATAACGTAATGAAGCAGTTGATTTTATTACAGCAAAAGAGAAAAATATCCATCCCGTTCCGTCCCGATCATGGCCATCAGATGATCGACGACCTGAAAAAGAAAACCAATCCGGGCTATTCCTGTATCGGACGGTTGCGCGGATTGGCTGAGTTGAGAGGGTTGGAAATGGGAATTGCCAGATCCATCCTTTAATTTTATCTGGGAGTCAGACTGATGATCGGGACCAGCATTTCTTCCAGTGAAATACCCCCGTGCTGAAATGTATTCATATAATAAGATACATAGTAGTTGTAATTGTTGGGGTAGGCAAAGAAGTTCTGGTTCATTGCAAAAATATATTTTGAAGTAATATTCGGAGCCGGAAGGCCTGCCTTTTCCGGATCTTTAATTTCAAATACATCTTTTTGATTGTAAGTGAGATTTTTTCCAACTTTATACCTCAGGTTGGTGTTGGTGTTTTTATCTCCGATCACCTTGACCGCTTCGTTCACCTGAATAGTTCCATGATCGGTGGTCAGAATCACTTTGCATTTCTTCTCGGAAATTTTACGGAATAACTCGAATGCTACCGAATGTTTGAACCAGGAGCGGGTGAGTGAACGGTAGGCAGCTTCATTCGAGGCCAGCTCGCGAACCATCTTCGATTCTGTACGTGCGTGTGAGAGCATATCTACGAAATTCAGTACTACCACATTGAGCTGGGTGTTATCTAACTGGTTGAAATTATTCAGCAACTTTTCACCGTAAGACGATTCGTTAATTTTGTGGTAAGAAAAAGAATATTTTTTCCGGAACCGTTCGATCTGCGTTTCGATCAGCGGCTCTTCGTTGAGATTCTTTCCTTCTTCCGATTCTTCATCGACCCATAGATCCGGGAACATTTTTTCAATCTGGAGCGGCATTAGCCCGGAGAAGATGGAATTCCGCGCATATTGGGTTGCTGTCGGGAGAATGGTGTAATACAAATCTTCGGTATAGGTGAAAAATTCGGAAAGCAGATCTTTAACTTCGCGCCATTGGTCGAGGCGAAAATTGTCGATCAGGATGAAATACACCTGTTCACCTTCGTCTAACAGTGGAAAAACTCTTTTTTTAAAGATATCGGGACTGATGAGCGGGCGCTTTTCGGGATTATCTAACCAATTCTGATAGTTCGACTTGATAAACCGGGCAAACATCCGGTTAGCTTCAAGTTTCTGCATCTTCAGCAGATCGGTCATCCCTGTCTGAGATTGCTCCAATTCCAGTTCCCAGTATACCAGTTTTTTATAGACTTCTTTCCAATCGTCGAAAGTCATCGAGTCATTGATCTGCATCCCGATTTTACTGAATTCCTGTTGGTAGCCGGTAGTTGTCGCCTGGTTGATAAATTCTGTTTTATGCAGGTTTTTTTTGATCGAAAGCAGGATCTGGTTCGGATTGACCGGTTTGATCAGGTAGTCGGCTATTTTACTGCCGATAGCCTGGTTCATGATACTTTCTTCCTCGCTTTTGGTAATCATGACTACAGGTACGTTAGGATCCAGTTCTTTGATGATAGCGAGGGTTGCCAGCCCACTGAGACCGGGCATATTCTCATCTAGAAAAATAATGTCGAAGCGCTCTTCTTTGCAACAGTCGATTGCATCCTGCCCGCTGCAAACAGTAACAACATCAAAACCTTTGTCTTCCAGAAACAAAATATGAGGTTTCAGTAAATCGATTTCGTCGTCCGCCCACAAAAGCCTGTCTTTTTTCATATATCTTATTTTTTATTTTCTTCTTCTTTGCGTTTCTTCGCCTCTTCCCGCTCTTTTTCCCGCTTTTCCTGGGTCTCTTTCCGGAGCTTTTCCTTTTCTTTCTGGGCTTTTTTATAGGCTTCCTGCTTTTCTTTACGTTTCTGCGCTTTTTCTTTCTGTTCTGCTTCGTATTGCTTTTTCTTCAGTTTCCGGGCATCTTCCCTGGCTTTTTTATCAAGCGCTTTCTGTTCTTCTTTTTGTTTCAGCTCTGCTTTCTTTATTTTTTCAAGCTCCTTTTCCCGGTCTTCTTTTTGTTTGAGCAGGGACTTTTCTTCTTCCTGTTGCTTTTTCAGAAATTCTTCCTGTTCTTTTTTCTTCTTTTCGGCTGCTTCTTTTTCAACTTTTTCCTGTTCTTCCTGCTCTTTTTTTAGTTGTTTCTGACGTTCTTTATCGGCTTTCTCCTGTTCCTTTACATATTCGTCGATCGGATTCGATTTCTTTTTCTTGAACAGGTTCTGAATACCGCGTACAGGATCGGATGTAATTTCATCGATCGTGTTTTCAACGTCGTTCATGGTATCCGAAGCTTTATTTAAAACGTCATTTGTCTTCTCATAGTTTTCCTCACCGATCACATCCTTCAGTACGTCTCCGGAGTTCACCTCTCCTTTCATAGATATTGTATCTTTTACAACAGGAGGAACAAGGTTGTCCGGGATACTGTCTGTATTGATAACAGGAGTGACTACAGGTTGCGGGGGTGCAGTTGCAGAATCTTTTTCTGCTGCAGCGTCGACCGGTACCTGGGGTTGTTCTTTTCCTCCTGTAGGTTCTTTCGCAGGGGTTTCTTTCTCCTGTACTTCTTTCTTTGTATTCCATTTTTCAATTAACGCAGCATTTTCTGCACCGAATTGTTCTTCGAAAAATACAGTGTATTGATCCAAGGTTTTCCCCCTGGTGAGGAGATTGAAATTATCAGTAGAAATCGGAATAATCACCACATCGTTATCCATTTTGGGAGCATAGCCTCCCGGCTGGTAGATCATCTGCCAGTATTGCATGGCTTCATTGTAATTATTGAATCCCTTGATTTGTAGCATTCCGAGGCTTCCGAAAGTCTGGAACTGCAAGTCGAAGTCGGAAACCATAAAGTTACTGAAATTATACTCTGCCACCATAAACAGCAGCATGTGTTCGTTTATTTTTCCTGCCGGGTAAGCAAGCATCAGGATGTAGGGTGTATTCTTTTCTACCGAGAAATCGGTTTCCTTACCGATGAGCGTAGAATCTCCTGTCCCTCCGAGAGCGATGTTAAACAACTCGCCTTTAGCCAGGTTGCCATCACCTCCCGATAAAGAAAGTCCGCGTTGAAATCCGCTCATCATTTCTCCTGCCAATACTGAAACATCGGCATCCGGATATTTTTCGATCAATGTTTTTAATCTGACTTTGAACGTGTCGGCCTGCCGGGTCATCACATAGCTTAATGCATCGAGAAACATGAACTTCGGCATTAATTTCGATTGGGAATACTTCGTATTGATTGTTTTGTAGTTGTCGCGTATCTCCTTGTAATTACTCTGGAGATAGGCCTTGTAGGTTTGTTGATAAAGAGAATCCTGTACAACAGTCATCATCCGGATATTATATTCATAATCGGGATCTGCCATGGCGATGGCATAATCGCTTTCCGGGAACTCAGCACGAATCTTGGACTTGTATAATTCGGCCATTTGCAGGTTATTCAGTTTCAGATAAATCAAATAGAGATTATAATATGAAGTCAGTTTATGCTCGTTTTCAGGGAAGCGGTTGTTCAGTGCATCGAACGACTCGATCGATGATCCGAAATCTTCCAACTTATCTTTATATATAAGTCCCATATTGAATAATCCATCGACGATAATCAGGTTCGATGCTGCAATATCTTCTTCTGTAACGGGGATTTGTTGGAGATAAAATTGAGGATTGTGCGGATCTGAAGACATTTCCGGAATCGAGTCTGTGGTCTGTGCTAATGCAACAGAGTCTAATGGCAGAGCATTATTATTTTCTGTCTGGGTCGTATCTTCTGCAAAAGCTTCTCCCATCGGGTTGGCTTTATTGCGTCGTCTCCAGTCGTCTTCCAATCGTCGCCTTCCCCATTTTTGCTGGAAAGCTGTTTTTCCGACAGAGACAGCCTGAGGATTGTAGAAATAGAAATTATCACTTCCCTGCGAGGGTATTTGCGGTCCGACGACAGCTCCGGCAGGTAATCCTCTGGGCGATTTTGCAATTTGTTGTTCTATTTGCTTGGCTTCCTGCTGAGCGATGAATTCGTCCCGTTCGGCTTTTTTCTTTTCTTCCTCTTCTTTTTTCTTCAGTTCGTCGATAATTTTATTCACTACAATCAACCGCTCTGGCTCCGACATCCGGGACAGGCGTTGCAGGCTATCCTGTAATTGTACGGCTTCATAGTAAATGACCAGTTCGTCCAGCGCTTCCGAGCGCTTGGAGATCCGGGCGTAATCTTTATTGTCTTTTTTCAGTTGGGAAAGCGCTTCTGAGTAGTTCGGCTGGGCTTTGACATAGTCCCGTTGCTGGAAATAAATATCTCCCAACTTAATCTGGCACAAGGCTTTATCAATTCCGTTATTGGTGCTTTTTTCAGCTCCCGATTCATAGCTTTCGATTGCTTTCAATGTATCGGGGATATTCATGTAGACATTCCCGAGAGCGTAATAAACCTGGTCTAAATACTCCTTATTTTTAGAATTTTTGGCCATTTTCTTTAGTACGCCGATTACTTTCCGGCTGTCTCCTCCCGGATAAACCTCTGTTTGGCGGATGCGGGCGCTGAATTCTAATTTATAAGGCGGATTGGATTTGATCACGTCTCCAAAAGTCTGATAAGCCATTGAATTTTGATCGAGGTGAGTATAGATTTGTCCCAGGAGATACTGCATCCGCGACCGCTGCCGGCCGTTATCTTCCGATTTAATGGCCATTTGCAGGTAAGGAACGGCCTCGGAGTATTTTTTCTGTTTTATCAGATAATCGGCATATACATTGGAGAGTAATTCGCTGTCTTTCTCCGAGAGTTTGGAATTGTTCATTTTGGTCAGGATGTCTTCCGCCTCGTAGAACCACTCCATCTGAACATAGCTTCGCGCCTGCCACAGCTTCGCCGGATCGGCAATTTCGGGTTGTGAGGCATAATGCCGTGCGACATATGAAAACGAACTGGCAGACCGTAGAAAATCTCCGTTGTAGAATTGCGATTTGGCCATCAGCATCCAGGCATTATGAAGAAAAGGGTTGTATTCTTCCCTACTCATAAATTCCTGGTACTTGGGATCATTCCGTTTCCCTGATTGTTTTTCGGGTTTTGTGGTAATCGAATGCGTTTTGATAGCTTTAACCGATTTTTCAATACTCTTATCGAATGGACCTCCTGTTATCTCCTGTTCTATTGAAAATGAGTTGGCGGGATACATCCGGATCATTTCCGAGTAGTTATCCGGGTAGGCTTCCAAATGTGCTTTCATGGCTTCCTTGAACGCCTCTTCTCCATTGAAATAAACATTATACCGGGTATTGAACGAATGATACCAACGGGTGCTGGCGGTATTCTTGGAAGAAGTACAAGATACAACCATCACGATTAAAAGCAGTATTGGAACGATATGGTGATTTCTCAACATCGAAAGTTTATAAGTCAACCATTTAAACAGTTTTATGCGTGTTTTATTGTCTTCCGAAACAGAAAAATACCGGTTTTACAGAGCAGGAAAAGTAATACCTGTACAAAAATAATGGCTGCACCGGAGGGAACATTCAGATAATAAGAGAAGAACAGTCCGGTAAAACATCCTGCGATACTGATAATGACCGAATAAATGAGTATATTTTTAAACCTGGAAGATAGCAGGTTAGCCGTCATTTGCGGAATGGTCAGCATCGAGAGTAACAACATAATCCCGATTAAACGGATGGAGGCGACAATCGTTACTGCGATGGCCAGCATCATCAGGTGCTCGATCAGGGATACCGGCAGATTCCGGGTTTTTGCGAATTCCCGGTCGAAGGCGGTGTAAAGAATCGGTTTCAGAAATAAACTGAAGGCGACTACCAGTAGTAATGCAACAATCCCGATCATCCAAAGATCTGCTACAGAAACCGTCAGAATATTTCCGAACAGATATGCTGAAATATTCGGAGCGTAGCCGGGAGTTAAAAATACACAGATCACCCCCAGAGCCATTCCTAAGGACCAGAACGCTGCAATGGCCGAGTCTTCTCTCACTCCCTGACGTTTGGAAAGCCATTCTACTCCGAAAGCGGATGCAACAGAAAAAACCATAGCCGAAAGGATCGGATTGATGCCAGTGTAGAAACCCAGTCCCAACCCTCCGAAAGAAGCGTGTGTAATCCCTCCGCTGATGAATACCAACCGGCGGGCTACGATGTAGGTTCCTATTATTCCGCAGGCAATGCTGGTGAACAGGCTGCCCCACAGGGCATGTTGAAAAAATGTATATTGTAGAAGATCCATTTTTTAAAATTCAAATTAATGAGAAGCGAGTTCATCCGGTAACCGGATACCTCTTTGTTCCAAGCTTTTTTTCCAGTCGGGAATTTCATTTTCATACATGGTTTCCAATACTTCCCGGAACTGTTCGATTTCTTCCGGAGAATAACTGCCGGCATCCCTTCCTCTGAAAACATCCAATTCTTCATCATCGTAATATTCAACTTCCGGTTTTGGGGATAGTCCTTTTTCACAAACCTCGTGAAAACCACAGCAATACTCGTTATTTTTACAATTTTCCGTCATTTTCAGAACTCTTTATTTCAAAACCTGCTGTTTCCAGATTTTCCCAGAAACTGGGGTATGATTTAGTAACAACTAATGGTTGTCTGATGTTTATTTTTCCTGTTATGATTGCTGCCGGAGCAAAAGCCATGGCCATGCGGTGATCTTCGTAGGTTTCGATTACTGCTTCTGGCAACGGCTCACAGCGTTCGCTCGACCAGATTAGTTCACTATCATTCACACTGTCGATCATGTAACCCAGTTTTTTCATTTCCTGCTGTAATGCATGGAGCCGGTCGGTTTCCTTAATTCTCAGGCTTTGTAATCCTTTGAAATGGAAAGGAATATTTTTCAATGCGCAGGTGACTACGAATGTCTGGGCCAGATCCGGTTCGTTAATGAAATCATATTGAAAACAAGCTGTTAGAGCTCCGGATTCTTTATGAAATAATGTTACTGCACCTTTTTTGAATCGGGTTTCAACGCCTAAGAGTTTGAATAAACCGGATACCCCGGCGTCTCCCTGTATGCTGTCCTCGAATAATCCCGGGAGTTCGATTTCCGTACCTTCCGGGGATAAAGCGACCATCTCGTACCAGTAAGAGGCTGCCGACCAGTCGTTTTCTACGTTGTAATTGTAGGGAATATAAACCTGGGGTTCGATATGAATGGTATTGCCGTTCCAATCGGTATGAATTCCAAAATCACGCATCATCCGGATAGTCATCCGGATATAGGGCTTTGAAATGATTTCTCCAGTTAAATTTAAGGTCAATCCCTCCTGCATCGACGGAGCGATCATCATCAGGGCCGAAATGAACTGGGAACTGACACTTCCGTCCAGGATGATATTTCCTCCCTGTAGCTTTTTGCCGCTGATTTTCAATGGGGGAAATCCTGTCTTTTCCAGATATTCGATATTGGCGCCCAATTTATTCAGGGCTTCTACGAGTATTCTGATCGGCCGATTTTTCATGCGCTCACTCCCTGTTATAACCCATTCACCCTCTTTCTGAGCCAGATAAGCTGTCAGGAATCGCATAGAAGTTCCGGCTGCTCTGATATCGATGTTATTTTTTCCGGAGGTGAAAGCCTGTTGCATTACCTGGGTATCGTCGCAATCCGACAGGTTCCGGATATTACAAGCATGATTGCTGAGCGCATTCAGAATCAATGCCCTGTTACTAATACTTTTTGAGGCTGGTAATTGTATCCTGCCCTGGAGTTTTCCGGAGAAAATAGCCGTATATTTCACTGTGCTGATCCTGATTTGCGTATAGAAACACAAATGTACGGTTTTTTAATGAATTCCTCGCTTTTTTATCTAACTTTGCCCCCTCGAATTTTCGTTGGAAGGTATGAAAATCATCTGGATTAACAAGGAATTTATTTTTTCTGACAAAGTAAATCAGGAGATTGCTGCCACAATCGGTTTTTTCGATGGAGTGCATTGTGGTCACCGGTATCTTATTGCACAATTGAAAGAGATCGCCTCCAGGGCAGGCTTACCTTCTGCGGTCATTACTTTTCCCATTCATCCCCGAAAAGTGTTGCAGGCAGATTTTCAACCGCAGCTATTGAATAGTTTTGAAGGGAAAATAGCTCAATTAGCGACCACCGGAATCGATTATTGCTTTGTCCTGGATTTTTCACGGGAGCTTGCAGATTTAACCGCCGAGGAATTTATCAGAGAAATACTCCGGAAAAAATTCCTGGTAAAAAGTCTGGTCGTCGGATATGACCATCGTTTCGGAAAAGGCCGTACGAACGATTTCAGTGATTATAAGCTTTATGGAAATGCCTGTGGAATGGATGTTGTCTTAGCAAAGCAATTAGAGGAAACAGATATCCGCATCAGTTCTACTGCTATCCGGAAGTTCCTGGCTGAAGGCCGGGTGGAGCAGGCTTCTAAAATTTTATCCTATAACTATACTTTGAAAGGGAAAGTAATTTCCGGAAATAAAATCGGGAGAACCCTGGGGTTTCCGACAGCCAATCTGGAAGTAACGGAAACTTATAAGGTGATTCCGGCTTCCGGAGTCTACGCTACGTTTGTATACCTGAACGATAAACCTTACAGGGCTATGACCTACATCGGCGAACGTCCCACGATTCTTCCGGCAGGTGAGCGCCGGATCGAAACCTGTATTTTTGATTTTTCCGGAGACATTTATGGATCTCCCCTTAAAATTGAGTTTATAAAATACATCCGGGGCGATAAAAAATTCACTTCCATGGATGAGCTAATAGCTCAGCTACACGAAGATAAGGTCTCTGTTGAGAAGGTATTACTTTCTGATCCGGCGGAAAATCGTGATTAATCCTGAGTGTCTGACGTCAGGTCTAATTTCTCGTTATCGGATCCTCTCTCAAAATAATGTTTCCTCAATGGATTTGAATTGATCTCCCGATCGATGGCTCTGTTATTGAAAACATCAATGGCCAGATAAATAGCATTCAAAAACGAGTCGGGGGAAATGATATTTTGCCCTGCTGTTTCGAATGAAGGGCCGAGGTTCGATGCTGTCCGGATAACTGGCAGATTGGCCGTAAAACAGGCTCCTTCTTCGTTGGAAAGAGTTCGGAAAGGAACCATTCCCTGATCGTGGTACATCGCCAGAATTCCATCGAATTTTGTAAAATTTCCTGACCCGAAAAATTCGTCGGAAGTATAGGGTCCGAAACAAAAAACACCTTCTTTCGACGCTTTTTCCATCGCCGGGATAATGATTTTTTGCTCTTCCGATCCGGAGGCAATCTGTTCGGTATCCGGATTAAGGGATAAAACGGCTATCCGGGGAGCTGTTACTGCAAAATCCCTGATCAGGCTTGTTTTGAGATCGAGTAATTTCTGGTAAATCAGATCGGCGGATAGTAGTTTTGTGACCGAACTGAAGGGGATATTTCCGGTTGCAAGGGCTATGCGGAGGCTGTCTTTGACCAAAATAGACAGGGAGTGATCGACTTTACCCAATGTGTTTTCTATGTAGGCAGTTTGCCCGTTACCGACAATAGCCGGAGACGTAAATAAAGCATCGATGACTCCGTCCTGAAGATCTTTTAAGGCTTTTTCCAGGGAGCTCACGGCAGACTTGGCAGATTCGTCGGTGTGCTTCCCGAGTTCTACTTTTACATCGTCGCTTACACAATTGATAATGTTCACCCGGTTTGCCACAGCATCGACCGCCTTGTCTATTACATAAAAGTTGACAGGTTGAATTTCCATGGCTTTACGATGGTAGGTTGCCACTTTAGATGATCCGTAAAGTACCGGAATAAAAAGTTCTGGTACATGAGGATCGGACAATGCCTTCAATATCAGTTCGTAACCTATACCGTTGATGTCTCCGTGCGTAATACCTATTTTAATCATTGTATCCTATTCTGGTTTATTTTGATGAACAGTCTGATTGTTTTCTGCAGCAAATATACTACATTCTTTTGTTGATAGCATTCCGCAGGCAGCTAAAATATCTTCTCCCCTGGATGCACGGATTGTGCATGTGATTCCTTTTGATGACAAATAATCCCTGAAAGCGGGCATGGAAGAAGCGTCTGAGCTCTTCAGGGCGACATCCGGAATAGCATGGTATTTTATCAGATTGACCCGGCACGGAATGCCGGATAGTAATTTTGCCAGATCCTGAGCATGCCGGAGGTCGTCATTGAGGCCTTTAAACATAATATATTCGAAGGAGACTCTTCGTTGGCGGGAAAAATCATAGCGCCGGATTAATTGAAGGACATCCTGTACCGGCCAGGCCTTTTCTACCGGCATCAATTTCTTCCGCTCGTCGGGGTAGGGTGAGTGAATACTGATTGCCAGATGGCACTGGCTTTCTTCAATAAACCGTTTCAGAGAGGGAATGACTCCGATTGTAGATACAGTAATCCGTTTCGGACTCCAGGCATACCCATAATCCGATGTGAGTATTTCCAGAGCTTTGATTACTTCATCGATATTGTCCATGGGTTCTCCCATGCCCATGAAAACGATGTTGGTAAGTTTGTCTGATTCCGGAACGGACAGTATCTGGTTTAGTATTTCACCGGCATCTAAATTTCCTGAAAAGCCCTGTTTCCCGGTCATGCAGAACAGGCAGTTCATTTTACAGCCGACTTGTGATGAAACGCATAACGTAGCCCGGTCTTCATCGGGAATGTATACGGATTCGATGAATTTCCCGTTGGGGGCCTGAAACAGGTATTTAATGGTCCCGTCTTTCGATTCCTGCCGTTGAACAGGTTGGTGTACTCCTATGGTATGCCGTTCCTTCAGAAGATTGCGGTTGGATACCGACAGGTTGGTCATATCGTCTACTTCTCCGGCCTTTTTCTTATACAGCCAATCAGTAATCTGACTGGCTGTATAAGAAAGCATTCCTAAACCGGAAATGAGTTGTTTAAGTTCGGGAAGCGTTTTACCGATTAATGCTTCTTTCAATAGAATCTGATTCTGTTGTCTTCGACTTTTGACTGATCTCTTAAAACATTCATGAACGAATACATACGGTATAAGTTTGCCGACTGCAGGGATTGTTTTTCAGCGTCCTCGTTGTAAGGTGTTTCGGAAGCTTCTTTTTTAGTAATATTCAAAACATACACTCCGTTTTTTCCTTTCATAGGTCCGGCAATTTTACCGACCTCTACCAGTGGGGCTTGTACATTGATGATCGGCTCTACACCAATTCCGGTGATATTTTGGGTCGAAAATGTTACAAAGTCGACCGACTTGGGTTCTGTTCCAATCGTAGAAGCATACCCTTCGAACGTATTGATATTCTTGGATTTCAGATCGCTGATAATCTTTTCCGACTTTTTATCGTTCAGTAGTTCACGTTTCAGCAACTCCGATACCGAAGCCAATGGCCGGTAACCGGCTTTGATATTTCCTTCGACAGCCATAGCTACAAAGTGATTCTGGCATTCGAAAATTTCGGAAATATTTCCTTTGCTGTGCTCGAAAGCCCAACGGATAGCCGGACGGGAGGATGGGATGTTAGATAATGTTGTTTGATTTTCATTCAGTGTTATTTCTTTCTGAATGATATACCCGCCTTCTGCTGCTGCTGATTTGAATGTTTCCAGCGTGTTATTTTTAGAGATATACGCATTCAGATCATTGTATAACTTGTTGTAAGTTTCCGAACTTGGAGTTACCTCGATCTGGATGGTGGCAACCTTGTATTTTGTGACCGGCTTTGTCTTTTCCGTAACTTGTACCAGGTGGGTTCCGTAATTCGATTCGGCAACGAATATTTCTCCTACCGGAGCATTGAATACCTCATTTTTGAATTTTACGCCGGTTGAAGCTGCCAACTGGGATTCAAGGACCCAACTCATATCTCCGTTTGTTTGTCCGTTTGTGGCTTCCAGCGCCATATCCTGAAATGATTTTCCTCCTTTGATTACAGCGATAAGGCTATCGGTGATGTGCTTCAGCTCATTGCTTTCGAGTTTTGGAAGCAATAATTGATTGATTTTAATGGAGTCCGGAGCAGTTGTTTTTGCAATCAGCTTAGACATAGAATAAGCATTTCCGACGGACACCGGGCCCTCGACATCGTTTATATTGGCATTTTCGGCGAAAGCCCTTACCTGCAACGGCAGGTGATTCAATGAAGAAAATGCATCGACATATTTGACATCCGAATTCTCATTGACAATAGAGGCGGCATCAGTTTCCGGTTTTTCAAACTCGGGTTTCAGATCGGCTAACTCTTTTTGAACAGCAGCCTCATCTTCCTTGCTTGGAACAATGTCTACAGAAATATAGCTGACTACTTTACCGGCTTCTTGCTTGAACATCTCTTTCCGTTCATTATAAAGGCTTTGTATTTCGGATTCGGAAACTTTAACCTGATCGTCAGGTATCGATTGATAACTTTGAACCAAATAATCGAATCCTACAGAAACTTTATTTTCTTCATAAGCATTTTTTGCATCTAAAGTGTTAACACCCATGAGATTGCCTAAAAGCCCTGCAAATTTAGTCTCCAGTTTTTGTTGCTTGATGTTTTGTTCCCAGAATAACCAGTATTTCTTTGCGCCTTCCAATTGGGCGCGCATTTCTGCCGGATACGCGCTCATATCGTCTGATTCAATGGATTGCAGGAATTGCAGTAATAAATTTTTGTCGAATGCTCCTGTTTGTTGGTTGATAAAATCAGGCATTTGCTGAATCATGGGAGAGATATTATTGCCGATGATCATATCGGAAAGTTCTTCCTTACCGACAGTCATTCCGATTTTTTTTGTTTCTTCTTTCATGATAATTTCACTTACCATGCTATTGAAAACCGATTCGCGGATCTGACTTTGCGCTTCCTCATCCAGAGAATTGGAGTTCATTCGTCTTTTGTAGATCTCGGTCATTTGTTCCACTTTGTCCTGGAAATCCCGGATGGAAACCGCCTCACCGTCTACAATCGCTACTTTTTCTTTGGATTGTTGAAAAAATGTAGATCCTGATCTAAGGAAGTCTCCGATAACGAATGCAAGTAAAGCAATACCAACCACTCCTACCAGTAATCCGGCTTTACTCCTGATTTTTTCTAATGTTGCCATTGATTTTGTATGTTTATTTTAATTATTTCCGCGAAATTGCGCACGAAGATACGAAGTTTTGGTTTATTTCCCATAATTTTTCGCGGAAAATTTACTTATTCTCTTACCTTTAGCTTGATTAGCTCTATTTTTGTATTAGATGTTTTAAGGATTTTAAATACTGAACCGTCGATTGTGATCAGCTCGTTGACTTTGGGAAAATTCTGGTGATGACTCAGGATATAGCCTGCAATTGTGAGGTATTCACCGGCTTCCGGAATATTCAGCCCGAACAGTTCATTGATCTGATCGATTTCCATCCGGCCCGAAAACACGAATTCATTGGCTCCAACCTGCTTGGCTACCCGGCTTCTGGTATCGTGCTCATCTTCAATTTCCCCGAAAATTTCTTCTACCAGGTCTTCCAGGGTGATAACGCCCGATGTTCCTCCGAATTCGTCGACCACTACGGCAATATTTCGTTTTTCCCCCAGCATATTTTTCATCAGCTTGTTGGCCGACATATTTTCCGGTACATAGGGCAGGGAAATAACTTTTTTTGTCCAGTCTTTGGGCTGTGAAAACATTTCAGACGAATGGATGTAGCCAATGATATTGTCCAGATCCTCCTTGTACACCAGTATTTTCGACAGACCTGTTTCAATGAATTTTGCCAACAACTCTTCAAGTGGAGCCGAAATGCTCACAGCTACAATTTCCGTCCGGGGAACGATGCAATCCCTGACCTTCGTGTGGGAAAACTCTACGGCATTCCTGAATATGTTGATAATGGGGGTGGACATAATTCTGCAATATACGGTTTTTACTATTCGCCTGTTTCTGTTGTATCTTTGTTCCTGGAGGTCGTGGAATCATTTTCTGCAACAGTACCGAGATCTGCATTGTATTTGAGAATCCTCCAGTGAGTCATCGTTTGGTTCGACCGGAACCCGGTCCCGGCATGTATTTTTCCATCCCGTTCGGCCCGCATGAATTTATCGGTATAAATCGAGCCGCTTCGCTCGTCCCAGAACAATTCTGAAGTCTCGAACTTTTCACCTTTCAGGTTCACTGCTTTTACATTGCCGACAGCACGCCACAGTTTCCGGTTGGTGTAGTTATAGGCGGTATCGGCTCTGATACTCCCATCTACATTGAATACCGAGTCGAATTGTTCGATCAGGATTCCTTTCGGAAAAAATGCATAGGGCTCCGGAACATCGTCGACATAAACATCCCAAACAGGAGCTTTTAGCCGGTAACGCGTAATCCCGGAGTCGGAGACTACCTCTGAAACATTTTCCGTATGCATCATCGGAATGGCTTTGGCATCGATTGATACTGTTCCGACCGGCGATTTCCTGTTGTTGCATGCAACAGACAGAAAAACCAGCAGCAGCAGGGCGATTACTGGATTTTTCGCTTGAAGAACCACAATTCGTTGAAGGTATAACTTACGGTAAATCTGAAATATTGCTCGTCTATCAGCGTTTTGACTTCAGGACGGATCGCCACATATTCAAATGAAAGATTTAAACGTGAGCGATCATAAACCATGGGGATGCCAAGTCCCAGCGATGCTCCGTATTCTTTGTAGCCGGCCCCGTGTACATTGATGTAGGAATCGGAATAATATCCTCCCAGGCGATAACGGATTTTGTGGGGAAGTTTTCTACTTTTAGCATCAGGAATGTATTCAGCTCCTGCACTGAATTTGGTGCGGTTGCTCAGGGTATCGGTCTTACTCATGTATTCGGCATCTTTCCATTGTTGTAAAAGAAAATCCGCTCCGACAGTAAGCTTGTCGTATTTGACATAAGAAGCTCCGATGCCGAAAGATTGGGGTAGCTGGAATTTATAGTCCCTGTAAACATTCCTCGAATACTCGGAAATAACCCTGGATGAAGAATTGTAGATCATATCTGTTTCCATGATCTTTTCATTGAACTTGGTTTTCGGGGTGTATACTCCACCCAGAACGATACGTGATTCTTTATTCAACGGGTGGATGTACTGGAATCCGAGTTCGTAGGAAAAACCGGAAGATCTCATGGTATCGATTGAAGAAGACACCAGATCGGATGCCTGATTAGAAGTAACTGTTCCGGAGTGTTTGATATCACCGAAAATATAGCCGACATTCACTCCGAGAGAAAAACGTTTCAGAAGGTTGTACGACAACGCTCCGTAGATTTGGTTCAGCCCCCCGCTTCCACTGTAGGTGCTGTAGGCCATGTATCCGTTGTTCAGGTCGGTACTTGTTCCATAGTTGTATCCTACATAGGAAATCGGCTTGAATCCGGCGCCAAAACCTAAATTTTTGTACAGCGGAAATTGCATCGCAACATATTCGATGTTTCCGTTGATTTTTTGTGTTTTATTTCCCTGGTCTTCATACCAACCTAACTGGCCGGTGATTCCCATGTCGAGCATGAAAGTCATGGAGTCGACACTGGAAAAAGACGCCGGGTTCAGCGGATTGATCATTTTCGGGTCGCGCAGACCGAATCCGATTCCTCCCATAGCCCGTTGTGGTGCGAAAGACTGGTCGGCAAGCACTCCATAGGCATACCTGGAGTATGGGGAGTTCGTATTATTCTGGGCTAATAAAACAGACTGCGCAAGGATAAGGCATGCGATCAGTAAAATGGACTTAATTCTATACATATTGATAATTCAAGATTTCATTTAATCCGTTCAAGACTAAATTTCCGTCTGCAAAGATGGATTTTTTTAATTTGCTTTCAAAATAAAACGAGTGTCCTCCTGTTAAAAAAACCAAAAGATCGGGATATTTTTCCCGGTACTCTCCGATATAGGCTTCCATTTCCTTCAAAATACCATTCACAACACCCGACCGGATTGCTGTTGAGGTATCATACCCGAGGCCGGGAGTATCGCCATGCTCGTCCAGCATGGGCAGGCGTTTGGTAAATTGGTGGAGAGCTTTGAAACGGGTAGTCATTCCCGGAGATATATTTCCTCCTTCAAAGCGTCCGCCGGAAGCGATGAAGTCGAATGTGACCGCTGTTCCGGCATCGATCACCAGCAGGTTGTTCCCGGGGTACCGGAGGTGTGCGGCGACTGCCGAAGCAATCCGGTCCCGGCCGAGAGTTTCCGGGGTACGGTATCCTATTTTTATCGGAACGGGCGTATTTTCATTTAAAATAACAAGCCGGGGAAGTTTTTTCTGGAGGCAATCGATAATACCGGGATTCAGTTCACCTACCGCGCTCACAATGCCTTTTGATGGGGAAAATCCGTTTAATATTTTTTGTAATCTATTTATTGTCAAAGGCTTGAATATGAAAGATGCCAATATTTTGCTTCTTTCAAAAACAGCGACTTTTGCTGATGTATTTCCCTGATCAATGACTATATTCACCCGAAGTAAGCGTATTTAATAATATCTGTTTCAGCCCGCAAAGATACGGGAATATTTTTAGTTGACAATGATTATAAGTCTCGATTTCCATCCCGCCCTTTATAAACGAATCTTTTAAATCTTTATAAATAATTTGGATCTGTAACCGGCTTTCTGTTGCGGATTGATTAATTAAAACAACTTTTCGTTTATTTTAAAGAGGATATATTGGATTGATCATCCAAAGCATGTATCTTTGCAGCATCTTTATTATATAGGAGAATAACCATGAATGTTCAATTGGGAAAACTGATGGATACCTTGAAGCCATTTAAGGGGATACTTTGCTTCATGATCCTGCTTTTTGGTTCCCATTTCCTTTGGAAACTGATTGTCGATGCCAACATCGACGGGCCGGAAATCGCCATTTTCGGAAAAGATATGAGTGAGCCGTTTTACCGGCTTTCCCAGTGGACTGCCAAGGTTGTACACTGGTTTGTCTGTTTGTTTCCCGGTTCAGAGAATTTTGTTCTGAAAGATACCCTGATGTATTTTCCTGATGGGAAAATAAGAATTAATATCATTTGGGGATGTACAGGTGTAAAACAACTTTATATTTTTCTTGCTATCATGTTGTTATATCCGGGTCCCTGGAAAAAAAAGGCATGGTACATTCCTTTGGGATGTGTTATTCTGATGGTTTATAATATTCTCCGTATCGCCGGCATCTGTTGGCTGACAAAAGATCATCCCGAAAACTTCGATTTTCTTCACGAAGGATTATTCAAGTATATTTACTACGGATTGATTTTTCTTTTGTGGGTGATCTGGGAGGAAGTATATGCAAAACAGCGGGAATGAAAAAACAACCAATCTAATCTAATACACAAATATATACCATGATGATACAGATGAAAAAATCAGGAGGATGGGCTTTATTGCTACTGGCCCTGTTGTTTAACAGTGTTTCTTCGGGCGCCCTGTCGCAGGAACTCCCTTACTGGAAAGACCTGGCTGTTGTTTCGGTTAACAAACAATCTCCCCGGACTACATTTATGAGCTATACCAATGCGGGTAGCGCTTTGAGTTTTCAATATGAAAAGAGCCCCTACTATTATTTACTTAACGGAACCTGGAAATTCTATTTTACAGACGCCTATAAGAAACTTCCGGATAATATTACAGATCCCGGCATCGATATTTCCGGCTGGTCGGACATTTTGGTTCCCGGTAATTGGGAGCTTCAAGGGCATGGAGAGGCTTTTTATGTCAATCATCCTTATGAATTCAACACCTATAATCCGGTCCCCCCTGTTTTACCGGAAGATAATCCGGTAGGCGTTTATCGTCGTGATATCGAGATTCCTGCCGATTGGATGGGCCGGGATATCTTTCTGCATCTTGCCGGAGCCAAATCCGGAGTATATGTTTATCTGAACGGGAAGGAAGTCGGATATAGTGAAGACTCTAAAGATCCGGCAGAATTTCTGATCAATCCGTATATCCGGGCCGGTAAGAATGTGCTGACCCTGAAAATTTTCCGCTGGAGCACCGGCTCCTGGTTAGAATGCCAGGACTTTTTGCGTATGAGTGGTATTGAACGGGATATATTTATCTGGTCGCAACCTAAAATTGCTGTTCGGGATTTCCGTGTGGTTTCTACTCTGGACGATACTTACAAAAATGGAATATTCAAGTTGGGCGTCGATGTGAAAAATACCACCACCGTTCCTCAGAATGTTTCGATAAAGTACGAACTATTGGATGCTTCCGGAAAAACCGTGACTTCCGGGTCCAAATCATTGACAGTACCGCAGGAAAACACAGGAGTTGTTAGTTTTGATTATACTTTCAACCAGGTTCTTACCTGGACCTCGGAACATCCGAATTTGTATAAATTATTAATTACAACGGAACAAAACGGCAAAGTCATGGAAGTCGTTCCTTTTCATGTCGGTTTCCGCCGGATTGAAATCAAAGAAAGCGATTATATCGTAAAAGTCAAAGGACGGGATGGCAACCTGACCGATCGGAAAGCGCGCTTATTCTATGTAAACGGTCAGCCCATCAAGCTGAAAGGCGCTAACATCCATGAGACTATTTTCAGGGGGCATTATATCAAGCCGGAAGAAATGAAACGCAATTTCGAGCTGATGAAATTGAACAACATCAATACGGTTCGTTTGTCACACTACCCTCAGGACCGGAAATTTTATGAAATGTGCGATATTTATGGCTTGTATGTTTATGATGAGGCGAATATCGAATCTCATGGTATGTATTATACCATTTACCAGGATGATATGCGAAAAGGAGCCTGGGGACATGAAGACGGAACCAAAAAAGGAACATTGGGGCACAACCCCGATTTTTTGCAAAGTCATTTATCCCGTATCCGCAATATGTTCGAGCGAAACAAAAACTATCCTTGCGTTACGATCTGGTCGCTCGGAAACGAGGCCGGTAATGGATATAATTTTTATAACGGATATGCTCTATTAAAGGAGCTCGACAGTAAGATGATGAAACGTCCGGTTTGCTACGAAAGAGCTTTGAGTGAATGGAATACCGATATGATTGTGCCTCAGTACCCGTCGACTGCCGAGTTTGAAAGACAGGCCGGAATTTTATGGGATCGTCCCTATGTCCCTTCCGAGTATTCTCATGCGATGGGCAATTCCAATGGAAATCTGTCGGATCAATGGAAACAGATTTATAAATACCCCAACCTTCAGGGCGGTTATATCTGGGAATGGATCGACCATGCCGTGCAAATCAAAGATAAAGCCGGCCGTGATATCTGGGCCTATGGCGGAGATTTCGGGGAGAATCAGCCTTCGGATGGTAATTTCGTTGCGGACGGACTGATCAGTCCGGATCAGAACCCGCATCCGGCGATGTCTGAAGTCAAATATGCCCATCAGAATGTGGCATTTGAAGCTGTAGATCCGGCGAAAGGTGATTTCCAGATTCTAAACCGGTTCTATTTTACGAATTTAAAGGCTTACACAGTTACGTACAAAGTAATGGAGAATGGTAAACTGCTTAAAAAAGGAGTGCTTCCGGTAAATCTGGAGCCGCAGCAGTCTACGGTGGTGAATATTCCCGTACGCGACCTGAAAGCAAAACCCAGGACAGAATATTTTGTCGATTTTGAGGTTCTTTCCAAAAATGCGGAATTGTTGGTTCCTGCCGGATATGTGGTGGCTGTGGAACAATTCAGGTTACCGGTCGAGGGAGGAAAAAAAGAATACAAAACTTCCGGTCCCCGGTTGGCTGTCAACACGACTTCCGGCGATGAAATCACCGTTTCCTCTTCGAAAGTGAAGTTTGTATTCAATAAAAAATCCGGTGTGGTGACTTCGTATCAGGTGGATGGGCAGGAATACTTTGAAGAAGGATTTGGTATTCAGCCTAATTTCTGGCGCGGGCCTACCGATAATGATTACGGAAGCCGGATGCCATACCGTCTCCAGATCTGGAAAGAATCGAGTAAAAACTTTCAAATAACCGGCGCATCGGCTGTTGAACAGGGTGATAATGTCCGGCTTTCTGTGGTTTACCGGTTGCCTCTGGGTAATGATTATTTGGTGAATTACCTGATTTATCCTTCCGGTGTGGTGAACGTAGATGTAAAATATAATCCGGCAGATATGAAAGCTGAAAAATTAGCAGAAGGAGAAGATGAAAGAACAGCAACTGAATCGGCAAGTGGAGCCCTGGCGCGTGCCCGGAGAGCAGATACCCGTCTTGAAATTCCGCGCATCGGAGTTCGTTTCCGTTTACCGGTAACGATGGACCAGGTACAGTATTTCGGTCGTGGTCCGGAAGAAAACTACTGGGATCGCCATGATGGGACTTTGATCGGTTTGTACTCTTCGACCGCTTCGGATCTGTACTACCCGTATGTTCGCCCACAAGAAAACGGGCACCATTCCGATACCCGTTGGGTCGCTCTGAATATGAAAAACGGTAAAGGGCTGTTGGTAGAAGCCGACAGTACCATTGGTTTCAACGCTTTACATAATTCCGTTGAAGATTTTGACTCTCAGGAATCGGACGTAGATTACCAGTGGGGGAATAAATCTCCTGAAGCGATTGCCAATAAAAACTATGAACAAGCGAAAGATTACCTGCCGAAACAAACGCATGCCGCGGATATTCATCCCCGTAATTTTGTGGAAGTCTGCGTCGATATGCGCATGTGCGGTCTGGCAGGTTACAACAGTTGGGGAGACCGGCCCGAGCCTCAATATTCTCTCTATGCCAATCAGGAGTATCGTTGGGGATTCACCCTGATTCCGATTGCTAAACCTCAGGAGGCTTTGGTTAAAACAGGATTTCGTTATTGATATAACTCTCAATTATTTTTAATTTGAATTGAGTCTTGGACTGATTATTGTTTGAAATCAATATTATTTCACTAAAATTATCAAACATTAATCCGATTCCGTCCCATGCCCCGGTACCTCCTCTCCATCCTGCTGCTGATCCTCTCCTGCCTGCCCGGCAGGCTGTCCTGCCAATCGCAACTCAAGAGTGCATTCCCCGTCCAGGCCAACATCCACTTCGTGCCGCCCTACAGCCTCTACCTGAGCGATTACTGCGCCGGGGGGAAGGACAAGCTAAACCTGGTGCTGGTCAACCGGGATTTGCAGGAACCGGCGCTCACCGTTAAACTC
>JAVBRK010000091.1:0-27250 GCA_031548005.1 Bacteroidales bacterium
GGACCTTTAATCGCCCCTCCGTTAGTCGGGACCATATCCGACCAAATAAGCATGCAGGCTGCCTATTTTATTGTCGGATTATTCGGATTGGGAATTGTGGTCATTGCTTCATTTCTAAAATCAAAATAAAGAAAATGCAAAAAAAGCAATGAGTCAATTTATTTTTCGTATCTTTGCAGCTCAGACAACCAAGTTTATATTGAATCTTTCTTCTCTATGTTTTGCTCTGCTACTGTTGCACAGATCTTTCCATCGTTAAAATCGACATCAAAATCAACTTTCTTGTTCATAGTATTAACAAGTCGCGAAGATGTGTATTACACCGTTCGTGACACATTTTTGCAAACAAAATGAAATCATTTTTTATAGGTAATCTGGAAGTAAAGCTTCCAGTTATTCAAGGCGGAATGGGCGTAGGAGTTTCCTTGTCCGGATTAGCCTCAGCTGTTGCCAATGAAGGAGGCATCGGCGTAATATCATGTGCCGGATTAGGCTTAATCTACCACAAATCTCCGGGAGATTATTTAACCAAGTGTATTTCGGGATTAAAAGAAGAAATCCAAAAAGCGAAAGAAAAAAGTAAAGGCATCATCGGAGTAAACATTATGGTGGCGCTGACGAACTATGCCGATATGGTAAAAACATCGATCGCAGAAAAAGCGGATGTTATCTTTTCAGGAGCCGGTCTGCCTTTCGATCTTCCCTCCTACCTGACGAATGACAGCAAGACAAAACTGGTTCCGATCGTATCGTCTTCCCGGGCCGCCAAGATTATCTGCGACAAATGGAAGAATAATTACGGTTACTTGCCTGATGCTATTGTAGTAGAAGGACCGAAAGCCGGAGGCCACCTCGGATTTAAAATCAATCAACTCGAAGACGAACAATACTCTCTGGAACATCTTATCCCGGAAGTCGTTGCCATCGCCAATTCATACAAAGACGAAAAAAATATCCCTGTTATTGCAGCAGGAGGCATCTCAACGGGAAAAGACGTACTCCGTTTTATCAAAATGGGAGCTTCAGGCGTACAATTAGGAACCGCTTTCGTTACCACCTCCGAATGCGATGCATCCGATACATTTAAGAATGTTTTTATAACTGCAAAACAAGAAGATATAAAAATTATACAGAGTCCGGTTGGAATGCCGGGCAGAGCAATCAACGGAGAATTTATCCAAAGTGTCGAAAAAGGACAAGAAACTCCTAAAAGTTGCCCTTTCCATTGTATAAAAACCTGCGACTATACAAAAAGTCCTTATTGTATAGTTCAGGCTCTTTATCAGGCCGCAAAAGGTAACATGAAAAAGGGGTATGCTTTCACGGGTATCAATGTGCATTTATCGCAAAAAATATCGAGTGTAAAAGACGTTATGTCCAGATTGAAAGCCGAATTTATGAGCGCATCTCTCGAAGAATAACTCCTGAATCGATTGTCGATGCAAAAATTAATAGCATATCCACTTTCCATTATTTATTACCTGCTGTTTGGAATTACTCTGGTTATTTTTCATCTTATTCAATGGCTGTGTTTCAATCTGTTCGGTTATAAAGCTCATAAAAAAAGTGTCGATGCTATGTGCTTTTTTCTGGTAGCCAACACTTATATTTTAGGTACAAGATATAGAATCAGGAATCTGGATAAGCTACCGGAAAATGCGCCTTTAATTATTGCTGCCAACCATCAAAGTCTGTACGATATTACCACCATGGGGTGGTATATGCGAAAAGTGCACCCCAAATATATCAGCAAGATTGAGTTAGGGAAAGGAATTCCCAGCATTTCGTACAACCTGAATCACGGAGGGTCGGTGCTTATTGACAGAAAAGATCCGAAGCAATCTTTATCTGCAATAAGGGAAATGGCTGAATATATAGAATCCAACAAACGGGCAACCGTGATATTTCCCGAAGGGACAAGAAGTAAAACAGGTAAACCGAAACCATTTGCAGAAAACGGGCTGAAAATCCTTTGCAAATATGCTCCCTCTGCCTATATGGTTCCCGTAACAATCAATAACTCGTGGAAAATGACAAGATGGGGGGCTTTTCCTTTGGGAATAGGAAATAAACTCGAATTTATAATCCACGACCCGATCTCCGTAAAAGATTTTTCTTTTGCTGAGGTTTTTGAAAAAACGGAACAGGCCGTTATTCAGGCCATCCATTATTAAAACAACAACAACATGACATTTAAAGAATTAAATATTTCAGAGCCTATATTAAAGGCTTTAATTAGCAAAAATTATGAACTGCCGACTCCAATACAGGAACAGGCTATACCCGTTGTGCTAAACGGACGGGACCTCTTGGGGATAGCCCAAACAGGCACAGGTAAAACAGCAGCTTTTGCAATCCCTGTTATTCAGCAACTCGACGGGCAACAACCGAAAGGCCAAAAACGGGAAATAAGAGCGTTAATCCTGACTCCGACACGTGAACTGGCGATACAAATCGATGAATGCTTTGAAGATTATGCGAAATACACTGAGTTGCGTCACACCGTGATTTTCGGAGGCGTAGGCCAGAAACCCCAGGTTGATGAGCTCAAACGCGGAACAGATGTGCTGATAGCTACACCCGGACGTTTGCTCGACCTGATTTCCCAAAAGCACATCACCCTCAGTCATATCAGCCACTTCATTCTCGATGAAGCCGACAGGATGCTGGATATGGGATTCATACATGATATAAAACGCTTGTTGCCGATGCTGCCTAAGCGTAAGCAAACTTTATTCTTTTCTGCTACTATGCCTTCGACCATTGCCAATCTGTCAAAATCCATTCTACAAAACCCCATCAAAGTGGAAGTGGCGCCTGTGGCATCGGTAGTGGATACCATAGAGCAACAACTATACTTTGTAGAAAAGCCGCAAAAAAGTGAACTTCTTATCAACGTACTGGAAAAAGAGCAGGATAAATCAGTCCTTGTTTTTTCCCGCACCAAACATGGCGCCGATAAAATCGCCCGGGTTCTGAATAAAAATGGAATTGGTTGTGAGGCCATCCACGGCAACAAGACCCAAAATGCGAGACAGCGGGCGCTGACCAACTTCAAGTCGGGAAAAACGCGTGTGATTATTGCAACAGATATTGCTGCAAGGGGTATTGATATCGCCAATCTGGAAATGGTCATTAACTACGACTTACCGGATGTGGCCGAGACTTACGTCCACCGTATCGGACGCACAGGCCGCGCAGGAAATAGCGGAACAGCCCTGACATTCTGTTCTCAGGATGAGCGTACGATGGTAAAAGATATTCAGAAATTGACAGGTAAAAAACTAAATGCTGTATTGACTGTTTAAAAGAATAATTATAAACAAGGTTGATAACCGGTTCATTTAATTTTCTTTTACGTATGTTAAAAATATTTACAGTAGAACAAATCGAGCAAGCACACAAAAAGGTAAAGTCGGGTGCGGATTTTCCAAAATACATCCAGGAGATCAAATTGATGGGAGTTATAGCTTTTGAAACCTGGGTAAAGGACAGCCATACCGAATATTTCGGAGAAGATCACTATCAGACATCGTCCGGATCGCAATACAACGAACTGGCGATATCGGATACGAGCGACGAACAAAAGTTCAGCCGATATCTGAAACTGCACCAACAGGGAGGAACCGACTATTTTACATTTTGCAAGCATTGCTCCGAAACAGGCATTGAAAAATGGATTGTCAAGCTCGACGAAATGACTTGTACCTATTACGACAAAGCCGGGAAGAAAATTCTGACAGAAAACATTCCTCAATAAAAATACATTTGGAATACATAAAAGAAAAAAGCACCTACATTTTACTTGTAAGTGCTTGATTCTCTTTGTGATTCCGACAGGATTCAAACCTGTAACCTTCTGATCCGTAGTCAGATGCTCTATTCAGTTGAGCTACGGAACCCAATGTTTATTTGCGAGTGCAAAGGTATGGTAAAATTTCTGATTATACAATGATTTATCCGGTTTTTTACTGAATAAATTTTGGACCAAAGATTAAATACCCGATATTCAGTCCGAAATTCCAGTTATTTTTGGGGAAATCATAATAATTTCCATAAAAACCAATCGACATAAAAGGCAACTGAATCACCAATGAAAGTTCCCCCAGATACGATACCCGATCGAACAGACCGCCATAAACAGCAACATTATTCGCTCCTCTCCTGATTGGGTAAACAGGAAGGAAAGCATCGAAATCTCCCCGTAAATGAATTGTGGAATTAAACCTCCAGACCGGAGTAATCCCGGCGGCGAGATACTGGTTGGCATGAAAAGCTTCATTAAAAACCAGCTTACTGTGCGGGGTAGGCGTAAAGCCCGGCGCCTGAAGTACAGAAGCAGTATAGTTGCTAAGCAGGTTTTTACCCGAAAGAACCACTTCACCGGTATATCCCAGATTAAACCGGGAAGTCATTTTATGAAAATTCTGAATGCGTCCCTGCAATTGAAGCCAGGATTGATAGTCACCCCTTTCCGGAAAATCTTTATTGGCCGGAACAAAGTTCTCGTCTCCCATCACAAACTGTGCAGTAAGAGCATGCTCTTGTCCTAATACCGGATATTGCTTCGCATCCAATGTATTTTTCTTAACGGAGGCTTCCAATAAAAACATAGAGTAGTTGCTCCGGTCGAAAGTAGTTCCATAAAATGAGCCGGTATTACTCTGATAATATTTATCTTCGAGCGCCCCATACCCCAGGAGCAACTCCATTTTGGACTTGGAAAGGAAAGGCAATCCGACCCCCGCTTTTCCATAAGTTTCCCGCTGATGGATAAACGTGGACAATTCAGTATCGATAAACAACTTCTCGCTCTCGTAATACTTCCGGTAGTTATGAGCAAAAATACCGGTCAGATAAAACGGAATCTTAGATGGCAATTCAAGCCGGCCATGCAATACCAGTCCACTGTATGTGTTCCCGACCTGCATATCTAAATTAACACTCAGCGAATATTCCGTCAAGCTCTGATAACCTAAGCCCAGGTACAACTGATTCGCATTCGTGGAGGAGATATTCCCTCCAAAGGCTACCATCAATTCATCATTGACATGAACATCAAGAGAAAGGTCGAATGTATTATTTTCAGGATTAAATATGGCATGCGGAATAATTTCCTTAATTTTAGGATCGGCTAATAAACGAAAATACGCCGCTTTGAAGTCGTTCATATCGAAGTTACCGTCCTCATTCCGGCGTATCTGACTTTCGACATAAATTTTTTGTGAGGCTGTGATACCAGAAACAGACACCTTGCGAAAGATCAACTTCGGCAGCCCGGACCTGAATGCTTCCCGCTTTTCATTCAAAAGCTGCTCATCCTGATGCCTGGGAACCCGTTTCCGGATGGAATCGACCAATTCCAATCCACGACTATATCCTATATTAAAGAGTTCTCTTGATTTATTGAAATCCAGCAGAGTGACGTTGTCAAGCACAAATTTCATCATCAAACCGTCTTCCGGATCGACCTCATAGGAAGTCCGCTGCATAATCATTCCTTCCAGTTGCTCATACAAACTTTCTTCTAAAGGTTTCTTTTTCCTCGTTCCGGACACTGAACTACCGATAATAAAATCCGGATGAAAAGCTTCCTTCATCGGCCCCACCGGGAAATTATCGTAAATTCCCCCGTCAAACAATGGAATACTGTCTTTTTGAATCGGTTTAAAAAAGAACGGAAATGTCATGGAAGCTCTGACCGCATCACCGACATCGCCCTCACGGAAAACAACCGGTTTTTTATTATAAATATCCGATGCAATACAGAGAAAAGGGATAAAAAGCTGATTAAAATCGCCTTCACAACGGGCTGTGGCCTGAGCAAACAAATCCATAAAGGCCTGATTCATCTGTATCGGGCTTATAAAGCTGCTGGGCATGATTACGGACTTCAGATCGATCGAATCTTTCAGAGGAATCATAAACCGGGTGAACTCGGGAGTGGCCGCCGGCTTCCGGAAATAATAAAAAAATTCTTCCTCTACCTTTCCGGTTTGCCAATAATAAAAATCGTCTGAAAGAAACAAATCCAGCATTTGTTCGGGAGTATATCCCATGGCATACAGGCTTCCGACAATAGCTCCAATGGATGTCCCTGCAATATAATCGATCGGGATTCCGTTTTCTTCCAAAGCTTTGATTACACCGATATGTACCGCCCCTTTTGCTCCGCCTCCACTCATCACTAAGCCTACTTTTTGTGGAAAAACCGAAAAAGAGGTTAATAGTATGATTTGTAATATGATTACACGCTTCAACATCTTGCAAAAATACGGTTTTATTTGATCTTAAGCCAATATTTCTTTTCGTTTTTATCAGAAAAAACTTAACTTTGTTGTCATGAAAAACAAAGGTTCATTTCGATATATTGTTGCGGGTATAGTACTTTTAACTGTTATTTTCTTTTTTTGCTGGTTCTGGTTCTTTGTCAGGGACCCTTTTTCCGGCCAAAAGGAGGTCCTTACGCCCCCTCCCGTGATTGAATACGGGCTTTCAGTCGATTCGTTCCATATCGAAGAATACATCGTAGAACCCAACATTTACCTTTCTGAAATATTAGGTAAACTGGGGGCGACTTCCAACGATATTGCCAACGCAGGAGCACTGGAAAAAGAAAACTTCGATGTTCGCAGTATCCGGTCAGGAAACCTTTGCAAGGCGTTTTACAGTCTGTGCGACAGTACACGTTGCCTGGACTATTTAGTATATGAAAAAACTCCTGTCGATTATTGTGTTTTCTGTTTCACTGACTCATTCCATGTTTACCATGGAAAAAAACCTGTTGAAATACGGAAAAAACGTATCCATGCCGAAATTACATCGTCTTTGTGGAACGCAACCATAGACAATAATATCTCCCCCTTGCTCGCACTGAACCTTTCGGATATTTTTGCCTGGACAATCGATTTCTTCGGATTGCAAAAGGGAGATAAGTTCACTGTTGTATATGACGAGTTATATGTTGACTCCAGCCTTGTAGAAATCGGACAAATATATGCTGCTGAATTTTATCATAACGATAAAAGTTATTATGCTTTTCATTATGTTCAGGACAGTGTGGGCAGTTACTGGGATGAAAACGGAAACAGCCTGAAACGGGCTTTCCTGAAAGCGCCTCTGAAATTTTCCAGAATCTCATCCCATTTTTCATATGCCCGTAAACATCCTGTATTGAGAACCGTACGACCTCATACCGGTGTCGATTACGCGGCGCCGTCGGGAACCCCGGTATTGACGATCGGGGATGGTACCGTCATTGAAAAAGGATATAAAGGAGGGGGAGGACACACGGTTAAAATCCGCCACAACAGCGTGTACACAACAGCATACCTGCATTTGTCGAAATATGGGGAACGGGTAAATGTCGGAAGCCGTGTTTCCCAGGGACAGGTGATTGGGTATGTAGGAAGTACCGGATTATCCACCGGGCCACACCTTGACTTCCGGGTATGGATGAATGGAAAACCGATCAATCCGTTATCCCTCGAATCTCCTCCGTCAGAACCAATCAGCGAACAAAACAGATCGGCATTCAATTCTATTTGTGAGCACTATAAAAACAGTTTGAGCTCCGAATCAGGGCACATTGCACAAAGCTTTTAAAAAAGCGCGTATTTTATAACATTTTGTGCAACTTTGTATTTAAATTTGCACCTGTAAAATTTAAAACTCCTCTTTTTTATGTCTAACTTACGATTTAAAGCGGTAGAAGAAGCATTGGCGAGAAAAGCGAAAGAAGTACCCGCTCCCCTGAAACGTACTTCCGATTATTTTGGTGAAAACGTTTTCGATCGGAATCAAATGCAGAAATACTTGTCGAAAGAAACACTCAAACTGGTGTTGAACGCTATCGACAAGGGAGAACCGCTCGATCGTAAGGTGGCGTCGCATGTAGCAGCAGGTATGCGCATGTGGGCCATGGAAAAAGGAGTGACGCATTACACACACTGGTTTCACCCTCTTACCGACGGCACTGCTGAGAAACACGATGCATTCATTGATTTCGATGATAAAGGCGGCATTATCGAATATTTCGACGGTAAAGTGCTGGCACAGCAGGAACCTGATGCGTCCAGTTTTCCCAGCGGAGGAATCCGTAATACTTTCGAAGCCCGGGGGTATTCTGCCTGGGACCCATCTTCTCCGGCATTCATTGTAGATGATACCCTTTGTATTCCAACGATTTTCATCTCGTATACAGGGGAAGCTTTAGACTACAAAACACCCCTGCTTAAGGCATTGAGCGCTGTAAGTAAGGCTGCGACAGAAGTGGTCTGTTATTTCGACCGGAACGTAAAAAATACAACTTCTTACCTCGGATGGGAACAGGAATATTTCCTGGTAGACGAGTCGTTGTACTTTGCACGTCCGGACCTGGCGCTGACCGAACGCACCTTAATGGGACACGAAAGCGCTAAAAATCAACAACTTGAAGATCATTATTTCGGAAATATCCCGGAACGTGTTTCTGCTTTTATGCGGGAATTGGAATTTGAATGCTACAAATTGAGTATTCCACTTAAAACACGGCATAACGAGGTTGCTCCGAACCAGTTTGAGTTGGCCCCGATATTTGAAGAATGCAATCTGGCGGTCGATCATAACCTGCTGCTAATGTCGGTTATGAAACGTGTAGCCGAACGGCATAATTTCAAGGTTCTGCTTCACGAAAAACCGTTCAAGGGTGTCAATGGCTCAGGAAAGCACTGTAACTGGTCTCTTGGCACAGATACCGGAGTCAACCTGATCGCTCCCGGAAAAAATACCGAAAGCAACCTGAGGTTCGTGACCTTTATAGCCAATGTACTGATGGCAGTATATAAAAACAACGCTTTGCTTAAAGCCAGCATTTCTTCTGCTACCAACTCCCACCGTTTAGGTGCGAACGAAGCTCCTCCTTCTATTATTTCCGTATTCCTGGGAAGTCAGATTTCCGGTTTATTAGATGAATTGGAACACAGCAATGGCATCAAGGATATTATTTTCAAGGAAAAAACAGGAACCCGGCTCTCTTTGAATCATATTCCGGAAATCTTAGTCGACAATACCGACCGTAACCGGACTTCTCCGTTTGCTTTTACCGGAAACCGTTTTGAATTCCGGGCCGTAGGATCTTCAGCCAACTGCGCGGCAGCAATGCTGGCATTGAATTCGGCTATTGCATACCAACTGCAACAATTTAAAAAGGAAGTGGATGAACTGATCAAATCGGGAAAAGAAAAAAATGAAGCCATCTTTGAAGTGGTGAGGGGTTATATCAAATTTTCAAAACCCATCCGGTTCGATGGCAACGGTTACAGCGACGAATGGAAACAGGAGGCTCTCAAACGGGAATTAGACTGTGAGACCCGTGTTCCCGTTATTTATGATGCTTACCTCAAACCGGAAACCATTCAACTATTCAAAGAAACCAAAGTTCTGGATGAAAAAGAGTTACATGCCAGAAACGAGGTAAAATGGGAACAGTTCACCAAGAAAATTCAGATTGAAGCGCGCGTTTTAGGCGATCTGGCCATGAATCATATCATTCCGGTAGCGACCCGATACCAGGGATCATTACTGGACATCGTGTATAAGGTCAAAAATATTTACGGAGAACAAAAAGCTCTGGAGATATCAGGACAGGATATGGTTATTATAGAAGATATCGCCGGCCATATCAACGCCATCAAAATGAAAGTCGATGCGATGGTGGAAGCCCGTAAGGTAGCTAACAAAATCGAAGATGAAAGGACAAAAGCTCTTGCATACTGCGAAAATGTAGCTCCTTACTTAGACGATATCCGATACCACATCGACAAATTGGAATTAACGGTCGATAATGAAATGTGGACGCTTCCAAAATACCGGGAACTGTTGTTTATCCGGTAAATAAAGATGTGACTTACAAGATCAGGCTTTTCCCCATTGTTCCCGAAGCAAGTTAACAGCGGCGGGAACGATAGTGCTACGATCGCCCTGGCAACCACACTCGAAACTTACATAATGTTGATAATTCAGCATTTTTAACGCTTTGAAGCCTTCAATGTAATTATCGGCTTCTCCGTCTTCGCCCGGCATGCTGCGGCGTTTACGGCTGGCAATGTGGACATGCTGCAGGTATTTTCCTGCTGAAAGAAAAGCGCCCATATCGGAAGTTTCCTCTAATGTCATATGCCAGAAGTCGCCCATACACATCACGCCCGGGTTATTGATATCTCGACAAATGGAAGCCGCATCGGCTACCTGACGCAAATAAAATGCTTCTCCCCTGTTTAACGGCTCGAATATAACCGTAGTTTTATTCTGAACTGCGTGATTTCCAAGTTCATTGAATTGTTCGCACAAAAAATTACGGGTCTCTTGCGTATGAGGCATCACAGGAACCTGGCTGTTAAAAGCAGGTACAATGATCACTCCTGTAGATCCCAATGCTCCGGCGGCAGTGATGATTTCTTTCATCGTATCCATGCATTGCTGACGGACGGCCGGATCGGTGGATAAAATAAACCCGTCGAAACCGGCACAGATAGCGCTGATTTTAATATTGCGGCCGGAAAGTTCTTTTTGTAATTCGGATACCCTTGCAGCCAGTCCACGTCCACCCGGTTCAAATCCGACAATATTATGTTTTTCCATAAAGTCGAGCTTTTCTGCCAGAGATTCTCCGGGAGCAGTCCCTTCCTGAAAAGACAACTTCAACTCAGGGCCGGCAGTGGCCGGTTGAGCGGCAGTTTCTTTTCCAGATCCGGCACAAGCCGTTCCTCCTCCTAAAGTAACGAGGGCTGCACCGGCCAATGATGTTTTGAGAAAATTTCTTCTATTCGTATTTTCCATGATTCTATTGATTGTTTTCTATCCGTTCTGCAGATATGCTCCTTGTTCATATGAAGCGATCTGCAGAACGGCTATAGATAATAAAACAGTATTTTATCCTTTCGATGTTCCTGTTCCCGGGACAGGAACTTTAAAACCGCTCATATCCATTTTGCCCAGGTTCAGATCTTTCGGAGTATAATCCAATGGTGCAGCAGTCATCGCTTCCCAGGTCGTTTGCTGCCCGGTATAAGCCGATTCCCGTCCCATCACTGCAGCCATATTCGAAACGGCAGTTTCTTCGGTCTGTATGATCGATTTTTGTGCCCGGATGTGTGAGATCCAGTTTACATGCTCCAGCGTATAAGGGTCTGTTTGTTTAAAGGTAGTCTTCTCCGCTTCTTTATCGAATTGCCAGATCACATTTCCGGCCAGGTCTTTAATCACCACCTCGCCATCAGAAGACCAGGAACCTTTTGTTCCCTGGATAAACTCGGATACATTATTGGCGCATCCGTCGATCTGACGGCACATACTGTGCAGGTGAACTCCGTTGTCCATCACAAAATCGACACTGAAATTATCGTATTGATCTCCTGTTATGCGACGGTGACGGGAACCGAATCCGACTGCAGATACAGGTTTCAAGCCGCTGAACCAGGTAAATACATCAATATTGTGTACATGCTGTTCTACGATGTGGTCGCCCGACAGCCATTTCCAGTTCACCCAGTCCCGGATCATCCATTCGGCATCCGACCAGCCTTTTTCACGGTTGCGGTACCACAGCATATTTTGGTTCCAGTAAACGGTTCCCCCTGTGATCTCACCGATATAACCCTCCATGATTTTCTTATACGACTCGACATAGCAGCGTTGGTGATGTCTTTGTGTACCTGTTATAACACACAGATTTTTGGCAGCCGCCTGTTTGGATGCCGCCATGATGGTGCGGTATCCGACCGCATCCACACAAATTGGTTTTTCAAGGAAAGCGTGTTTTCCTTTTTCAACTGCATATTTAAAATGTTCCGGACGGAAAAAAGGCGGAGTCGCATCGATGATCATATCCACTCCGGCATCTACTACCTGTTTATAGGCATCCAAGCCGACAAAACATTGATCAGCCGGAATGTCCTGTCCTTTTTCATCTTTCAGTTTTTTTCGGAGTTCATCTACTTTTTCCTGAAATACATCTCCCAGGGCAACGACTTTAATTCCGTTGGCAGCACTCAGGCAGTTAAATATAGCGCCCGATCCTCTTCCTCCACAACCAATAACCCCGACTTTCAATTCTTTCCCGTCGGTTGCCATATCCGGCAACTCGGGGGTATAATACGATCCCTGGGGTTTCAGGGGTATTAATTTATTGCTACTCTTATCCTCACCACCCTTACAGGATGTCAACGCTGTTGCAGCGCCTGCCGTACCTATTGCAGCAGTAAATCCTGCAAGAGCCGAGCTTTTCAAAAAGCCTCTTCTACTGAATTTATTGTTTTCCATGATTATAAATATAATTTATTTTAACATATCAGCTTCACAAACGATTCTGAATCCGATTCCGCGGATATCAGAGTACCACCAGATACTCTTAGGCTGCTGGGGATCGGTTTTCAACCAGGCATCATGACGGGTATAATCGCGGGCTGCACAACGAACATCAGCAGCGTCCGAACTGTAATTTCCCCCACGAACAACATATTCGTCTCCAGTCTCCGATTTCGGATTGGAAACAGTCGCACCGGTTTTGGAATAGGCATCCGGTGCATATTTATCGGAGCAATACTCCATGACGTTACCAAGCATATTTTTCAATCCGAATGGATTGGCCCCGACAACTGAAGGCTCTCCGGTTTTATTTTTACTGTCGTTATTGTAAATCACATATTTACCGATTACATCCGTTTTAGCATCGAAAAATCTGCGCCAGAAGCCCTGATTGGAATAGTCTTTAGGTTTTCCCTCAAAGAAATAGGGCGTTTCTGTTCCTCCCCGGGCGGCATATTCCCATTCCGCTTCCGTCGGTAAACGGTATTTTTTTCCGGTCTTTTTCGACAACCACAAACAGAACGTTTCAGCAGCATAATGTGTCATTGTAATGGCAGGTCGCTCTCCTCCTCCCCAGCCCTGGTCCGGAAAACCGAACGGTGGAGTTGGCCCGGAAACGGCATCCACATCCGGGCGGCTGTTATTATCATAGACCATTTCAGGCGCCATACGGCCTTCCGACATTGTCTGGGCATAAAAAGCCCAATATTGATCCCAGGTTACTTCCACCTCCGCCATGAAGAACCGGTCGAGGGTTACTGTACGCACCGGCAACTCATCGGGTTGATGGAAATCTTCTTTTTCCGTACTGCCCATTTTGAATGATCCTCCCGGGATCGCTTTCATAGAAATCGACACCATCGTCCCGGGGATTGTTTCGGCATAGTCTGCAAAAGCAGTGACTTCGGCCGGAGTTTTATAATAAGCGCTTGTATCGGCAGACTGAACCGAGGTACCTAGTATTCCGGCCATTTTGGAATGCTTATAATTGGGATTAAAATGCCCTACATCCAAATGGCAACTGATGCACTGTAAATCCAGTTTCTTTTCATTTTCTTCATAATACAAGTGAGCAGTGATGCCATCGTCCGAAATTCCCTGAGGGAACAAGGACCTGTGGCATTCTTTACAGGATTCGTTCGGCACTATTTTTACGGCATGCTCCAACTGGGATTTGGCTTCCCAATCAAAATCAGCGCTGTCTTTGGTCAGATAACTCCAAACATCCCGCACGCCCAGCTTCACCTTAGCAGAGTAATAATCCCAGGTATTGTGCTGGGGCGGAAGGTGACAATCCACACAGTGGACAGTGACTCCGCTTTTATTATTAACGTGGGAAGATAACTTCCAGCTTTCCTCTGCATGGGGGTGTACATGACACATCATACAGGATTCATCCGATGAGAAATAAACCGATGTCTGATAAGAAGACAAGGCTAAAACAACTCCTGTTACCAATCCTAATAGTATAAAAAACCATTTACTTTTGGCAGAAGAGGATTTTCTGCTGTTCCGGGTATTAGATTTACAAAATAATGCCATTCTTAATCTTCATTAAAAATAAAGAAAATCTATTTCTCACTTATTTCTCATGTATTTTTAAAACATTGGAGTAAAATTAATTTAAAAACCTACAATCAGTAAATTATTAATTTAATTTAACACTATTACATCCGTTCAGGGACATCAATGCCTAATAAACTGAAACCGGTTTTTATGACTTCTCCTATATTTTTGGAGAGCGCCATCCTGAATTGCTTCAGGCTTTCATTTTCTTCCCCCAGAATTGAATAATCATGATAAAACTGATTGTATTCCTTTACCAGATCATAAATATAGTTAGCAATAATGGCAGGGCTGAACATTTCGGCCGACTCTTTTACAATTGCAGGAAAACCGGCAAGCATCTGTACTAAGCTTGTTTCTTTCTCATTAAGAGCCAGGGATGGATCGAGCAATTCCGGCAAAACGACTCCACGTTCGGCAGCTTTACGCAGAACAGACCGGATACGGGCATAGGTATACTGAATGAAAGGGCCTGTATTTCCATTAAAATCAATGGATTCTTTCGGATTGAATACCATATTTTTACGAGGATCGACTTTCAATATAAAATATTTCAGGGCCCCCAGTCCTACAATCTCAGAAATCTTCCGGGACTCCTCTTCTGTACATCCGTCTAATTTTCCAAGTTCACGGGAAGTTTCCCAGGCAGTTTCAACCATTTCTGCAATCAAATCGTCGGCATCGACTACCGTACCCTCGCGCGATTTCATCTTTCCTTCGGGAAGCTCCACCATACCATAAGAAAAATGGACCAAATCTTTTCCAAATTCAAAACCCAGTTTATCGAGTAACAGAGAAAGTACCTGAAAGTGATAATTCTGCTCATTCCCAACGACATATACCATTTTGTCGATCGGATAATCGTCAAACCGCAACTTAGCGGTACCAATATCCTGTGTCATGTATACAGAAGTGCCGTCGGCACGAAGCAAAAGTTTATTATCCAAGCCGTCGGCTGTAAGATCAGACCAGACAGAACCATCCTCTTGTTTATAGAAAACTCCTTTTCCAAGGCCTTCCAGTACTTTTTCTTTTCCTTCAAGGTAGGTTTGGGATTCATAATAAATCTTGTCAAAATCGACACCCAATGCTTTGTAAGTTTCGTCAAACCCGGCATATACCCAGGAATTCATCTTTTCCCAGAGTGATACTGTTCCCAAGTCTCCGGCCTCCCATTGGCGTAATAGCTCACGGGCCTCAGCCATCAATACAGACTGAGTTTCGGCAGCTTCCTTGGTCAAACCCCGGGACTGAAGCTCTGCCAGTTCTTTTTTATATTCTTTATCGAAAAGCACATAAAAATCACCGATCAGGTGGTCGCCCTTCTTTCCTGTCGATTCAGGCGTGGCGCCATTTCCCCACTTTTTCCATGCTAACATGGATTTGCAGATATGAATTCCCCGGTCATTTACAATGTTGGTTTTAACAACACGATACCCGTTGGCTTTCATTATTTCCGACAGGCTATAACCCAGCAGATTATTACGGATATGCCCCAGGTGCAACGGCTTATTGGTATTGGGAGAGGAATATTCAATCATCACCAGCGGAGCATCTCCGGCTGCTTTGACTTTTCCGAAAGACTGGTCTTTAGTTATCTCATTCAGGACACCGACCCAATAGGAAGATGTTATCGTCAGGTTCAAAAATCCTTTAATCACGTTAAAACCTGCAATTGCAGATTCGTTTTGTTGTAAGTATTCTCCCAATTCCCGGGCTGTTTGCTCCGGATTTTTCTTTGAAATTTTCAACAAAGGAAATACCACTAAAGTTAAATGACCTTCAAACTCTTTTTTTGTTTTTTGTAACTGAATCAGGGAGTCGTCTACCATCTGTCCGTATAATTTCCCGACTGCCTGTTTAACAGATTGCTGAATGTCCATAATGAATTAAAAATTTATAAACTGCAAAGATAGTAAATAAAATAAAAAAGGCGCCTGTGTCCCAGACGCCTTTTTATTCTTTCGGCAGAAATTTATTTTTTAGCAACAGCCTTAGCCAAATCAGCACCAGGTTTAAATTTAACCACTTTTTTAGCAGCAATTTTAATGGGTTGTTTTGTTCTTGGGTTGATACCGGTTCTTGCACTTTTTTGAGTTACAGAATAAGTTCCGAAACCCACTAAAGCAATTTTACCACCTTTTTTTAATTCTTTTGTAATAGCCGCAACAAGCCCATCAAGAGCTTTTTTTGAATCTGTTTTAGTTAGTCCTGATTCAGATGCGATTGCACTGATAAGTTCTGTTTTGTTCATAATTGTGAATATTAAGTATATTAAACATTAAAAAAACATATATTGATTTCTTCCGACGCCAAATATAGGATATATATCATTAAATTTCAAACATTTGAAGTGTTTTTTTAAATTTAATCCGGTATTTCTATTAAAAACAGAACAAAAGCTAAAAAAAATTAACCTCCCAATAGTTAAATTTAAGAAATCAGCATTATGTGAGGAAGTTGCGGTTCTATACATAAACAAGAATATTTTTCCTTTAGACAATGACTGTTCCGATCGAATTCAAATATTTAAATATTATCTTTGCACGACAATCCGAGTCAGAAAGTACAAATTAACGGATAACCGGAGCAGCCCGATTACCAATACAAACAACGATTACGATGAACATCAAGACAGCCATATTTGTGATGAGTAACACCGATGAAAAAAAATGCCCGCAAGATGAACGGCCTGAATACGCATTCATCGGGCGTTCAAATGTCGGCAAATCATCCCTGATCAATATGCTCACCGGGAAAAAGGGCCTGGCTATGACTTCATCCACCCCTGGAAAAACACAACTGATCAATCACTTTATTATCAATGACGAATGGTATCTGGTTGACCTTCCTGGTTATGGATATGCCCAACGCGGCAAAAAAGGAAGAGAAAATATCGAACGAATCATCCATTCCTATATTGAGGGAAGAAGCCGGTTAACTTCTTTGTTCGTTCTGATAGACTGCCGGCACGAGGCTCAAAAAATCGATCTGGAGTTCATGGAGTATCTGGGTGAAAACGGAATCCCATTTTCTATTATTTTCACCAAGATCGATAAAATTTCCAATTCTAAGCTGAACGAGCATATTGAGAAATATAAAGAGAAACTGACAGAAACCTGGGAAGAGTTACCTCCGCTTTTCTTTTCATCTTCCGAGCATAAAAAAGGAAAAGAGGAAATTCTTAACTATATCGAACAGATCAATAAAACAGATTATTAACTTACCAGTGACCGGCTTTCAGTTTCTGAATATCCGGTGGCTGACTTTCAATTTTCAATACAACATTTATGAACTGGTTTGAATGTAAAATATCTTACGAAAAATTAATGGAAAACGGCGCACCCAAAAAAGTCACAGAACCCTATTTGGTCGATGCGCTCTCGTTTACAGAAGCGGAAGCCCGTATTCTGGAAGAAATGAAGCCTTATGTCAGTGGAGAAATGACTATTTCCGACATCAAGCGGGCAAGGATTGCCGAACTATTCTTCAATGAATCGGGAGACCGTTATTATAAAGCCAAAGTTCAATTCATCGCATTGGATGAAAAAAGCGGAGCGGAGAAAAAAACATCCATGCAGATGTTGGCTCAGGCATCGGATGTAAAAGAAGCCATCGCAGTCATCGAGCAGGGAATGAAAGGCACCATGGCCGATTACGTCATTGCATCGGTTGCAGAAACCACGATTATGGATGTATTTCCATTTTCTACGGAAGAAAAAAATCCCGGGAAATAAATGTCATGACAATTCTCCGGCAACTTCAGGAAATCTGGAGTGAACTGCCCGGTCAAACCCGACTGGTAGCAGTATCCAAGTTCCGTCCGGCATCGGTAGTTCAGGAAGCTTACGATGCCGGACAGCGCTTGTTCGGAGAAAGCCGGGTACAAGAAATTGCCACCAAATACGAACAGCTTCCGAAAGATATCATCTGGCACTTTATCGGCCATTTACAAACCAATAAAGTGAAATATATCGCTCCTTTCGTCAATATGATCGAAAGTGTCGACAGTTTACGATTGCTTCAGGAGATCGATCTTCAGGCCCAAAAATCCAGGCGTAATATTCCTGTATTATTGCAGATGCACATTGCCCGGGAGGATCAAAAATTCGGATTCACTTATGAGGAATGCCGGAAGTTTATGAAAGAGGGAAAGGTCTGTCGTTTTAAAAATGTCAGTATCCGGGGATTGATGGGTATGGCAACATATACAAACGATCAGCGACAGATTCAATCCGAATTTGCAGGACTCTCCGCCTTTTTTAAGGAAATCCGGCAGGAGTATTTCTCCGGAGATCCGGATTTCAAGGAACTCTCGATGGGAATGAGCGACGATTACCGGATAGCCATCACAGAAGGAAGTACCCTGATCCGGATCGGCACTAAAATCTTTGGGGAACGAATTTAGTTTTTTTTACTTCTAATCTCCGTAAATTTAAGAATTAATTCATAGTTTTGTAAAATAAATCCATGTCAATTGCTATGGGAAGTATTTTTGATACCAGATTTGCCGGATTAAATTTAAAATGTCCTATCATTGTTGGCAGTTCCGGTTTGACTAACAGCGCCGAAAAAAACAAGGAGCTGGAACGGGCAGGTGCAGGTGCAGTCGTACTGAAATCGTTGTTTGAAGAACAGATTGCAATGCAATCCGATTGGATGTTACAAAACAGCGATTACCCGGAAGCCAAAGATTATATCCACAATTATGTAAAAAGCAATGAAGTTTCGGATTATCTGAAACTGATTCAGGAAACAAAACAAGCCTGTTCCATTCCGGTTATTGCCAGTATCAACTGTTATAAAGCCGATTCCTGGATCGATTTTGCCCATCAGATAGAAATGGCGGGAGCCGATGCCATCGAGCTCAACATATTCTCTTTGTATACGCAAAACGATACAGACCCGGACTTAGTAAAAAAGAATCACATCCAGATCCTGGGCAATGTAAGAGAAAAGGTCGGAATTCCGGTTATCATTAAAATGGGAAAGATGTTCAACAACCTGGTCGATGTGGTCAATGGATTATATGCCAATGGCGCTGCGGGAGTCGTGCTGTTCAACCGGCTTTACCAGCCCGATATCGACATCAATAAACTCCAAATGGTTTCGGGACAGGTTTTCAGCTCCCACACCGACATGGCAGATACACTTCGCTGGACCGGTATCGTTACCGGAAAGGTTCCTCAAATACCCGTTGCATCCTCTACCGGTATCCACGACTGGGAAGATGTTGTAAAATGTATCCTGGCCGGAGCTTCTGCAGTAGAAATCTGTAGTACGGTCTACCAGAACGGCGATGAAATCATCTCTCAAATGAAACGGAGCATGGAAGAATGGATGAACTCCATGAATTTCAACAGTATCCACGAATTCCGCGGGAAGTTGAATTACGCCCATATTCCCGATCCGTCTCTTTATGAACGGATACAGTTCATGAAATATTTTTCGAACAGGGACTGATCATTCTGTTTTTTTACTACCTTTGCAACCGATATCTTTAGGGGTGCCTGTCCTTGAATGGCAGGCTGAGATTACACCCTTTGAACCTGAACCGGGTCATACCGGCGGAGGGACAAAGATTGCCGGCCGGCGCATTTCTTCTATTTTCCTATCCGGAAGAATCCGATCTCAAACAATCCCCTTTTTTGTTGAACAATAAAAAAATTACAATGAAAAAGGTTTTATTTGCATTGCTGGAAATACTTTTACCAGTAGTAGCCGTACACTCACAAACACAACAAGACAGCCTGAAATCAATCGATCTGCAGGAAGTACAGGTCATTGCAACGCGGGCGACAAAAAAAACACCTCTTACCTACTCCGAAATAGATAAGGAAACGATCGAAACGGTCAACTACGGACGAGACATCCCTTTTATCCTGACATTGACCCCTTCTGTTGTAGCTACGTCCGAAGCCGGAACAGGAATCGGGTATACCGGATTCCGCATCCGGGGAACGGATGCCAACCGTATCAATATCACAGCCAACGGCATTCCGATGAATGATTCCGAATCGCAAGGTGTATTCTGGGTCAATCTGCCGGATTTTGCGTCCTCCCTCGAAGATCTGCAGATTCAACGGGGGGTTGGGACTTCAACCAACGGTGCAGGAGCTTTCGGGGCCAGCATCAACCTGAAAACAGAAAATATCCCGATGAATCCGTATGGTGAATTTAATGGTGGTTACGGGTCTTTCAACACCTCGAAGGCAACTCTGAAGTTAGGTACAGGAAAATTAGGCGGGCACTGGATATTCGATGCCCGGATTTCGGGGATCAATTCCGACGGGTACATCGACCGGGCCGCTGTAGATTTAAAATCTTTCTTTGCTCAGACCGGTTATTTCAATGAAAAAACATTCATTAAAATGATTGTATTCGGCGGAAAAGAAAAAACATACCACGCCTGGGACGGGGTACCCGAATCGGAGCTCAAAAAAGGAAACCGGACTTACAACCCATCCGGGTACATGGGAGAAGATGCCAATGGGAACCCAATGTATTACGACAACCAAACAGACAACTACCTGCAAACCAACTACCAGTTGAGCTGGATGCAAGTACTGAGCCCGGATCTGAAACTGAACCTGGCGTTCCATTATACGAAAGGAGACGGTTATTATGAAGAATACAAGCAAGACCGGTCACTCGTCGAATATGGATTAAATCCTTTCGAATATAACGGGGAACCGGTCGAGTCATCGGACCTGATCCGCCAAAAGCACTTAGATAATGGTTTCGGAGGAGGCATTTTTTCACTCAATTATATCAAAGGGAAATGGGATGCAACTCTTGGAACGGGAATCAACAACTACGACGGAAATCATTTCGGCTACGTCACCTGGATAAAAAATTATGCCGGAGATCCGGACTTTTATCCCGAACATGAATATTACCGGAGCAAAGGAAAAAAAACCGATTTCAATATTTTTACCAAAGCAAATTATCAACTGCTGGATTTTCTAAGCCTGTACGGCGATCTGCAATACCGCCGGATCGACTATACGATTAACGGAGAAAACGATAAATGGAATTGGAATACGAATGCTATGCAGCAATTGGACGTATCCGAGAAGTTTAACTTTTTCAATCCCAAAGCCGGATTATTTTTCAAACCGAACATTAAAAACGAGGCTTACCTCTCGTTTGCGGTAGCCCACCGTGAACCGAACCGGAACAACTATACCGATGCGGGATTCAATGAAACTCCCCGGCCCGAGCGTCTTTACGATTACGAGGCAGGATATAAATTCAGGAACAAAACCTGGTCGGCCGGAGTGAACTTTTACTTCATGCAGTACAAAGATCAACTGGTATTGAATGGAAAGGTCAATGAAATCGGCGAGCCGTTAACATCGAATGTACCGGACAGTTACCGCATGGGAGTCGAGTTGACTGCCGGCATCCGCTTATCAAGCTCTCTAAGATGGGACGGCAGCCTGACGCTGAGCCAGAACAAGATCCGGAATTTCAGCGAGTTTGTCTACGATGGAGCACTCGACAAACAGATTGAAAACTACCTCGGAACTACCTCCATCGCCTACTCTCCCCCGGTTATTGCCAAAAGTTTACTCTCTTTCTCCAGTAAGGGGTGGAACGCCGGCTTCGAATCCTCTTATGTCGGGAAACAGTATTTAGACAATACCGGAAGTAGCGACCGGAAACTGGATCCTTATTTCGTCAACAACCTCTTGCTAGCATACCGGTTTCAACTTCGGGGCATACGATCCGTTTCGACTGGGATACAGATAAATAATATTTTCGACCAGGAATATGAAAGCAATGGATATGTCTGGGGAACCTGGTACGAAGGCTCCGGTGCCGAAAAGACGCGTATAAACGAGTTATATTACTTCCCACAGGCAGGTATTAACATACTGGCCAATATCTCCCTTAAATTTTGATAAATAAAAATATTTTTCTTTTCTTTGCATACAATTTAAAACAAAATGTGTGTTATGGCTTTCAAAAAAATACTTCTAAATGAGAATGAGATCCCCCAGTCTTGGTATAATATTATGGCTGATATGCCTAATAAACCACTTCCTCCCTTGAATCCGGCAACTAAACAACCGCTCAATGCTGAAGATCTGGAGGCTGTTTTTGCCAGTGAACTGATCAAACAGGAAATGTCGCAGGAGAGATGGATCGAAATTCCGGAAGAAGTCAGAGAGTTATACAAAATATGGCGTCCTACCCCGTTGGTACGCGCTACAGGACTTGAAAAAGCGTTAGATACGCCGGCACATATTTATTTTAAGAATGAAAGTGTAAGCCCGATCGGATCGCACAAACTCAATTCGGCTCTGCCACAGGCTTATTATAATAAGAAACAGGGAATCAAGCGTCTGACCACCGAAACCGGAGCCGGACAATGGGGAGCTGCACTCAGTTTTGCATGTAGTGTATTCGGTCTGAAACTGGATGTATTCATGGTAAAAGTGAGTTACGGACAGAAACCCTACCGTCGCAGTATGATGCAAACCTGGGGAGCCGATGTGGTCGCTTCCCCCAGTAACCTGACCGAATCGGGAAGAAAAATATTACAGCGCGATCCCGATAACTCCGGAAGTTTGGGAATCGCCATCTCTGAAGCGGTAGAAATGGCGGTGCGGGATCCGGATACCCGCTATACATTAGGAAGCGTGCTCAATCATGTAATTCTGCATCAGACTGTAATCGGGCTGGAAGCAGAAAAACAGATGGAACTGGCAGGAGAATTTCCCGACATCGTGGTTGGCTGTTTCGGAGGAGGATCTAACTTTTCCGGGATCAGTTTTCCATTCCTGCGCCACCAATTCGAAGGGAAAAAGCTGCGTGTCATCGCATCGGAACCGGCCAGTTGCCCCAAACTTACCCGGGGAAAATTTGAATACGATTTCGGAGATAGCGTCGGATTAACCCCCCTGCTTCCCATGTATACCCTCGGACATGATTTTCAGCCGGCCGATATTCATGCAGGAGGCCTGCGTTACCATGGAGCCGGGACTTTAGTGAGCCAGTTACGTAAAGACGGCTATATCGAAGTACAGGACATTCCTCAATTGGAAACTTTTGAAGCAGGGATGTTATTCGCCAATACAGAAGGAATCATTCCTGCTCCGGAATCTACCCACGCCATTGCATCTGCTATCCGCGAAGCCAAGATAGCAAAAGAAGAAGGGAAAGCAAAAACGATCATCTTCTGCCTTTCAGGACATGGGTTGATCGATATGTCGGCATACGACCAATACCTGGCAGGAAATATGCGCAATTACCTCCTGACAGACGAAGTCATTGCCAAATCGACAAACTCTTTAGAAGAACTGGCAAACAAAGTCCGTTGATGAATGATCTCAGACATAATTCTTGCCAGAAAGCTATATTTCATACAATCTAAAATTTATTCAATCTAATGAAAACAGAAATTTTGTATCAAGGGTCAATGCCGGTGGTATTGGCTAATTTAGTACCCGATGAAGTGTTGCGTGCGGAAGCAGGCTCCATGATGTACATGGACCCTTCAGTATCTGTCGACGGAAAAGCGCAAGGGGGAATCGTAAAAGGTTTAGGCCGGATGGTTACCGGAGAATCATTTTTTGTACAGGAATTAAAAGCCAATAAAAACGGAGGAAAAGTGATGGTTGCTCCGACTAACCTCGGAAATATCGTTGAAATTGAAATGTCCGGAACAAACTGGTTGCTGCAAAAAGGGGCTTACTTGTGTTCCGAACTAACAGTGAATACGAAAGTTAAATCACAAGGAATCGGTAAAGCTTTATTTTCCAAAGAAGGATTATTTATTATCCGCGCTGAAGGTCATGGAAAATTATTCATTTCTTCTTTCGGATCTGTTCACAAAATAGAATTGAATAACGAAGAAGTGGTTGTAGATAATGGGCACACGGTGGCATGGGAAGAAACCCTGGACTATAAGATTGAAAAAGCATCTAAAGGACTGATCTCCAGTTGGACCAGTGGAGAAGGCTTGGTAACCCGTTTCAAAGGAACAGGAACGCTCTACATCCAAACCCGTAACTTCGGTGGATTTATGGCGCATATCGGCACTTTCAACGGAAATAAAGGGCTGATATCCAGATTATTCGGATAATCCAGAAAAAGCACTAACCCTAAATAATCGTTACAGGTTTGGGATAAAAATATCAATCGAGGAGGAAAGTGTCCCAAAAGGATGCTTTCTTTTTTTGGGCTATTCAGTAAATGACAAAAAACTGTCGAGGAATCACAAACTTTCGGCAGTTTTTGTGTTATTTACTGAATCTCCCTATGTCAACCGAGAGGGGGAAAGTACCTTAGTTCCTATCATTTCAATACCCCTGTTCCGTTTATACGGCTCTGTGGAAAATGGCTTGAAGATGCAGGATTTTTTCCGTTCACCCAAATCTCCGTAAAAGTAGAAAATCAGAAATTGATTATTGAAATGGCAGAGAGAAATTAACAAAAAGCGTAAGGGAGGATGTCTAACTCTTCCCTTACCTGTTTATTATTGCGACTGAAATTATTTATTTGGATTTACAGAAAGAGGTAGTTCTGGAATAAAATTTTCAATAATCCAAACATCATCAATAGAACATTCATAACAATATTCATTCCAATTATTTTTTAACCAATCTGTTTTTAATCCAAATTTTAATCCCTCAGGAATAGACTCTTTGGGAAGAATACATAAAGTTAGTCCAGCCTTGTACCCAGAAGAAACAACAAGTCTATATCCATTATCTGTCGAAGAGAATGATTCACATATTAGGAAATCAACGACTTCTTCATAAGGATAACTTCCTTTACATCTTAAAATGCTACCTCTCTGTATCTCCTTTTGGGAGTACATCAATAATTTATTAATCTCAATCATACTATCCACATTTTATATTATGCTTTCCTGAAGTATCTGCTGCTTTTGTTAGGTTACCATCAATGTCATATTCACCCAAATGTTGCCCTCTACTGTTTAATTTTTCAAGTCTTCCATGTTGAGTGTCTACAGAATAATGATTGCCACTTGAATCCGTATAGACTGTTCTGTCATTTATTTTGGATAACTTATCGTTCTTTTCCCAACCATTTCGATTCGCTACTTTATCCATCTTTCCTTTAACAGCACCAACACGTTCTCCCGCAGGCATTTTAGAAATCCGTTCTTCAAAATGAGCCGCTGTTTCTGGTTTTGCATTTAACCCGAATATATCAGTCCAATAATTAGGGTCATGTACATAAGCATATAATTTATCTCCACCCTCTAACCCAATGGGGTCTTGTGATAGATAATTCCCTGTTGACGGGTCGTAATACCTGAACCGGTTATAATAAAGCCCAGTTTCGGCATCTTCATACTGCCCTTGATACCTGAAGAGGTTGTAACTACGCTTAGTTAAAACGCTTTTCTATTGGGGTCAGTCTTTTTTGAACCTGTATAAAAACAACGTTCAAAAAAATAAACCGATATGGTAACAATCTCAAAAACAGCAACTGTTTTCAGAGGGTTGCAGCAAAAGAACAGACACAAAATTCAAAGAACTTCCGCTGCAAAGATAATAAGATAATTCGTTATCGGTTAATGATATGGGTATAAATCTGTGTGCTGGATAAACTGCTATGCCCTAAAAAACGGGCAATATTTTCTATCGTCATGCCTTTTTGTAGCAGGTGGGATGCTATGGAGTGGCGCAGGATGTGGAATGTAAGGCGTTTGTTTTGGATGTTTTCATCAGGGCATTGACTATGCAAATGGCGTAAATCTTTGGATAATGTTGTAGGGGTATATAAAAACAGGCGGTTATGCCCACATTTGATTTGATTACGGAAGTTGTACAAATAATCCTGTAAAGCATTGTAAATATTATCATTCATCGGGATAAGGCGGTCTTTATAATTCTTTCCCTGCCGGATGAAGATTGTACGCCTGTTAAAGTCTATATCTTTGGCTTTGAGTTTATAACCCTCGCTTAAACGCAGGCCACAACCGTAATACAGGGTAAAGATTAATTTCAGGTGGTAATGCTTTATTTGCCGTTGCTGATAGTTTAAATCGGGATAGGTGTTTTTTATTTCCGCTTGTAGCTGCTTTATTTCTTCGATGGTAAAAGGTTCGATTTTTCGTACCCGTTCTTCTTCATCTATGGTTATACGGCGATTGAGGGGAACAGGAGCGTTTTGCATCCCCATTTGGTGCAGGAACTCACAAAATTTATCGACTGCCGCATAATAATCATTCAGGTAAATATTGCTCAATGTGCCTTTAAATCGTTTATTGGGGCGTGTTTCCTGATAATGGAAAAAAGCGGTAATGTGTTCCTGATTAATGCTGTCTATCGAAGTAACATTTTGGATTGTCAGCCATTCAAAAAAATCTTTTACCCGCTCGCCATACCTGCGCGGGCGGGCAAAACCAAGTGTATCCAGCCAAAAAATATACTGTTGAAGTATTGCTTTGTAACTGTCATTCATTTTATCAGAACGGATTAAAATTGTTTATATCATCGGCTAAATCTTCAATGTGGTTCGGTAAATACTCTTCGGTGCTAACGATGCTTTTATGCCCTGCCATGTATTGCGCTTTGCGTAATCCGTAGGTTTTAATCCAATGGGTAATAACAGACGAACGAAGTTGTATAAGGCTCCCGAAGTTTTTATCTATGTGTTTTAATTGTTTTGTAAACCCTTTAAAAGAGGCTTCCGCCTCTTTTATGGCTTTGGGGTCTTTTTTAGGTATGGGAAGAAACAAGGTGTTATCGGTTTTCGCTGTTTCCATTTGCGGACGTACTTCATTCAGGTATTGCATAAGCGTTCCGATTTGTGTAGCATGGAGCGGTAAAGTACGGGATTTCCCCCGTATTCCGCCTTGTATATGAACGGTTGCTTTATGCAGTAGTATGTCATCCGTTTGCAGGTTTAAAATCTCTTTTGTGCGTAATTGGAAAAAACGGCTAAACAGACCCCTGAATGTCGGAGGAAAATGACCCCGGCAATCCGGTCAAAAATGCCCCCCTTTTGTCGGTTCAAATTGCCCCCCTGAAAACGGTTTAAACAGACCCCTGTCAGGAAAGCGTAAAAATTGTTCATTACGGGCTTTTTAAGTAGAGATATTTGAGTTAGATTTTAAGAAAAACTTAAACTCCCTCGATATGTCGAATACCCCTATTACAATGAACAGATTAAGAATGATTATCCGCCTTCGTCAGCAAGGCTTGGGCATCAAGAGTATCAGCCGTTTCAGCCGTACTTCGCGCAATACGGTAAAGAAATACCTCAAGACATGGGATAGCCTCTCGCTTGATTATGAAGATTTTTGCCGTAAGAGCGACCAGGAACTGTACTCCCTTTTTATGGAGGTTCCGCC
>JAVBRK010000060.1:0-14468 GCA_031548005.1 Bacteroidales bacterium
ATAACAATATATTTTGCTTATGAATGACTGCATCCTGAGTTGCAATCTGCATCTCGTTCAGGCTGCCGATTCCCAGATTCGATAATATGTCTGCTATTTGATTTTCTTTTTCCATACTACAAATTTACATGAAAATCATCAGATATTCTAATTGCCGTTTGAATTTATAAAATCTGGAGTTACAGAATCGTCGCCCATAGAAGACACCTTAAATATGATGATAGAAGCCTTTTTTGTATTTCATATATTTGAATGTTGCCAGGAAAAGGAAAATATTCAAAAATTTAAAAAGTTACTGACATACTGTTGTCATTCGTATGATATATATTTGCAACGTTAAACGATAAATATCATACAAAATGAAACTGACATCTTATCTTGTTTTTAATGGTCAGGCTGAAGAAGCCGCTAACTTCTATGCCAGCGTACTGGGTGGAAAAATAGGAGATCTCCACCGTTACAGCTCCATGCCCCCTACTCCGGGAATGCCGGTCCCTGAAGAGTGTAAACAAAAGGTTTTACATTGCTGTATCGCTTTCCCCGGAGGATCCATGGCTGTAGCCGACACCTTGCCGCATGATCAGCGCGACTTCGGCAACAAGGGACACATGCTGACTCTCGCCTGCGATTCCATTGCCCAGACCGAAGAGGTATATGCCAAACTGGCGGCAGACGCACAAAAGATCGAGTGCCCGCTTGGCGAAGCTTTCTTTGCGAAACGCTATGCCGAAATAGTGGACCGTTTTGGCGTACTTTGGGCATTGATATATGCAGAAGAATAACCTGCCGCAATGAACCGGCTCGACCGCATATCGGCATTACTGGTGCAACTACAGTCGCGACCGGTTGTTAAGGCATCCGATATGGCTGAACGCTTCAGGGTTAGTTTGCGCACCATTTACCGGGACATGCGTACCCTGTCGGAAGCAGGGGTGCCTATATGTGGCAATTCAGGCATCGGTTACTCTTTAGTGGAAGGCTACAGATTACCTTCACTTATGTTTACAAAGGAAGAAGCAACCGCTTTTCTTACTGCCGAAAAGATTATCGAGCAGCTTACCGACGCCCAGAACAGCAATTACTTCCGTCAGGGAATGGACAAAATCCGTGCTGCATTACGGATGGTCGATAAAAATTACATTCACGAAATGAGTGATACCATTGCGGTATATAAAAGCCGGAATGCAAAAGAAAGCTTACCCAATTTATTGCAGACAATACTCAGTAGCATCAATGATAAATTAATCATTGGGATTAATTATACCAATGCTGACGAGAAAGAGAGCAAGAGATCTTTAGAAGCAGTTGGCGTCACTTATTCACATCCAAACTGGTATCTATCGGCCTGGTGCCATTTACGGGAAGAGTACCGGATGTTCAGGCTCGACCGCATCGGCAACATCGAGACAACAACAGAAAAGCATACCAAAGTTCATCCGTCATTGGAGTCACTTCTTGATGTAAATGATTCTCAGCATCTTACAGAGGTTATCTTACATACTAATAAAGAAGTCGCCAGATACAATGCCGACAGGTGCTATTTTATGGGACTGATCAAAGAAAAAGAGCTGGAAGACGGACAAATAGAACAGACCTACAGGACTTATTCTCTTGAGTCCCTGGCAAGGTGGGTATTGGCAAATATCGATACAACCACTGTGATTAGTCCTATTGAAATAAAAAATATTATAAAACAAATCATTAAAAAATTAGATTTATGAAGATTAACAGTATAGAAATCAAGAATCTTGAACCAATCAAAACGATTGCCCTTTCGCATGTCGGTGAATATTCGGGTATTGGAAGTGCATTCGAGAAACTTGCCGCATGGGCGGGAGCGAATAACCTATGGGCTGCTTCTCCCAGAATGGCAGGTGTTTATCATGACGATCCGATGCATACCCCGGTCGAAAAATTATGCTCGGAAGCCTGTCTGGAAAATATTTCGGGAATTGAACCCGGTGAAGGGATGCAACACTATACCATAAGTGGCGGTAAATATTTTGTGATGCGGGTAGAGGTAACTATGTCCGAGTATAGTGAAGCATGGCAAAAAGCAGATGCGACATTCAGCGAGAAAGGATATGAAAATGACTTGCGGGATCATTATGAACTGTATGTCAGTTGTACCGGTGATCCTCAGGATGCTCATGCTCCCTGGATAGTAGAGATATGTATTCCTGTGAAATAGGATGAAAGTTCTACCGGTTTTTGAGAATGACCGATTTTTTCCGGATCAGATTTTCAAGAACGTCGTATGCAACAGGGCAGGTCGACGCATTTTTTACCGTTAGCCGGAATAGCTGGTAAAATTTCTTCCGGTCGGTGTGTGGATATTCCCGGCAGGCTTTGGGCCGATCGTCATATATCATGCAATAATTGTCCGGCATCAGAAAGGGGCAGGGTATCGATTGAAAAACATAGTCCCCGTCTTCATCCATCCTCAGGTAGGTTTGTACCACCTCTGAAGGCCGGATCCTCAAAGCTTTGGAGATGCGTTCAATGTCTTTATCATAAATAGCAGGGCCCAGACTCTTGCAGCAATTGGCGCACTGAAGGCAATCAGTAGCCGCCATGGCTTCCTCATGCAGGTAATGAATCTCATCATCCCATTTTTCTATCTTCTTCTTATTTTTCTTAAAAAAATCCAGAAATACAGGTTTTGCTTTTTCTGCTAATTTTTTCAATTCATGAGGATCTCGCATCAGACAACCGGGTATTATATCTTGTAAAAAAGACTCCAAAATTACTCATTTGAAGTCAGAAATTCAGAGCTATCCGGAAAAATAAATCGGGTTGAATGTACTTTCACATCGAAATATATCCGTAAATTTGTATAACAGATCGTCCTTTAATGAACCTGCATGGAACAAACAAGGCTATTGAAAGACTTTGCTGCCATTGACTTTGAAACCGCGAACGGAGAATCCGGAAGCGTTTGCAGCGTGGGAATCGTCATTGTCCGGGACAGAGAAATCGTAGAAAAATTTTATTCTCTGATCTGTCCCGAACCCAATTATTATGCTTACTGGAATACCCGGATTCACGGGTTGACCCGGAACGATACGGACCAGGCTCCTGTTTTTCCGAAAGTATGGGAGCAGATTGAGAATAAATTAGAAGATTTGCCTTTGGTTGCGCATAACAGTCCTTTCGACGAAGCTTGTCTGAAAGCGGTTTTCCGGATTTATCGCATGGATTATCCTGATTACCAGTTTTATTGTACCTGTAAAGCAGCCAGAAAGAAATTCAAAGGGATCGGATTACCGAATCATCAACTACACACGGTTGCAGCCTACTGCGGGTTTAATCTGGAGAATCACCACCATGCCCTTGCCGACGCAGAAGCTTGTGCGGCAATCGCCATCAAAATACTGTAATAAAAAAGCGCTATGCCAACGAATTATATTTCAATACTTATCCTACGATAATTGCCGGAAAAATTCCCAACAGTACATTCAGGACAATTGCTCCAATCCCTGCTACGAGATACTCTCCCGGGGCTGTTATTACTTCTCCGGTCTCGCTCTCTTTCGTGTACAAGACGTTGATAAGCCGATGGTGATTTGTTAAATATTCTTCACTTCGTCTTATCCGTAGCTTTTTTCCCGTTGGAATTTTATCTTTATTACCGGGTGAACCAATTCCTGTTCTGAGTGTTGAAAATATAATCGGGTTAAAATAAATTTCAATTAAAAATTACAATCATGAACACACTCATTTTAAACAAGGATCATGTAAACAACAGAATAACCGGAACCTTTACATTCGATGCTCCTCTGAACCAGGTATGGGATGCTTTTACCAATCCTGTAACTATGGAGAAATGGTTTGCTCCGAAGCCGTATAAGGCGATCACCAAAATATCCGATTTTAAAGAAGGGGGATATTGGTTATATTATATGCTATCGCCTCAGGGGGAAAAATTCTGGAGCATTGCCCGATATAAAAAGATCCTGTTCAACGCACATTATGAAACCATGGATGCTTTTTGTGATGAAAACGGACAAATCAACACTGAATTTCCTCAACTAAACTGGCAGTATGATTTCTCGGAAGAAAATAAAATCACGACTGTGCAGGTCACGATCACACTCGTGAACAGTAAAGAGATGAGCCAACTCCTTGAAATGGGTTTTGAAGAAGGTTATAAAACGGCTTTAATACAACTTCAGGAGATTTTGTGACACAATTAAAATCAGTAGCTCCCTCCTCCTAACGACCGATACAGGTTAACACCGTATTGGAGTTGTTCCAGTTTATCGTCTGCTTGTTTCAATTGGGCATTCAACAGGCTTTGCTCTGCATTCAGCACTTCGGTGTAGTTGGCTTCTCCGGCAATTAACAGCTCTTTGGTATATTCGACCGCCGTTTGAAGTGAATTGACCTGCCTGGTACGCATATCGTTCTTACTGAGCGACGACTGAAAAGCGTACAAAATATCCGAGACTTCCTGTCCGGCGCTCAATACCGTTTGTTGAAATTCAAGCAATGCTTCCTGCTGCTGGGCTTTCCGGATCTTAAGATTGGAAGTCAGTTGTTTTCTGGCAAAAAGCGGTTGGGTTATTCCGGCCAGTATATTTGCAAAAATATTCTCCGGCTTGAAAAAATCCGAGAGCGTATTGGCTCCATACCCGATCACAGATCCGGAGTTTAATGTAATGGAAGGATAGAAACTGGCTTGTGCCACATTGGTCAACTCGAATGCCGATCTGAAATTCAATTCGGCCTGCCGGACATCCGGACGTTTGGCGAGCATTTGTGCCGGAATTCCATGATCCAGCCGGGGAATAACGGATTGTTCCTGCAATGTGGATCTACTGATGGAACCAGGGGTTCTTCCCAACAGGACACAAATCGAGTTTTCTAATTGCCGGATCCGGTTCTTCAGATCGGGAATCGTTACTTCAGTCTGATATAAAAGAGCTTCACTTTGCTTTACCGCGGCGGCATTTTGCATTCCCGCATCCATTAAAGCATGGATGGTAGCCGTACTTTCCTTGAGTAGTTCCACGGTTTCGACGGTAATTCTCAATTGTTCATCCATCGTTAACAGGGAATAATAGGCCGTTGCAATATTTGCAATCAGCGATGTCTGAATCAGATCGCGGTAAGCCTGGCTCCCCAGGAACTGAGCATAGCTGGCCCGCGATTGCCGGTTGAGTTTTCCCCACAGGTCGATTTCCCAGGTAGCACCGATTCCCAGAGAATATTGAGTGGACTGACCTCCCAATAGTTTATCACGGTTCGGAGTACTCCGGTTTTGCTGAACCTGTCCTGTCAATGCAATATTGGGGAAGTAGGCCGCCCGCGCCATACTCAGACCCGCTTCCGCCTGTTGAATCCGGGTATAAGCGATCTGCAAGTCCAGGTTGCGGTCCAATCCTTCCTGAATTAATCCCTGAAGGAGGGTATCTGCAAAAAACGCTTTCCATGGAATATTGGCAATGGTGATGGTATCCGTCGGATTTTCTTCCCGGAACAATCCGGTCGGATCCACTTCCGGAGCCTTGTATTTATTGACCACCTGGCAGGAAGTCATTCCGGTCAGGGCGATTATCAGTAATAGAAGAATATTTCTCATGGATGGGTTCCTCCCGGTTCTTTTTTTTGAGGTTCAATGTTTGCTTCATTTGTATTTATAAGTCCCGACCGGCTGATTTTTTCCTGGATATTCTGGAAAATGATAAACAGAGACGGGATCACTAAAATACCCAACAAGGTACCAACGAGCATTCCTCCAATGGCGCTGGTACCGATAGACCGGTTACCGATAGCTCCCGCTCCGGAAGCAAACATCAGAGGTAGAAGTCCGCAAATAAAAGCAAAAGAAGTCATCAGGATGGGGCGGAGACGGGCTTTGGCCCCGTTTACCGCCGCATCGACGATACTCATTCCTGCCTGTCTCCGCTGAATAGCGTATTCTACGATCAGGATGGCGTTTTTAGCCAGCAGTCCGATCAGCATAATCAATGAAATCTGCACATAAATATTATTGACAATTCCACGGCTGAGTCCGAAAATGCCCAGGAAAATATACACTCCGCAAAGTCCGACAGGCAGGGATATGATTACACTTAAGGGGACGATGTAACTTTCATACAAAGCAGATAACAGGAGGTATACGAAAATCAGGCTTAGCCCGAATATGATCAGGATCTGGCTCCCGCTATTCGCTTCTTCCCGGGTCATGCCCGAATATTCAAAACCATATCCGGAAGGCAGGGTTTGCCGGCTGACTTCGTCTACAGCCTTGATCACATCCCCGGTGCTGTATCCTTTCAGGAAATCGGGAATGATCGTCACATCGATCGATGAGTACATATTAAACCGCGACAGGGTTTGCGGACCAGTCACATCTTTTATAGCTATAAACTCGGTAATGGGGGCCATTTCGCCTCCGGAGGTCCGGATCGTCAGGTTACTGAGGTCCTCCAATCTGGACCGGTATTCGGGAGAAGCCTGCACCAACACCCGGAATTGTTTTCCGTACAAGTTGAAGTTGGAAATATACATACTCCCCACATAAGCCTGCAAAGTGGTCATGATATCACTCAGATTCAATCCGGCATCTTTGATTTTGGCAATATTGGCTTCAATTATTTTCTGGGGAAATTTGGTATTAAAAGTGGTCTTGGCCACCATGACTTCCGGCCGGGCGCTCATCGTGTTCAGAAAATCGCTGGAGATGGAGAAGAACTGATCGATATCTCCTCCGGTCTTATCCTGAAGTTGTAATTCCACCCCAGTACTCAATCCGAATCCCTGCAAGGTCGGAGTTCCGAAAAACAAAAAGGTCGCATCTTTAATATCTTTGGTTTTCTGAGTCATCATGCTGGCCACTTCCACGTAGTTCATCTTCCGTTCATTCCAGGATTTCATCTTAATAACAATGGAGGCATAAGAACTACCCTGGCCGCTCATGAAGTTGATTCCGGTAATGTCCATCACATGGTTTACTCCATCGATTTGACGGGCTATTTCAACGACCTCGCCAACCACCTCCTCTGTTCTTTCCAAAGAAGATCCCGGAGCTAAGGAAATCATCCCCATAATTCCCCCGTTATCTTCCTGAGGAACAAATCCGGTGGGTATCAGCTTCATTAATCCGAAAAGCAAAGCGGTACAAACAACAATGATCGAGAGCGTAATCCAGCGATGCCCTTTTTTCCCCAGAAACCGGATGGTTTTCTCATACCGGTCGGTTCCGGTTTTGAATATCCGGTTAAAAACCGAATAAAACTGCTGAATTCCTCTTTTATGTTCCTCCTTTTCTCCTTCCGGATGAGGTTTCAGAAAGAGGGCGCATAGAGCCGGACTTAATGTCAGTGCGTTAGCCGCCGATATGACAATGGCGATAGCCAACGTCAGACCAAATTGTTTGTAGAAAATACCGGTAGTTCCTCCGATAAAGCTGACCGGGACGAAGACGGACGCCATGACCAGGGTAATGGAAACAATGGCCGGAGCTATTTCGTTCATCGCTTTGATGGTCGCTTCTTTGGAGTTCCGGATCCCGGCTTCCATATGGGCGTGGACAGCCTCGACGACTACAATGGCATCGTCGACCACGATCCCGATGGCCAGTACCAATGCAAATAGTGTGAGTAAATTGATTGAAAACCCGAATAGTTGCAGGAAAAAGAACGTTCCGACAATGGCTACCGGAACCGCAATGGCCGGAATAATCGTTGATTTTGTACTTTGCAGAAAAATAAATACAACGATGAATACCAGGATAAAAGCTTCAATCAGTGTATGAATTACTTTTTCGATGGATGCGTCCAGAAACTCATTACTGTCCATAACATAAGTGACCTTAACTCCGGGAGGAAACGAACGGGCGGCATCATCGATGACCGATTTGATGTTATTGATCAATTCCGAAGCATTGGATCCGGCAGTTTGGCTGACAGCAATGGCTACAGACGATTGCCCGTCGATACGGGATATTACTGTATAACTCAGAGATCCGAGCTCCACATCGGCTACATCCTTTACTTTCAATACCTGTCCGTTGACCGACCGGATAATGATATTGCTGAATTCATCGACAGTTTTCAAACGTCCGGTATATTTCAGGGTATATTGAAACGTTTGATCTGAATTCTGCCCAAGTTCTCCGGGGGCGGCCTCAATATTCTGATCTGCCAGAGCTGCAATAACTTCTGTCGGGTTAATGCGGTAACTCATCATTTTATCGGGCTTCAGCCAGATCCGCATGGAATAATCCCGCGAACCATAAGCCTGGGCGCTTCCGACTCCATATACCCGCTTGATCTGGGGCAACAGGTTGATATTGGCATAATTTTGCAGAAATTGGGTGTCGTATTCCGGATTATCCGAAGACAAGGTGAGCATCAGAACCGTACTGCTCTGCTGCTTTTGTACCGTAACCCCGACTTTAGTCACTTCCTGAGGCAATAGCGGAGTCGCCTTCGACACCAGGTTCTGTACATTTACCGAAGCAATATCCGGATTGATTCCCTGTTTGAAGTAAATACTGATCTGGGCTGTTCCACTGTTAGAAGCTTTAGAAGTCATGTAGGTCATTCCTTCTACCCCATTGATAGCTTCTTCAAGCGGCACAATCACCGAATTCATGATCACATCCGCATTGGCGCCCTGGTATGTTGTTTGTACCTGAACTGTAGGAGGTGCGATATTCGGATATTGTTCGATCGGCAAAGTCAATAATCCGATGATCCCGAGAACTACAATGATAACTGAAATGACTGTGGATAGTACCGGCCTTTCTATAAATATCTTGAGCATTGTATCTCATTTTTAAGTATTATTTCTGAATATCGATTTTTTGGCCTTCATGTAAAGTGGCAACACCTTCGACGATAACCGTATCTCCTTCGAAAAGTCCTCCGGTAACTGCAAAATTCTTACCGTCGGGCATGCTTCTTACCGAGATGATCGTTTGTTTCGCTGTATTGTTTTCCACTTTGTACAGCAGCACTTTATCCTGTTGGGTAAAGGTTGCTTCCTGAGGAACAACAAATACGCTGTCCAACCGGATAGGAATTGCAATTTTACCACTCGACCCGCTTCGCAGCATTCCCTGATTATTCGGAAACTTTGCTCTCAGATTCACTGATCCGGTCGAGATATTGACCACTCCGGAAATAGTCTCTATTCTTCCTTTTTCCGGATAAGGACTTCCATCGGCAGTGATGAGTGTCACTTCCGGCAGGTTTTTTATTTTTTCACTTTGGTTATTTCCTTTCGTGTCTTTCAGAAACTCCATTAATTCTTTTTCATTCAGGGAAAAATAGGCATAAATATGCCTGGTATTTGCCACGGTGGTCAGGACATCCTCTTTATCGACCAGACTTCCCTGGCGGTACGGAATAGTTCCGGCAACACCGTCTACAGGACTGGTCACCGTGGCCCATTCCCGGGTGGCCTGTGCATTCCGGAGTGTTGCTTCAGCCTGCTTCAGGGAGGCTTGTGCCGATTTATAAGCATTTTCGTAGGTTTGTAACTGAACCGGACTGATGATTCCTTTTTCCGCCAGGGGACGAATCCGGTCGACATTCACCTGGGCTGTATTCAATTGTGCCTGAGAACTATTTACAGCCGCCTGTCCGGATGCCACTGCCTGCTCCGAGGAAGGAGAATTAATTTTAAATAGCGCCTGTCCTTTTTTTACGGAGGAGCCTTCATCGATATAAATTGCATCGATAAAGCCATCGACCCGGGGCCGGATCTCGATATCTTCCTCTCCTCTGACGGTTGCCGGAAATATGATCTCCAGCCCGGCAGGCTGTGTGGAGATGATAGCAACCGGGTACGCTTTAGGGGTGACTTCTACCTGATTCTTGCTTTTTTTTCCGCATCCGGAAAGGAATATGGTAGTACAAGCACCCAGAAAAAGAATTTTAGTTTTAATCCCCATCTTATTTATTCTTATTAGGTTATACCAATAGATCCTGAGTGGCCTTTATTGAATTTTACACCTCATTTTTTAATCCGGGTTCTGATTTTGTAAATAACGAATTCAATAAAATATATGTGAAGAATTATTCTTTTTTAAAACAAGCCAACGTGAAGATTGTTTGAAAAAATTACAAAAAAAATCCTTGAAATTCACCAGATTCCAAGGATTTTCATTTCAAAATAAAGTATTGTTATTCGTTCATCATATGAGCCTTATTGCCCTCTTTACTGTATTTTTCTTTTTTAAAGAACAAGGTAATCAGTAATGCAAGAACAGCCAGCAGAATCAATGCGGCCAACAGGGTCACCCCGGATTTCCAACCGATTTCCCAGGGAACCGGATATATTCCCCAAATCGCCAGAATGCCCAGTACTCCAATGGCTAAAACGACTAAAACAGATAGTATTCCTAAAAATATTTTCATAACTTTATACTTTTAATTTATTCGACATCGATCACTCCGGAAGAATTCTCTTTCAATTGAATCGAAGGATGCTTTTTATAGTTCTTATTTTTATATGTTTTTTGCCCCGATCCGTTGTATTGCTCGACATTCACAAGATCTCCCTCTTCATCAAGCAGCCTGACGATCTGCAATTTACCATCCTGATATTCTTTCTCATAGATCGTACGGCCGTTTTTAACAACCCCTTCCCTCCACAATATCCCGGTGTGGTATATTTTGAATTCACCTTCTCTTCTTCCGTTGGCATACATTGTTTCCTGCGAGATTACATGCGGACTTTCATCATAATCGGTGCGTTTACCGTTCAGTTCGCCTTTGGCATATTCTTCAATACATTGCAATACATTTCCTTTATAATAGTTACGAACCTCCCCGTGTAACTGATCGTTCAAAAGATGTTCCACCAGTTGTAAATCTCCGTTTTCGGCCCGGTATACCCATTCTCCGCACCTTTTACCATTTTCGTCGTAGGTTCCTTTTTTTTGTATATTCCCGTTGGGATAGAACCGGCAATATTCGCCGGTAATCTTTCCCCGGGTATATTCGGATGTCGTTTTATATCCCTGGCTATCCTCCAGCATGGATTTTCCGTTCTGATAACCATGCTGATAATTTTCAATTCCGATCACTTTACCTTCCTTGTTATAAGTGATCATCTCCCCGTGAAATTGTCCGTTTTCATCGTAAAACCGTTCCTTTTCGATCTGTCCGTTCGAAAAGTAGGAGATATAATGCTGCATCACTCCGTTTCTGACGGTAGATACGCCCGGATATTTATTTTCCAGTCCGTTCGATCCGTACTCGTACACCTTTCCATCGTATTTTCCATCTTTGAAGGTACCTTTCTCATAAAGGCTATTATAAAAATATTCCTCCCAGGTACCATTGGCGATCCCTTTCCTGAAATTACCGATGTAATATTTATTCCGTTTGATAATGATGTGATAAGCACCCTGCAAGGGCTTTCTGTTCGTCCCTTCACTGAACTGGCAGACTCCGTTACCCAGAGAAAGCACGTGGATGGTAACGATATCGGGCTCTTTTGCATTTTTATTGACCTTAAACCCCTGATAAGCGCCATCATCGATTTGAGCGACCAACGAGGCACAGGAAAGTATAAGCAATAGAAATAACGTGATTACTTTACTATATTTCATTCCAAAATATCAGATTCGATTTAAAATATCTTTTTTCTTTTCTTCAAATTCTGCCTGTGAAATGATTTTCTCATCCAACAGGAGTTTCAATTTTTTAAGTTGTACCACCGGATCGTCTTTTTCACTGCCGGACAGGATCTCATCTTTCTGCTGCAAGAGCGTTTTACCTAATTCCAAACCGGCGCCGACCTGCAAACCTGCTCCGGCCAGTCCTCCTTCATTCCGCGCAGCATCGCGCAAAGCACGTAGTTTTTCGAGTTGTACATAATCTAATCCGACTTCTGCTGCTGAAAGCGCTTCCGCAGTCATGCCCGCAATCCGCTCGACACGTTCCTGCGTATCTTCATCAAAGGAGGTCGATTCAATACGAAAATCCGTGATTTCCAGACCCAATGTAGAAATAGTTCCGTTTATCAATGTCCGGATCATGGACGATAACTCCGATAAATGGGAATCGATATCACGATACGAATAAGCCGATTGTGCCAGATGGGAAGCGAGCTCCGGAGTAATGCGACCGAGGATTACCTCTTTCAGATCGCTCACCATGTAATCATCTTCCGATCCGATCAGGTTCACAAACATGGATTGAGGATCAGCAATCCGAACAGAATAATTGCCGTAAGCCCCCAGTTGTACCGGAAATTTATGCACCGGATCGAGGTATTTCACCGGAGTTGCTGTTCCCCAGGATTGATTGATAACCTCGGCCGTGCGAAAAAAATACAGGTGCATCTTGTGTTCACTCTCAAACATCTGACGAAACTTTAGAAAGTTCGTGATAAACGGATGGTTATCTGACTCGAGGAAGTACAACCCCTGTTCTGTCAATACATCCTGGATCTTTCCGTCGTATACCAGAATACACCCCTGACCGGGCGATACGATCAGCTTACTGGCATGCTTGATTTCGCTGGTAGGCGTTTTTATTTTGTAAAACAACAGGTTGCTGTCCTGGCTTGTCCATTCGACAACCGTACTTAACTGCCTTTTAAATAATGATCTGATACCCATGATAATTATCTGAATTTAAGAAATTTCATATGGATGCATATTCTTCCCGTCTGAACTCACTTCATAAAAAGAATCCTCTGCGGTTTGAATTATAAAACCCCGATCGGTGCGTATCGCACGTATAATTGTTCTCACATTTTCACCCAACGGTTGGGTCCAAACAATATTACCCGATATATCCAGCAGTTGGAGGTACATGACGGCCTTGTCGGACAATGACGGCCAGTAAGAGATCAGAATATTCCGGTCGTCGTATAGCAATACTTCAGGAGAAAAATAGATCCGCTCGTCTGTAATCGGTTTGCAGGATACAATGCGGTACTTACCGGGATTTTCGATTTCCGGATTTTTCAGACCCATCAACCGGTTTTCCGGTCCGCCGTTATTAAATTTATACCGGACCTCGAATAACCTGGCTACATTACTCGAATGGGCGCTTTCCTGATTATAAAAAAGATAATACACTTCTTCCCTGCTACCTGGTAAAAGCGGTTGGGAAGGATTGTCCTTCAGGAATTGGAATGCCTTTTTTGTATAAAGCATATCCGGTTCCGGAAAATAATACAGGTCTTTGCCCAGGTTGGAGTGAATAAGAAAGCCTTCCCCCTGCTCTTCCGGAACAAATGACACACTCATCAGCCCGGCATTGAGCGCCGGTTTCCGGGCACATATACTATCTGTTACACTTGTAAATGCGTATTTTTCCGGTGTAATCATATAAATACGGGAATCATCGAGAATAACATAATGTGTACTGTCGCTACGAAACCAGCGGTATGTAACTTTCTGGCTGCCGGTGCCGGCAGGTAATTCCTGCTCCCGGATCGGATTTCCGGTGACGATATCCTGAAAATAAGCCACCGTTTTATCTTGTCGGCTTTTAAGATAAAATAAAATTCCTTGCCCGTTGGCCGAAAGGGGCGTAGAAAACAAAAAACGGGAATATTCCACCGGAGACGGGTCGGCCACGACCTGTGTCGTATTTACACGGCGGCCAACACGGCTCACCTGGTCTACGCAAAACCGGATAAAAAATACAATCAACATAAAAACGGCCACGAAAGCGAAAATAGACGCTATTTTCAAAATGGAAGCGCCACTGATCTCTTTTTTATCATGCTGGTGATTGACATTGACGTTAACATTCACATCATTGTTGTCGAGAAAAAATTCGGTACCACATTTATCACAACGATAACGATCCTGCCCGATCGACAACGGTTTCGTATTGCCGCACTGGGGACATTTGATGACTTTGATTTGTTTTGACATGAGTTAATGATAATCCCGTATAACAGTGCAAAAGTAGGATAATTTATTAAGAATCATAAAAAAATCCGACAGTTATAGTTACTGCCGGATCTTTTTAACCTAAATTCTATTTTCTTCCATTCACAAGTCAATGATCTCGCCGGTCAATGTCCCATCGGGCGAATAATGAAAGTCGTACTCCTGATTGCCTTTTTCCACATCCAAAACATAAAATGTTCCTGTATCCTTACGTTCAAACAGATCCACATCGTCGATGCGCCAGTCTTTGTAGTCACCAGACAGAAAAGCTGTTTTAACAGCTTCCGGAAGCGCCGCGAACAGGATGTCGCTTTCTGTCTGATACCATGCTCCGTTGGAGTCGAACCAGGCTTCTTTTTCCATATTTCCCGACCAGAAATCGACAACATAATACTGTCCTTCTTTTTCCCAACTCACCCGTGTTGCATCCGGATACATCGCTTCAAATGCACTTTCGACCATCTGATTACCGGATCGGGTCGCATCGTCATCATTGTCACAACCTGTAAAAACCAGGATACCGAAAACTAATAAGGATATAAAATAATTTACTTTCATAACTTTCAAAATATAATAGTTTCAAAAATAAAAC
>JAVBRK010000046.1:0-9264 GCA_031548005.1 Bacteroidales bacterium
ATTCTTCTTTATTGACGTTGACTTAAATATACCCTGCAAATATCCTACAAATCCCCCCAATGATACATCAAAGAAATTATCGAATATTGCTATATTCTTGTACTACATTCTTGCATGAAATAATGTCAAAGATCGCTTAAAAAACTTTCCTTAAAAAAACGGAAAGCGGGTACAAAGATAATACAAATTTTAATCCAAACAAAATTTATAAGAATTTATTTTATCTTTTTTTGTGTTTCAACTGTTTTTTGAACCCCCTCCTCTCCTGGAAAGCGGATGCAAAGGTATATCGTTTTTTGGAATCCACAAATGTTTTTTTGTTTTTTTTACGATTGAACTATATAAATAATTATCTTTCAGGTCAATAAAATTTCCCAGGGGTTACTCCAAACGAAGCGGATCCGGGACAGCCTATACCTTTCTCCAAAAATCAATTCCCGGTCTCCAGAAATTCATTCTTATAAATTTTGCAAAGCGCCATAAACCCGGAAATCACAAGGGGGCCGAAAACAATCCCCCAGAAACCGAATAAGTTCATTCCCAGAATTATTCCGAAAATAGCAACCAGGGGGTGAAGGTTGGCATATTTTTTCAGAAAAACCATGCGGATCAGGTTATCGACACTGGAAATTATAAGCGCTCCATAAAGAATCAGTACCAATCCCTGCCAGGTATTTCCACCGATCAGCAAATTGAGCGACAAAGGCAGCCAGACTCCGGCCGTACCAATCACCGGGATCAAACCGCAAACACCGGTTATCAGTCCCCACACTACCGGATCGCCGGCGCCAAGAAACCAATAACCCAATCCGGCGACGATCCCCTGCCCGATTAATATAACCGGAATTCCGATCGCATTACTGATCACCATATTCTGGGTTTCTTTTTTAAGCATGGATATGCTGTCTTTCTTGAGTGGAAGGTTATCTTCAATACCCGACTCCATAGCTTTACTTTCCTGAAACATAAAAAACAACAGGAAAATCATCATCATCCCGTTTACAAGAATGCTTCCGGCAGTAGAAAATATTCCCGGAAGAAAGTCTCCCGCCGAACGGATCGCTTTATCTACCATTTCTGTAGAAAATACATTATACCCGGTTTTTTCAAGAATGGTATCGTGTATTGCGTTGATATTATCGATCACAATCTGTGGCTGAAAATCTTTCACCTCGGAATAAACGGCTCCGAACACCGCACCTCCAATCACAAATATAATCAGTACCGTAACGATTAAGAGGGTACTGGTCGCCAGTAACTTGTTCCATCCTTTCCCAAGCATGGTCCGGTGCGTTTTGCGTAACAGCATATATATGGTAAAAGCTCCGAGAAAAGAGCTGATGAAATAGTTCAATTTGACTATCATCAAAATGAAAAGAGCCACTAAAACGACCACAAAAGATACCTGCTTAATGCCCTGATCGAGCTGTTTTCCTGTATACATGGAAAGAATGGAATAAAGTGAGAACTACATGATGCCTTTTTCTCTGAGTTTCAACTGCCATTTCCAGCAGGATCTCAATGTATCTTCGATTGTTTCCCGGGCTTCCCAACCCAACACATTGTTGGCAATAGAAGGATTGGCCCAGACTTTTTCAATATCTCCTTCCCTGCGTCCGACAATTTTATACGGTACCTGTACTCCTGTCGATTTTTCAAATGAATGAATCAACTCCAACACCGAAAGTCCCCGGCCCGTTCCGAGGTTAAATGTTTCGACTCCGGACTCCGACTTCCCTTTCAGCATGCGATCTACAGCTATAACATGGGCTTTTGCCAGGTCTACCACATGAATATAATCGCGGATACAAGAACCGTCGGGAGTATCGTAATCATCACCGTAAACGCTCAACTCCGCCCGTACGCCGATCGCAGTCTGCGTCAGGAAAGGAACCAGGTTTTGCGGCGTTCCGTTGGGAAGTTCTCCGATTTCGGCCGAAAGATGGGCTCCTATGGGATTGAAATATCGTAGTATTATACTTTTATACGGCGCTCCCGAATGAATTGTATCGTGGATGATCTCTTCGTTGATCTGTTTGGTATTACCATAGGGAGACAAAGCCGGTTTGATCGGAGCCGTTTCATCTACCGGAAGCACATCCGGCTGTCCATAAACAGTACAGGAAGAAGAGAAGACGATTCCCTGAACACCATACACAGGCATCAATTCCAACAAGTTAATCAGAGAAACGAGATTATTCCTATAGTATAATAACGGCTTGTGAACCGATTCACCGACAGCTTTGCTGGCCGCAAAATGAATAATGCCTTTAATACCCCGGTACTTTTCAAACAGGTTTTTCATTCCTTCCGAATCATTGCAATCCAGTATTTCAAAAGCCGGGCGAATACCGGTAATCCGTTCAATTCCATCAATAACATCCGCATTGGAATTAGACAGATTATCAATAACGATCACCTCGTAACCGGCGCTTTGCAATTCAACAACAGTATGGGAACCGATATACCCGGCCCCTCCTGTAACTAAAATCTTGTCCTTCATATGTATATAATAGCATTTAATTATGGAGAAGTCACAAATGTACAAAAAACTTTCCGGACTACCATTTATAGTTCAGACCAAAACTCAGAACCTGGTTAAGCTGCCAATACCCCCAGCCGGGTTCTTTCACAATGCCATCGCTGTCGTCAAACCGGAAATAGAGATATAACCGTGTTGAAAAATAGCGATTAATCGCCAGATTCAATTCATTCTCGGATTCCAGTTCTATTTTCTGATAATCGGTAAAGCATTTAAAACGGGACGAGAAACTGACACCCCGGCTAAAGTTAACCTTAATGGTGCTGTTGATCAGTGAACCGAACAGTAAAGTCTCGTTTTTTCCGGCAGGAATTCCGTACTTTACCGGATCGATCTTTTCAATATCCCTTACATAAGTGTATTTAATGGATAAAGGGGATATATCGGCATTTACAGACAGGTTTTTATGCTTATCGCTTTGATATGTTTTTGTCAATTGATATTTCATCCCCAGAATCCCCACATTCAGGAAAAACGGAGAAAAGAACTGAGATTTCATAATCGAAAGGTTATCTTTTTCATAGTTATTAAAAAACTGAGTTTTCAACTCCAGGTTCGTAGAATAATACCAGTTTTTACCGGCAGCCAGGCCGAAATCGCTGTAGGTACGAAATAAGTCGGTTCCTATGCGGGTTTTTGTTTCTCCGGTTCCGGTTGCTTCATCCTCATAGGTATATAAAGTCAAATCCCACTGAATAAGATTGTTATTCTGTATTTTTCCTTTTTTATAGTCAATATTTACTTTCTGATAGCTTAACAGGTTGATATTTCCCTCTCCTCCTTTATACCAGTTATCGGATATATAATTTTCCGAGATCTGGAATTGGTGTAATCCTCCTATAATCCAGTATTTTCGCTTCGTTTCCAACCGAACCGGCGCCCCGGCATTTGTAAAATCGGGATTATTCTCTACCTGAAAAAGATCCTTAAAAACGTTGACATTCATGGTTTCGGGTCTGACGATATCGTATTCAGACAAATGTTCATACGAATACCGGCCCACAAAATTATCTGATAATACGGCATCGAGATAGAGCCGTTGCCGCAAACGCGCATCATAATCGGCCGTTTTCATTTCTGCTGTCCGAATGCTGTCGAACGGATCGTACATCTGGTTTTTTATATCTGAAAGCGTACCGGCTTGCGGGATTTTTATACGTTTTTCACCGACAAGTATCTTTCCGGTAAAAACGACAGGAAGAAATAACGGATCGAAAATCAGGGTATCCTCAAATGTAACCGGATATTTCTCCGGATCATAAAAAGGATCGCTCAAAATTTCCCGGAAATATTTAGGACGTCCATTCAAAGACAACTCATAATAGCGCAATTGCACATCAGGATCGATATTTACAAAATACTGACTGTTATTCCGGGCCCAAACTTCTTTGATACCTGTAATTGCACTGAAAATGCTATCCTGCCTGGGAGATAATTCCAGATGTTGTGCACAAAGCTCAACAACTGCAAATAGCAAAAAGAAGACTGTAAAAATAAGAGAGCGTGCTTTTTTATGGAAAATAATCATCATAATAACCTTTCATTTCCTGTTTTTCAACGCGAAGTTAGCCATTTCATTTGTATTTTTCAAAAACTTTTAAAGATTAATAGAAAATATTCCTTTACTTTTGCAGCATATTTTAATCTTTCACAACAATTCATAATGCCTGGAATATCGTATCGCGGCAAGGAAATGCCAGCCTCTCCCATTCGCAAGTTAGCTCCGTTATCGGATTCGGCGAAAGCCCGGGGGCTGAAGGTTTATCATTTGAATATCGGGCAACCGGACATCAAGACTCCGGAAATAGCCTTGAATTCTCTTTCCCATATAGACCGGAAAATTCTGGAGTATAGTCCAAGCGACGGATACCGGGGTTACCGGGAAAAGTTAGCGGGATATTACTCCCGGTTCAACATCAATGTTTCGGCCGATGATATTATCATCACGACAGGAGGATCCGAGGCTGTCCTTTTTGCATTTATGGCCTGCCTCAACCCCGGAGATGAAATTATTGTTTCGGAACCCTCCTACGCCAACTACATGGCATTCGCAATTTCGGCAGGAGCCGTGATCCGCTCAGTTCCTTCGTGTATTGAAAATGGATTTGCCCTTCCACCGATCGAAGAGTTTGAGAAACTGATCAACGAACATACACGCGGAATATTGATCTGCAACCCCAATAATCCGACCGGCTACCTGTATAGCCGGAAAGAAATGAACAAAATTCGGGATCTGGTCAAAAAATACGATTTATACCTCTTCTCAGATGAAGTATACCGCGAATTTATCTATACCGGCTCACCCTATGTATCAGCACTCCACCTGGTAGGAATAGAAGATAATGTAGTACTGATCGACTCCGTATCAAAACGTTACAGTGAGTGCGGCATCCGTGTCGGAATGCTGATTACCCGCAATAAAGAACTCCGGAAAACCGTCATGAAATTTTGCCAGGCCAGGCTGAGTCCTCCTCTGCTGGGACAATTAGTTGCGGAAGCCTCTTTAGATGTTTCGGAAGAGTACATGCAGGAAACTTACGAAGAATATTTAGAACGCCGCAATTTCCTGGTAGACAACCTGAACAAAATTCCGGGAGTTTATTCTCCTATCCCGATGGGAGCGTTTTATACCATCGCAAGCCTCCCGGTAGACGATACCGATAAATTCTGCGAATGGTGCCTGTCTGATTTTGAGTACGAGGGACAGACTATTTTCATGGCTCCGGCTTCGGGATTTTACATCACTCCTGGACTCGGCAAAAAAGAAGTCCGGATTGCTTATGTTCTGAATAAAGAAGATTTAGGAAATGCCATAGTTGTTTTAGAGAAAGCGCTCGAAGCTTATAATAAACGGGGTTAAATATCCCAAAACGGATCATGAATACCGAATTTTTCATTGCAAGAAGAGTCTATTTCAGTAAAGACGGAGAAAAAAAAATCTCTCCTCCGGCCATCCGGGTCGCCATTATAAGCATTGCCCTGGGGCTGGCCATTATGATTTTGTCGGTAGCTATCATGATCGGATTCAAACAGGAAGTCAGCAACAAAGTGATCGGATTTGGCTCCCACATTCAAATTACCAATTTCGACAGTAACCACTCCTATGAATCGACTCCCATTGTTGTAAGCGACAGTGTAATCAATGAGGTGATTCTGAAAACTCCGAATATAGCCCACATACAACGTTTTGCCACAAAACCCGGAATGATGAAGACCGATGAGGATTTTATGGGAATCGTACTGAAAGGGGTGGATTCGGACTATAACTGGGATTTTTTCAGGCAAAACCTGATCAGAGGCGACGTATTCAATAGCTCTCCCGACAGCGTTTCCAATTCAGTCATTATTTCCCGTGAGATTGCAGATAAAATGAAATTGGATGTCGGTGATTCATTCATTACTTATTTCAAGCAAGACGAACTGCGCGCCCGGAAATTTCATATTACAGGTATTTACGAGACTAACTTTGCCGAGTTCGACAAGTTGTTTATATTAGCAGATATCAAGCAGGTACGACGACTCAACGAATGGGAAGAAGACCAGATCAGCGGGTTGGAGATTTTGGTCGGAGACTACGACCGGCTGGACGAAACTGCCGAAGCGCTTTATTTTGAGCTGGCCTCCCTGAAAGACCGGAACGGCAATACTTACTACACCCGCTCCATCAAGCAACTGAATCCGGTGATTTTCGGGTGGTTGAACATCTTGGATACCAATGTTGTTATGATTATCATCCTCATACTCTCCGTAGCCGGATTTTCCATGATCTCAGGGCTGTTGATCATCATTCTGGAACGAACCAACATGATCGGTATGTTAAAAGCATTGGGAGCGAACAACAATAATTTACGGAAAATCTTTTTGTATATCTCCCTGTTCATCATTGGGAAAGGACTTTTATGGGGGAATCTCATCGGTATCGGTTTTTGTCTGATTCAAAGCCAGTTTAAAATTTTCAAACTGGACCCCGTGTCCTATTATGTTTCGTATGTACCGATAGAGCTCAATATCTGGCATCTCTTAGCTATCAACGCAGGAACCATGGTTTTGTCCCTGTTGGTGTTAACAGGTCCGTCCTACCTGATATCCAGAATTTCACCTGCCCGGTCGATCCGGTTCGATTAATCAGTAAATGTTGTTGCGGTTCAGAGCCGCCCGGTACCGTTGAGCATTCCTGTTATGCTCAGCTAACGTTGCAGCAAAATTGTGGCGTCCGGAAAAATCTTCTTTCGCACACATATACAGGTAATGATGCTTTGTATAATTCAATACGGCATCGATCCCCCGGATCGATGGCACCCGGATGGGTCCGGGAGGTAAACCGGCATGTTTGTAAGTATTATAAGGTGAATCGATGGTGAGATGAACGTCCAGAATCCGTTTCAGTGAAAAATCACCGACTGCATACTTCACTGTCGGATCGGCCTGCAATAACATTCCCTGTTTCAAACGGTTAATGTATAAACCGGCAACTACCGGATATTCGTCGGGGACTGCCGGTTCTTCGTCTACTATAGAAGCAAGGTTAATGGCCTGTTCTTTAGACAACGGGATAGCAGCCGCTTTTTCAAGCCGGCCGGCATCCCAAAACCGGTCGTATTCTTTTTTCATCCGGTCTAAAAACCGTTCTACCGGGATATTCCAGTAAACTTCATAGGTATTGGGAATAAACATGCTCTGAATAGTCTGCAAATCAAATCCGTAAGATCTGCAAACAACCGAATCGTCCAACTTCTGGGATAACCCTCCCGGCCCGAACATTAATTGGGAGCCTATATTTTCAGCTAATTCCGACTTAAAACGAATGTTATTGAATGTCACTTTACAGGGAGACTGATTTCCCCGGAGCAGGTTTTGTAAAAACTGCCGGCAACTCATATTACGGGAGATTTCATATCTTCCGGTTTTCATTTTATCCGGATAGCCCGTGGCTACTGCCAGTTTTCTGAATAATCCGGCATCCTTCATTTCTGCCTGTAATTGTAATTGTAACAACAAGTCATTGAAATCTTTTCGACCATCGACATATACATATACCGGCTGCTCGGTATCAAAAAAAGGAGAGAAAAGTTTCAGATATAAGTAACATCCTCCTCCAGCAATCAATAAAAATACCGCCAGCAATCCTCCAATGAGTATTTTTTTCCTTTTAGCCATCTTATTCTATTCCACCAAATTTGCGACAAAGGTAAAAAATAGTCAGTAAAATCTTTGATAAGTTAAAAAGATTCTTCTATATTTGCACCGCCGTTCGAAAAACGAAGATCAAGAAGAGTCTTGGAAGTGTGGGTGAGTGGCTGAAACCACCAGTTTGCTAAACTGACGTACGGGTAACTGTACCGGGGGTTCGAATCCCCCCGCTTCCGCAAAAATCTTAGCCAAATGGCGACGAATGCAAGACAAGTCCTACAGAATCAATGATTTTGCGGGACTTTTTCTTTTTTAGGTGGCAGGGTAAAAAGCCAAGATAATGCCAAAAATGGACAGTATTCGTAACCTAAACTATGCACCAAAAACGCAAGAACGGATAAAATAGCGTAACCATCTGAATCATAGGTGATAACTTCACTTCTTTGCTCTTCGCTGCAAGCAGTAAAATAGCAAAATATTGTGTATTTGGGAAGACTTTCCGTTACGAATACGTTACCTGTTTTTGTATTGCAGCAACCATTCAAATAACGGATTTTTCCCTGAAAAAAGGACGATTTTAGACGATTTTCAGGTTCAGAATAGTACATTGTGCTTTATTTACCTGAATCCCGTTTCTTATTCACTCAATCACAATATTTTGCATACCGTTGATTAGCTCCATAACAGTTAATTGTGTAACCTGTAAAAGAGTTAATTTATGACGGAAGTAAAAGTAAGTTTCTACCTCAAACGCAATGAGGAGAAAGCGGATGGAACCGTTCCCGTACTGGGACGCATCCGCATCGGAAAATCAATGGTGCAGTTCAGCGCCAAGGTAAGTGTTCCGGTATCCCTTTGGGATACTCAATCCGGCAGGGCTACCGGAAAAAGTAAAACAGCAACCTCGGTCAACACCGCATTGGACAAGATTCGTGTCGCCGCTCATTCCGCTTACAAGGAATTGCTGGTGAAAAAAGAAAACGTATCCGCCGCAGAAGTGAAAAATGCGTTTCAAGGTATCGCCTCCGAACAGGATACCCTTGTCAAATACTACGAAGCCCACAACGAGAACTTCCTTAAAAGTGTCGGCGTAAACCGGACGATGGAAACCTACAAGCGTTACGGTATCTCCCTCGACCACCTGAAACGGTTCATGCGGAAGAAATACAACGTAAGCGATATGGCTTTCCGGGCATTGACCCCATCGTTCGTCGCCGATTTCGACTATTACCTGCGCGTGGAACTCCGCTTCGCTTCCGGAACCATCGTGAATACAATCGGCCAGCTACGCCGAATCGTAAAGATGGCCATCAACAACGGTCTTATCCGGAACGACCCGTTTGCCGGTTACGAATACATCACACAGCCCATCGTACCCAAGTCGCTGACAGCGGAAGAACTTGATAAGTTGATAAATGCCAAGCTTTCCCGCCCGAACCTGAATTTCATTCGCGACATGTTCCTGTTTTCATCGTTCACCGGCATCGCGTTCAGCGATATGCGCAACCTGACCGGGCAAAATCTATCCAAGGCGGAAGACGGCGTCCGGTGGGTACATCTTAAAAGGAAAAAGACCGGTGCGCCCTGCCATA
>JAVBRK010000065.1:0-16839 GCA_031548005.1 Bacteroidales bacterium
ATCTTTTTCATAAGTACGAATTTTTTTATTCATCACCGGAGCCCCGGATGTAAATAGTTTCCGATCGTTCTACATTTTCTTTCGTTTTTGTAAAAATTATAATAAGACTGAACTTAATGGAATTTTTTTTATTAAAAGAATCGATTTCTTCCGAATCGAGACAATTGACTCTTAAGATATAATCGGCATCCAACTATACCTGTGAAACATTTTCTTTTACAAATTGATGATTGATTAAATAGATCGGGTTGTAAGTCTTCTTTTGAATGTATTTCTTTCTAACCTGATCCAATGTCAATAATTCTGGCGACCGTTTGTATTTAATATATATTCTGGCATCATACTTTACTCCATCAATCTCAATTGGTTCTTTTACTAATTTTGATGAATCTGAAAGTTTGGAATCAATTCCCAAGGAACTGCCGACAAATACAGAATCAATGAAAAATGCAACCCTTGGAACACCATGTCTGTCTCCGAATCCATCGTCCTGGGCATGCAGGTTCAAAAGGCAGGCAAAGAAACTGAAAAATAAAATAAACAACATATTCTTCATAACCCATTTATTGTGCAATAACCCAATCCACAATTTCAGCAATCACAGAACTCTCGATCCCATCATGACCGATATGCGTACGATTTTTCACCAGCGAATGATCGTATCCATCCAAAACCATAATCTTATAATTTGTATTTCCTCCTTGAGCTAAAGACCTTTCCAAACCCTCTTTACTAGATGAATATTCAATTCTTTTGTCATTCTTGCCAAAAACGGCGAGCACCGGGCAGGTTATCTTAGGATAATACAAATCCGGCTGCCATTGCCTTAACATTATCTGCTGAGGACTTAAAGCTTCATATAAAAAATTCTCCTTACAATATGTTTCAAAATTACCATGGTATTGTCGGGTTTCTTCATTTTCCCGATTCCATTTGGATTGAAGGTAAACGATCATTTGATCTGCGATAGAATCCCGATTATCGTATTGATATATGATATTGTTCAATGGACCTCGGGTATCTGATTTGAATTTTAATAAGCCTTCTACACTATGCTCATAATTTCCTTCCTTTAAAGAGGTAACCCGGTTAAAGAGACTATCGATCATTTCAGGCATAAATGCCGAATACCGAAAAAAGAAATCGATTGTATTATTCAATTCTTGATACTCTGCAAGAGTTTTTCCATCCACACAAGAAATAGCAAGTTGCACTACTGCATCAATATATTCAGGTTGTCTGGATGCTACAACAGCATTGATATCTCCACCCTCGCTATAACCTGCCAGAACTATTTTCTTCTTCTGGAATTCTTTACGAGAACGGAGGTAATCCAAAACAGCCTCCAGGTCCAGAGCCTTGGTGTAAATATCGGATTCCCGGAATTTACGACCAATCAGCATAATGCTATCATTTCGGCCAAGATATTCGATATTGATAAACCCCGCTTGCAGGAGGCTGTCCATTAAAATAGGAGACATATGTATTTCATAAATCCAATCCTCAGAATCCGGAGAAAAATTGATGGAGTCCGGGAAAAATTTATTCTCTGTAGAATGAGTACTCCAAACAATAATCTTGTCCTGTTTCATCTTTCCCGAAGGATAATGAATTTTTACAGGAATCATACTGCCTCCGGAAGAAATCTCTATCAATTCGGATTGTTTGGAGGTATCCCCGCAGGAACAGATAAAAATGAAATATACAAAAAAGAATAGATATTGAATTCTTTTCATAACTCACCTCATTGTGCAATAACCCAATCCACTATTTCAGCAATCACATGCCCTTCGATACCATCATGACCGATATGTGTACGATTTTTTACAAGCGAATGATCATATCCATCCAACACCATCACTTTGTAGTTTGCATTCCCTCCTTGAGTCAAAAGTGAATCCAAACCCTGCTTGCTCGACTGGCAATCGATCCGGATATCTTTTGTTCCATAAACTGCAAGGATTGGACAGCTTATCTTAGGGTAATACAGATCCGGTTGCCATTGCCTTAACGCTATTTGCTGGGGGCTCAAGGATTCATATAAAAAATTTTCTTTACAATACGTTTCAAAACTACCATGGTACAGCCGGGTTTCCTCATTTTCCCGGTCCCACCGGGACTGGAGATAGGTAATCATTTGAACTGCAATAGAATCTCGATTGCTATATCGAAATATGATACTATCCAACGGATCCCGAGTATCCGATTTGAATTTTAATAACCCCTCAACACTATGTTCATAGTTTCCTTCCTTTAAAGAGGTAACCCGGTTAAATAGACTATCAATCATTTTAGGCATAAATGCTGAATACCGAAAAAAGAAATCGATTGTATTGTTTAGCCCTTGATGCTCTGCAAGAGTTTTTCCATCTACACAAGGAGTAACAAATTGCATCACAGCATCAACATTTTTAGATGGCTTAGAGGCCACAACTGCATTAATATCCCCACCTTCACTATAACCTGCCAGAAGAATTTTCTTTTTCCCAAATTCTTTTCTCGAACGAATATAATCCAAAACCGCTTCCAAATCTTGGGACTTGGTATAAATATCGGATTCACAAAACTTGCGGCCAACCAACATAATACTATCGTTTCGACCCAAATACTCAATGTTGATAAATCCTGCCTGTAGCAAACTATCGCACAAAACAGGTGCCATCCACATTCTATTCCAATTTGCAGAATCCAGAGAAAAAACTACAGAGTCTGGAAAAAATTTATTCTCCGTAGAATGAGTGCTCCAAACAATAATTTTATCCCGTTTTGTTTCACCCGGAGGATAATGGATTTTAACGAAGATCGTATCACCTCCTGCGGGGAGACTAACCAATTCATTCTGTTTGGATGTATCTCCGCACGAACAGAGGCAAACACAGTTCAAAAAAAGGAGTAAAGATATAAACCGATTCATAAAAATTCAATTATCTGGATTTTATTCTTTAGATCTATATTGATTGCCATAGCTATCTCCGTTATTTGTAGCTCCAACTTCAAAAGGCATATCCATATGTCCTTCTCCACCTTTTATAAAAATATTCCAAGCGCTTCCAAATGCTCCTTTAAAATACTCCCATTGGGACATCCCTTGTTCTTGTAGATAATGGCCATATTCATGCGTTAAATCATCAAAATTAAAAGTGTCGTATTTAGATCCAACCCAGATCGTATTATTAAAATAACAGGCTGTATTGGAATATTGAAGCGGTAGCTGACCTTTCACATGCACTCCTTCCAGGAGCAGAACAGTCCCGTCATGTCCGGAAAAAACAGCAAACCGGTCATTTCCATACTGCCAGTTGGTAATGGTTCCATCCATGATATCAAAGTGTCCGACATAGCCGCCGCCACCGCCAACCATATCTCCGGTCGGAAATTCAAAACGAGTAGGGGGAAGCTTCCCTCCCACAACACCTCTCTGTTCCTGCTCGTCCAGTACTGGAAACGCTTTTTCTACAGATGCCAGATCGATTTTCATTGTCTTTTTCATAGGAATCAATTTATTTAAAAGTTAAACAATAGATAAAATAAACTACTTATCATTTGCAAATATGAATAAAATAAATCATATTTGCAAATATATTTCAATTTTAAAATATGTTTTTAAAAACATTCCCGCACGAATACCAGATGGATACAAAGGATTGCGGTCCGGCCTGCCTGAAAATCATTTCTAAATACTATGGACGTTATTATTCATTGCAATATCTACGTGATTTATGCGGAATTACAAAGGAAGGCGTTTCTTTTTTAGATATCAGTTACGCCGCCGAAAAAATCGGATTGAGAACTGTATCCGTTAAAGTCACTTTACAAGAACTAACCGATAAAATACCACTTCCCTGTATCGTTCATTGGAATAACGATCACTTTATAGTTTTGTATAAGACAAATGATACTACGATTCAGGTATCGGATCCTGCAAAGGGGTTGGTATCTTACACGCACGAAGAGTTCCGGGAAAACTGGTATAAAAAGGGAGAGGATCACGGGGTTTTATTAGCATTGGAACCCATGGCCACGTTTAAACAGATCGATACCCGGGAGAAAAAAGAGCGGCTGAAAAGCTTCGAGAATATCCTGGGGTATTTCACGCCCTACAAAAAGTCGTTCTACCTGCTGTTCGGCATCATGCTCATCGCCACGGCATTGCAGGCCATCCTCCCTTTTATTTCCAAATCGGTGATCGACATCGGCATCCACACCCGGGATATTACCTTTATTTACATGGTGCTGATCGCCAACATCGTGCTGCTGCTGAGTATCACACTATCCAACGCCCTGCGCGACTGGGTACTCCTCCATGTCACCACCCGCGTCAATATCTCCCTCATTTCGGATTACCTGATCAAACTGATGAAACTTCCGGTCTCATTTTTTGAAAATAAATTAGTGGGAGACATCCTCCAGCAGGCGAACGACCACGAACGCATCCGCAGTTTTGTAATGAACAATTCGCTGGGCATGATCTTTTCGTCGGTCACGTTCATCGTATTCAGCATCATCCTGCTGATATTCAACAAAACTATCTTTTTTATATTCCTGGCCGGAAGCGTCGTCTACATCCTGTGGATCTTCGTTTTCCTGCACCTGCGAAAAAAATTGGACTGGGAGTATTTCGAATTAGTCTCCAAAAACCAGAGCTACTGGGTCGAAACGATCGAAAACATCCAGGAAATCAAGATCAACAATTACGAAGACCTGAAACGCTGGAAATGGGAGGCGATCCAGGCGCGCCTGTACCACGTGAACCTCCGGATACTGAAAATAAATAACGCACAATCGCTCGGGGCACAATTCATCAACAGCCTGCAAACCATGGCGGTGACCTTTTTTTGTGCCATTGCAGTCATTCACGGCGATATTACCTTCGGAGTCATGATCTCCACCCAGTTCATTATCGGGATGCTGAACGGGCCGGTCGCCCAGTTTGTCGGGTTTATCCAATCGGGACAATATGCCAAAATCAGCCTGATGCGGATCAATGAGATTCATCAACTACAGGATGAAGACGAAATGGCGTCTGTTTCGAACAACAGCATGGAGTTGCCGAAAGATAAAAGCCTCTTGGTTAAAAACCTGTCGTTCCAATATTCCCCCAACGCTCCGCTGGCGCTGAAAGGAGTGAACCTGATCATCCCCGAAGGGAAAGTCACCGCCATTGTCGGGAACAGCGGTTGCGGAAAGTCGACCCTGCTCAAGCTGTTACTACGGCTCTACATGCCTTCTTACGGCGAGATCTGCATCGGGAGCATGAACGTCAATAACATCAGCCTGCGGCAATGGCGGAGCCGGTGCGGCAGTGTGATGCAGGACGGAAAACTATTTAACGACACCATCCTGAACAACATCGTATTAGACGAAGAAAACATCGATTACGAAGCGCTCGGCCAGGCCACGGAAATTGCCAATATCGCCCGGGAAATCGAAGCGATGCCGCAAGGCTACCAAACTATGATCGGAGAAATGGGGCGCGGATTGAGCGGCGGGCAACGACAACGGATCCTGATCGCCCGGGCGCTCTATAAACAGCCCGACTACCTGTTTTTAGACGAAGCAACCAATTCTCTCGATACCATCAACGAACAAAAAATCGTCACGGCCCTGGACCGGGTTTTCAAAGACCGGACGGTGATCGTGGTGGCCCACCGGTTAAGTACCATCCGGAAAGCCGACCAGATTATCGTTCTGAATAACGGCATGGTCGTAGAAATCGGGAATCACAACTCCCTGATGCGGAACAAAAAACAGTATTACGAACTGGTTTCGAGCCAGCAAAATCACCTGTTAACCGAGCCCCGGGGGTTCGAAACGATCCTACAGTAAACGATGAATAAAAATAAAAAAGCGAAACAGAGCGAAGAAGTAAAAGATATCGTGGAGCGGATGCCGACCGGATTCGGAAAATGGGTGGCTATCACCGTCGTAGCGCTCACATTCCTGTTGCTCCTGTTCGGATGGCTGATCCAGTACCCCGATACGGTTGCCGGACAAATCCGGATCAGTTCCAGCCAGGTACCGGTAAAACTAATTGCCAACACCTCCGGGAAGATCCAGGACTTCCGCCTGAAAGCGCGGGAAGAGGCAAAAGAAGGAGATTATATCGCGATTATACAGAACCCGGCATCGACCCGGGATATGCACCGGATTGCCGCATTGACCGGGATATTCGATCCAAACAAAGAATCTTTTTTAAAAGACCGGTTCATTTTTCCGGAAAAAGCATTTTTAGGAGAACTGAACCTGAAATATTATACATTCCTGACGGCCCTTAAAAATTTATGTAGTTACGAGGAAGACAATACCTACGAACAGCAGGAAAAAAGCCTGAACGAAGACATCCGGTGGAAAAGCGCCATTCTGAGCCAGACAAAAGAAAACATCGAAACAACAGAAGAAAAAATGCAGATCTCTCAAAAATGGTTTGAAAAAGATCATGCGCTCAAACAAAAGGAGATTGTTCACGAATACGAATTAGACCGGGTGAAGAGCGAGTATCTGACAGCCCGGCAGAACGTTCAGAACCTCCGGATCGAAGCCTCATCCATCGAAATGCAGCTGTCGGATTCCAGGAACAGCCTGAACCGGCTGAAGATCGAACAAAAAGAGAAAGAAAAACAAATGAAACTGGACTTGTTGTCGTCGTATCACGACCTGGCAGACAATATCAAACTCTGGGAACAGAAATATGTATTCAAAGCGCCATTCGGCGGAAAGGTCGAATTCCTGAAATTCTGGTCGGAAAACCAGTTTGTCCAGGCCGGGGAGGAAGTATTCAGCATTGTCCCGGAAGAAACGAGTATCACCGGACAAGTCCTGCTTCCTTCGGGAGGGGCGGGAAAAGTGAAGCCGGGAGATCCGGTCATCATCAAATTAGACAATTATCCTTACTTAGAATTCGGATCGGTCGACGGCCGGGTAAACACGATCTCCCTCATTACCGGACAACAGCAAACGCAGCAGGCAAGCGTCGAAACCTACCTGATCACCGTGGACCTTCCCCACGGACTAACCACCAACTACGGGGAAACATTGGATTTCAGGCATGAAATAACAGGAACGGCGGATATCGTTGTCCGAGACCGCCGTTTCATACAAAGGTTGTTCGATAACCTCCGATACCGCACTAAAGCGAAATAAAAGCTATTTTACCACTTCTGTCCGGGAAGCTTTTGTCCGGGCCTGCGCCTGGGTATCGTACATCGCTTCGCACTGCACGGCCGGAAGAATATATTTCCCGACATAAGCAGCATGCAAGCGGATCGTAAATTGTTTCGTTTCGCTGATATTCAGGTCGAAATACGTGAATATCCGGTCGTCGCGGATATCCCTGAAAGTATAATTCTGTTTTGGGTCTTCGGCTCCTTCTCCCGCCATCATCCGTTCGTTAAAAATCTCCCAACCCGACGGAATAATCTGTGTCAACGCCAGATCGGCATAGTAATTGATTCCGCTGATATTCGAGACTTTGATCTTCGCTAAAAAGTCCGTTCCCTGCCGGATGGAAGCGATATCCACAGGACGACCGTTCAAATCGGTGTACAAAACCTCTAATTTCAGATTACTGGAAACCTCCGGTAAGGTGTCGTAAAGCGGTTTCGACTTCGATGTCAGGTTGACATAAAGTTCCCCTTTTCCGGTATTTTTGAATTTTACACTGCCCGAAAGAACATCGGCCGGCAAATCGTATTGAGAAGCTGCTTTAGCCGTTTTCATCGGTTTTTGGGATTTTCCGTTCAGCGACCATTCCGCCTCGATCATCCCCTCTCCCATTTTCTCAGCAAATAAGCCCATGGCCAAGAGAGAATAGGCCGTCGATTGCGTACTGAAATAATATTCGGAAGCTAAGTTTTTCGATACCCGCTTAGCCTGCTCGAAAGCTTTTGGTAAATTCCCGGTCAGAACCATCGTTTCTAAGATCATCGCCTCATCACGGTAAGAAGAACCATATGTGGCATTGTTGCAGGAATAAGGATCGACATACGGATTCACATTGAATATCAACTCACTGGCAACCTCTTTCTTTCCATCGAGTGCATAAGCTGCGGCTAAACGCCAACGGGCCTGTTGCGAAAGGCCTTCCAGCTCTTTCAGGCGGTTCATCGCTCCGCGCTCCGGTTCTCCGGCAGCCACTAAAGAATAAAGCCTGTAAGCCTGCTGCAGATCTTCCTGAGGATACAAGTACCGGGTATTCCGTCGACCGGCTTCTTTCTGCCAGTTCGAGGCAGCGCCTTTCTGGAACGATTTCCAGCGGTTAAATACCTGATCGTTTACATCATAGCCTTTTTTACGGGCTTGCGAAAGGAAATGCCCTACGTAGGAATTAATCCAGGAATAAGCCTCGGTCTGGCCCGGCCAGTAAGCAAATCCTCCGCTGTGTAACTGGCGGCCGTATAGCTGACGAATCGCTTCCCGGACATTCTTTCCAATGGTTTCCCGTTCTTTTTCGGTCAATTCCTTAAACTGATCGACATACAACAGCGGAAACGCTTTGGAAACGAGTTGTTCGGAACAACAATGCTCATAATCGTTCAGGTAGTCGAGCCTTCTGTTTATATCGACCGAAGGCATTCTCGAAACCTCTAATTTGACCCAGTTCTCATTCGATTTTTCCTTCGGTTCATAGGCGAAGGTTTTTTCCTGGGAAGCGCTCACCAACTGGGCATTTTCCTCGATGATGGCAGGATTCGGATTCCGCACCTGTATTTCGATGGTTTCAGTAGCGGATTCTCCATTCCCGGAGGCTGTTACTTTCACCTGTTCCACTCCGGTTTGCGAACCGACTTTCAATGAAAAATACACCATTTCATCGCCCGATTTTGAAAATTTCAGAGATTTGGAAGCAGTATCGACAACTTTCGACAATCCGGAAGTTTCGACTTTTACAGTCACATCCTTCACCGTATTTTCCATCGCAAAAACATTCACCGGCAGCAGGATTTCTTCTCCGACACTCATCACCCGCGGCAAAGTAGGCAGGATCATCAACGGATTCTTTACCGGAACCGTTTTTTCGGCATTCCCGTACGCTCCATCCTGTCCGGCAACCACCATCACACGAACCGAGCCGACATACGGAAGCAATTGCAACTTGTGTGTTCCGGTCTCTCCCTTCCCGATCGAGAACGGGCCGGCAAATTTAACCACCGGTTTGAAGCGGTTGGCCCGCTCATTCACCGGCTTCATAGCCTCATCACCACCGATACTGAATAAAGACGAGTATTTTCCTCCAAAAGCGCCGATCACATAGTCGTACAAGTCCCAGGTACGGATACCGAGCGCTTCACGGGTATAAAACTCATTCCACGGATCGGGCGTTTTGAATGCCGTCAGATCGAGCAATCCTTCATCCACAATGGCCAAAGTATACGTCATCGGACGTCCGGACTTTTCCTTCACTTTTACCTGAAACTCTTTCTCGGGACGCAAGGTTTCCGGCATATCAACCACCGGATACAGCGTCGAATTTTTATTGCTCACCATCACCGGAACCACTCCATACATCCGGATGGGCATATCGTTCACTGTTTGTGCATGAGGCTGCAGCATGCTGACATGGATGTAAAAATTCGGAGCCATGTCTTCCGTTACTTTAAAACGGTATTTGGTATCACCTGTATCGGCGACAGACACCCAAGTACGACTCAAAACAGAAGATCCGTTTTCAAGAGCAACCAAAGCCTTTCCGCGGGAAGCACCCGGAATCATCACGGTGACCTCCTCTCCTACTTCGTACGATTTTTTATCGGTAGCAAACGACAGCATCGTGATTCCCGACGGGTCGTTTTTAGCAGAACGTCCGCGCCACGACGGCCAATCGACATAAACGATCTTTCCGGAAGCGTGACCGCTTTCTTTATCTTTCACATACACTAAATATCGTCCCCACTCCGGATAGTCTACCCGGAATTTGATCCGGGCTTTACCACCGACAGTGGCGATTTTTCCCGATAAAACCGGTTCTTTCGATGTATTATTAACATAGGCGTCGAGCGATTCGGTATTGCTTTCCCACCACCAGCTCCAGCCTAATTTATAGACCTTATAATCGACATTCTGACGATCAATCAGCTTCCCGTCGGCATTGAGGGTCACCACATCGAGAAATTTATCCTGATCCGTTTCGATGTAATCATAATCGTCTTTTTGATTGAAGTTAACTCCCACATAAGAGGTATAAGGAGAAAACGGCAGGCTCTGGACAAACACACTGGCATCTCCTCCCGGCTCGAATACCCGGCTGATAAAGGTTGCCTGCAGCATTCCCGGAGCATTCTGGGCCCCGGGCAATTTCAAATTAAAAACAGCATTCCCTTCAGCATTCAACCGACCGTCGAATACTTCGATTTTATCGACGGAAAATGAACTTGCAGGATTGTTGAAAACATATTGCTCATAACCTTTGAACTGAGTGGTTACTTTGGTAAGACTCATTTCTACAGAGGCTTTCAGCTCGTTCGCCACGGCTCCGGTCAACCAATTGGAATGAAGTGTTACCGGCACGGTTTCCTTCACACTTTCCAGCTTATTTCCCGGAATATTCAGATTAATTTTCAAACGATTAGGCTTCACAGTCTCAATACGCAGGGGCTTATGGAATGACGCCCCTCCCACTTTAACATAGGCATTCCAGAGTCCGGTAACATCGTCCGGATCAGTCGGGACGTGAAAAGCATAGAACCCATGAAGTCCTTTCGTCGAGGTTTGTTTCGTATAAAACTGCCCCTTGGGATTATAAATCTCAATAGAAACAGGATGGGAGTCGGGAATACGCTCCAGCTTGTCTTCGAGAATAAATCCGATATATAAGGTATCGCCGGGTCTCCAAACTCCCCGTTCACCGAAAACAAAGCCTTTCATTCCTTTTTGGGTTTCTTTTCCTCCGACATCGAAACGGCTCAGTGATTTTTCCTCTCCGTCGACTAAGCGCAGGTAAGCTTTCTGTTGACCGGACTCTGCTGTGAGGATGAAAGGTTTCCCTTTGACTTCCATCGTTGCAAACCCATCGGCATCGGTTTTCCCGGAGCCAATCGTTTGTAATTGGTAGTTATATACCCGGATTTCGGCATTTTTAACCGGATTGGTGGTCAGAATATCATTGACGGCAACCCAGAGCTTCCCTCCGGTACCGGCTTTTGCAATCACTCCGATATTGGATGCCAGGATATTGCAGGATGCCTTGGTATTTTCGGCCAGCATATAGTAAGTCGGAGTTGCCGGATTTTCGCGATCATTCCAGTCATATTCGCTCCAGTCGATATCATCGTATTCATTCCAGTAATACGCCTGGGGAACGTCCCATACGGCTTCCTCTTCTTCAGAAAGCTGCCCGGGAGCAATCTGCGAAAGACTCTCATCGCGTCCTGAATTTCCGGATTTTCCATTGGTAGCATAAAGCGAATAATCCTTTTTGTAAGACAGCAGAATCCTGTAAATAGCCCCCGGTTCCTGTTGAATGATCCCTGCCAGATCGATCGAGAAATCATTCCAGCGATCCAATTTCAAAACCGGATCTGCATCCAAAGCAATCGTTTTTTTATAAATAAGCCGTCCGGAACGGCGCAGTTCTTTACTGGAAGACAGGGTGTTTTCCTGCATAAACATCAGCACGTTCTTTTCAAATATCCGGATCACTTTCACATCCACTGCCCGGATATTCACCGACCTGAACGGCAGGATCAGATTTTTGGAATCCGGAAGAATCGTTCCCTCATAAGGGATTTCGATCTTGGGCTTCAGCGACTCGGCAGTCAACGAATACGTAGCCGGAGCCTGCAATGCCACATCCTTGTGGTTACGCACTCCTTTATCGACATTCACTGTAAAATTCTTCAGGTTATTTTCTTCAAAGAAAATTTTAACTTTATTTCCCTCCGCCTGAGAAACATAATCGGAAACATCCGAAATATAAACCAGTCCCCTCATATCCTGCAACTGAGAAACAGGATCGGAGAAAACGACTTCCACCCCGTTTTCAGGTTCACTGATCATTCGGGCGCTCAAAACCCGGAACGGCTCCAGAGCCGGAACCAGCACAGACTCCTTGATTTCCCGCCCGACACCCAACGGTTTACCATCGATGCGGATATCCAGAGTCCGGTCTTCTTTCCCCCGGACGATATTTTCTACTGTGAATTTATAATTCGTGGGTACGGCGGTAGGCTCCACTTTCACCCGGAAAGAATGATCCCCCTTCAGATCGGCGGTAACCATCTGCTTCACCTGCTCTGGACTTACATGGTCGCTGAAACGAAGCAAACCTTCCACAAAAGCAAGATCAGGATTCGATTTATCGGTAGAATAAGTCCCTATTTCCACTCCGAAATTTTGCGGCATTACCCGGAAAGAGAAGCGGAAGTTTTCTAATTTTTTTTCCACTTTCATAATTTTATCCAGCTTAAATGAAGCATTGTAAAGGGTTCCATGTTTCAACTGACCGGAATCAGGGATAAATTCAATCGTATGATTATTGTTCCAATACGCTTTTCCTTTAATGGAAGGCGAAAAATCGAATAATTTATCTTTCAACTCCGCATTCAGTTCAACGGCAGGCTGATCCTGAGCAAACTCGATCTTTACGGTCGACTGTGAAGAAATGGCTCCGCCGGTAAAGGCATTGACATAAGGAGCAAATTCCGAAGAAGGAATAATTTCTTTATTCCGGCTACAGGAAAAAAGAAAAAAGCCCGCTAAAAAACAATAAAAAACAGGATACCCAAATTGAATCTTCCGGCTCATAATTACAAAATGTTTATAAATAGTTAGACTGTGCAACGGCAAATGTAGTTTATTTTTTTAGTTTCTTACCATTATTAAAAGCAATATTAATATGCCTGGGAAATAAATTTTTCCGAATTTAAGTATCCGGAAATTTCCGGTAACCAAACAATATATATTTGAAAAAAATCAATATACACTTTTAAAAAAATAAAATCAATATAGGTATAAAAATCAATGTTTTAACCAATACATGGTATACATAAATATGTGTATTGAATACACCTCGATTCGCTACTTTTAATATACATTTGCATAAGCTTTTTGAATATAACCTAACTCTATTTAATCAAAAACTATGAATTTTTTTTATGACACTTTTTCGTTTGAAAAATTACAAAATTCAGAAATATACTGAAATCAGTCAGGGTTGAAATAACTCCCTGTTGATCGATCTGAATTGCCGGCCTCGCCTTCTTGTGAAAAAGGGCGGGGTTTTTATTGAATTTTGATTAACTTTGCGCCTTTAAAATTAAAAATTACACATCATGGCCTATAATTTCAACGATATCGAAAAAAAATGGCAGGAATACTGGAAAAAACATAAGACTTACAAAGTAAAAGAAGAACCCGGAAAACCTAAATTTTATGTACTCGATATGTTCCCCTATCCTTCGGGAGCCGGACTGCATGTAGGGCATCCGCTGGGCTACATTGCCTCCGATATCCACTCCCGTTACAAACGGTTGAAAGGGTTTAATGTGCTCCATCCGATGGGATATGACGCTTACGGGCTTCCCGCCGAGCAGTATGCTATCCAGACAGGCCAACACCCGGCTGTAACAACACAAAAGAACATTCAGCGTTATCGCGAGCAATTGGACAAAATCGGTTTTTGTTATGATTGGGACCGGGAGGTCAGGACGTGTGAACCGGAATATTATCATTGGACGCAATGGGCATTTATCCGGATGTTCAACTCCTATTACTGCAACGACGAACAACAGGCGCGGCCGATAACAGAGCTCATCGAGGCATTCAGTCAACAAGGATCTGAAAACATGAACGTTGCCTGCAGTGAAGAATTAAAATTTTCTGCCGGTGAATGGAATAAAAAAACAGAAAAAGAGCAACAGGAAATTCTGTTGAACTACCGTATTGCTTATTTAGCCGACACCATGGTCAATTGGTGTCCGGCATTAGGAACAGTGCTTGCAAACGACGAAGTGAGCGAAGGCGTTTCCATTCGCGGAGGACATCCGGTCGAACAAAAACGGATGCGCCAATGGAGCCTCCGGGTCTCGGCTTATGCCCAACGCCTGCTCGACGGATTAGATAAAATCGACTGGACCGAATCGTTGAAAGAAACACAAAAAAACTGGATCGGACGCTCGGAAGGAGCGGAAATGCAATTCAAAGTGAAAGATTCCGACCTGGAATTTACCATCTTTACCACCCGCGCCGATACCATTTTCGGGGTGACCTTCATGGTGCTGGCCCCCGAATCCGAATATGTTTCCAAGGTGACGACCGCAGAACAGAAAGCTGCCGTCGGATCTTACCTCGAAGCCGTAAAACGCCGGACCGAACGGGAGCGGATCGCCGACCGGAAAGTAACCGGAGTATTCACCGGATCGTATGCCATCAATCCGTTCAACGGAGAATCCATTCCCATCTGGATTTCCGACTATGTATTAGCAGGATACGGAACCGGAGCCATCATGGCCGTTCCGGGACACGACAGCCGTGACTATGCCTTCGCCAAACATTTCGGACTGCCCGTCATCCCGCTGATCGAAGGGTGCGACGTCTCGGAAGAGAGTTTCGATGCTAAAGAGGGAATCATGATGAATTCAGGCTTTCTGAATGGCCTTTCCGTAAAAGAAGCCATCGAAAAGACCAAACAATATGTAAAAGAAAATAAACTCGGCCAGGTGAAGGTAAATTACCGTTTACGGGATGCTATTTTCAGTCGCCAGCGCTACTGGGGAGAACCGTTTCCGGTCTACTACAAAGATGGGATGCCGTATGTGGTGGACGAGAAAGACCTGCCCATCCGGTTGCCCGATGTAGACAAATTCCTGCCGACCGAAAAAGGAGAACCGCCCCTGGGACACGCTAAAAACTGGGAATACAACGGTTATCCTCTGGAATTGTGTACCATGCCGGGATTTGCAGGCTCTTCGGCCTACTACCTGCGTTACGAAGATCCGCACAACCCGACAGCCTTGGTTTCAAAAGAAGCCAATGAATACTGGCGCAACGTCGACCTCTACATCGGAGGGACCGAGCATGCTACCGGACACCTGATCTACAGCCGTTTCTGGAATAAATTCCTGTACGACCTGGGACTCACCTGCGAAGACGAACCGTTCAAAAAACTGATCAACCAGGGCATGATCCAGGGACGTTCCAATTTCGTGTACCGGATCAAAGATACCAACACATTCGTGTCCCTGAATCTCAGGGACGGTTACGAAACCACTCCGATCCACGTGGATGTCAACATCGTGTACAACGATGTCCTGGATACCGAAGCGTTCAAAAACTGGAATCCGGAATACAAAACAGCCGAATTTATCCTCGAAGACGGAAAATACGTTTGCGGCTGGGCAGTCGAGAAAATGTCCAAATCGATGTTCAATGTGGTCAATCCGGACGATATCGTCGAAAAGTACGGAGCCGATACCCTGCGCCTGTATGAGATGTTCCTGGGCCCGTTGGAATATTCCAAACCCTGGGATACCAGCGGCATCGACGGCGTTCACCGTTTCCTGCGCAAACTCTGGAACCTGTTTTACAACGGCGAAGAACTGGTTGTTTCGGATGAACAGCCCACCTCGGAAGAATTGAAAGCACTGCACAAACTGATCAAAAAAGTCGGCCAGGACATCGAAAATTTCTCTTTCAATACTTCGGTTTCCGCCTTTATGATCTGTGTGAATGAACTGTCGGCACTAAAATGCAATAAAAGGGCTATCCTGTCTGATCTGACAATTATTTTAGCCCCATTTGCACCTCACATATCAGAAGAGTTGTGGCAAGTCGCCTTAGGGCGAAAAACAACGGTATGCGATGCCAAATTTCCTGATTTCATCGAAGAATACCTGAAGGAAAGTACTGTAACCTATACCGTTTCTTTCAATGGGAAAGCCCGCTTTACCTTAGATTTTCCGGTAGACGCCCCCAAAGAAAACGTGGAACAAACAACACTGGTTCACGAAAGCGCTCAGAAATGGCTGGAAGGCAAAACTCCGAAAAAGGTCATCGTGGTTCCGAATAAGATCGTTAATATCGTAATATAATCCATAATAAGTAAAGGGGCCTCCTGAGCTCCCAGAACTTTTAACGAGTTTCCATTGCACATGACAAGGAGATGAAAAAAGAATTAGTCAATTTACTTGGCTGATTGATATTTTAATGGCCATTAAAATAATTCTCACAAATGAATGATAATTATAAAGTAATTCGTATTTTTGTAACCATCATTAAAATAATGAGGATTAAAATAATTGTATTATGAAGTTCTATGATAGAAAGAAGGAATTAGAAATACTTGAGCGCAATTTGAAGCAATCAAAAAAGAGTTCATGTTTTACAGTAATGATTGGCCGGCGGCGTGTTGGTAAAACCTCTCTCTTACTGGAATCTATGAAAAAAGAAAAATATCTCTATTTGTTTGTGTCTCGTAAAAGTGAGTCTCTTTTATGTGCTCAATTTCAAAAAAATGCCAGCGATGCTTTGGGAATGCAGATATTTGGAACAATCTCACAATTCAGAGACCTTTTTGAGCAATTATTGATTCTTGCAACAAAAGAGCATTATACGCTCATCGTAGACGAATTTCAGGAATTTGAAAATATAAATCCGGCTATTTTCAGTGACATTCAGAACCTTTGGGATGAGTACAAGGATAAAGTGAAGATTAATTTTATAGTTTGTGGTTCTATTTATTCAATGATGATGAAAATTTTTGAAAACAAAAAAGAACCACTGTTTGGACGTCTTACTTCAAAAATAGTATTACAGCCTTTTCCAATAAGCATAATAAAAGAGATATTGAATGATTATAATCCTCAATACACTTCGGAAGACCTTCTTTGCTTATACATGCTTACAGGT
>JAVBRK010000062.1:0-18462 GCA_031548005.1 Bacteroidales bacterium
ATTACGTTTGCAGCAAAACTACTGAAACGAGAAGAGTTCTCGAAAAAACAGAGTATCCTCTCAAGCGTATCTGTCCAATCATTGGGGTTGGTGTATTTTTTTACGATTTGATAATATTCATCGTTGCCGTAATAGCTCTCGTAAAGTAATTTTTCCGCCTGGAGTAATATGTTTTTTACATTGTCTTGCTTTAGGTATATTTTGAGAATTGATTTTTCCCAATCGGTTGCCACTCCCTGGTGATTTTCCGCATTGGCGATTTCTATTCCTTTCCGAGCCAGAAAAAGAGCCTCATCGTACATTCCGGACTCCATCATTTGGTTGAAACGTATTTTCCGGACTGAATTTATTTCGAGATATTCCTCTATGAAGTCATGAGTATCTAAATTTCGAGATTCCATGAATCGAATTTTCCGCAAAACGATATCCTCTTTTCGGTAATTATTTGCTTCTTCTATCTGCTTATCAAGATCGGCAAGCACCTCATTAGTCTCCCCAAGCTCTTCACAAGCAGCCTCATACACATCGGTCAAGCTGTCGAAACCATAATCGGAATAAACAGAATTATTCATTTCCTGTTTGACCCACTCGTATATTTCTTTTTTCAATCTTTTAGGAATTAGTTCTCCGTGTAGTATAGAGACAAGGCACTCCGTTGCCATATGAAATGTGCCTCCGAGAGAGCCACTTGAATCATCTACGTTTTCATAATTACGTGGAATAACCTCTGCAACCGACATCGCTATCCCCGCTGCCGGAGCGTATTCTTCTTGTTCTATAAGATAATCAGCTTCCGATAGCATGTTGTCTAGTCCAGAAGCAGCATCATAAGCGGCTTGATAAAAATCATAATGTTGACTTCGCCAGCTTCGTCTTCCTCCTTCAAAATCGAAACAATTTTCTGCTTTTACTTGATATGCCTCTTTGTCTAAATCATCTCCTCTCTCGGGAATAAGAGCCGCTTTTAATTGCCGGAAAAACTCCACATCTGATTCAGCATAAGCCGATATAAACGAATATACGACATCCTGTTCTGCATGCCGGAGCATTTTTTGTACTTCTTGTTTGTTCATCTCGTAATATTAATGATTATGACTCAGAGTCGTTATTCCACAATTTAGCCGCATTTAATAGTCTTTCTTTCATCTCCTCATCAAAACGACTCAAATCTTCCGGAACTAAAATCTCGTCAAGAAGAAGCCCCACAAGAACCATAAAATACCTCGAACCTCTTAAATCATCATATCGCCTTGCAATGTGTTTATCAAAAGATCTTACTTTCTTATGAAGATTTAAATACGTCTCATGCGGGCTTTTACATTCCTGTTCTCGGTTAAGAATAGACTTTTCTATTTCCTCAAGGAACCGGGCACATTCCATTTGCAGAGAATTCTCAATCAGCTCTCTTGCTATGTTCTTTTGATTTTTGGATAATTCTAAAGACATAATTTCTACTATCAGTGTTTATATTCATCTTTATTGTCTCTCAGAATTCCTTTTTTAGCATTCAATGGCGAAACAACCTTTTGCCCGGTTTTAGCCTCCAATTCCACGCGGGCATTCCGGGCAATTTCTCCACCCTGTTGAGCTACTTGAGCATGTTCGTCTAATGATTCGGGATTAGTTGACTCTGAAATCTGTTTGGTCGAAAGTTCGGCAAGCATATTCAATATCAGTTCGGCATTGGTCATGTTATCACGTAAGTTTTCTTTTTTCAATCCTTTATATTGTTTATACTCCTTGGCTGTTTTGTCAGCCCATGTTTTGTAGATGATATCCGTTAATGTAGCAAAGTGAACACCTTCCTCCAATCCCCGTTTCTTCCATTCATCAGTCAAGTCTTTCCTGATTTCGATCGATTTCAATCGTTGATTGATCCAATTATCAGAATAGCCGAGACGTTTATAATCCATCATGGCTTGTTGGATAGATAGTTCAGGGTCTTGCATCTGATCTAAACGTTCACTGGCTACCTTTGCCATCCATAGTTTGAATGGTTCTGCTTTGGGAGACGGAACGGATTGGATCAGGCGGAGAAGTTGTTCGGTATCGGCAACATCAGTAACTCGCATTTTGCCATCAGTTGCACGCATTTTCAAACCGTGACAGTTTGTCACGGTTTCATTTCCTTCAGCTTTCAGGCGTTGTTTTAGTTTTCTCCAATAGGCTGTTGGATCAATACTATCGGTTAAAATACTGATCACATCTATGATGGAGAAATACCATTTCTCTTGCTGGTCGTCCCATACGGTACGAACTTTCTTCTCTTCAAAGAGTTTGATCGCTTCTTTTTTGGTCATGGGTAAATTTTATTTTTTATGAGTAATATTCATAAAACATCGACTCTATTTCGTTTGCGAATCCATAGCCGCATGGAGAAGACCATTTGACGCATCTTTCAGCATTCGGTCTGAATCTCTCCAATAAGCCATTCTTTTCCATAAACTTCAAAGCTTTCCTGAAATTATTTTCCATCCCAATATAGAATGTTTCACTAATATCTCCATATTCGTGTGTATAGCGACAACCACACTCAACAAGGAAAATCAAAAGTTCAGCTTCCAACTCGGGGGAAGGTTTGAGTTTGGAAAAATCGGATATAGCCTTTTTGGCAATCGATAATCGTTCTTTCGGCCATCCTTTTGCCGGAAAGTATTCGTTTTCAATTACTTTCTTTGCCTTGGCGAACTGTTCTTTCTCATTCGGATTCACAATGTAATCCAGATATTCCTTTATTTCCTTTTTTGTATCATACATTTCAAGGATAAGCGAAATGATTTCCGGCTTATCCATTGATTGTAACATTTTCTTTAGTTGTAATTTAGACATTGTGATTTCTTTTTATTTCTTTAATAGCTCTAAAAACATCACTCCGCGCTTCGTTATTCTAAACTTTTGGTCAGGATGATTTTTAATCTCGGGAATACTATGTTCTACAAGTTTATCTTCAATCCGTTTCCCCATTGGTCGATGATGCCCATCCGCTTGAAAACTGGTGCGATAATTTTATTTCGGGCATCGCTTTGGCGACTTTTCATTGCTGCATAATCAATGGAAAGCGGCAAAAGCCCCGGACTGGTTATCTCAATCACATCATCATAAACAGCGACCTTTATAGAAATGAAGATCTTTTTCAAGAATTCCGTTTGCTTCCAGATATTGGGAAAATTGCCGGAGTTTAGACCTCTGGCCTTCCAATGTAGTTTTGGCTACATACGGTTTTTTCCAGTTCAGGTAATCAGTAAAAAGTGGTTGGATAAATGACTTCTTCCTCTCCATCCGGAATCCAGTTTTTGCGTATATTCCTTGATTATTTCTTCTGCGTAGGCTTTTTTCTCTTTACAAGTGGTGTATTTATCAAAACCTTCATAAATACGCTGTCTGATTTTTTCTCCGGTTAACCGGTTAATTTATTGAGGACTGAAAATTCTACATACCACTTCCCTGTCACATCTCCTTTGCAGTCGTTGAGATGTGGATAAACGATTTCTTTCGGACGTCTTCCCATGACTTTTGTTCTTTTAGCTGCGACACTAATAAACGAGAATAAAATGTCATTTTTGGAAGAAAATAAGTGTCTGCGACATTAATTTTGTCTTTTTTCAGACACTTATTTTTTGTAAGTAGTTGATTTGCAAGGTTGTATTTCAACTTGTGCGGCTGAAGGGACTCGAACCCCCACGCCTCTCAGCACCAGATCCTAAGTCTGGCGTGGCTACCAATTACACCACAGCCGCCAAGCGGGTGTAAAGATAGACTTTTTTTTGTATATGGCAATGGCTTGTTAAAATTTAATTTGAATACTTGGCTATTGTTTCAAATCATCCATATCCGTTATATTGTTCAAAATGGCATAAACCGCCAGGCCGGAGAGGGAACGGATCCCTGTTTTTTCAATGATATTTTTCCGGTGGGTGACCACGGTATGCGGGCTGATAGAGAGTTGTTCTGCTACTTCTTTGTTTGATAATCCTCTTAATAATAATTTGAGGACGTCTTTTTCCCGGTCAGTAAGTTTTTCATTTGATGCGGTATTATTATTTTCCGCTTGTTTGGATAAATTTTTTAATTTGTTGATAATAAGATCTTCCGGATCGGTGATGAAAAGAATCTCATCGAATATTTCGGTGATTTCCCGGATATTGTAATATTGGTAGACGATTCCTACCAAAAGCGTATTGCCAGGAAGCTGGTATTTTGAACGGATTTTATCGGCTCCTTCCTGGGCTTTTTCCGGACTGAGAATAATAATGTTGGGAGTGAGATTTTTGACTGTCATTCCCCATTCACTAAAGTCTTCGATCGAGATCACTTTTTTTGATATTTCGTGCGCGTGGAGTATGCCGGCAAGCCCTTCCCGGATTATTTTTGATTTCTCAATGATGACGATTTGTTTGAACATAAAAGATCTGATTTTTTAATTCTGAATATACCTTTCCATTTGCTTCGAAGAGGGTACCAGCAAGTGATCTTCTATGAAAGTATGATAAATAAGGTCTTGTTCCAAAATAAATAATTCTTTCAGGATCATGATCCGGTAAGGAGACGTAATTTCTTTCGGAATGTATTTGATCAGGATATTTTTCAGGTCGAGCAGTTTCTGTTCGATGTCCGTATGGTTTTTTTCGAACTCAGCCATTCTCAGTTTTCCTGGGGTCGGTTCGTTAAGCATGTCGCTGATATATGGGAAGATATCATCGTCTTCATAGCGAAAATGCTCCTCCACTTCTTTGTTGTATCCGTCAAAAAATAGAATGAGCATTTTTCCATGCTTTTGTGGGATTGTTTCTGAAAAAAGAGCAATCAATTCTTTGATATGAGGTATCTGAACATTCTTAAAATGTTTGTGGGACGCTTTTAGGAAGAACAGGATATCAGGAATAGATTTCTTGTCGAGAATTAAATCACGCTCTAAGCTGCCTTCAAATGATTGTAAAAGCGCAATGAACGCCTGAAGATCGATCTGGTTATTTGATGCGATTTCCTGCACGCGCTGGTCTCCGAATCCAAAGGCAATTCCCATTCGTTCCATTACGGTGATCATATTCGGAAACATAATAATCAGTTCCGACATTTTACTGTGGGGGAATACTGCTGTTGCTGGTTTCATTATTTTTTCAGATTATTAATTCTGTATATTACAAAGATAGAATATTTTTTCTTTAATTAATCTGAATTACCCGATTAAATTATAATAATTCTAAATAAGCAGAAAGGTGGAGTAAAAAAAGACGGCGGGACTCACGTCCAACCGTCTCAACCGTTTAATCAAAAAAGTTAGTTTAAAAAGAAATAGTATTTATTTAGTTATTATTTAAATTCTCTAATGCTTTTAATCCGGAAATGTTTATTTTTTTAGAATATTTTGCCAACGTTTCCAGATTGATTTCTCCTGTGAGGGAAATCAGGTTGAAATCATTGTTTGCTGATCCTGCTAACAGGATTAATTCACTGATTGTTCCTTTTGATCCTTTGGCCATTATAATCAGGTTTTCATTCTCATCCTGTACTTTAACCAGTTGTTCAAATCCTTTTTTATTCTTAGTCAGCAAATCATAAGCAGTATTATAGTATTCTTTATTCAGATCTGTATCTTTGGAAGAGATAATGATAATATTCTCCAGACCCTGGATTGCTTCTTTGAAATCCGGATTTTCTCCGGATACATCTTCCATCATTTGCAACATCTTTTTACCGATTGTAATCACCTCGAGGCTATCATCCTGGTATTTCTCAATGAATGAATTTGCTATTTCCTGAGCAGAAGCCGAAAATACGAATAAACTGAGTAATATAACGGTGATGAACTGTTTCATTATTCTTCTTCCTTAAGAGACTTTTCGAGTACCGGTACTGATTCACTGTTGATCGAATCTTCCTGTGTATCTCCAATCAGATCTTTGGCTATCAGCAGACCTGAAGATACTTTATCAAGTACGGCGCGGGTTTCCTTGATCGCTTCCTGCGGATCGGTATAGGTTTCTGAGAATGTTTCCTGTAAAAACTTTTCCTGTTGATAGTGTGTATAAATGCCTAAACCGATTGAAACAACGATCAAAACAGATGCGGCAATCTTCAGATACTGGCCTATCTGGTAATCGGGCCGCAGGAAAGTATCATTCTTAATTTTGCTTGTAATATTCTGAATGATCGCTTCCGGCGCTTTAATTTCCGCAAAGCTTTTTACAGAAGAAAACAGGCTTCGGTATTTGATAAACTCTCCCGGGAGATCATCATTTTCCAGCCATTTCCGGAGTTTAAGTTCTTCTTCCGGAGAAGTTTCACATTTCCAATATTTTTCCAATAATTCTTTCATTTTGTCTTCCGAAATTTTATAGGCCATCTTTATTTTATACAGACTCGATATTTTCTCTGATCTTCTGCCGGGCACGAAACAAACTGATTTTTACCTGATCTTCCGGGATGTCCATGATCTGCATGATCTCTTTGTAACTGAACCCTTCCAGATCTCTCAGTTGAAAAACCGTCCGTAGTTTCTCAGGAAGTAGTGCCATTATTTTTTGAATCGTTTCCAGTTGCTCCTTGCTTTCAAATAGCTTATCGGGCCCTTGCGTATGAATACTCAATTGATCAGGTAATTCTTCCCATTGATTATCTTTTAGAGCGATCTTGTCTAAGGCAATATTCCGTACTGAGCGGAAGCAATACCCCTCCAGGTTCGAAATACGATCCCACTCATTCCGTTTCTGCCAGACTTTCAACAGGGCATCCTGCACAACATCTTCTGCGTCCTGCTTATTGCCGGTGATGCTTAAGGCCAGACGAAACAGCTTATCAGCAAGGGGGATAATCGTATTTTTAAACTCTTTGTCCTGCCTCATTTTTATAATGACGGTTGAGAAAGAAAAATGTTACAATCGGATTAAAAATATAGATCTTTTTTCATAAAACAAAATATTCGTACCTTTGTATTTGAAAGTCAATTAAAAAATGTACAAGATCAGCAAACAATTCTCTTTTTCGGCATCTCATGTGCTGGATAGCTTGTGCGACGAACACCCTTGTTCCCGGTTGCACGGACACAATTACGTAGTTACAATTCATTTATGTAGTGAAACGCTCGATGAATACGGATTTGTGAAGGATTACCGGGCCTTAAAACCAATAAAGGAATATCTGGATAAGAGTTTGGATCATAGACATTTGAATGACATCCTGCCTTTTCATCCCACAGCCGAGAATATCGCCCGCTTTCTTTTCGACAAGTTCAAGCCGGATTTTCCGGAACTGTATAAGGTTGAAGTGAGTGAAACCCCCAAGACAAGCGCGGTCTATGAAGCTTAAAGTGAATGAATTATTCTATTCTCTTCAGGGAGAGGGCGGCCGGATGGGAGAAGCTTCTGTTTTTATTCGCCTTTCGGGCTGTAATTTACATTGTAGCTTTTGCGATACGGAGTTTGAATCGGGCGCCTGGATGGAACAGGATGATATTCTGGGAAAAATAAGAAAATATCCTTGCCGGTGGATTATCTGGACAGGAGGAGAGCCTTCCCTGCAATTGAATGAAGAAATTCTGCAATATTTTAAGAATAAAGGTTATAAGCAGGCGATTGAAAGTAACGGATGCTTTCCGTTTTCTCCTTTGATTGACTATACTGTTTGCAGTCCCAAAGGAAATCCTGTATATGCAAAAGAGAAGAATATACGGGTCAATGAAGTGCGTGTCCCGGTAATGGCCGGAGACAGGATCCCTGCGATTACAGATCTCCCGGAGGCGGATTTTTATTTTCTGAGTCCGGTTTTTGACCCTGATTCTCAAACAACTTCTGCCAATATTGCGTTTTGTGTGGAGGAAATTAAAAAAAATCCGGAATGGCGCTTGAGCCTGCAAATGCATAAGCTTATCGGCATTGAATAAATAAGATGGAACGATTTGAACTGAATATATTGGGTTGTGGCTCAGCCTTGCCTACTACACAGCATTTTCCGAGTTGTCAGGTATTAAATCTCCGGGACAAACTTTATATGATCGATTGTGGCGAAGGCGCTCAAATGCAAATCCGTTCTATGCACCTGAATTTTAACCGCTTGAATCATATATTTCTCTCTCATTTGCATGGCGACCATTGTTTTGGCCTTCCCGGCTTGTTGTCGACTCTGGGATTACTTGGTCGTACCGGGGAATTGGTTATCCACGCTCATCCTGATGCGCAGAAAGTATTTGTTCCTGTGCTTGATTATTTCTGCAGGGAACTTCCTTATAACGTAAGATTTAACCCGGTAGATCCATCGAAATCGGAACTGATATTTGAAGACCGTACCGTGAAAGTTTATTCCATTCCGTTGAGGCATCGTATTCCTACTTGCGGGTACTTATTTCAGGAGTTACCGAAAAGCGCTCATATTATCCGCGAAATGATTGACTTTTATAAGATTCCGGTTAAACAAATTGCGGGTATCAAGAATGGAGCTGATTTTGTGACCGATTCCGGAGAAATAGTCCCGAATCACCTTCTTACCCGTCCGGCTAAATTACCACAGAAATATGCTTATTGCTCAGATACGGCCTATTTTGAAAAAGTGATCCCCATTATTCATGGAGTCGACGTGCTTTTTCATGAAGCTACTTTTTGCGATGCCGATCTGGCCAGAGCAAAAGAGACGTTCCACTCTTCTGCAAGGCAGGCTGCCATGATTGCTAAAGCCGCAGAAGTAAAACAATTAATCCTGGGCCATTTTTCCGCCCGTTATCCGGATAATGATCTTCTGCTTCAGGAAGCGCTGACAGTATTTCCTAACACGATTCTGGCTCAGGAAGGATTAGTCGTGAAATTCGATTAAAACATCATTAGATGATCTTAATTGCAGATAGTGGCTCCACAAAAACGACCTGGGCTTTGGTTCAGGATCATTCTAAGATTGATACTTGCAGTACCAGTGGAATCAATCCTTTTTTGTTGGAAAAAGAAGATATTTTCAGGGTGCTGAAGAATGAATTTTCCCTGCCGAAGGACGGGATCGATTCCGTTTATTTTTACGGTTCCGGTTGCATCCCGGAAAAAGCAGGGGTTTTGTATGAGGTGCTCGAGGATTGTTTTCAGGTTCCATTGGTTGAAGTACATTCGGATTTATTTGCTGCTGCCCGTTCGCTGTGCTCTACTTCTCCCGGAATTGTTTGTATTTTGGGTACGGGCTCTAACTCCGGTTTTTACGATGGGGAAAAAATTGTAAAGCAGGTTTCCCCCTTGGGTTTTATCCTGGGAGATGAAGGGAGTGGAGCTGCTTTGGGTAAAAAATTGTTGTCGGATGTACTTAAAAATCAATTGCCTGAATCGATTATCCGTGATTTTTTTATAACATATCCGGTTTCACCGGCCGTGATTTTGGAAAATGTGTACCGTAAGCCGTTTCCTAACAGGTACATGGCGCAATATACCCATTTTATTGCCAGGCATGTGCATGAGGAACCGGTTGCCGGTTTGGCGGAAACCAGTTTTCTGGAGTTTATCGATCGTAACCTGATGCAATATGATAATATCGACCGTTTGGGAATTTATTTTACCGGAAGTATTGCCTGGTTTTTCAGTCAGCAGTTGAAAACATCAATGGAAAAGAGAGGGCTCCGGATCGCGAAAATAACACAAAGTCCAATGGAGGATCTGATCAGGTATCATTTGAACCACAGATTATGACGCATGGTAAATAAAAGTCCGTTTCAATAAACTAAGCATACAATGATGATCAGTATAACAGAATCTCCTTCCAGGTACAGTCATTTGGAAAGGATGTCGGTGAATGAGCTTCTGACCGGCATCAATCAGGAGGATGCTACTGTTCCTTTAGCAGTGGAACATGCAATTCCTCAGATTGAAAGGTTAGTGGAAAATATTTTAAAACGAATGCTTTCGGGCGGACGGGTATTTTATATCGGAGCAGGTACCAGCGGCCGTTTGGGTGTCCTTGATGCTTCAGAGCTGCCTCCTACATTCGGTGTTTCTCCCGGGATTGTGACCGGGCTGATAGCCGGAGGCGATGTTACTTTGCGCTCGGCAGTCGAAGGCGCTGAAGACAATATGGAAAAGGCTTGGGAGGAACTTCAGGAGCGAGGGGCCAATAATCAGGATGCTGTGATTGGTATTGCTGCTTCAGGAACGACTCCCTATGTGATTGGTGGAGTGCGGAAAGCGCGTGAAAACGGGTTGCTGAGCGGTTGCATCTGCTGTAATCCCGGATCGCCATTGGCTGAAGCTGCAGAATATCCGGTAGAAGTCGTGGTCGGACCTGAGTTCGTGACCGGAAGTACCCGGATGAAAGCCGGTACAGCCCAGAAATTGGTTCTGAATATGATTTCTACTACCCTGATGATTAAATTAGGACGGGTGGAAGGGAATAAAATGGTCAACATGCAACTTACCAATCAAAAACTGGTGGAGCGGGGCGTACGTATGATTATGGATGAGCTGGGTATTCCGGCAGAAACAGCCAAAGAATTATTATTACAATACGGATCTGTTAAGAAAGTTCTTGATGTGAAGGGAAGAAGCTAAAAAAGGTCGCCTGGATTTTCAGGCAACCTTCTTTTTGTTTTTTATCAACAAATACAGAATTCTTAGTTCAATTTGTTCAGACGTAATGCTAACTTGGACTTAAGATTTCCGGCCTTATTTTTATGGATAATATTTTTCTTTGCCAATTTGTCCAGCATGGAACTAACTTTTTTGTATAATTCCAGGGCTTCATTTTTTTCAGTTGTATTCCGAAGATCACGAACTGCATTTCTCGCTGTTTTTGCATAATAACGGTTACGCAATCTACGAGTTAACGTTTGTCTGATCCTCTTGACAGATGATTTGTGATTTGCCATCTTGATGAATTTCTTTTTGTTTATATCTTTGGTAGCCCGTAGGGGAGTCGAACCCCTCTTTCAAGAATGAAAATCTTGCGTCCTAACCGATAGACGAATGGGCCTTTTTAGGCTTAGCGGGTGCAAATATAGGGGTTATTTTTTTATCTGCAAAATTTTTCAATTCTTTTTTTACTGTAACATAATTTCTAATTTTGTGTTTTCTTTTTAATACGAGTTTATGCTGCACAAAACGAGAGGGATTGTCATTCATTCGGTCGGATACAGCGATGTGTACTCTATCGTTCAGGTTTACACTGAAGAGTTCGGTCGCGTGTCGTATCTGACTTCCCGTGCAAAAGGTAAAAAGACGAAAATGCAAAAATCGCTTTTTCATCCTCTTTCTGTATTGGACATGGAAGTCGAGCATTTTAACCTGAGGGAGGTGCACCGGATCAAAGAAGTCAAGGCCCATTTCCCGGTTTCCCGGATTCTTTTCGATCCGGTGAAAAGCTCGATCAGCATTTTCCTGGCCGAGTTTATCGGTAAAGTAATTAAGGATGTTCAACCCAATCCGTTGTTGTTTAATTACATTTGCCATTCGATACAGGTACTCGATCTTTTAGAACGGGGAATTGCTAATTTCCATCTGGTTTTTATTCTGCATATGAGTCGTTTTCTGGGCTTTTTCCCCGATATCTCGGGATACTCCAAAGGGATGTTTTTCGATCTTCAGAATGGAATTTTTGTACAGAATAAGCCCTTGCACCCTTATTTCCTGAATCCGGACGATAGTGAGGTTTTTGTACAATTAATCCGGATGAGCTATGAAAATATGTCCAGTTTCAGGTTTTCGCGGGCAGAGCGGATCGCTATTATAGAAAAAGTATTGGAATATTACCGGCTGCACTTAGTGGATTTTCCGGACCTGAAGTCGCTTGAAGTCCTGCAAAACCTGTTTGTATAAAGCTTGTGATTTTGCAGATTCGGAATATTGTCTTAATTTTGCAGCGCCGAAACCCAGAGTTTTGCCTCTGTAGTTCAATGGATAGAATGGAAGTTTCCTAAACTTTAGATTCGGGTTCGATTCCCGGCGGAGGTACAAAATTATCCTAATTTGCTGATTTTTCTCAACTTGTCTTCGTCTATCACTTTAATTTTCCGACCATCTAATGCGATGGCTCTTTCAGTGACAAAATTGGATAATGTCCGGATGGCGTTGGATGTCGTCATATTGGACAGGTTGGCGAGGTCTTCCCGCGCGAGGTAAATATTGATGGAAGAATCTTCATCTAATCCGTAGCTGTCTATCAGGAATACCAATGATTCGGCTAAGCGTCCGCGGATATGCTTTTGGGTCAGGTTAACCGTTCGTTCGTCGGCAATACCCAGATCGACGGATAACTGATGAATAAAGTACTTGCAAAGGGCAAAATTATGTTTCAAAATGTCTTCTACTACTTGTATGGGAATAAGACAAACAGAACTCGATTCGAAAGCAGCGGCAGCAGTGAGGTACTTTTCTCCGGCAAAATGAGCCCGGTAAGCGAAGTACTGGATCGGTTTAATCATCCGGATAATCTGATTGCGTCCGCAGATTCCTTCTTTATAGATTTTGACCTTTCCTTTTAACAAACACATCAGGAACTCCGGCTCATCTCCTTCGCTGTAAATAATTTGATTTTTTTTGAAGTGCTGAATCGAGGCGTTTTGGCGAAGCAACTCCCGCTCCTTGTCATTTAACAGTCGCCAAACATCGTTCAAATTACTTGAAAAATCGATTATACTCTGATGTTTCTTTTCCATGACCATGTTTTACAACAGTGTTATACAGCACAAAATTAAGGAATAAATTTGAAAGACAAATCATAAGAATGGAGAATTTTTACGACCGGGGATTTATTCTGTTTCGTCGATGATTATTCCGCTTCCGAGACAAAGTTTACAATCTTTGTCGTAAACAACACCAAATTGGCCTGCTGCAATACCTTGGATCTTATCGTCCGATTCAATCCGGTAGATATCTCCTATTTTACGAAGCTTCCCGAATGTGAATTCGGGAGTATGCCGGATCTTAAAAGCGATTTCTTTTTCATCGGTCCATTCTCCCCAGGGATTTTCAGTGATGAAATCGAATCCCTGCAAATTGATTGTTTTCCCGTATTGGGTTTCCGGATCATAGCCGTTGGAAGCATAGATGATATTGCGCCGGGTATCTTTTTTTACGACAAACCAGGGCCCTCCGCTCAATCCCAGTCCTTTGCGCTGTCCGATGGTATGGAACCAGTACCCTTGGTGTGTCCCTATCTTTTCTCCGGTTTCATAGTTGATAATTTTCCCGGGCCGCACTCCCAGGTATCTTTTGATGAAGTCGTTGTAATTGATTTTTCCCAGGAAGCAGATCCCCTGACTGTCTTTGCGCATGGCGCTCGGCAAGCCTTCGCGTGCGGCGATTTCCCGGACTTCGCTTTTGAGCAGATCTCCGATCGGGAACATCAGTTTGGAAATCTGCAGATAATCGACTTGCCCCAGAAAATAAGTCTGGTCTTTTACTTTATCGGCAGCGGTAGAAAGGTATATTTTCCCATTTACCGGGGTAGTAGTTGCATAGTGTCCCGTGGCGATTTTATCGAATTCATGTCCCCATTTTTGCTCAAAGCATCCGAATTTGATCAGCTTGTTGCACATCATATCCGGATTGGGGGTCAGGCCGCGTTTTACGGCGTCGATGGTATAGTTTACCACATTTTCCCAGTATTCTTCATGCAGGGATACGACTTCCATCCGGCATCCGTACTTTTTTGCAATATAGGTCGTAATTTCGATGTCTTCTTCCGAAGTGCAATCGATATAGCCGTCTTTATCTTCCATCCCGATACGGATGTAGAAAATGGTGGGATCATACCCTGCTTCTTTGAGTTGGTGTACAACGACCGAACTGTCTACGCCTCCCGAAACCAATGCCGCAATCTTCATATCCCGATCATTTTGCAATTTTCAGACTGTATGGAACCTGATGGTGAGCTCGTCGAAGCAGGTTGCTATACAGGCTTAATTTCATGTTGCAAAATTACAAAAAAATACTAACTTTGTCGAAAGATCTTATCATTAAAAATATGAAACTCAAGCGTCATATAACAGTTCCTCTGCTGTTGCTGGCTTACCTGATCGGTATCAGTGTCTATGCCTGGCCACCGCGTAATCCGGGAATTTCTTTTACACAGTATTGGCTAACCATAGCCATTTCATTGGCTTGTATTGTAGTTTTGAGTTATTTCCTGAAAAAAAGAGACGGGTTCCGGGATAAAAACAGGAACAGAGGCTGATATCAAGATGTCTAATCTGAAAGTATACAAAGCGTCGGCCGGTTCCGGGAAGACTTTTACCCTGGCTCTGGAATACATTCGTGAATTGTTGACCAAGCGTTCGGATCATGCCCACAGGAGCGTGCTTGCCGTTACTTTTACCAAAGATGCGACCGGTGAAATGAAAGACCGGATTCTTTCGGAGCTCTACGGATTGGCTTTCAATTGTACGACTTCCGGTGTTTTTCGGGAAGCTTTAATCCGGTCTCTGGCAGAAACCGGCGTATTCATGAATGAAAATGAAATCCGGGAAAAATCGAAAGCGGTTTTACATGCAATTCTTCACGATTACAGCCATTTACATATCACGACTATCGATAGCTTTTTCCAGAAGGTCCTACGGAACTTAGCCCGGGAATTGGGTCGTGGCTCCCGGTTTAATCTGGAAATGAATACTGTGAAAGTGCTTTCGGAGGCCGTACGTTCGGTGATAGAACAAGCGAATGAAGATCCTCAATTGCTGGAATGGCTGATGATGTACATTGAGGAAAAGCTCGATGATGGAGGTTATTGGCGTATCGACCGGGAGATCCTGGATTTTAGCCGCTGTATTTTTAATGAATATTTTCAGGAGCATGAGTATGCTTTGAAACAGCAATTACAGGAAAATTCTTCTGCTTTCAGGCAGATCAAGGAATCGCATGCCAAAATTCAGAACGATTGCAAGATTTTTTTTAAGGAAACCTATGCTACAGTATCTTCGCTGATGCTTGAGAATGGGTTGGAAGCAGCCGATTTTAATCGCAATGGGGTTGCGATTAATTTCTTATCTAAATTATCGAACGGGGATTTTGCGACGGCAAATGCCGGAAGTGCTGTTGTCAGGGATTGCTGCTCCGATGCTGCCAAATGGCCATCTGGGAAAACGAAAAAACGCGAGGTTGTTATCGCATTGGCCGGTTCTCACTTTTTACCTTTGCTCAATCAGACTCTCGATATTTTACGGAAATATCAGACTTCCCGGATGATCACCCGGAATATCCACCAGTTGGGCCTGATCTGGGATATTACCAATGAAATCGGTCGTCAGAATGCTGAAAACAACCGTTTTATGCTCTCGGATACCTCCCTGTTCCTCAACCGGATGATCGATGATTCCGATACCTCTTTCATTTATGAGAAGATAGGAGCGGAGATTAAGCATGTGATGATCGATGAATTTCAGGATACCTCCCGTTTGCAGTGGAAAAATTTCAAATCCCTGCTTTCGGAAATATTAGCCAATAATTATTTCAGTATGATTGTCGGGGATGTAAAACAGTCGATTTACCGTTGGCGTAACGGGGACTGGAGTATCCTGGATCATATCGGACAGGAATTGAATGTGGAGTCCCGGTCTTTGGGAGTTAATTACCGGAGTGAAAAACGGATCGTGGATTTTAATAACCGCTTTTTTGGCGATGCGGCCGTGTTGTTGAATGAAAAATATTCGTTTCTGTTCGGAGAAGCGAAAAATTCTCCGTTTCTCAGGGCTTATTCTCCTGCTGAGGTGGAACAGCAGGCCATGAAAAACGGAGAATACGGGTTTGTTTCGGTGAGTTTTATTCCGGATAAATCAGACGATTTTAAGTACGATGATCTGGTATTGAAAAAATTGTTGGAACAGCTTTCGGATTTGCACAGGAAAGGCATTCCGGCCCATCGAGTTTGTATCCTGGCGCGAACCAATAAACATATTATCCGTACAGCAGAATATATGGCTGCCTATCGGGCGGAATATCCCGAACTGGCCCGGTCCGGTTTCCTGAATATTGTTTCGGACGAAGCATTCCAGTTGGGGTCTTCTCCTGCATTACGAATCCTTATCGAAGGATTGAGGGTGCTGTCGGATGCTTCCAACCCTGTTTTCCGTGCGAAACTCGAATATTATCTTAAACAATACGATTTATGTTCCGTAGAAATGATTCCGGAGCATTTGATTTTACTTCCTTTAATGGAATTAGCCGGACATTTATACCGGATGTTCGGATTGGGTGCAATCGATGGTCAGAGTGGTTATCTGTATGCTTTTTACGATGCTATGGGCATCTATCTGAAAGACAATCCTTCGGATGTTCATGCTTTTCTGGCCTATTGGGAGGAAGAATTGCAGTTTAAGTCCGTATCTTCAGGAATGTCGATCGAAGGGGTGAGGGCGATGACTATCCATAAGTCCAAAGGCTTGCAATTCCATACGGTGATTCTGCCGTTTTGCGATTGGGAGTTGTCGCCGGAGAAAAATCCGGTCGTATGGTGTGGTCCTAAAGACGGGTTGTATGATCTGGAACTCCTACCGGTACGATATTCCCATCAGATGTTCGATACGGTGTTCCGGGATGAATACCGGGATGAAACGGTTCAAAGCTGGATGGATAACCTGAATTTACTGTATGTGGCGTTGACCCGTGCTGAGCATAACTTGCTGGTTTTATCCAAAGACCGGGGGAATCCTGAATCGTCCGACGATATTAAGCGTGTTTCGGACGTGTTGAGGTTTATTCTGAAAAATTTCAATGAGAATTTTAATGAAGATTTGTTATATTTTGAAACCGGAAATTTAGACATCCGGGTTGAAGAACATTCTGAAAAAACGGATAACCTATTGAAACAGACGCCTCAGATGCTCACCGCTTCCTTTATTTCAGAATCGTTCGATCCTGTAAAATCAATCTTTAAACAATCCAACAAATCACGCGAGTTTATTACTCCCGATGCTCTTTCCAAAGATGATTATGTATTGCATGGTAACATTATGCATGCTCTTTTTGCTCCTATTGAAACGATGGACGATATTGAAGCTGCAGTTGATAAATTGATTTTTGAAGGAATTATCTTACCCGGACAGAGAGACGAATATGCCGGATATGTCAGGCATTCGATCTGCAATTCCAAGGTAGAATCTTGGTTTTCAGGAAGATATAAAACGTATAATGAATGCACTGTTTTAACCGGAGAAAACGGGGAGGTCAGGCAGCAACGGCCGGATAAAGTGCTGATATCGGAAACAGAAACCATTATTATCGATTTTAAGTTCGGAGCGCCTCTTCCGGAACATCGAAGACAAATGCAGCGGTATATGCAACTCATGAAACAGATGTATCCCCGGGATCCCGAGGCTTTTATCTGGTATGTAGAATTGAATAAAATCCTGATGATCAAAGGAGGCGAAGCCCTTGTTTTTTCTTCTTAAAACCCCAGATAAAAATCGATATTTTCCCGGGTTAAAATGTCTATCGGCGCGTAGTTAATCTGTTGAACTTCTTTTTTGAAAATAAAACTGTCGCTGAAAGCTTTGATTCCTCTATAGGCTTGCTCTTCAGGGCGTTGTGCAATGAGATAAGCGACGGTATTATCTTTCAGATATTCCACATTCTTTTTCAATAAATCATATCCGATCATCGTTACATGATTCAACCTGTATTTTTTCAGGACTCCGGCTACCAGATAAGCCCGGGAAGAAAATAGCACGGCTCCGGTAATTTCGGGATTTTTATTGAAAAGCTCGACCATCATAGTCTCATTGCTTTTCAAATCGCTTGCACTCAAAGTGGCCCGGATCAATTCGCATTTCTTACCGGTGTCTTCAATATAAGCTTTGAAACCATCTATGCGTAATCCGATTTGATTGGAGTGTATCTGTTCCGGATCGAAAAAACTGAAAAGCGCTATTTTTTTCAGCTCCGGTTTTTGAGTGAACAGCAATTTCCCCCCGAGGTAACCACTTTGGAACGAATCTTGTCCGTAGAATGCCAGCGGATTAGCTTCTTCGACTTTGGAATCGATGAAAACATAAGGGATTTCCATTTCTTCCATCTTTTTCGTATAAATCAGCGTGTTTGATTTTGCAAATGGAGCCAGGAGAATGCCGTCGGGCTTTTTCTGTAGCACGGTGTCCAGCGTTTTTGTAAAAGAAACGGGATCGTATTGATTGAAATGGAATATTTGTATATTGACTTTAAAATCGTATAATTCCTGCTCGGCGCGGCTTAAACCGTCTCTGATCATTTCCCAGTATCCGCCCGGATCGCAGTTGGGTATGACTGCAAAGAAAATAAATGTTTTTCTGGATGCCAGGGCGCTTGCATAATGATTGGGACGGTAATTGATCTGTTCCAATACTTTCTGTACTTTCTTTTTGGTTGCTTCTGAAACATTTCCCCGGTTATGCAATACCCGGTCGATGGTTCCGGCAGAGACTCCGGCCTTTTCAGCAATATCTTTGATTTTTATTTTTTGAGGTATTATATTCATCGCAGTAATTATTCTGTAAATTTATTCAATACAAATTTACATGATAATTTTAAGATAACCAAA
>JAVBRK010000101.1:0-11976 GCA_031548005.1 Bacteroidales bacterium
CATTTTTTATGTACGTGTTTATGTATTTGGAAAGAAAATCAGGTTTATTGATAATGCTGTCTTAAATTAGCCATACCATTTCAATTATTATTCCGACTTTCTCAAAAATGCGGACACGTTGCGGACACGGAGAGTAAAAGAAAAACGCTAAATCTTTATTTCTAAATGATTTAGCGTTTTTTAAAAGTACCCAGAGCCGGGATCGAACCGGCATGGAAGTGAATCCACTGGTGTTTGAGACCAGCGCGTCTACCGATTCCGCCATCTGGGCTTGTCGTGAAGACGGATGCAAAGGTATAAAAAATATATATATCTGCAAAACTTCTGTGCTTTTTTTTGAGCGTGTATGAAAACATTTGATTGGAGGGGATAAAAAACACGCCCGACTGTCTCAGCGGGCGCGTTCTCAAGTTAAGAAAGTTCATTAACTTATTATACACCAAATAATTAAAATATTCGATCTTTGATCGACTAATCTTCAATTTTTTTATAGTATCTCAAATGATGATCTGGCAATAACTCCGGATGAAATATCCGGATAAGGTCTTTTAGCACCCGGTCCGGATGAAGCGGTAATTCTTCGTAGTATGGGGCTTGAGCCGTATTACAGGCATAAATGTGCCGTTTTCTGAAAGCGTCGAAATAGGAATAGGGTTCGTATTCGGATTTCAGTTTCTTATAGGTCATATCGTGTTCTCCGAAATGTTTGATCAACCAGAAATCGGCATGCTCTGCTTTGTCGAGAACTGTTTCGAAAGAGAGCGATAACGAGCCGCTGGTTGAATCGTTTTCCCAACAATAAGCTGCACCGGCATCTTTCAACAATAGTGCGGCATAGCTTTGTCCTCCGGGAACATACCATATCGGGCCATATTTGGTTTCTGTCAAGACAGAGGGCCGTTTCTCTACTTTGGATGCCTTGGCTTTAAGACTATTATAAGCATCGGATGTTGCATTAAAAATAGAATCGGCTAAGGTTTCCTGATCGAAAAAGAGAGCATAGAACCGAACCCATTCGGCACGTCCCAGAGGCGTTTTTTCCATATAATCTACGCATTCGAGCACCGGAAGTCCGATCTTTTCCAGGTGTCCATACCCGGATTCTTTCAGCGGGGATGCTAAAATAACTTCCGGCTCGATCAGCATAATCTTCTCTACATTCGGATTCGCTGCAAGGCCGAGGTCGGTGATTGTCCCTTTTTCGATTCCTTCTTTAATGGCTGGAATTTTTTGTATGTATTCTGGTTCACAGACTCCGGCAATGGTATTGACCTGTTGTAGTTCCGCCAGTACACCGCATTGAACGGAAGAGAAGCTAATCACCCGTTCCAGTGGTGTATGGATCACCGTGCCCTCCGGAAGTGGAGACGGCAAATGTTTACCTTTCTCTACAAGAATATATTTTTGAAGTACTTTCCTCTCGTTCGACCAAGGATTCAGAACGGCTACTTCTGTGTAGTCCGGTGCCTTTTCAATGGTGAAATACCGGGCATGCCGGACCAGAGAGGAGGTATCAGTTCTTTTGATATCTGGTTGAGAACCTTTCCCGTGCTGCTTCTGGTTGCACGAGACAAGAAGCAATATAATCAGTAATCCGCAATATGTCGACAGATAATATCTCATTTTCGGAAACTTAATAAAAAGCAAAAGAATTAGCGCTTATCCCGGCATCAATCGTGTTTTTCTTTTTTCCATCCCGGCCAAAAACAAATACAGTTCCGGGATTCGAATAATCCGTACTGGAAATGTAGACGTCCCCGTTATCCGGGTGAACTCCAATCCCATAAGGGACTTTGATTATGGTACCGTCAGTGATGATCGGATCGGGAGTGAGTGTTTCTGTTTTAACATTAAAGACTCCGAATGAGACAGTTGTATTATTATCATAGGTTACTCCATAAAAATAACAGGAATCCCCGGAGATCACAAATTTACTGTTAGCCTTGACATCTGGAAAATTGATGACTTCATTGGTTTTTGTATTAATCTTTTGAAATCCTCCTCCGTCGAAATTTCCTTGATATGTAAGATAAATATCTCCGTAAGCATCTGCTCTTACGATGTATGGATTGGTGCCGACAGTGAGTACTTTCTCTTGCTTGAAGGAGGCAACGTCGACAATCGAGAGCGTGTTTCCGGGGCCAGTTTCGAAATTCATCCCGTCGGAGTTGGCGACATAAAGTTTTCCGTTAACTGCAGCAATTCCTTCCGGATAAGGACCTACTTTTGATTCGGCTTCAATTTGCAGGGATGTCGTATCGATTCTGATCACACTACCATCATTGTATGGTTTAGCGTAGCCATCCCATGTTGTGACATATACTTTTCCACTGTAAGCTGCCAGATATCTCGGATCCCGGGGTTGGTTCCCATTTTTAACTTCAATCCTTTTCAGAACGGTTTTGGAATAAGCATCCAGGACTGTAATGAGGCTGGAAGCTGAAACGGAAACATACAATTTGCTTCCGTACAGTAGGATATCTTGTCCAGTGTCGCCTAAAGATCCATTCGTGATATCGTAGATCGTTGTGTCTTTCTTATAATCATAAAATGTGATTCCGGAATTTCCTTTGCCGATTGCGCCTTCATTCAGGATAAATACACCGTTGGCGCCGCCTTCCGGTAAAATGGGATCCGGAGCAGGATCATCCTCACAAGCAATGAATCCACCAAATACAATAACACTGGCAACAGTCCATCTCAATAAATTCTTCCAATTCATACCTCAATAATTTATTTTATAATAATATTAATACTCATATTTTACAGAAAACCGGAATGAACGTCCGGGCATCGGGTAGGAGCGTACCACCACATATTGCTCATCCAACAAATTCAGGCATTCGGCCGATAGGGTCAGAGCCGATTTCTTCAGATTGAATCTCCGGGACAGGATAATACTTTGGTCTGTATACGGATTCAGGGCATTTTCGGGGCGATTCACCCGCTCATAGTATCGCTTTCCGCTATATAACAGGTTATAATTTAGATTAAACCAGGGAGCTTCCATGTTCAGATAACCTGAAAATACTTGCTGGGGAGCATAGGGTAATTGCTGGTTATACATTGGTGATGACAGATCGGTTTTGTCCAGAACATTCTGGAGGGTGTATGTTGTATTCATCGACCAATTCAATTTTCCGGTTACTGCATGCAGTTCCAAATCGATATCCAGTCCTTTGATTTCAACTTTACCGTAGTTTTGTACCGACCAGTTGAACATACTTGAGGTGGGTAGTGCAACTATTTTATCGCTGATCCGGTTCAAGTATACATCTGTGGAAAGAGAAACATAGGGTAGGAGATTGTTTAATGCGGAAACCCAGGTCAGCCCCAAATTGTATTGATCTGCTTTTTCCGGTTTCAATCCGGGTTTGGTTATGTTCGAATAATATAGATCTCCGAAAGTCGGCATCCGGAATGTATTCTTATAAGATACTCTCAACCGTAAAGGAATTTCTTTCAGTAGTTTAAAGGAAAATCCAGCATAGGGAGACAGGTGGTTATAGTCTGTCTGTTCTTCTGTTTTTTGTGTTGCATCGTGAAAGTAACTGTTCAATAGGCTGAAATTCAGGATGATTCGATCTGTTGCATATTTCCCGGAGATGGCGCTCAGCCAGGAAGTCCGGTATGGAAGGGGACAATTTTTAAAACTGTTGCTGAAATTACTGTAAGCCCCATCGTTAGCCCAGGAGAATGCTAAAACCGGAGAGCAGGTGTATTGGAATGTAGCATTGCCTGTATATTCCCGCTGGTAGTATTCTGCGTTTAAATTTCCTCCGGCAAACAAGTTTTGATAATCAATATACGAATAATTGAACTTGGCGCCTGTACGGAACTTGATCCGTTCATTTAGCGATTGGGTGTAATTTCCTTGTATAAACGTGCTCTGATCCCGGGTGCGCTCTCCAGAATAGGAGTTGTATAAAATAGCGGGTCCGGGCAATCCTTTTTCCGAATCGTAATAGTAAGCCTTGATGTGCATCTTCCCGTTGTTCGAAAATTGACCGGATAAATTTACTTCTGATTTCCACGTGTTTACATCCGAATTTGTGCGTTTTTCGACTGAACTGGAATCTTTGCTGTAACCATAATATTGTGTATAGGGATAATCCCCCTCGGATTTAAGCCATTCTCCTGTGACATTCAATGAAAAAGTTTTATTAAGAACCTTCCCAAAGATGACAGCCGGATTGATCAGACCGAACGATCCGGATTTCAGCATGGCTTTGACTTCACTCGATTTTCCTGTTCCGGACTGGAGCATATTGGTTTTGATGTCGATTGCTCCTGCCATGGAGTGCATACCGGCTGTTTGGAGAAGATCGTCATTTTCTCCGGTGACCAGACTGATTGTTTCTACGTTTTCGGTGGAAAAACGCCCCAAATCGACTTGTCCCGTTTGATAATCAGTCACTGGAAGTCCGTCGTAAACTACTCCTGTATAATTAGCGCCCAGGCTGCGTATCGATACTGTTTTCAGTCCGCCGATCCCTCCATAATCCCGGACTTGTATCCCGGAGAAAAATTTGATTGCATCCGAAACCTGCAGGGCGCCGATACTTTGGATTGTATTGGCTTTCATGACCTGTAAAGGTGATATACTCCTTGAAGTTACTTGTTGTGGAGCCGCAGTCACCTGAACTTCCTCCAGTAACCGTCCATTCAGGGTATCGACAACCTCCTGTGCTTTACTCCATGAAAAGGAGATGCACAACACAGATAACAATAAAATGATTCTACGTAATTTGTTCAGCATGTCTCTCAGCTTTTTTCCTCGAAAGCTTTCGAAATAAATATTACGCAGCGGCAGGTCTTCTGACTTACTCTGGTTTTGCACGCCTTCCCGTAAATTACATTGACCGTTATTTTATTTACAGTCAATTTTTAATTTTGAAACAGTGGCTTGAGATTGTGCAAAACTTTTGAAAGAGCTTACAGCAGCGGGACTGTCCGGGATTTACACCCGGTTCCCATTTTAATCGTGTTCCCCGATAAGGAAACTCGAACCGTTGCGATGCAAAGGTATGTAATTTTTTTGAGATCTGAAAAGCTTCTTCAGAACTTTTGATTTTTTGCAAACATTTTTTTTTGAAGAAACTACTTTATTTGAGCAGGTCGCTCATGATTGAGTCTGAAATGAAAATTCCTTTTCTGCTGAGATGTAAATAATTGCTGGTTAAAATGAGATTTTCTTTTTGGATGTGCTTATCTGCCTGTTTGAGGCAATATATTCGTGCTTCGTCTCCGAATAAACCGGACAGTTCGTCCAGATCGATTCCTTCTTTTGTACGTACCCGGGTGATAACATAATCATTATAAATGGTTTTGTCATCAGAGATCTCCAGTTCGGCTGGAATTATCCCCTGGTTAATAGCATTGGTATACTTACTGATTGAAGACACATTCCATTGCCGGTTCTTTCCATCATAAGAATGAGCGGAAGCTCCCAATCCGAGGTATGGAGTTCCGTTCCAGTAGGAAGAGTTGTGCTGTGACCGGAATCCGGAGCGGGCAAAACTGGAAATTTCGTAGTGCTCGAATCCGGCATCGTTCAATTGTTCCATCAAAAGCTCGAACATAGTAACGCTGGTGTTTTCATCTACGGGAGTGATCTTTTCCGATTTCAGCGACCGGTAGAGTGGGGTACTTTCTTCGTAAATCAAATGATAAGCTGAAATATGTTGTATGTTGAGGTCGATTGCTTTTTTCAGGTCATCTTTCCAGGATTTCAGGGACTGACCGGGGAGTCCATACATCAGGTCGATGCTGATATTTCTGAAACCAGCCGATTGGCAATTTTTTACGGCATCGGTTGCAGAGCGGGCATCATGCCTCCGGTTGAGAAAAGAAAGTTCTTTGTCGTTAAAGCTCTGAACTCCCAGGCTGATCCGGTTAAATGGTAAGCTTCGGATTTCTGATAGATATTCCGGAGTAAGATCATCCGGATTAGCTTCAAGAGTTATTTCAAATGGAGTTCCGGTTGAAGTTTCACGACCTTTACAGAATAATTGCAGTGCCATAAATAGTCTCCAAAAATCGTTGGCTTCTAATTGACTGGGGGTTCCTCCTCCAAAATAAACTGTATGTATCGGCTCTCCATGAAAGAAATCGCGTTGTAATTCCATCTCACGGCATAAAGCATTTACATATTGCGACCGGGCCTCCATGGATGTTGAAGAAAAAAAATCGCAATAAACACAGCGTGTTTTGCAAAATGGAATATGAATGTAAATCCCTGCCAAGGTAGTCCTGAAAATTACTTCGCCAGCATAAAATCCAATTGTTTACGCTCGAGATTTGCTCGTGCTACTTTGATGGTTAAGGCGTCTCCCAAACGGTACTGGCGCTTATTTCGCCGGCCGGTCAGGCAATAGCTTTTTTCATCGAATTCATAATAATCGTCATCCAGATCCCGGATTGGTACCATCCCTTCGCACTTGTTTTCATTCAACTCGACATACAATCCCCATTCGGTAACACCGGAAATAACTCCGTCGAAAGTCATTCCGAGCTTATCGGACATGAATTCCACTTGTTTGTATTTGATGGAAGCCCGTTCGGCTGTTGCGGCTAAGTTTTCCATGGACGAAGAGTGCTTGCACTGTTCTTCCAGTTTGCTTTCCGGAACCGAACGTCCTCCGTCTAAATAACGTTCCAGCAACCGATGTACCATCATGTCGGGATACCGCCGGATCGGCGACGTGAAATGTGTGTAGTAATCGAATGCCAATCCGTAATGCCCGATATTGTGAGTTGAATATTGTGCTTTAGCCATCGCTCTGACAGCTACTGTTTCGATGAGGTTTTGCTCTTTCTTTCCCTGAACATTGTCTAACAATTTATTGATTCCTTTTGAAATGTCCGAGTTAGAGCCTTGCGTCTTCAATTTATAGCCGAAACGACGGATGAATTCTGCGAAGTTTTCCATTTTTTCCGGATCAGGTAAATCGTGTATCCGGTATACAAAGTTCGGCGCTTTTTTATTTTTAGGAACTTTTCCAACAGATTCTGCAACTGTTCTGTTAGCTAACAACATGAATTCTTCGATCAGTTTATTGGCGTCTTTCGATTCTTTGAAATAAACGCGAACCGGTTTCCCATTTTCATCCAACTCAAATTTTACTTCGTAACGGTCAAAATTGATCGCTCCTGCACTGAAACGCTTTGCCCGGAGTTTCTTGGCTAATTTATCCAGCAACAACAGTTCTTTGTTAAAATCTCCGGTTTCTGTTTCCAGAATCTGCTGGGCCTCTTCATAAGCGAATCTGCGGTCGGAGCAAATAACTGTGCGTGCAATCCGGTAGTTTTTCACTTCGGCTTCGTCGTTCATCTCGAAGATGGCGGAAAAGGCCAGCTTTTCTTCGTTCGGACGGAGGGAGCATAACTGGTTACATAGTTTTTCCGGAAGCATCGGTATGGTCCGGTCGACCAGATAGATCGACGTAGCCCGTTTTTCAGCTTCTTTATCGATGATATCGCCGGATTTTACATAGTGAGTTACATCGGCAATGTGAACGCCGATTTCCCAAAGTCCTTTTTTAAGTTCGCGAATGGAAAGGGCGTCGTCAAAGTCTTTGGCATCTTTCGGGTCGATTGTAAAAGTAGTAACTTTCCTGAAATCTTCTCGTTTTTTGATTTCTTGTCCGGAAATGCTGGTCGGGATTTTATCGGCAGCTTTTTCTACCGGTTCAGGATATTTATAGGGTAATCCGAATTCGGCCAGTATCGCGTGCATCTCCGTATCATTCCGGCCGGCTTCTCCAAGGATGTCAATGATTTCTCCTATCGGATTTTTGGCTCTCTCGGGCCATTCCTGTACACGGACAATGGCTTTTTGTCCGCTTACTCCACCTTTTAGTTTATCTTTTGGAATGAATATATCGTTTGCAAGGATTTTGCTGTCGACCACCAGAAAAGCATAGTTTCGTTCCACTTCGAGGACTCCGACAAAAGTTGACTGAGCCCGTTCGAGTATTTCCAACACTTCGGCTTCCGGGGTACGTCCTTTACGCTTGGCTAACATTTGCACTTTCACCTTGTCGCCATTCATTGCATGTAAAGAGTTGCGTTCGGCTACAAATACCGCTTGTCCTCCATCTTCCGGAAGGAATGCGTTCTTGCCGTTGGAGTGTCGTTCGAATTTCCCTTCGGCAATCAATCCCAGTCCATTGAGGCGAAATTTTCCGTGCTCTTCCCCGATTAGAAAGTCGTCCTCCCGGAGGTGCTCCAGGATTTCTGATACCATCAGTTTACTTACCTGGGTCGTGGCTCCGATTTCGGCGCTGACCTGCTTATAATTCATCAGTTCTTTAGGGTAGGTATTGAACAGGTTTACGATCCGGTTGATCATATCCTGCTTTTTCAGGCGTTTACCCGATTTCATTCCTTTTATTTTATTTTTCGACATATTTTTCAAAGTTTAATATACAAAGTTAATTAATTTATATGAGACTTCAATAACAATAAATAAAAGTATTGGTTTGAGAGCTAAATTTACATTCTATCTCTTTATTTAACAAATATTATTGTATTTTGATTAAACATTTACACCCTTGTCTCGTCTTACAATAAAGACGAAAGATTCACCTTTAATTTTACATAGTCATGAAAACAAAATTATTTACTACTGTTTTGCTTTCAGTGTTAGCTGCCCTGGCTTTGGAAGTTTCAGCACAAGTGCAGGTTAATGTTTCAGTATATGCCAGAATTCCTTTAGCTCCCAATGTGATGCTGACTGTTGCTTCACAGTGTATGCCGGCTCCTGCTCCGGGCTATATCTGGATCGAAGGTCATTGGGCCTGGGATAGTTTTTATGGAAATTACGTTTGGGTTGAAGGCTACTGGTCATTGCCTCCCTACGTTGGCGCTTACTGGATTCCCGGATATTGGGAAACTTCTCCCCGCGGGTATGTTTGGATCGATGCTTTCTGGGCTCCGAGAAATCAAATGAGATACGGATATTGCTCCGGAAGATATGACTATTATGGACGGCCGATTTATTATCACAAGCCATCTCATTCCCATCGTGGTTATGCTTATGCGTACGATCACCGTCCTGAATATCGCAGAACAAGTTACAGTAGCTCGGCACACTACAATTCAAATAACCGTGCGGAGGATAATCGTTATAATCAGTCTGACAGAACAGCTCAGAATTACAAACAAAATAATTCTTCCCGGGCTGCTCAGATGAATAATAATGCGAAATCTGTACGTTCGAATAATAATGACAGCCAGAATGTTCGCCGCGATAATAACGATAATCGTGACAACCGGAATGTCCGGTCTAATGAACAAAACAACAATATTCGTTCGAACGATCAAGGTATCCGTACCCGGTCTAACGACCAGAACATAACCCGTACCCGTACAAACGAAAATAACAATACTAATAATGTTCGCTCCAACGATCAGAATAACCGGAGTTCCCGGATGAGTAATGAGTTGAAAGCGGAGACTGTAAGAATGGCACAGTCCGGTACAGGAAGCGGCCGGCAAGAAGGTGTAAATACAAATACCCGCAGTGCAAGATCGGCTCAGGTTGCCCAAACTGACGCTAGCAGCAGACAATCAAGAGAAAGATCTTCCAGCACTAACGGAAGTGTGAGAAGTTCCGGAGGCCGTAGCTCATCAAGGTGATGAGGTGGTATTGAAAGTAGATTGACTCACTTATAAAACGACTGGTCGGTATGGCCGGTCGTTTTTTTAGGAATATTTAATGGTTTTTAAATGATAGTTAAGATAATAAACTATACATTTGCAGAAATAATTATAAACTTAAATAGTTTAAATGTATGAAAAAGGGATTTTTGTCATTATTGGTAGTTGTCACTATGGGCTTCTCTTTCACAGCCATGGCCCAGGATAATGTAAAAAAAGAAGCTTCCTGTGATAAAACAAAAAAAGAAGCTTCCTGCTGTAAGAAAGAAAGTAAGTCTTGCTGTTCTACTGATAAAAAGACAGCAAATACAGAATCTAAAACATGCTGTTCTGCAAAAAAAGAGAACACTGCTGAAACTAAATCTGCAGGAAAGAAATAAATAACTTTTACCGGGTTATTTTTAGAGGCAATCTTCAAAAGATAGCCTCTTTTTTTTGTGCCTTTTTTGCAGATGATAAGAATAATGTTTACCTTTGCAGCCCGAAAGCGTTTTGAAATATAAATATTTATAATAAAAAGAAATTATGATTATTGTTCCATTGAAAGAAGGCGAAAATATTGAAAGAGCCTTGAAGAAATTTAAAAGAAAATTCGAGAAGACCGGAATTGTAAAAGAACTCAGAAGAAGACAAGCATTTTCTAAGCCTTCGGTAGACAAAAGGAAACAAAAGATTCATGCTGTTTACGTACAAAAAATGCAAAATACCGAGGAATAATCAGTTTTTTTATTATCTTTGTTGTAAATAACTGCAACAGCTCATGCTGATTGATTCTTTTTTACAATATCTCCGTTATGAGAAGGCTTTTTCTTCTCATACGGTTTTTTCGTATTGCAATGATTTGAATCAGTTTAAAGATTTCGTGCTTTCTGAAAAGTCGGAATTTGTTCCTGATCAGATCGATGCAGTCGTGGTGCGACGTTGGATTGTTGCTCTGATGGGAGCTGGTTATTCCCCATTGTCGGTAAACCGGAAGTTGAGCGCGGTTAAATCTTTTTTCAGGTATCTGCATCGTGTAGGTCAGGTAGATACGAATCCTGTAAAGCGGGTTTCAGGTCCGAAATCGAACAAAGCCCTGCCTAATTTTGTTAAAGAATCAGATATGGAGGTGGTATTGAATGAGTCGGTACCGGAGGATTCTTTCGAGGCGATACGTGACCGAACGATTCTGGAAGTGTTTTATGTTACGGGGATTCGTTGTGCTGAGCTGGTAAGATTAGACGATGCTGATGTGGATGTTGCATCCGGTCTTCTGAAGGTGACCGGAAAAAGGAATAAGCAACGTTTAATTCCTTTTTCGGGTGATTTGAAAGAAGTTATAAATGCCTATCTGGAGGCAAGGAGTGAAGCCGGAGTTTGTCGAACGGAGCCTGCGTTTTTTATCCGGGAAAATGGAAAGCGGTTGTCCAATAGTATTGTTTATGGTATTGTTAACCGTAAGTTATCCGGAGTCCCCAACTTATCAAAGCGCAGTCCCCACGTTTTAAGGCATTCTTTTGCCACGAGCATGTTAAACAATGGAGCTGATCTGAATGCCGTAAAAGAAATTTTAGGACATGTCAGTTTGTCATCCACAGAGGTATATACTCATACGACCTTTGAAGAGTTAAAAAAAGTGTATCACCAGGCGCATCCGAGGGCCTGAAATAATCAAGGAGGTAATTATGGAAATCAGAATTAAACCTGTTCATTTTGAGGTAAGCCAGCAGTTGGAAACGTTTATCGGAAAGAAAGTCGGTAAACTGGAAAAGTATCATGATGGTATTCTTGTTGCTGAAGTTATATTGAAAGTTGTTAAGCCTGAAACGGCTATGAATAAGGAGGCTGCGGTAAAACTCGAGGTTCCGGGGCCGGATTTGTTTGCAACCAAAACAAGCGATACATTCGAAGAGTCTATCGATGTTGTGGTGGAGGCATTGGAAAAGCAATTGATGAAACTTAAGGAAAAGCAGAGAAACAAATAAAAAAATTAGGGCAGATATTTTGCAGATACAAAAAATATGCCTAAATTTGCAGCCGTTTCGCCTCATTTTGTGTGATGTCGAAACGGCTATTTGATTGTTTTACGCCTCTTTAGCTCAGTTGGCCAGAGCACGTGATTTGTAATCTCGGGGTCGTTGGTTCGAATCCGACAAGAGGCTCAAAAAAGCCGATCAGAGGATTCGGTATTGTTCAGTCAGATAAGAAAAATTAAGGGCAGTTACCAGAGTGGCCAAATGGGGCTGACTGTAACTCAGCTGGCTTACGCCTTCGGTGGTTCGAATCCATCACTGCCCACAAAGTAATTACCAATTAATAATTGATAATTAAAAT
>JAVBRK010000010.1:0-11197 GCA_031548005.1 Bacteroidales bacterium
TAACTCATACCCCCATTTTCTGAAGCCCCCCTCCGTGAATTTCATAATGTTCCCTTTGTGAACCAGTGTCACTTTTTGCAGTCTATGATCCAATGCATACTGGATTGCAGACCGGACTAAGCGCTCGGAACCTTCTTTTGAAACCGGTTTTATGCCGATGGACGATGTTTCCGGGAAGCGAATTTTTTGTACCTTCATTTCTTTTTCCAGAAATTGCAGTACTTTGTTTACCTCTTCGGTTCCCTGCATCCATTCGATTCCTGCATAAATATCTTCTGTATTTTCCCTGAAAATGACCATATTTACTTTCTGGGGTTGTTTTACCGGTGTTTCGACTCCCTGGAACCATTTTACGGGCCTTACACAGGCGAACAGATCCAGATCCTGTCTTAATGCAACATTCAGAGACCGGATTCCTGTACCTACGGGAGTAGTCAGCGGCCCTTTAATTCCGACGAGATATTCGCGGAAAGCGCTCATGGTTTCTTCCGGAAGCCAGCTTCCGGTTCGTTCGAACGCCTTTTCTCCGGCTAATAACTCTTTCCACTCGATCTTCTTTTTTCCTGAATAAGAAACCTCGATAGCCAGGTCGATTACTTGCTGCGCAGCATTCCAGATCTCTTTCCCAATTCCGTCTCCTTCAATATAGGGTATAGTGGGATGATCGGGAACGATCAGTTGTTTGTTTTTTTGTTCGATTTTCATAATTTCATGGCATTTAGGGCGCTCCCGGATTTAAACCATCCGATTTGTAATTCGTTGTAGGAATGCGAAACTTTAAACGACTCGGATGTCTGATCGCTGTGGTGAAGCACGACCTGTAGCTTCTTTTCCGGTTGGAAGCTATCTAATCCGCTAACAGAGATCCGGTCTCCTTCACGAACCCGGTCATAATCGGCTTTATCTGTAAAAGTCAAGGCTAACATTCCTTGTTTTTTCAGGTTGGTTTCATGAATGCGTGCAAATGACTTGGCAATAATGACCTTGACATTCAAAAAACGGGGCTCCATGGCTGCATGTTCGCGGGAAGATCCCTCTCCGTAATTTTCTTCAGCAATTACGACCGAGCCTATTCCTGCATTTTTGTATTCTCTGGCCAGGGCCGGAACGGCCTTATATGTTCCTGAATAAGGGTCGAGTACCGAATTTGCCTGATCGTTGAAAGCATTGATTGCTCCGATCAGCATGTTGTCGGAAATATTCTCGAGGTGTCCGCGGAAGCGAAGCCAGGGGCCGGCCATTGAAATGTGGTCGGTGGTGCATTTACCTTTTACCTTGATCAGCAATGCCATATCGGCTGTATCTTTTTCGCTCCATGCCGGAAACGGTTGCAGCCGTTGCAGTCTTTTAGAATCCGGAGAGATGAGAATTTCTTCCGCACTTCCGGCATCCGGAGGCAAATAGCCTTGGGTGTCTTTCACGTAGCCTTTTTCCGGAAGCTCATAGCCAACAGGAGGTTCTAAGAGTATCTTTTCTCCTTTTTTGTTAGTCAGCGTATCTTTTAGCGGATTGAAGCACAGATCGCCTGCGATGGTGATGGCCATGACGATTTCGGGGGAAGCGATAAATGAACAGGTGTTCGGATTTCCGTCGTTTCGTTTGGCAAAATTCCGGTTGTAGGAATTGATAATGGAATTAATCCGGTCGGGAACATCCGAATCTCTTTTCCATTGTCCGATACAAGGACCGCAGGCATTGGCCATCAATACCCCTCCGATGCTGTTGAAAGCATCCAATATTCCGTCTCGTTCGGCTGTCAGGCGTATTTGCTCTGATCCCGGATTGATCAGCAACCGGCTTTTCACTTCCAGTTCTTTTTCTTTAGCCTGCCGGGCTATGGATGCGGCTTTGCTCAGATCTTCATAGGACGAATTGGTGCACGATCCGATCAGTCCTGTATCCGGATGCCTCGGATACCCTTTCTCGACGACTATTTTTCCGAATTCTGAAATGGAATAAGCAGCATCTGGAGTGAATGGGCCGTTGATGTAAGGCTCAAGTGTACTTAAATCTATTTCGACCACCCGGTCATAAAACTTTTCCGGAGACTGGTATACCTCCGGATCGGCCTGAAGATCTTGTCTGATCGATTCGCAGTAAGATGCGATTTCGCCTCTCTCTGTAGCGATAAGGTATTCTCCCGTTTTTGAATCATAGGGGAAAATGGAGGTGGTGGCGCCGACCTCCGCTCCCATATTGCAAATGGTACCTTTGCCAGTGGCAGAAAAGGTTTCTGTTCCCGGACCGAAGTATTCGATCACAGCATTGGTTCCCCCTTTCACGGTCAGCATCCCGGCTAATTTGAGAATGATGTCTTTCGGGGTGGTCCAACCGTTCATTTTTCCGGTGAGCCGCACTCCGATGATTTTGGGCATCTTCAACTCCCAGGGCATTCCGGCCATGACATCCATAGCATCCGATCCTCCGACTCCGATGGCGATCATACCTAAACCGCCGGCATTCGGAGTGTGCGAATCGGTACCGATCATCAGTCCCCCGGGAAAGGCGTAGTTTTCAAATACCACCTGGTGAATGATTCCGGCTCCCGGTTTCCAGAATCCGATACCGTATTTGTTGGATACCGAGCGTAAAAAATCATAAACTTCCTTGTTTACATTTTCTGCTTCAGCCAGATCGACGGCTGCAGAATGGTAAGCCTGGATTAAGTGATCGCAATGAACTGTGGTCGGAACAGCTGTTGTTTTTCTTCCTGCGTTCATGAATTGCAATAAAGCCATTTGGGCGGTTGCATCCTGCATGGCGACACGATCGGGGAGGAAATTGACGTAATCTTCTCCCCGTTGAAAATTTCTTAAGGAATTTTGGTCGTATAAATGGGTCAGGAGTATCTTTTCGGTCAATGTCAACGGATGTTTCAGCATCCTTCTTATTTTTTCGACTTCAGACCGGTAGTTTTTGTAAATCTGCTGTATTCCTTCTGAGTAAATTGTCATGTAAGCCCTCCTATTCAATGTGATTGTTCAATATTGTACTGGATAATAATAAGAACTGAGAAAAAGCCAAAATTGTTCACATTTATGGGTGAAGATGATTAAAATACATTCGAATTCTATGAGTTTTAATTGTAAATTATTAATATACAGATAATAAATAAAGATTAATAATTTGTTTTTGGAATTTCCGGTTGAATCAATTAAATTGCAGCCGTAAATAAAAAACTCACAAGGCATGTCTGATGAATTTGATATATTCCGGATTGAAAATAATCATGTAAAGCCAGAAAAAGGGTGTATTCTGATTTCTGAGCCTTTCATGAACGACCGGTATTTCGGCCGGAGTGTGGTATTGCTGGTTGAGCACGATCTGGAGCACGGTTCTATGGGTTTTGTATTGAATAAACCGCTCGACCAAAAGGTGAACGACTATTTTCAGGGGCTGGAGTCTATTCCAGACATCCCGATTTTTCAGGGAGGTCCGGTGGGTACTAACCGTTTATTTTTTATTCATACCCTGGGAGATCTGGTTCCTTCAACAACTCCGATTGGTAATGGATTATATTTCGACGGCGATTTTGATGTAATTAAATCGTACCTTTCCAAAGGGAATCCGGCCGATTCGGTTAAGTTTTTTCTGGGATATTCGGGTTGGGGCAAAAATCAGTTAGAAAACGAAATATCTTGTAATTCGTGGGTCGTTAGCGAATCGGATAAATTTCAAATGATGAAAAACGAGGGCGAAATCTGCTGGAAGAGGGCGCTCTCGAAACTCGGGAACAGATATAAATCCTGGGCCAATTTTCCGAAACGGCCTTTTTTGAACTGAAAATACTTCTCAGGATTTTATACCAGGATTGATTAATTGTAATAAAAAAACATCTTCAAAATAATTCTTTCGTTTCAACCATTTACTCAGGCATCCTGTTTGAACATATTCGCATTTTGTAAAAAGCTTCATGCTGTTGGTGTTGTTCTTGGGTACATAGGCGTAAAGTTGCTTCAACAGAAGAAAATCGAAAGCGTATTGTCTGATCAGTTCCAGTACCTGCGATCCTAATCCTTTTTTTCTGTATTCGGAATCGAGTAAGATACCGACTCCGGCTCTCAGGTTCATCGGGTCGAAATCGTATAAATCAATTGTTCCGGCAGGAATGTTGCCGGCTTTCAGTACCACCATCAATCTTAGTTGGCGAGATTGGAAGATGTCTCTCCGGGATTCCGAGATATATTCCCTCAGGGCAAATCTGGAGTATGGAGCAAGAGTCGATCCGCAGGCCCATAATTCGGGTTTGTTTTCCCAACGATATAAAACATCGAGGTCTTCGGGTTCCAATGCCCGCAGTTTAATCGTGTCATTTTCCAATAAGACCATATTCTTCAATATTTTTACCGGTTAATATTTTGTCTGGAGCAATGGCTACTTCGATATCCGGGTGGTAAATCCAGAAATGCATTTTTGTCCCTTTTGTATCTATTTGATTGATAATTTCCTTGTAGGTATCTTTCTTTGTATTAAAAACAAGGGCCGGTTTATGGTTTATCGAGGGGTTGGGATACCCTGTATCGCCTGTTTTTTTTCTGAAAATCATTTTCTTTAAAGCAGACAGGCTTCCGGCAAAATAAATACCGGACTGGACAAAGAGTCCATAAAATTTACTATAGTGCGGATAATGCTTTTTGAAAAAAATCAACATGGCCTCGTAGAAAACCTGGACATACCGGAAGTCTTTTTTGGTACTCTCTCCTTTGTAATGAATGATCTTTTCGGGAACGTAATAATTATGATAGCCGGCCTGTGTGATACGGTAGGATAAATCGATATCTTCTCCATACATGAAAAAAGTTTCATCCAATAAACCGGTTTTATTTAAAACTTCCCGTCGTAACAGCATAAATGCTCCTGCCAGAACGTCGACCCGGTGAACTTTGTTTTCCTCCAGGTATTTTAAGTGATATTTTCCGAATAATGGAGAACGGGGGAAAATCCGGGAAATTCCGGTCATTTTGCAGAAAGAGTTCCAGGGCGACGGGAACCCGCGTTTGGACTCCGGAAGAAACCGGCCGTAGCCATCGATCATCTTGACCCCTAATCCCCCGGCGTCCGGATGATCGTCCATAAACCGGCAGACATTTTGTAAGGTATCTTCTCCGACTACCGTGTCCGGGTTCAATAGTAACACGTATTTTCCTGTAGATTGCCGGATAGCCTGGTTGTTGGCTTTTGAAAATCCGGGGTTATCATGATTTGCAATGAATGTAACTCCGGGAAATTTAGGTTGCAGGTATTCGAGGGAACCGTCGGATGAATTATTATCTACTACAAAAACCTCGGTCTCCAGGTCTTTTAAAGACGATAAAACCGAAAGCAGGCATTGTTCGAGGTAATACCTGACATTGTAGTTGACAATAACAACGGATAGTTTCATCGTTTAATATCCTTTTCCACGCGCTTTGTCCCAGGCTTCTCCCAAGCGGATAAAGAAGTTTTTTTCTTCTTTTCTCGGATTTGTTTCATCCTGGCCCATCAGTTCTTCAAAGCGGTACAGGTTGTTTCCTCCCGCCAGTACCAGTTTATAGATAATACCCCAATCCGGAAGCCCTCCCAGATTCCTGTCATCGATAAATAAATCTGCAGTCAGTTTGCGGGAAGATCCGGCTAATTCTTCTTCCGGATAATTTTTGTTGGCGGCATAAAATTTCAAGCCTTTTTCTTCACAATATTTAATAGCTTCATCCAATAAATCGCCTTCTCTTACAGTCCACAAAATTAACTGATGCAGGCCCGTTTCCTGAATTTTCTTCAATACATCGATGGCAAACGGAATCGGACGTCCGATTTTCGGATAAGCATGTTCTACAATAGTCCCGTCGAAATCTACAGCTATAACCATAATAATCAGTTTTATATGAGAGCTTGTACTTGAGCTTCCCAATATGTTTTGAAATGAATTGTTTTATATTCTAAATGAGTCGTTGAATGCGGTTCTGTTTACAATAGAACGGCCCAGCGTAATCTCGTCGGCATATTCTATTTCATCTCCGATTGAAATTCCACGTGCAATGACACTGATTGAAGTATCGAGTCCCGACAACTTCCGGTAAATATAAAAATTAGTCGTATCTCCTTCCATCGTTGTACTGAGGGCCAGTATGACTTCTTTTACTCCCCCTGATCTGATTCGTTCCGTGAGGCTTTCAATCTCCAGGTCGGCAGGTCCGATCCCGTCCATCGGAGAAATAATACCTCCCAAAACATGATATACTCCATGAAATTGTCCGGTATTTTCAATGGCCATGACTTCCCGAATGTTTTCCACTACACAGACCAATCCGCTGTCCCGGGAAAGATCGTTACAAATACTGCAAATTCCGTCGTCGCAAATATTGTGACAAACGGAACAATACTTCACATGGTTACGCAGGTTAATGATCGCTTGTCCGAAATTAGAGACTTCTTCCGGCGTGCGCTTCAGCGCATGAAGTACCAGTCGCAGGGCTGTTTTCCGGCCGATTCCCGGTAATTTGGCAAATTCGTTTACCGCATTATCAAGTAATGCCGAAGGATATTTTTGAGTCATTTTTTGCGTGCAATTTCCCTACAAAATTAACTTATTTCCTTTTGCTTTGCAAAATATCGTGCAAAATCAGTACTTTTGCTTTTAATTTAAGAATTGATAACAATGGATACGATCGATGAAAAACAGTCGGGTTTACCTGAAAATGCTTACCGTGAATTAAAACCGGGAGAAGAATACCGCCCGGTGATGTCTCCATCTGAAAATTATCCGGAGGTTTCTGTCTGGTCGGTGGTTTGGGGGTTGTTGATGGCTGTTGTGTTTTCGGCTGCTGCTGCTTACCTGGGGCTAAAGGTCGGTCAGGTTTTTGAAGCTGCTATCCCGATTGCCATTATCGCTGTGGGAGTTTCAGGCGCAGCCAACCGGAAGAATGCTTTAGGCGAGAATGTGATCATTCAGTCGATCGGAGCCAGTTCCGGAGTGATTGTTGCCGGAGCGATTTTTACCCTTCCGGCCTTGTACATTTTGCAGGCTAAATATCCCGAGTTAACTGTCAGTTTCTGGCAGGTATTTATCAGTTCTTTACTGGGCGGCTGTCTGGGAATCTTATTCCTGATTCCATTCCGGAAATATTTTGTATCGGATATGCATGGAAAATATCCTTTCCCGGAAGCTACGGCAACTACTCAGATCCTTGTTTCCGGAGAGAAAGGGGGGAATCAGGTAAAACCGTTGATTACTGCCGGCCTGATCGGAGGATTGTACGATTTTATCGTCGCTACTTTCGGTTGGTGGAATGAAATCGTGACTTCCCGCCTGATCGGAGCCGGCCATATGCTGGCTGAAAAAGGGAAGGTCGTATTTAAAATTAATACCGGGGCGGCTGTCCTGGGATTAGGATATATTGTCGGGTTGAAATATGCCACCATTATCTGTGCCGGTTCTTTTCTTGTTTGGTTTATCATTATACCCCTGATGTCGGCTTTTTGGGGAGATATCGTTTTGAACCAGTGGAATCCTGCAATTACTACTGCGATAGGAGAGATGTCTCCGGAGATGATATTCCGGGAATACGCCCGCAGCATCGGTATCGGTGGCATTGCCATGGCGGGAGTGATTGGTATCATTCGTTCCTGGAGCATCATTAAAGGTGCGGTAGGATTAGCGTCCCGGGAATTTAAAAATAAAGAGGCCGGAGTTGAAAAAAATGTTTTACGTACGCAACGCGATATCCCCATGAAAATCATCACGGTCGGTAGTTTGACTGTTCTGATTCTGATTCTGGCCTTTTTCTATTTTGGAGTAATACCCAATCTGCTGTATGCCCTGGTGGGGTGGCTGCTGGTGACTTTTATTGCTTTTCTTTTTACAACGGTTGCGGCCAATGCTATTGCCATAGTCGGTACGAATCCGGTGTCGGGAATGACTTTGATGACTCTGATCCTCGCTTCGGTGGTTTTAGTTGCCGTGGGACTGAAAGGAACGACCGGAATGGTGGCCGCCCTGATCATGGGAGGAGTTGTCTGTACCGCTTTGTCTATGGCGGGAGGCTTTATCACCGATCTGAAGATCGGCTATTGGCTTGGAACAACCCCTGCCAAGCAGGAAGCCTGGAAATTTCTGGGAACATTGGTTTCTGCAGCAACAGTCGGAGGTGTTATTATGATTCTGAACAAGACCTACGGATTTACGACAGGACAACTCAGCGCACCGCAGGCAAATGCTATGGCTGCTGTAATCGAACCGCTGATGTCGGGATCCGGGGCCCCCTGGCTACTCTACGGCATCGGCGCTGCTTTGGCTATCTTGTTGACTTTATTTAAAGTCCCTGCTCTGGCTTTTGCTTTGGGAATGTTCATCCCTTTGGAGTTAAATACCCCGCTTCTGGTGGGTGGAGCCATCAGTTGGTATGTCAGTTCCCGCTCGAAAGATCCGGGGGTGAACAAAGCCCGGTTAGAAAAGGGAACGCTTCTGGCTTCCGGATTTATTGCCGGAGGGGCTTTGATGGGGGTTGTGAGTGCTGTGCTCCGTTTCCAGGATATTAATCTGGTCAATATCAAATGGCTGGAAAACCCCTTGTCGGAGGTCTCGGCCCTGTTCGTTTATATAGCCATCATTGCTTACCTGATCTGGGATAGCATGAGAGCCGGGAAAGATAAAGCTTAAGAATCCCTTTGGAGAATTAAGGGTATAACAGGTAGGGCTTGCGTTGTTCTTTGAACTTTTCGACATCCTCCTGCCATCGGGCTTTGATCTCTGAAGCTGATTTGCCTTCATTAATCATTTTGCGTACATAATCTACGCCGATCAGTTTTTCAAAAAAAGAACTGAAGAAACGGTCGCCTATATTCAGATGATTGTAGGCATCGATGATGTAGCTTAGATCGATTCCTTTTCCCCGGATCTTTTCATCCGGAATTTGCCTCAGGTCGACGCCATAACAGATTTTGTTCAATTGTGGAGGATTCTTCGCTCCGGAAATGCTGCGCGGAGTAAAATTGAAGGTATATCCTTTCATATCAGGATGGCCGTAGACCTGGAATGGAAATTTAGTCCCACGCCCCAGGCTCACAGGAGTTGCTTCGAAATAACAAGTCGACGGATAAAGGTATACCGATTTCATATCCGGCAGGTTAGGGGAGGGGGCGACCGGAAGCCGGTACACGGTCTGATGGGTGTAATTTTTACATTTTACAACGGTTAAATCGCATGTCTTTCCCCCGGGAAGCCATTTCTCTCCGTTGGTCATGCGGGCGATCTCTCCCAGGGTCATTCCATGCACGATGGTGATCGGCAGCCATCCGACGCTCGATTTGTACTTCATGTCCAGGATAGGTCCGTCTACATATTGTCCGTTGGGATTTGGCCGGTCAAGGACAATCATTTTTTTCTTATTTCCGGCACAGGCATCCATCATCCGCACCATGGAGGCGTAGTATGTATAAAAACGCAAGCCGACATCCTGAATATCGAAAACCAGGATATCGAAAAGTTTCATATCTTTATCTTTGGGTTTACCGGCATTTCCATCGTACAATGAAAGAATGGGGATTCCGGTTTTGGCATCTACATCGTTAGATATGTGTTCGCCGGCATCTACACTACCCCTGAATCCGTGTTCGGGCGCGAAAATGGCAACGATATTGAACCCCGAACGTTTCAAGAGATCGACTAAATGTTCATTGCCCACCATCCCTGTGTGATTGGACATCACGGCTATGCGTTTCCCTTTCAGTAAAGGGAAGTATTCGCCGGTACATTCGGCTCCGACCTTGACAGGCAGGGCGAAAGCGATATGGAAAATTCCTATAAAAAACAGAATTGAGACAATTCGTTTCATGACTTTTTATCCGGCTTTATGGACCGGTTCAATCGCAAAGGTATAATCTTTTTTCGTAATTCACTTCCTCAAAACAAACCACTACTGAATATCAGTAAATTGCAAGTTGATGGCACAAATACGATACAGATAAAACGATTATCATCGGTTAGATTATCGCTTGACTTTCTGTTTTTTATGGGCGGTTATTATGGTATAGCTGTTAGCATTTACGGTTATTACTACATTATTGATAGATGCATACCAATTTTTACCTTTCCTAACGATACTATTTGCTTGCTGAATTTGTTGCTTGCACCAACTTACAACATCATTGGTTTCTAAAGAAAGATTTTTCTTTATCCGCACTATACCTAATTCTGTTGTATGTATATTATCAATATTGGATAACAAATCATTCATTTTCTTCATCTCTTTTTTGTTCGATAGCGTGAATGCTTTTTGCATTGAGTGGGCTTACCACTTTCTTTCCTGTTTCTGACTCCAGTTTCAAACGAGCTTCTTTGGCTATATTTCCTCCGCGACGTGCTACATCTTCGTGTTCAGGAAAAGATTCAGGATTCGTAGTTTCTGAAATTTCCTTGGTGGACAATTCGGCAAGCATATTCAATACCAATTCTTTGTTGGTCATATTGTCACGAAGATTTTCTTTCTTCAAGCCTTTAAACTTCTTGTACTCTTTGGCGTTTTTACCTGCCCATGTTTGGTAAATAATATCAGTAAGCACAGCAAACTCTAAGCCTTCCTCTAAACCAAGCCGTTTCCATTCATCAGTCAAGTCCTTGCGAATCTCAATACTCTTTAAACGTTGGTTGATCCAATTGTCAGAATAACCCAAACGTTTGTAGTCAGTCATTGCCTGTTCTATGGAGAGTTCGGGATCTTGAAGTTGATCAAGCCGTTGTTTCGCTATTTCGGCTAACCATAGTTTAAATGGTTCAGCCTTGGGCGATGGGATAGATTGGATTAATCGAAAAAGTTGTTCTGTATCAACAACATCTGTTTTGTAATATTTACTATCAGAAGATTGCATTTTCAGTTGGTTACAAATTGTAACCAACTGACTTCCCTCTTTCTTTAGTCTGTTTTTCAGTACTTTCCAATAATTATTCGGATTTGGACTATCTGTTAGTACTCCAACTACATCAACAATTGAAAAATACCATTCTTCAGCTTCTTCGTCCCATATAGATCGGACTTTCCGTTCTTCAAATAACTGTATTTTATTATTCATTTTCTTCATAATCAATACTTCGGTAAATAATTAATTAACTATCTAAAAAACAATGAGTTATATTAACAAATGTTAGCATAAAAGAATTGGTCAAATGACTGATTATCAGTAACTTTAAGTGTTCGAAGCTTAGTTACAATGAATATATCAG
>JAVBRK010000089.1:0-19251 GCA_031548005.1 Bacteroidales bacterium
TGCGGCGTCTGAATCTTTCAATGCTAAGGTTAAAACCTTTAGAAGAGTTTTCAGAGGGGTAAAGGATAAAGCATTCTTCTTGTTTAGATTGTGTAAATTATATGCCTAAATCCAAAATCCCTCAAGTTTTAACGCTGATCCTACTTGACCATAAAAATAAAAAATATCAACGTGCAAACCGCGACTTAACAAAAAAAGAAAGCATCCTTTTGGGACACCTTCCTTTTTTCCTGTCGAGGTACCAGGATTCGAACCTGGGACCCCCTGCTCCCAAAGCAGGTGCGCTAGCCGGGCTGCGCTACACCTCGATTTTGCGACTGCAAAGATAAGGACTTTTTTTGTAAACAAAAATTTTTGGGAATGTTTTTTTTATCCTCTTTTATAAAGGCAGCTTCTTTTTTGTTTTCACACCCAGTTCCCGGAGCTTCTCAGCCTGTCCGATCAGATTGCCTCTCCCCTCTTTTAACTGGCCGAAAGCTTCGAGGTAACTTTTCTGAGCCTTTTCAAGACTGACTCCGACATGGTTCAGGTTCTCGACAAAGCCGACAAATTTATCATACAAGGCTGCTCCCCGCTCAGCGATCTGTTGAGCATTCTCGTTCTGATATTCCCGTTTCCAGAGATCGACAATCAGTTTAAGGGAAGCAATCAGGTTGGTAGGACTGATCAGCAATATACGCTTGTCATAGGCATACTGCCATAACTCAGGATCATACTGCATCGCAAGCGAATAAGCCGGCTCATTCGGAACGAACATCATCACGAAATCAAGACTGGGAGCGAAATCCTGGTAGTTTTTACGGCTAAGTTCGTCGATATGCCGGCGAACCGACCGCAAATGCTCGGTAATGGTTGATTTCTGCTCTCCTGGATCTTCTGCTACAACATACCGGGTGTAGGCCGTCAATGATACTTTCGAATCGATAATAACTTTCCGGTTATCGGGATAGCTGATAATGACATCAGGCTGCATCCGGGCGCCCTCTTCATTTCTGAGGTAATGCCCCTCTTCGTCTTTCAGGTATTCCTGAACATCATATTCCCGGCCCTTCACCAATCCCGATTTCTCCAGGATATTTTCGAGGATCATCTGCCCCCAATCGCCCTGCGTTTTGGAACTTCCTTTCAGGGCATTGGTCAGATTATTAGCCTCTTCGCTGATCTTCCGGTTAAGCAATACCAGTTTTTCGACTTCCTTTCCAAGGGAAAAACGCTCTTTAGCTTCTATATCGTACACTTCTTCCACTTTTTTTCTGAAAACTTCAAGGTTTTCACCCAGTGGTTTCAGTATATGATCCAGATTATCCTTATTGAGCTGAGTAAATTTCTGAGTTTTCTCCTCCAGGATTTTCGAAGCAATATATTCAAATTCGAGATTGAATTGCTTGCGGATATCTTCTATTTCGGCCCTACCTGATTCCAACTTTTCGTTTAAAAACGTATTATTGGCAGCCAACTCTGCCGCTTGTTTATTCAACTCCTGAAGAAACTCCTGTTGTTGCCTGATCTCGGCTTTCAGCGTTTCGGTCTCTTCCTTATACAGGGAAGATTTCTGGACTTCGGCCTTAAACAGGACATTGGCTTCATTAAAGGCGTTGTTTTTTTCTTCATACAACGACCTCGGTGTAGTTTTAGAACTAATCAAAGAAAAGACAACAACCCCTGCCAGAATGGCTCCGGCAATAAATCCCAAGAGTAGATACAATAATGATGCTTCCATGAAATCATTTCACACAATTTATTTTAAAAATCGTTTTGTAAAGATAAGAAAAAATTCCCACATTTGCAATATGAAAACACAAATAACTTTACTGGCTTTTTGCTTATCGTTGGCTTTTAGTCCATTATTCGCCCAGGGATTCCGGACTGAAGCCTTTTCCGATAAGATCAAAACGATTCGTGTGTGTGTGACAGACAATTGGGAAATTCCTCCTGTTATCGGACTGGAAAGCGGAGAAACAATAGAAGTGAGTTTTGACGAACTGAGCGAGCAAGCGCAACGCTACACCTATACTCTTACTCATTGCAATGCCGACTGGAAGCCTTCTCAATTATTGCAGCACGAGTATATGAGCGGCTTTCAGAATATGCCGATACAAGACTATTTCAACTCTATGGGTACCTATGTAGATTACATCAATTATAAGATTTATTTTCCGAATCAGGATCTGACCATGAAAGTTTCGGGCAATTACGTAGTCAAAGTTTTCAAAGAAAGCGACCAGGATAAGCCTGTACTGACAGCCTGTTTCTCTGTTGTCGAACCGGAAGTCGGCCTCACGATGGGCGCTTCTTCGATAACGGATATCGATACGAACCTTTCCCACCAACAGGTGAACCTCAACATGAAGTATACCGATAACCGGATCTCTCCCATGCAGGATCTGAAAGTCTTTGTATACCAGAACAACCGCCGGGACAATGGTGTGGGACCGCTCCAACCACAGAATATCAAACCCAACGAGTTGACTTACACACACAATCCCAAACTGATTTTCGATGCCGGCAACGAGTACCGGAAAATAGAAGTAACATCGTTTAAATACAACGGATTAGGAATCGAAGATATTGAATTTCATGCTCCGTATTATCATGCGAATATCCGACCGGATAAAATACGGGCGGACCGGACTTATTCGTACGATGAAGATACCAACGGAAAATACTTTATCCGCAACCAGGATGAAGTGGAATACGACATCGAATCGGATTATTTCTTCGCACATTTTTATCTTCCGGCTAAACAGCCTTTCAAGGAAAACGTATATATCCTGAGTGAAATATTTAATAATATTGCCGACGAACGCAGCCGGATGGAGTACAGCGAAACAGAACAAGGATATATTAAGACTCTGATTCTCAAACAAGGGTATTATAATTATATGTATGTTACGAAAGACAGCAAATCGGGAGTATTATCGACAGCATTGATCGAGGGAAATTTCTTCCAGACTGAAAATGAATATGCTGCTTATGTTTATTACAAACCTCATGGAGGAAGGTACGACCGGTTGATCGGATTTCAAAGAATACAATTCAAATAATTGATTAACTTTGCAGGCAAATTGAAAAAATAAATATATGCAATTGGACTTTGACAAAATGGGCGGATTGATACCCGCAATCATTCAGGATAGCTGTACCAATAAAGTTCTGATGTTGGGTTATATGAATCCCGAATCTTTAGAGAAAACAAAAGAAACCGGAAAAGTAACGTTTTTCAGCCGTTCAAAAAACCGGTTGTGGACCAAGGGAGAAGAAAGCGGTAATTTCCTGTATGTCGTATCAATCGATGAAGATTGCGACGGAGATGCTTTGCTGATTAAGGCAAATCCGGAAGGACCCGTTTGCCATAAAGGAACCGATACGTGTTTTAATGAGAAAAACACAGAAGATATTATGTTCCTCAAGTATCTGCAGGATTTTATTATCCGCCGCAGGCAGGAAATGCCGGAAGGATCATACACCACCTCCTTATTTAATAAAGGAATTGGCCGGATGGCTCAGAAAGTCGGTGAAGAAGCCGTTGAAACAGTGATCGAAGCCATGAATAATAACGACGACCGCCTGCTCTATGAAGCTTCCGACCTGCTTTATCACCTCATTGTGATGCTTACTTATAAAGGATTCCGCCTGGAAGATCTGGCTAAAGAATTGAAAAGAAGGCATAAGGCATAATAAAGAGAAGATATGGAAAACGATATGCTGATCCGTTATAAGGATGTGGAGATTTGTCGCGAGGAAAACATTATTTTAAAAGACGTAAACCTCGAGGTACAAAAAGGTGAGTTTCTGTATGTAATCGGGAAAGTGGGCTCGGGAAAAAGTACCTTGCTCAAAACGATTTATTGCGAAATGCCCGTCAGCATGGGAGAAGCATCGGTATTCGATTATGACCTGAGAAAAATAAAAAATAAAGAAATCCCCTGGTTGCGCCGTCAATTGGGAATCGTATTCCAGGACTTCCAGCTTCTAACCGACCGTTCGGTCGAAAAAAATCTGGAGTTTGTACTCAAAGCTACCGATTGGAAAGATAAATCGACAATTCAGCACCGGATCAATGAAGTTCTTGAAAAAGTAGGCATGCTGAACAAAGGATACAAATTCCCTCACGAACTCTCAGGAGGAGAACAGCAACGGATCGTGATTGCCAGGGCGCTGTTGAACTCCCCGAAAATCATCCTGGCCGACGAGCCCACCGGAAACCTCGATCCTGAAACAGGAAGTCAGATCGTAAGGATATTGCATGATATTTGTGAAACAGGTACAGCAGTCATCATGTCGACCCACAATTATCAATTCGTACACGATTTTCCAGGAAAAGTGAGAAAATGCGAGAACGGATACCTGATAGAAAAATAAAAAAACGAGAACAAAAGAAGAGAATGAAAACAGCATTTCCGACCCAAAAACTGGAAGCATTACAGACTCCCTTTTATTATTATGATATGGAGTTGTTAAAAGAAACCTTGACAACATTAACTTCCCAGGCTAAACAATACGGATACCATCTTCATTATGCAGTAAAAGCCAATGCCAATCCCCGGATTTTATCTGCTATAAAAGAATACGGACTCGGCGCCGATTGTGTTAGCGGAGGTGAAATACAGGCATCTCTGGATGCCGGATTCCCGGCTTCCCGGATTGTTTTTGCAGGAGTCGGAAAAGCCGATTGGGAAATCAAACTGGGGCTGGATAACGATATTTTCTGCTTTAATGCGGAGTCCATTCCCGAACTACAGGTAATCGACGAACTGGCTTCACAAAAAGGGAAAGTTGCATCGGTTGCATTAAGGCTTAACCCGGATGTAAGCGCCAGCACTCATCAGAATATCAATACCGGATCGAGTGATAAAAAATTCGGAATTGACTCTAATCAATTAGAAGATGTTTTGAAGATTTTACCGGGATTATCTCACGTAAAAATGATCGGAATTCATTTTCATATCGGTTCCCAGATATTGGAACTGAATGATTTCAGATCTCTGTGCAATAAAGTAGAAAATATCCAGCAAAAACTGGCCGAATACCAGATATTTCCCGAGCATCTCAATTTTGGAGGCGGATTGGGTATCGATTACGAAAATCCGGACGCCCACCCGATCGCCGATTTCGACTCTTATTTCAAGATTTTCAGTGATCATGTCAAAATACGGCCGGGCCAGCAGGTTCATTTCGAGCCGGGAAGAGCGGTCGTGGGACAATGCGGCGCCTTGATTTCAAAAGTACTGTATGTAAAAGAAAATCCCAAAAAGAAATTCGTAATTCTGGATGCAGGGTTCACAGACTTGATCCGTCCGGCTTTTTACCAAGCAAAACATAAAATCGAAAATCTGACCTCCTCTTTACCGGAAGAAGTCTATGATGTTGTCGGCCCCATTTGTGAGTCGTCCGACTGTTTTGCAGAAAAAATTCTCCTGAATCAAACCCGGCGTGGCGATTTAATCGTATTCCGCTCTGCAGGAGCATACGGGGAAATAATGACCATGCAATATAACTGCCGGGAATTACCTAAAGCATATTATTCAGATTTACTATCATGAATTTTCAATTAGATCAGATTTCCATAATCTTACTTGAAGTTTCAGGCGTTTTGTTTCTGATTCAGCTATTTTATTACCTGTTTTATTTTTACAAACCATTCCGTTACCAGCAAAAAAGAATGAAAGACGGTAACGATTTCTCTCTGAATGCCCAGCCTCCGGTTTCAGTGATTATTTGTTCTCAGAATGAATCAGAAAATCTGAGACGATACTTGCCTTCGATATTGGAGCAGGATTATCCCAAGTATGAGGTAATCGTGGTGAACGACGGGTCTACAGACGAAACAGAAGAAGTTCTGGGAAATCTGGAAAAAGAATACAATCACCTCTACCGGACGTACATCCCGGAAGGAGCAAAATACCTGAGTCGAAAGAAACTCGCCATGACTGTCGGCATCAAAGCCGCCAAACATGAATTGCTGCTATTTACAGAATCGTCCTGTAAACCAGTAGATAAAAATTGGATCAACTCCATGAGCAAAAATTTGTCGGAAAAAAAAACAATCGTACTCGGGTTCAATTTTTTCTCCAAAAGTTCCGGACTTAAAACTAAATTCGCAGCATACGATAATCTGATCAACGGGCTACAATTCCTTTCCCTTGCCATTTACAAACATCCTTACCGCGGAACCGGAAGAAATATGGCCTACAATAAAAGCCACTTTTTTGAGAATAAAGGCTTTTCCAAATTTATGTACTTACATGCAGGAGCCGACGATTTATTTATCAATCAGATTACAACACCCGACAATACGGTCGTTGAGTTAAATCCAGACAGTCTGACCCGAACCCGGCTGGATAGCTTCAGCATGTGGAAAGAAATGCGGGTAAGTCAATCTGCAACTCAGAAATATTACAGACGAGGACCGGTATTTTTCTGGAGATTCGAATCCTGGTCGCGGATTCTGTTCTGGATATCTATCTGTTGTTTGATTATTTACGGATTACCCGGAATTATACTTCCTTCCATTGCTTCCGGACTTTTTTTAATGCGGTTGATTATTCAACTGTTTGTAGTCAATAAAACTTGTAAAGCATTTGGTATGGAGCGATTTTATTTTACACTCCCCCTACTCGACTTTTTCCAGCCAGTCTTCGATCTGTATATCGGAACTATTCACTTACTCAGAGGGAAAAAAGATTATATTTGGAAGCATCGGTAAACTACTGGGCCCTTCCAATTGTTAAATAATCAGAAGGTGATTTGCCAACTTAATCAAAATCCCTTATCTTTGTATAGGATGAAAACGAATGAAGATATATTCAACGAATTCCAGGATTCCCTGAGCTCGCTAAAGGGTAATTTCCATGTGTTAGAAACAGACGTTCCTGTTGAAATACAAATGGAATATTTCCATTATTCAGAAGATGTCAGGAAAGCCATAGGAAGCGATACGATCGAAAATCAGATCATCATGCTGAACGATGCCGAATCGACTTCGGATCAGAAAAAATTTGCAATGGTGTTTCTGGCCGTGTCAGGCGATGTAAAAGCCTACCGGGCCTTAGAAGCCTACCATTTAGAGCATAAGGATGAAAAAGACAATTGGATCAGCATGGCTCTGTTACAAGCAAAAATAACGCTTGAATCCGAATTTTCCGACCAAAAGCAGGTTTTTATCTCTACCGGCCTCGGAGGAAAGGGTTACATGCTGCGGTTTTTTTCATTATTTAAATCCAAAGATTTATTGCCGTTTTCACCTTATCAGATCGAATTGATCGAAAAAGAAATTCCTTTTCATATTCACCGGTATGGCGGTGAAACTGAAGAATTGAAAATCGCAGAGAATTATTTCACAATAGTTTATCTGATCGATCTAAAAGCAAATATTAAAACAATGCTGGACTCGATTCTGGATGAATGTAACCAATACGGTGACTTCATCAGCCGCACTTTTATAGTTACCAATGTGAAACGGTTTAATGAAGAAGAAATACAACAGGAACTACATAAAAAAAATGAATAAAAAATTTATCAAAGAAGTACTGACATACGGTGCTATTGGCGCAATAAATACTTTGTTAACTGCAATCATCATCTGGTCGATCCTTAAATGGGGATTCGGAGTAACCGAAGAAAAAGCCTCTCCGGTAGAAATGGCCGTATCTAATTTATCAGGCTATACGGTAGGGCTGATTATCAGCTTTATCTGCAATCGGAAATGGACTTTTAAAAGCAAAGAGAAATGGAAAACCGGCTTTCTCAAATTTCTTGTTGGTTTTGGGATATGCTATGTTATTCAGTTATTGGTTGTATTGTTTTTGAATAAGTATGGCAATATACCATCCATAAGATTCAATATTTCCGGACAGGATTACAGCCTGACCTCTTCTTACGTTTGTCAGTTGATCGGTATTGTAACATACACTAGTCTTAATTTTTTCTATAACAAATACTATACTTTTAAAAAGTAATAATATGAAGACTCTGACTCTTATTGTTCCCTGCTATAATGAAGAAGCCGTAATACGGGTAACACACAGCCGGATAAAAGCAGTATTGAGCCAGATGCCGGATATCGAATCCAAAGTCCTGTATATCAACGATGGTAGTTCAGACAAAACGCCAGAAATAATTAACAAGCTGGCCGATGAAGACGAACAGGTCAAAGTGATCAGTTTTTCCAGAAATTTCGGACATCAGGCCGCTGTAACAGCTGGGATCAATCACTGCAAAACCGAACTTGCTGTGATTATCGATGCCGATTTACAGGATCCTCCGGAAATAATTCCCGATTTATTACATACAATGGAAGAAAAACAGGCCAATGTTGTCTATTGTGTTCGTAAGTCGAGGGTCGGAGAAAGTAAATTCAAATTATGGTCGGCTAAAACTTTTTACCGTTTCCTGAACAGCATGTCGGAAGTGGAATTTCCACTCGATACCGGCGATTTCAGGCTGATTGACCAACACATCATCAAGGAGTTCAATCATTTTAAAGAACGAGGGAAGTACATTCGCGGATTGATTTCTTGGGTCGGATTCAAGCAAGTACCATTTTACTATGAACGGGAGGCCCGCTACGCCGGAGAAACCAAATACCCGTTACGAAAAATGCTCTCGTTTGCATCTACCGCATTATCCTATTTTTCAAAAAAACCCTTATTGATATCCATCAGTTTAGGTTTTATTGCCGTATTGGGAGGGATTTGCCTCGCTTTATGGTACGCGCTTGGCAAAATATTCGGATATACTCATGCCGAAAGCGGTTTTACATCGATCATGATCATTGTTATTTTTTTTGGAGGCATTCAGCTACTTACAATCGGAGTATTGGGCCAATACATCGGGATTCTGTTCGATGAAATAAAAGAACGTCCCGAATACATCATAGAACACACCATAAATCTATAAAACACATTGCGTTATGAAAGGCGTTTCTGTAAATGAAGTGCACGATTGGGCAAAGGAATTCCTTTCCCAATCAGAAAGAGAGCTCACAAAAAATGAGTTGAAAGAACAGCGGAAGTATGCTGTTTTAGTCCAAAAACCAAAGGATAAAATCCTGTTGTCTAAGATGTTGGATGAATCTTCGCAGATACGTAACAACAAAAAACTGGCATTGCGGATGAAAATCCTGATCGATCGCTACGGGGTTCCGGAGTTTTTCACATCTTCCGACGCCTTTCTATTCAAGCTGTTTTCTTCTATCGGCTATCGTTTCCCGGAAATTTCCATGCCCATATTCAAGAAACGCCTGAGACAGGATACCAACAAAGTAATTATCAATGAAGAAGAAACCATCCTGAAAGGACACTTAGAATCCCGCAGAAAAGATAAAATAGGACAAAACGTCAACCTGCTGGGAGAAGTCGTTCTTGGAAATTCAGAAGCTGACAAGCGTTACCTTCATTACCTGAAGGCTCTTGAAGATCCGAATATCAACTACATTTCCATCAAAATATCCGGAATTTATGCACAATTGCACCCGTTGAATTACGAGCAAAGTAAAGCCGAGCTGACCAAACGTTTGATAACCATTTATCAGAAAGCCATCGACTTTCCTTACATCGATGAAAACGGGAATTCCAGCCCGAAGTTTGTGAATCTGGACATGGAAGAATATAAAGATGCTGAACTCACATTAGAACTCTTCATTGAAATTTTAAGCCTTCCCCAATTTAAAAATTATACTGCCGGGATTGTTATACAAGCTTATTTACCGGATGCATGGGATTTTCAAACCAAATTACTCGATTTTGCACGCAAACGGTTAGAATCGGAAGGCGCTCCAATTAAAATGCGCTTGGTAAAAGGAGCCAATCTGCAAATGGAAACCGTTGTATCGTCCCTGAAAGGATGGGAAAATCCGGTATTACCCTCTAAAATCGAAGTAGATGCCAATTACCTCCATCTTCTCGACCGTGCACTGGAACCGGAGAATGCCAGAGCTGTCCACCTCGGGATAGCCTCTCATAATTTTTTCTCGATTGCTTATGCCTACCTGCTGAGCGAAAAAAATAAGGTTTCCGACTTTGTCACCTTCGAAATGCTGGAAGGCATGGCTAACCACCTTCCACGGGTAATGCGGAAGTTGGATAAGCAAATTATCCTGTACACCCCCGTAGTACGTGATGAACACTTTCTGAATGCAGTTTCATACTTAGTTCGCCGCTTAGATGAAAATACAGGAAAAGATAATTTCCTGAGTTATTCGTTCAACCTGAAAGCCGGATCCGACCATTGGAATTTTCTTTACGATCAGTTCCGGCAGGCGTACGAGCTAAAAGATAAAATAAAACCGGGACCAACCCGGAAGCAAAACCGGAATAATCTGCCGGTTCATGAAACAGACATTGAAACATTCCGCAACGAGCCCGATACGAATTTCGACCTCTCTCCGAATCAGGAGTGGGCAAAAAAAATCCGGGATAAATGGAAGAAAAAGAGTTGGAGCATTCCCTACCATATTCCGGTACAAATCGGGAATGAAGCCGGTAGCGCCCGAAAAAGAAAGCAATATTTCGATCGTTGTCAGAATGATTCTGTTTGCATCTGTGAAGCCGGATTGGCTGGTATGGAAGATGTCAGGAGATTAATGGAAACCGCAGAGAAAGACGAATCGGGATGGAGAAAAACCTCCATCGATGAACGGAACAAGATCCTTCACCGGGTAGCGCACAACCTGAGCATGCAACGCGGAGAACTGATCGGCTGCATGGCTGCTATTACGGGAAAAACGTTTATGGAAGGAGATGTGGAAGTTTCGGAAGCCATTGATTTTACACGCTTCTACCCCATCACGATGAAAAAGTTCATAGCATTGAACAGTGTTAGCATCCGCCCCAAAGGAGTTGTGATGGTTATTCCACCCTGGAATTTCCCGCTGGCGATTCCGGTAGGAGGAATTGCAGCCGCCCTGGCCGGCGGAAACTCCGTGATTCTGAAGCCGGCAACCTCAGCCTATCCTGTAGCCTGGCAATTTGTTCAGTCTTTCTGGAATGCCGGTGTACCTAAAGATGCATTGCAGATCGTTTGCTGCGATGGCAAAGAATCGCTCGGTTACCTGACCTCCCACCCGTCTTTAAAGCATGTAATCATGACCGGAGGAACAGATACCGCATTCAAATTGCTGGAAAAGAATCCCCAATGTCCGTTATCTGCCGAAACAGGGGGCAAAAATGTAATCATCCTGACCGGAAGCGGCGACCAGGACCATGCCATTCTGAATATTGTACAGTCGGCGTTCAGTAATGCCGGACAAAAGTGCTCTGCTTGCTCTCTGTTGCTTGTCGACAAAGAAATTTATAATGATCCGGTTTTCAAAGAAAAGCTGAAAGATGCTGTTATGAGTATGCAAACCGGTAGTGTTTGGGAATTCAATCATACAGTCGGACCGATGATCGATAATAGCAATGATAAGCTAATGTATGCCATTGAAAACCTTGAACCAGGCGAATCCTGGTTAGTGGCCCCCGAATTCCTGGACGAAAAAAAATACATGCTGAGGCCCACTGTCAAGTGGGGTGTAAAACCGGGAAGCTATACGTTTAATACAGAGCTTTTTGCCCCATTACTAGGAGTAGTAAGCATCGAAAATCTTGAAGAAGCAATCCAGCTTGTCAACAGCTCGGAATACGGACTGACCTCCGGATTACAAACGCTGGATGAGTCGGAACGCGAGTTATGGAAATCCCGGATCGAAGCCGGAAATCTTTATATCAACCGGGGAATCACCGGAGCGATTGTTAACCGGCAGCCTTTCGGAGGGATGAAACGCTCCGCTTTCGGAGGAGGAATTAAAGCCGGAGGCCCGAACTATGTTTCCTGTTTTGTTTCAATAGAAGAAAGACCGTTTCAGAAACAAGCCGGTTCGTCGGGCTCTCCCTATCTGGAATTTTTAGATGAAAAAGACCGGGTCCGCTTCAATACTGCTTTCGAAAGCTACAATCGCAACTGGAATGAAGTATTTTCAAAAGAAGAAGACGTCAATCACTTGGTTGGAGAAGAAAATATCTTACGGTATCTTCCGCTAAAAAGCTGCATTTTACGGGTACAGGAGAACGATAAACTCTGCGATATTTTAATGGTGCTTACGGCATCACAGATTACAGGAACTCCTTTAACAATCAGTATTTCAAGTAAAGATTCCAAAGTAGATCTGATCCGTAAAATCGGAGTAAAATCGGAGTCCAACAAACTGATAGAGCAGGAAGAATCCCAATTTCTGAATGAAATGGATGGTTATGAAAGAGTGAGGACTTGTACTTCCTTTTTATCCGGCGCATTCTACAAAAAGGCGGCTGAACTGGGAAAATATATTGCCAACGCTCCGGTTTTGATTGAAGGCAGAATTGAACTGTTACACTACCTGAAAGAGCAAAGTATTTCATTCGAATACCATCGGTATGGAAGTATTACTGAAGAATCCTGATAATAAAACATAACAAATTAATCGACATTTACTTTAATTCATATAAATTCAGGAGCAATTTCATTCAGATTACTTGCAATTTAAAATAATAGTGCTAACTTTGCACGGTCAAATTTAGTTTTTGATTAATGAATGCAATTTCAACATACGGACTACTACTCAACATTATTATTATTCTTTTGCCCGGCATAAGGAGTGAGGTTGTTGTGTAATAGTTGTATCTGAAATCGAAATAGCAAAACGCCCTTCTCACTCCTGATGAGAGGGGCGTTTTGTTTAAGGCAGGTACATAAATAAACTACAAAATATGGATAAATTATTTATTTTCGACACGACATTAAGAGACGGAGAACAGGTTCCCGGCTGCCAATTGAACACCATTGAAAAAATTCAGGTAGCCCAGGCGCTCGAAGAATTAGGGGTAGATGTGATTGAAGCAGGATTTCCGGTGTCCAGTCCCGGTGATTTTAACTCGGTAGTAGAAATCTCCAAAGCCGTCACATGGCCCACGATCTGCGCCCTGACACGGGCGGTAGATAAAGATATCGATGCCGCTGCCGAAGCGCTCAAATTTGCTAAAAGGAAACGGATACATACCGGAATCGGAACTTCTCCGTATCATATCCAATATAAATTCAATTCCACCCAGGACGAAATTTTAGAACGGGCGGTTGCCTGCGTTAAATATGCTAAAAAATACGTGGAGGACATCGAATTTTATTGTGAAGACGCCGGACGAACAGATAATGTATACCTGGCCCGGGTGGTAGAAGCCGTGATCAAAGCAGGCGCTACCGTAATCAATATTCCGGATACCACCGGTTATTGCTTACCATCGGAGTACGGAGAAAAAATTAAATTCCTGGTGGAGCACGTTGACGGGATTCATAAAGCAGTCCTTTCGACGCATTGCCACAACGATCTGGGAATGGCCACAGCCAATACGATTTCCGGAGTTCTGAACGGAGCCCGGCAGGTGGAAGTAACCATTAACGGGATTGGAGAGCGTGCCGGGAATACTTCCCTGGAAGAGGTTACCATGATCCTGAAAAGTCATAAAGAAATTGGTATTGATACTAACATCAATACACAAAAAATTTATCCTATAAGCCGGATGGTTTCCAGCCTCATGAACATGCCGGTACAACCCAATAAAGCCATTGTGGGACGGAATGCTTTCGCTCATTCATCGGGTATTCACCAGGACGGGGTATTGAAAAACCGGGAAAGTTACGAAATTATCGATCCCAAAGATGTGGGAATCGATGATAGTGCGATTGTATTGACTGCGCGAAGCGGCCGGGCAGCTCTGAAACACCGGCTGTCTGTTCTCGGAGTGGAATTGACACAGGAAAAGCTGGATAAGGTTTATGAAGAATTCTTAAAACTGGCCGACAAAAAGAAAGATATCAAGGACGACGACGTCCTGATGTTAGTGGGTAAAGATCGGGAATCTCAACGTATTAAACTTGAATATCTGCAGGTAACATCGGGAATTGGGGTTAAATCTGTTGCATCAGTCTGTCTCGATATCTCCGGAGAAAAATTTGAGGCCGCTTCGGCCGGGAATGGTCCCGTAGATGCTGCCATAAAAGCTGTAAAACAAATTATCCGCCGGGAAATGACCATTCAGGAATTTCTGATCCAGGCAATCGACCGGGGCAGCGACGACATCGGAAAAGTACATATGCAAGTACAGCACAAGGGAATGAATTACTACGGCTTTTCTGCAAATACCGACATCATTGCGGCATCTGTCGAGGCTTATGTGGATGCAATAAATAAATTTATAAAATAAAAATATGGCTAAGACATTATTTGACAAAATCTGGGATGCACACGTTGTTTCGATCGTGAAAGACGGTCCCACGCAGTTGTATATCGACAGGCATTTCTGTCACGAAGTGACAAGCCCCCAGGCGTTTGACGGGCTCCGGAAACGCGGATTGAAAGTCTTCCGTCCTGACAAAACATTGCTGACGGCCGACCATAATATTCCGACCATCGAACAGGAAAAACCGATCCAGGATGAGATCTCCCGCAACCAGGTTGATACCTTAGGTAAAAATGCGAAAGAGTTCGGATTGACTTATTACGAAATGCTGAACCCCAAAAATGGGATCGTCCACGTTGTCGGACCGGAAAACGGGTATACCCAACCGGGAATGACCATTGTTTGCGGAGATAGCCATACCTCGACCCACGGCGCTTTCGGGACAATTGCATTCGGGATCGGAACCAGTGAGGTGGAAATGGTACTGGCCTCCCAGTGTATTTTACAATCGCGCCCCAAAACCATGAGGATTAACTTCGAGGGAACCTTGAATCCGGGAGTAACGGCCAAAGATATGGCGCTTTATATGATATCCAGGCTGAGTACCGGAGGCGCCACCGGTTACTTTGTCGAATATGCCGGCGAGGCCATCCGAAGATTATCGATGGAGGAGCGCCTCACCCTTTGCAACCTGAGTATTGAGATGGGCGCCCGAGGAGGACTGATTGCTCCGGATGAAACCACCTTTACCTACCTGAAAGGACGTGAATTCTGCCCTCAGGGTGCTGCGTGGGATAAAGCATTAGAGTACTGGAAAACTCTTCAGACAGACGAGGGAGCCAAATTTGATCGCGAAATAACATTCAAATCCTCGGATATCGAGCCCATGATCACTTACGGAACCAACCCGGGAATGGGACTGGCCATTACAGGAACCATCCCCACCCTGGATCAAATCGATGAAGCAGGTAGGATCTCTTTTCAAAAATCGATGGATTACATGGGATTCAATCCCGGTGAAAAATTACTGGGAAAACCAGTGGATTATGTATTCCTGGGAAGCTGCACCAACGGACGGATCGAGGATTTCCGGGTATTCGCCAGCTTTGTTAAAGGCAAAAAAAAAGCAACAAACATAACAGCCTGGTTAGTTCCCGGAAGCTGGAATGTAGAAAAACAAATCCGGGAAGAAGGACTGGATAAGATTCTCAACGAAGCAGGATTCACGCTTCGTCAGCCCGGATGCTCCGCTTGTCTGGCCATGAACGATGATAAGATTCCGGCAGGTAAATATGCCGTATCAACTTCCAACCGGAATTTCGAAGGACGCCAGGGACCCGGAGCAAGGACCCTACTTGCAAGTCCTCTGGTGGCAGCAGCAGTAGCAATAACAGGAGTAATAACAGACCCGAGAACAATTTAAAAATGGAAAAATTTCAAACAATAACATCCACTATGGTACCCCTTCCTATCGAAAATGTGGATACCGATCAGATCATACCTGCCCGTTTTTTAAAGGCTACTACCCGCGAAGGATTCGGAAATAACTTATTTGCCGACTGGAGATATGAAAAAGACGGTAGCCCGAAAAAAGATTTCGTACTGAACAACCCCGTTTATCAGGGAAGTGTTCTGGTAGCCGGAAAAAATTTCGGAAGCGGTTCCAGCCGGGAACATGCTGCCTGGGCCATCGCCGGATACGGATTTAAAGTCGTTGTATCCAGTTTTTTTGCCGATATTTTCCGCAATAATGCTTTGAATAACGGAGTTCTTCCGGTAATCGTATCCGAGCCGTTTCTAGCCGGTTTATTTAAAAATATCACGGAGAATCAAAAAGCAACGGTGACTGTAGATTTACAAAATCAAAAAATAACCAATAATTCGACCGGACAGTCTGAGTCCTTTGAAATTAATATCTACAAAAAAGAATGTTTGTTGAATGGATTCGATGACATCGATTATCTACTGAGTAAGACGGATAAAATCCGGGAATACGAACTAAAATGTCCTCATTAATCCAACAGGGAAGCCCAAAACAAGGAGCATGAAAAATATGATAGAAATAATGGATACGACCCTGCGTGACGGGGAACAAACATCCGGAGTCTCGTTTGCCGCATCCGAAAAGCTGAGCGTTGTACGCCTGCTCATCGAAGAACTGAAGATAGACCGGGTGGAAATCGCCTCCGCTCTCGTTTCTGAAGGAGAATTCGAAGCTGTAAAAAAGATTACGGAATGGGCAAAAAAAAACGGTCATATCCATCGCCTGGAAGTCCTCGGCTTTGTCGACGGAAAACGTTCGCTGGAGTGGATCCGGAAAGCCGGCTGCAATGTGATGAATCTGCTGTGCAAAGGCTCTCTGAAGCACTGCCGGGAACAACTCCGGAAAACCAGGGAAGAGCATGTGGCCGATATCCGGCAATCGCTGCAGCTGGCCACTGAAATGGGAATCAGCATTAATATCTATCTCGAAGACTGGTCGAATGGAATGATTGACTCTTCCGAGTATGTATTTTACATGGTCGATAACCTGAAAGATCTGAACATCAACCGGTTTATGCTTCCTGACACTTTAGGAATCCTGAATCCGGATAATACAGCCCTGTTTTGCAAACAGATGATAGACCGCTATCCTGGTTTGAAATTCGATTTTCATGCACACAACGATTATGACCTGGCTATCGGAAACGTTTATGCAGCAGCATCTGTTGGAATCAAAGGCTTTCATACCACTGTCAACGGACTGGGGGAACGGGCCGGAAATGCTCCGCTGACCAGCGTTGTGGCTATGATGCATGACCAGCTAAAACTTCAGACCAACATCATCGAAGAAAATCTCTACATGGTAAGCCGGATCGTGTCTTCCTACTCCGGAATCCGGATCCCGAATAATAAACCGGTTACCGGCGACAGTGTATTTACGCAATGCGCCGGAATCCATGCCGACGGAGATAATAAAAATTGTCTTTATTACAACGACTTACTACCTGAGCGTTTCGGACGCATGCGGGAGTACGCCCTTGGAAAAATGTCGGGAAAAGCCAATATCCAAAAGAACCTCGACGAACTGGGTATCGAACTCGACGACCAATCGATGCGAAAAGTTACGGAACGGATTATCGAATTGGGTGATAAAAAAGAAATCGTGACCCAGGAAGATCTGCCTTATATTATTTCCGATGTGCTACACAACGACAATACGGATAAGATCAGGATCGTCAATTATTCTTTATCTCTCACACACGGCTTACGTCCGATGGCTACCGTACGTATCGATATCGATGGAGAAGAGTATGAGCAGACAGCTCCGGGCGACGGACAGTTTCATGCTTTCTCAAAGGCAGTCTGGAAGATCTACACCCAATTGGATAAGCCGAAACCGACCCTGACTGATTATAACGTCAGCATTCCGGCCGGAGGGCGCACCGATGCATTGGTACAAACAATTATTTCCTGGAACTTTAATGGAAAAGATTTTAAAACCAGGGGACTGGATGTGGATCAAACCGGGGCCGCCATTAAAGCTACAGTGAAAATGCTGAACATGATCGAAGGGATGTAAGAATAAAAATTTCTGATATTCAGCTAAAATATGTATTTTCACAAAAAAATTACAAATTACTAACTTTCAATAAAAAAATGATGAAAAAAATTTACTTCTTAGTATTGGTTCTTTTCCTATGTGTAAATGCTTCCGCTCAGGGCTGGAAAGCAAAAACGGCTAAATTTCCAGGGTATGGACGTGTAGCTGCTGTTTCCTTTACTATTGGAAACTTTGCCTATGTAGGATTGGGCAATAATAGTGATGATGATAACCGTGTTTATTACAAAGATTTCTGGAAGTACGACCCGGCTTTAGATCAATGGAGCCAAATAGCTGATTTTCCAGGAGACGGCCGGACCGGAGGAGTTGCTTTCAGCGTTAATGGAAAAGGATATGTAGGACTGGGATACAATGGAATAAAGATCCAATATTTTGCCGATTTCTACGAATATGACCCTCTGAATAACTCCTGGAAAAAAGTTACTGATTTTCCGGCAGGAGCAACTTCTGTACCAACCGCATTTGTTATTGAGAATATCGCTTATGTAGGATCCGGGAATGTAACAGGAAAAGGCCGTTCAGGTGACTTCTGGAAGTACGAATCGACCAGCGACAAATGGACTAAGATCACAAGTCTGCCTGCAGGACAGGAAAGAGGTTCTGCCTTATCTTTTGCCATCGATGGTTATGGCTATGTAGTATCCGGAATGATCGGAGCTCCCGGAGCTGGGGTTTCTTATCCAAGTAATCTGCTGAAGTATTCTCCGGGAACAGATAGCTGGACAGAGGAAATTTCCTCCAACAACCTGCTTCGATATCATGGATATGCTAACCAAGTAGTGTATGTTTCAAAAAATAAAGGATATATTTGTTTTTACACGACTTCAGCTTATGCAAACCGGGATATTGTCGAATATAACCCTGTAGGTAAAACGGTTACACAAATTGTCAACCCATTGGGATGGGATAGTTTCACCCGGGTAAACGGGGGTATTGCTTTTACAGTAAATGATGTTCCGTATTATACCCTGGGAGAACCGTCTTTTGGCGATCTCAATACAACTGTGTGGTACGATAGTAGTGTAAATCCTTCAACAGGTATTTCAGTTCCCAATGTTATAACTGCATCTGTTTATCCGAATCCGGCTACTGATTATATCTCCATTAATTTTGAAGAAGAGAATGTGACCTTTCAGTTAATCGACGGAGGGGGTAGAGTTATTAAACAGCAACCGGTTAAACCAAACGAAGTAATCAATATTTCTTCCTTGAGCCGTGGAACATATATTGTAAAAATCCAATCCGGGAAAGGATCTTATTCGAGTAAATTGATTAAAAAATAACTCGTTCAATTTTACGTCGACTTTCAATCAGCAATACTTCGGTAAATAATTAATTAACTATCTAAAAAACAATGAGTTATATTAACAAATGTTAGCATAAAAGAATTGGTCAAATGACTGATTATCAGTAACTTTAAGTGTTCGAAGCTTAGTTACAATGAATATATCAGAT
>JAVBRK010000076.1:0-6504 GCA_031548005.1 Bacteroidales bacterium
CCTACAAGCAGGTCTGTGCCCGAGAAGTAGTACCGCTCATTGAAGGAATTAAGCAGCCTCTGCATGAAAGCCCAGTCGCTTTCCCGGTATTGTATCGCAAAGTCGATATCACTTGTCCAGGCCGGTTTGAGCGTTTTGGTCAGGTTAAGTGTACCTCCGGTTATTTCTTCCAGTATCAGTTTCAGGTTGGTATTGGAAAAGGTTTGCATCATTTTGCCCCGTTCCAGTTCAATGGTCGTGCTTTTACCTGTTAGCAGCACTCCGCCATGCAACCCGTCTTCGGCTATCATCCGCATATTGGTTACTATTCCTGAAAATACATAGGCGTTGCCTTCATCGTCGCCATGCATCAGGTCGATGATCACTTTGGAATGCACCCATTGCAATTTCTGTTCGGGGGTATTGAAAAACTGCGGGTCGAATGTCTTATAGTCGAGCAAAACCTCAAAATCATGGTGATTTCCCATTTCCTGGAAAATCTTCAACCGGATAAAATCGACCGGTTCTCCATCTACACTGACAATGGCTTTTACTTCTAACTTCCTGTTACTTGTTGCCATAACGATATCGGGGTTATAATTTTATTTTCGTTGGTAGTTGTGCGTTTATTTTGTATTTATTCTTCTTCGACCAGTACCCTGAAATTGTACAGGTAGGGAGAGCGTTTTTCAAGTTCCAGTTTGAGTTCTCCCCGGGCAACCGGATCGTTCAGTATCGCTTTATATTCCTCCTGCGGTACAAGGCAAACGTCAATGGTACGGATAAGCCCTTCCTTTTGTTTATTGCTGCAGGCAATGCCCCGGCGGACTTTTACGTGTTTTATTTTATCCGCATACTTATTGCGGCAGAAGTTCTCATAATCCATCGCGGAAAGCAATTGCCCGTGTGTGGTAAGTGAAAGTTTGTAGGCAGCCAGCATATCGTCGTTCTTAGGGATTGCCTGTCCGTCCCGTGATGACTTGATCAACATGCAGGAATTTCTTTCCATGCCGACCGACACAAGCGGATTGAGGATAGTCCCGTAAGGCATACCGTTACCCGATTCACAATTGGTAGTCCAGTAATTGGCATAAACATAAGGGTCTTCCTCCCGGCTGTCGATGATAAGGTAGGTGGGTACTTCCATCAGTCCCGGATTGTTAGTGTGAAGTTTGCCCTTGATGGAGTTAATCTTAACTTCTATATCATTGACGGAGTTGCGGATATTGTCTAATTTCAAGGCGTTAAATACAGCCAGTTCGGTATGGAACAGGCTGATCATTTCTTCGACCAGCATGGAGAGATTCTTTGTGCTGAACCGTTCCAAACCGCCTTTTTTGAGGCTGTATGTTCCCCCGAACTCCTGTCCGGGAGAAACGTAGGGGATAAAATTGTATTGCCGTCCCTGGGAATCTTCGACATTATCGACGGCAAAAAAATACTCTCCCGGGGTAACGTCCAGCGTAACGATGCCTGTCAGGCTTTTTGTCCTGTCGAGGGTAACGCTTTTCAGGTTCTTGTTGGAAACGGGGAAAGCGTTCAGGTGGATATTGATATCTTCCAGATCTTCTTTCTTAAAGAAAGGGGGGAAGGTGACTTTTATCCAGTATTGCGGTTCCAAATCGTTGACTTTTTTGGGGAAAGAAAGTAGCAAATCTTCCGGGAAAGGTGATTTTTCAAGCGAAGCCGTGCGCACACCACCTGCAATATGCAGGAATTGCTTGCGGTACAAATCGGAAATTTCCTGATCGCTTGAGTTCAACGTGTTGTAATGCGAAAAGATACCGCCATGCCTTTGGGATGTCGGCTGGGATATTTCCCTGATACCTGTTGCCATCGGTATTTTCTGATCTCCTATATGCCATATTGTATGGCTAAGCAATTCGAATAAATCATAGCGGTGCAGGGTATTGGGAAAATCAATGTAAAAATGAATGCCTTCCAACGATTCGATTTCTTTATCCGATGTAAAGCCGATCCAGACGGTATTGTTCAAATCCTGGTTAAAAGCATTAGCTTGTGCAAAGAGATCTTTTTCCCCGTCTTTGCCTATCCTGTACAGGTTGCGCCGGCAGAGCAGGTATTCAATCTGGGCATTAACTAATTTTATCTGGTTGTTTACAGGAGCGAATTGTATGGTTTTTAAGCCTTGTTTTGTGGCGGTATCGCTTAATTTGTCTGTATAAAACAGGGTTCGTTTATCAATTTCAAGGATGGAATCGGAAGGTTGCAGCTTAGCAACGGCATGGGCGGGCTTTGCTGCCGCTACACTGTCGGGTGTGAGGGCTGCCGCAATCTGGTGCAACATTCCTTCCCGTATATCTTCGATCGCATTTTGATTTTCCCATATAAGTTCTGTAAAAACCTCGATCAGGCGTAAAATAAGAGGGTCTAACTGGTCGATGCTTTTAAGTTCCCAAATGCGGATAGCGCTTTTTATTGCCTGTTGTCTGATTTTAGATTTAGAGGCCATAAAGCAAAGTTTAATGTTATTATTAGAATTCACAAATATATAAATATATATTTTAAAATTAATCAAATAAATACAATAAAAAACAAAAAAAATATTATAAAATACAAATAACACGCTGATATTAAACGAATTATTTTTTAATCATTTAAATTCAAATTCATATTGAATATAACTGTTGGTTTTCAAATAAGGTTATACATACATTAAAGGAATTTTTGCTACTTTTTATTCCGGTCATTAAAAAGTCATGGAGAAAGTAGCGGGCGGAAAACTTCCGAATCAATGCCTGACAGTTCTACATTTTGGGTTTCAGCCACCATTCAATTGTGTGGGCGCAAATTTATAACGCAACTGAAAGAAAATCAGACATTTCATAATCTCGTCCACTACAATCCAGTTTACGGAATTTTAATCTATAACTCACTAATAATCACTGGGGAGGTAAGACTCACAGGAAAGAGGATCGTCAAAGTCAGGAAGAACATTTTCCCAGAAGACGCCATTCGCCCGGGAAATAAAAAATTTATGGATCGTGAGTAAATATTTATTAAATAACTTGGAAAAAAGAAAAGAAAACGAGGTGTGAACTGTGCTGGACTCGAACCAGCGACCCCTACCCTGTCAAGGTAATGCTCTGAACCAACTGAGCTAACAGTCCTGCTATCATTGTTTGCGCGAACAAAGGTAACACTTTTTTGCAGATCATTCGTATAAATATGCTTTTTTATGATAACTTTGCAGAAAATTAGTAAAAAACAGTATGAGTATACACGAACTGAGCGAACAGGAAATATTTCGCCGTAATAGCCTTGAAAGTTTGCGTAATCTGGGTATCGACCCCTACCCTGCAAATGAATATAACGTAACAGCCTATTCTACAGATATCAAATCCGGATTCCAGGACGAAACTCCCAAGCGTGAAGTCGCTGTTGCCGGACGGATCATGACCCGCCGCATCATGGGAAAAGCCGCATTCATGGAATTGCAGGACTCCAAAGGAAGAATTCAGATCTATATATCCCGCGACGATATTTGTCCGGGAGAAGACAAGGAACTTTATAATACCGTATTCAAAAAACTACTGGATATCGGCGATTTTGTAGGCATTAAAGGTTATGTTTTCCGGACGCAAATGGGAGAAATATCGGTGCACGCCGAAGAACTGACCATTCTGGCCAAGTCCCTGCGTCCGCTCCCCATCGTGAAATATAAAGACGGCGTTGCTTACGACGCTTTTGAAGATCCCGAAATGCGTTATCGCCAACGTTATGTCGACCTGGTCGTAAATGAAGGGATCAAGGATATTTTCGTAAAACGTACGAAGATATTCAACTCCATGCGTGAATTTTTCAATTCAAAAGGATATATCGAAGTCGATACTCCTGTATTGCAAAGTATTCCGGGAGGAGCTTCCGCACGTCCGTTTATCACTCACCACAATGCATTGGATATTCCATTATACCTTCGTATTGCAAACGAATTATACCTCAAAAGGCTGATCGTAGGCGGATTTGAAGGCGTTTATGAGTTCTCCCGCAACTTCCGTAACGAAGGAATGGACCGCACTCACAACCCGGAATTTACTTGTATGGAGATCTATGTTTCCTACAAAGATTACAACTGGATGATGGACATGACCGAAAAGATGCTGGAAAAGATCTGTATGGATGTACATGGCACTACAGAAGTAAAAGTCGGGGACCATACCATCAGTTTCAAGGCTCCTTACCGCCGGGTATCCATGATCGACGCCATCAAGGAAAATACAGGGATTGATATCGCCGGCATGAATGAGGATCAACTGCGTGAAGTTTGTAAACAATTGCATGTAGAGCAAGATAACACGATGGGTAAAGGAAAACTCATCGATGAAATTTTCGGTGAGAAATGCGAAGGAAAATACATCCAACCCACGTTTATCATCGACTATCCGAAAGAAATGTCGCCCCTGACCAAAATACACCGGAATAACCCCGACCTGACCGAGCGCTTCGAGTTAATGATTAACGGAAAAGAAGTAGCCAACGCTTATTCGGAACTGAACGATCCGATCGACCAGCGGGAACGCTTCGAAGACCAGCTTAAGCTCTCTGAAAAAGGAGACGATGAAGCGATGTTCATCGACCAGGACTTCCTGCGTGCGCTCGAATACGGAATGCCTCCCACATCCGGCATGGGAATCGGTATGGACCGTCTGGTCATGTTATTGACAGAACAGGTTTCCATCCAGGAAGTCCTGTTTTTCCCGCAAATGCGTCCGGAAAAAGTACAGAAGAAAGAAGAAGAAGAAGAGATCAAATCCGAATAAAAAATGTCAGTCATGCCAATACCCGGAAAAATTGCAGTTATGGGTGGCGGAAGCTGGGCAACCGCAATCGCCAAGATCATGTCGATGACGCAAACCAATTTCAATTGGTACATGCGCCGGCCGGAACAAATCGAAGAGATCAGAAAATACGGACACAATCCTTCATACCTCACCGGCGTCAAATTCAATGTCGAGAATATTAAATTCTACGATAATATCAACCAGGTGGTCAAAGATTCAGACACCCTGATCTTTGCAACCCCCTCGCCTTTTCTGAAGCAGCATTTGAAAAAGCTGAAAAACCCAATGCAGAACAAGACTATCGTTTCGGCCATCAAAGGGATTGTCCCGGACGAAAACATGCTGGTATCCGATTATTTCACTAATTTTTATAATATCCCTGCCGAAAACATTGCTGTATTAGGAGGCCCATGCCATGCAGAAGAAGTAGCATTGGAACGGCTTTCTTATCTGAGCATTACCTGCCCCAATGAAGACAATGCCCGGGCTATTGCCGGCGCTTTTACCACACACTTTGTAAAAACATCGACCAGTAACGATGTTACCGGAGTGGAATATGCTTCGGTATTGAAAAACGTGTATGCCATCGTATCGGGAATTTGCCACGGCTTAAAATACGGCGATAATTTCCAGGCAATCCTGATCTCCAATTCCATCCTCGAAATGGAGCGCTTTCTTCACGCCACCAGTCCGGTGGAGCGTAATATCTGCGACTCCGCCTATTTAGGCGATTTGCTGGTTACCGCCTATTCCCGGTTCAGCCGCAACCGGATTTTCGGAACCATGATCGGAAAAGGATACTCGGTTAAAACAGCACAGATAGAAATGGAAATGATTGCCGAAGGCTACTTCGGAACCAAGTGTATCAAAGAAATCAACGAACAGTATCAAGTGGATATGCCCATCCTGGAAACGGTCTATTCGATTCTGTATGAAAGGAAATCACCGGTAACCGCCATCCGGAAATTAACAGAAACATTCAAATAAAACACCATAAGGCATTAGAATTATATGAAACGGGCATGTACTGTATATAAAAAATGAACGTACGAGTTCCATATGACCTTTAAAATAAAATTACGTACAATATGAAAACAATTGCATTAGACATCAGCAAAGCATTGGGGATCATTACCCGGGAGCAGGTTTTTGCACGGGAACAACAAGTAAAAGCATGTATCGCTGCATTGCATCATAAATCAGGAAAAGGGAACGATTTTCTGGGTTGGCTGCACCTGCCCTCCTCCATCACCGAAGCAGAAATAGCAGATATACAGTCCACAGCCAATCATTTGAGGAGTAAATGTGAAGTGGTAGTTGTGGTTGGAATCGGAGGAAGTTACCTCGGAGCAAAAGCTGTAATCGACGCCATCTCCGGAAGTTTCGACCAACTCGCTTCCGATCGTAAAAATCCGGTGATCGTTTACGCAGGACATAATATCGGTGAAGATTATCTTTACGAACTATCCGGATTTCTGAAGCATAAGAAATTCGGAATCATCAATATTTCCAAATCCGGAACCACTACCGAGCCCGCTTTGGCTTTCCGTATCCTGAAAAAACAACTTGAAGATACCGTTGGAAAAGCCGGAGCCAAAGATCTGATCGTGGCCATTACCGATAAAGCGCGTGGTGCACTGCGTACCCTGGCAACCAAAGAAGGCTATAAAACTTTTATCATTCCCGATGATGTGGGCGGACGTTACTCGGTGCTTACCCCGGT
>JAVBRK010000078.1:0-16390 GCA_031548005.1 Bacteroidales bacterium
CTAAAAACGTAACAGTAAAGATGCCTGTTAAAAATCCTAAAGGCAAAGAGTTATCTAAGCAGCAGAAAGAAAGTAATAAAAAGATATCAGCTTTCCGCATCCTTGTTGAGCATGCTATCGGAGGTGTCAAAAAATGTCGTACTGTCAAAGAGCGTTTCAGATGCCGCAAGTTTGGATTTGATGACCCGGTCATGTTAATCGCCTGTGGCCTCCACAATTTTAGAATCTCATTGAAAATGAGTCATATATAATTTTATTGAATACAATGTCTATTTATTTAATTAAATTTTAAATATATATTTATATATTTGTGACATACAATAATAAACATCAAACTTTACTTTATGGTCTCAAAATCTAAAATCAAGTAACAGGTAATGAAAAGCACTATCCGTATTTGGGAATTCAAAAAAGTACCCAATGTATAATTGTAACATTAATTAAAAACACTTGAAACAAAATAAAACTTAAAATTATGGGATATAGTTATAAGGCTATTCTTTCTCTGGAAGGAGAGGTAAATTTGGAATTAGACAATTGCTCTTATTCCTATGTTAAAGATATTAACGAAAAGACGGGAGAAGTACAAAGTCCTGTGCTAAGTGGAACCATTTATGCCGGATATAGTGCTTGTCCAAGTCAGAGTATTTGGGAATGGGCATTACAATATGAATTTAAGAATGGAAAGGTTAGATTGAAACGTACTGATTCCAATCTTGGGAGTTTTGTTCCTGAAGCAGAAATAACTTTGGAGAAAGCTGCGTGTGTTGGATTAAAATTAAGTTACCGGAGAATGGGAGGGTCTCATTTTTACACTCAATTGACTATTACTTCAGATAATAGTCGTGTTGGGAATACAGATGATTGGGTAAGAAAAAGTTGGTTGTTAAAAGAATAAATACCTAAAATACATGGATAAAAATAAAATTGAAAAGGCAGTAGAAGATTTTTTTCAAATGAATGATACATCTGTGGACGCAATTTTACATTTGAATGGCAAACAATATTCAATTGATAGCTTTGAAACAGAATTTCAACAATCTTTTGACTTTAAAGGAGAACCACAAAGAGAAGTCAAAGGTGGATTATTGTCAATGACATTTAATAGGATACCTGATGAACAATTAAATTATTGGATGTTCCATAATAAAGTTACTTATTCGGGTTCTATTGTCTTCGCGTCATTTAGTAGAATTTCCAATCCAATTCTAATTATAAATTTCACTAATGGATCTTGCGCCAGATATTCTACTTCTATTGGAGAGAGAGGAAGTATTTCTTTTAACATCGTTATTACGGCTGAATCTATATCTATAAATGATATGAAACATGCTAATAAACGTTGAATGATTAATCGTAATTAAAAAAATATGGATTTTATTACAGGTTCATATTGTATCGACACAGATGGGAAAGCCTCCATCGAAAGTTTGAAAGACTATCAGGAAGACACAAGGTCTGCTGGCCCAGAAGCTCCGGAGATTCCGAAAGATGAACGATTAAGACAATTAATCGACGCCCCTTATGAAGGTTTAGGGATTGATTATCTGAAACGAGTTGTACGGGAATTCTCTCAAAACAACACAACACACTTTTCTTTGAATATAAATGCATCTAACTTTCCGCTGTCTCCTTGGGCTAATCCCAAGATCATAACTGAAACAGTCAAACGTGTTAGTGACTTTATTTCTACAAAGAGTGATTCAAAAACGAAATTGAAAGATTTAAGCAATAGAGAACTCTGGGATATTGCATTTTTTCTCCTAATGAATTTGCCTGATTATGGAGAACAATGTGCCAATCATTTTTGGACGGGAAGTGGAGAAGAATGTATACATCACCATGTGAAAAAATCTCTTTTGGAGAAAGGCCCATTAAGAAAACTATTAAATGCTATAAGTACGAAAGTTAGCAATTCCATTTTTAAAAATGGGAAAAAGGTATTTCCATTCTCTCAAATTGATGTTACAGATGTAATTCAAAGACAACTTTCCAAGCCTCAGAATGGATCAATTTGAAGGGATTGGTGTCGGTTTGAATATTAGTGAAATAGGTGTTTTTGGTGGTGTCAAAGAGGTTAGCATTACCGGAAGATTCGAAGATTTATCAAATTACACAGATTTCGATTTTTCAAAAGAAATACAACCTTATAGTCTTCTTATAAACATAAAAGATTGGTTTGGGGTAAGCGAAGATGATGTTGTGAATTCAAAAAATCCTGCAATTATTCAACGATATCAACTGGCTGCTTTTTGGATACTACAGCATCAAAGGGGCTATCAACCATTTGTAAATACTCTTCAATTTGATAGGCATCATGAATTTGCCCGAAATTATAGTATAAGCATCCCAAAACTTTAAGGTATGACCATATTTCGTAAAGTATTGATCTCGTTAATTGTTTTAATTTGCATCTTCATACTACTGTGTTGCATTGCGGTTGGTCGTTTTATCTTTTTTTTGAGTTCCGGAGTCAGCGACGAGCAACTCATGGAAAACACATACAAAGAATGGTTTCAAATACCATCAAATGGAGAAGGTGAATTACATTTTACACTTAGATTATCGAATATCCATAAGTTCAAAAACGACAATGAATCCGGATTCGGAAATGTAAATGATTCTTGCATATGCAAGGAGGATGTTTATGACGTATACAATTATCATTCGAGCGATTCGATGTTTATGTTAAGGCTCATTAATACATTGAATATAGATACCACCCTGCAAATGCACGAATTGGAATTTTACCTTCATACACCTAATCCTTCAGTATATTCACAACATGCTAATTGGAAAGTAAAATACAATAAACTACAATTTGATACATTATTTAGCAGCGAAACAAAGGAAGCTATTCCGCACATGGAAAACAAACAACTGATTTTTATTCGCTTCCCCGAATTCGATAGTGATTATCGGCACAACCGTAGTGAATTTTACGAATTTGTATATGATGAACAAGAAAAACAGTTTAGGTCGGTAAAAAAGCATAAAACATTTTATTTTCGGCAAAAAAATGGTGAATATTACCCTTATACCATCACATTTTTTGATTAAAACATCAACTGTTTATTTAGGTACAATTTATTTTAGAAAAGAAATAATGGCTTCCAGCACATAACAAGTCCCAATTATCACTATCTTTGCGGCAAATTCAAGGTATAAAAGACAAGACATGGATGAGGCAATCGGCCATTCCGCTAATTTTTTCAGTCAGTGGACTTACAACAAGCTAGTCGAATGGGGCATCTCATCCGAGATAGCAGCACATATCAATACCCTCCTCCTGATTCTCCTGTCGTTCGCCCTGATTTATGTTGTTCAATACCTTACGAGACGGATTATCCGGAGCATTTTCAACAAAGCGGCCCAGTTATCCCATGTTACATTCTTCAAACACCTCGTAAAGAATCACTTTCCCCGTTATATCGCTCAACTGTTGCCATATGCCATCATCAAGGAGTTGATTCCGATCGTTTTTTCCGACTTCAAAAACCTGATAAAACCTTCCGACGGCCTTGCCGATATTTATCTCGTATTCCTGATCATCATGATCATCATGTCGCTCGTAAGATCCGGAGCAGATTTGCTGGCAGAGAAACCGGCATTCAAGGATAAACCGATGACCAGTTATCTCCAGGTAATCAAGCTGGTACTGATCCTTTTCGGGATTGTTATTGTTTTCTCCATTATTACCGGCAAATCACCTACCGTATTTTTCACAGCGATGGGAGCCGCTTCTGCTGTACTGTTGTTGATGTTCAAGGATTCGATCATGGGTTTCGTCGCCAGTATCCAGGTCACCAGCAACGATATGGTGCGATTGGGCGACTGGATTACCGTTCCGAAATACGGCGCCGACGGCGATGTAATCGAGATCAATCTGACTACAGTCAAGGTGCAGAATTTCGACAAAACCATCACCACCATGCCTACCTACGCCCTGATTTCCGATTCCTTTCAAAACTGGCGCGGAATGCAGGCTTCAGGAGGAAGACGGATCAAGCGTGCCATTAATATCAAACAATCGAGTATCCGTTTCGTCGATAAAGAGGAACTTCAGCAGTTTAAAAAAATCCAGGGGATCTCGGCATACATCGACGAACGGCAAACCGAAATAGACGAACACAACAACAGGATCGAAGCAGACCGCTCGATTCCTGTGAACGGAAGGACCCAGACCAATGCCGGGCTATTCAGGAAATACGCCGAATGGTACCTGAAAAACCACCCCGGGACAAAAAAAGACATGACCCTGATGGTTCGTCAATTAGCCCCGACCGATGTGGGACTCCCCTTTGAACTGTACGTTTTTACAAATACCATTAACTGGACCGAATACGAATTCATCATGGCCGATATCTTCGACCATTTGATTGCAGCCGTAAAATATTTTGATCTGCAAATATTCGAACGGGAATCAGGAGATGATATCAAAACAATCTTACTGGAAAATAAATCAAATGGCAATGAAAATCTATAAATACCTGCTTGCATTCGTTCTCTTACTGCTCCCATTATCCTGTTTTTCATATGACTGGAGGGACCGGATGGACAGTGTTACCTATTCTCCCAGATATTTTGGTCCGAATGCGTTTCCGATCCCCGAAGTGTTATCAGGAAAAATAAGCACAGAGTATGAGATTGAGGCCCGGTACGATTATCACGACGGCGAAGGAGATCAAACCCAGGATATATTCCTGCGCGGTTACTTTCCTTTCGGGAAAAAAGCGGCAATAGAAATCAGCGGAGTACTCCAGGAAACATACAAGACCTCAAAAGAAGTAATGGACGAACGGCATGCAGCATCGACGGAAACAATCGAAGGCGCTACCACTTGTAGAGGAGATGTTATCATTAATGCCACCTATCAGCTCCTCGAAAATGAAAAAATAATGGATATCATCGGACGGTTCGGATTAAAGACTGCCAGCGGCAACTGGCTCGCCAACGCCCGCTATACAGATGCTGCAAACTATTGGTTAGATCTTGATATCGGGAAAGATTTGTTACGATCAGAAAAAAGAGATAAATACCTGAGAATGAGTATTATGGGCGGATTCTACTGTTATATGACCAATGATAGGGTACACCGGCAAAATGATGCCTGGCTTCTCGGAGGTGGATTTCAGGGAAGATACCGGAATGTTTATGCCGAAGCCGATATCAGCGGCTTCGAAGGCTACATGAATAACGGAGACGAGCCGCTTATATTCCGTTCCAAACTAAAATACCGGTATAAAGGACATTCTTTGTTTTTCCGCTACCAATACGGACTAAACGATCTTTTATTTCAGACCTATTCCGGAGGGTATTCTTTCAGTTTTAACCTGTAAACCACCTGTACTTTTTAGAGCAGGAATCCGATTCCAAATTCTACAAAGTCAGCAGTTCCCAGTTGATTTCTTAAAGCAATCTGGACACACCACGCATCAGAAAGAAAGTATCGGATCGCCGAGCGTTGGTATATGATTCCCAAGGTTTTATCTTTTTCGTACAGGTATACTCCCCCATTGAGATTCAAAGATAATCTATTAAATATCAGCGAGTAACCTACCCCTACTCCCAGTTTAAAAGCTTCCCAACGGTTATCGGCAACTGTTCTATACACAGACTGATCGTAGGTAATATCCAAAATTCCGGAATAACGGGTGCAAGCCAGATGCTGCCGCGACAACTCGAAATATCCGCCTCCGGTAAAATATTTATGTCCATAGTTTGAAAGAATTTCCTTCATACCTCCGGTCAAAAAGATCGCCGGCTGCCATTTTTTCGAATACTCCGGGAATTGTTTCTGTCCGGCAAGCTCCTCTCCTCCAAATGCATAATTCACTCCTGCCAAAGCAGAGACGACATTCAAGCCATAATTGGGCATTTTGAAGGCCCCATTGGAAAGGTGATATAAACCGGCTCCTGCATATAGATTCCAATGGTTATCAATTCTGTAAGTTCCCTGAAATTGCAGGTTCAAAGCATAGTTCAAATGAGATCCGGAAGCCTGGCTCAACGGGTTGGAATCTTCATCGAAGACTTTGGGTAAATATCCGGCCCCTACTCCCACACGCAGATTCAGATTGAAAGGATTCCGGTTGCTGAAAAGATGAAAATTCATGAATGGGATTAAGCTCTGTGCAGTTCCTGCATAATCCGGACTACCCACACTCATTACCGTATATGACAAACCATACTCGGGATAATTGAAAAAACGATTCCAGCTATTTTCTCCATGTGTTTGCTTAGAGAAAAATAACTCTCCTCCAAAAGCATGCTGCTGATTCATCGGGACAATTCTTGGAGAATGATTGATCAGAAAACCGTAATATCCCGTCACGCCGATCCGGTAAGGTTGCAGGTACAAGCTGTCTTGTTCCTGAGACTGTACATGAAGACCCGACAGGCAAAAGATCAGTAAAAAGAAAAGATGCGGTTTTATTTTCAACGATCGTTTAATTGGTTACAATGTAGGTTTCGCTTATTCCTCCTCCCGATTTATAAACATGGTATTGTTTTAACGGATGCTTTGACCCCGAAACAGGAGCGCCCGACGATGCAATATTGTACACGGCGCCGCATTGAGGGCACTTCGCCTGCAGCCCATTCTCATCGGGTTGTATTCTGGTAGTCCTCTCGGCCTCTACGGGACATGACAGGTCGTACGCCTTCAACTGGCTTTCAAATCCATTGATAACCAGTATTCCGCCATACCCCAAGCGATCGGTTTCCGCCCGCTTCTGTGTAAAAATTTTATAGGAAAGCGATCCGTTCAGGCTGCTATCCTCTCCGTTCAGGTGTAACGTCAGCCCTACAGGAGCATTCGGGATCGTGGAATAGATCTCGTCTTCGCACGAGAACGCCACCAGCATGAACACGATACTCCATAGTATTTTCTTCATATCAAGCGATTATTAATTCGATTTCAGATAATTCTTCCGGAGAAAACCGGCAGTTTTGCAGAGCAGCCAGGTTATCTTTCAATTGAGATACCGAACTGGCGCCGACAATCACCGAAGTGACCGGCTCATGATTTAAAACCCAGGCCAAAGCCATTTCGGCCAGTGTTTGTCCACGTCGGGAGGCTAGTCCGTTAAGCTTCCGGACTTTCAGAATAATTTCCGGACTCACTTCTTCCCGCCTCAAAAACCCATGACTCTTGGCCGCCCGGGAATTTTCGGGGATTCCATCGATGTATTTATTGGTCAGGAGTCCCTGGGCCAAAGGAGAAAATGCAATAAACCCGATCCCATGCTCTTTTAACAAGGGAAAAGATTTTGTTTCGGGCTTTCTCCACAACATACTGTACTTATCCTGGTAGATAAGGCAAGGAACATTTTGCTGAGCCATCATCCGGTAAGCTTTCTCTGCTATTTCCGGAGGATATTTCGACAACCCGGCATACAAGGCTTTTCCGTACTTCACAACATCGATCAGAGCCTGTACAGTTTCTTCTACCGGTGTTTGCGGATCATAGCGATGGCTGTAAAAAACATCGAAATACTCCAACCCGGTACGTTTCAAACTCTGGTCTATACTGGCCATGATATATTTACGGGAACCTCCGTCGCCGTAAGTACCGTTCCACATCAGGTGGCCGGCTTTGGAAGAAATAACCATTTCATCCCGGTGATCTTTCAGCTCTTTTGCCAGTATTTTGCCAAAATTACGTTCAGCGCTACCGGGAGGAGGACCGTAATTATTCGCCAGGTCGAAATGAGTAATTCCCTGGTCAAAAGCATAGCAAATCATATCGCAAGAAACGGAAAAATCATCCACATCTCCGAAATTATGCCACAGCCCCAACGAAACCCGGGGAAGCTGCAAGCCGCTGTTTCCACAAAACCTGTATTCCATATTTAATAAACGTAATAAGAATTAAATTCGTATATAAAACCTTTCTAATTAAAAACATCCGGATTTACAAAATTGTTATTTTAATAATCCGGCTATTTATTTAATTAAAAAACTGCATTCATGGATTATCGTACAGAAAAGGACACAATGGGCGAAGTGAACGTCCCTGCCGGGGCCTATTATGGCGCCCAGACCCAACGAAGTGTCGAAAACTTCAAAATAGCCCGTGATATCAACCGGATGCCGAAAGAAATCATCCGGGCTTTTGCATTCCTCAAAAAAGCGGCTGCCATCACCAACTTTGAAGCCGGAGTTCTTCCGGAAGAAAAATGCCGGCTCATCGGACGAGTCTGCGATGAGATCCTGGCAGGAAAATTAGACGATGAATTTCCATTGGTTGTCTGGCAAACCGGAAGCGGAACACAGAGTAATATGAATGTCAATGAAGTCATCGCTTTCCGGGGCCAGGTATTACGGGGAGGAAATCTGACAGATAAAGAAAAGTTTCTACTTCCCAACGACGACGTAAACAAGTCCCAGTCTTCCAATGATACTTTTCCCACAGCGATGCACATTGCAGCTTATCAAATGCTGGCAGAAACGACTATTCCTGGAATTGAAAAGCTACGAAACACCCTGGCGGAAAAGAGCCTGCAATATATGCACTTAGTGAAAATCGGCAGGACCCATTTCATGGATGCCACCCCGATTTCTGTCGGACAGGAGTTAAGCGGTTATGTTTCCCAACTGGATCACGGAATGAAAGCCATCAAAAACAGCCTCGCTCATCTTTCCGAATTAGCCCTGGGAGGAACTGCCGTCGGAACCGGAATCAACACGCCCCCCGGTTATGCCGTGAACGTCGCCAAAAAAATTGCAGAACTTACAGGACTTCCATTTATTACAGCCCCGAATAAATTTGAGTCGCTTGCCGCTCATGATGCAATCGTAGAAGCTCATGGAGCGCTCAAAACCGTTGCTGTAAGCCTGATGAAGATCGTCAACGATATCCGGATGCTGAGCTCAGGACCTCGTTCCGGAATCGGTGAACTGCATATACCTGACAATGAACCGGGTTCATCCATCATGCCCGGAAAAGTCAATCCCACACAATGCGAAGCATTGACTATGATCGCAGCACAGGTACTCGGGAACGATGTAGCAATCAACATCGGAGGCGCTACCGGACACTTTGAGTTGAATGTATTCAAACCCATGATGATCTATAATTTCCTTCACAGCGCCCGGCTGATCGGTGAAGGATGCCGTAATTTCAACGACAAATGCGCCATAGGATTGGAACCCGACGAAAAAACGATCCGGACTCATGTAAACAACTCCCTGATGCTGGTAACGGCTTTAAACCCGAAAATCGGCTATTATAAGGCTGCAGAAATCGCTCAAAAAGCGCACCGGGATGGAAAAACACTCCGGGAAGCTGCCCTGGAAACGGGATATCTGACAGCCGAAGAATTCGATAATTTAATCGACCCGTCTAAAATGATAGGAATATGAAGAAAGAATTAATTATTTGGATCCAGAAGGGATTCAATTGCACGGTTTACCTTCTCAAAATTGAAATTTGAGAGAATTTCCTGCTTCAAAGCTGCAATCTGTTCATTGCATAAATTTCCGATACTGCCTTCGTGTGTGTGGTGGACCTGTTTCTCTGGAATAAAGCGACCCGCCTCGATTTCAAGCCCCACCTGCTTATAGGCATCCCGGAAAGGGACTCCCTGCAACACCAGTTCATTGACTTTCTCCACGCTGAACAGCAGGTCATATTTATCGTCATCAAGGATGCTTTCGTTGATTTTCATTTCTTGAATCATCATCCCGACCATATCCAGGCAAGCAGATAATTCGTCGAAAGCAGGCAGAAATGTTTCTTTTACAATCTGCAGATCACGAAAATATCCGGAAGGCAGGTTATTGGTTATCAACGTAATTTGTTGAGGAACACTTTGTATTTGGTTACATTTGGCGCGTACCAACTCAAACACATCCGGGTTCTTTTTATGAGGCATGATACTCGATCCGGTAGTAAACTCATCCGGTAACCGGATAAATCCGAAGTTCTGACTGCTATACAGACAAGCATCGAATGCCAGTTTAGAGACCGTTGCTGCAACCCCGGCCAGAGCAAACCCAACCGTGCGTTCCATCTTTCCCCGGCCCATCTGAGCATAAACGACATTGTAGTTCATGGCATCGAAACCCAGTAAGTCGGTCGTCATCCGGCGGTTAAGAGGAAAAGAAGATCCATACCCGGCAGCCGACCCCAGGGGATTCCTATTACATATTTTATAGGCGGCCTGAAGTAATTGCAGATCATCGGTAAGACTTTCCGCATAGGCCCCAAACCACAATCCGAACGATGAAGGCATAGCTACCTGAAGGTGTGTATAGCCCGGCAACAGAACCTCCTTATAACGGTTACTGCGAGAGATCAGAAGATCGATCAGACCGGAAATTTTCTCTGTAAGGATTTGAATCCGGTGGCGCGTAAACAGCTTAATATCGAGTAATACCTGATCATTACGCGATCGTCCGCTATGAATTTTTTTTCCAAGATCTCCGAACTGACGGGTCAGCATCAGCTCCACCTGAGAATGAACATCTTCGACCCCCTCTTCAATGACAAAATCACCAGAAACAGCAATAGAATAAATTTTTCCCAATCCGTCAAGCAAGACAGGCAATTCTTCCGGTTTCAGCAAACCGATACTTTCCAGCATAATACAGTGCGCCATAGAACCCAGCACATCGTATTCGGCAAGATACAAATCCATCTCACGATCCTTTCCTACCGTAAATTTTTCAACAGCCTTATTTACTTCGGTATTCTTTTGCCAGAGCTTACTCATTCGAACCAGACCTTACTTATATTGGATTTTCGACAAAATATCCGCAATTTTGTTGATCCCGTCCTGCAGCGGCTTCGACAACATCGGCTTAAGGAAGGGATTCAACTGAGCTTTCACGGTCAGTTTCATCTTAGTATCGTTTTCTCCCGATTGTTTCAACTGTATCCACATCGAAACTTCCATCGGAGATTCATCGGCCGAAAACTTAATTGTTTTACAAGGCTCCCGGTCTACAATAGAGAACTTCACTTTTCCCACAGGGCTAACTGAAAAACTGCAGGAATCGCTATCGAATACGATATCCTGAATTTTATCGGCCGGAATTTTGTCCCGCACCCGTTCCAAATTGGTCAAATCGGATAAAATCGTATAAACATCTTCCTCGTTGTATGGAAGTGTTTTAATTTCACTTACAAATTCTGTCATTTTTCACACATTTGGAGTCCATTTCGACGGATTTTTCCGCCATTCCTGGAGTGTTTTAATTTCTGATTCGTCAATATAATCGGTTCTCAAAGCCTCGTCTAAAATCGCGTCATAAGTGCAGAGAGTCGTTACATTTACTTTTCCCTCACTCAACGTTTTTTCGGCTTCTTTCAACCCATAGGTGAAAATAGCGACCATTCCGAGAACATCGCATCCTGCATTACGAACAGCCTCAATCGCTTTCATACTGCTGCCTCCGGTCGAAATCAGATCTTCAACCACCACCACTTTCGATCCGGGCTTCAGGTCTCCCTCAATCAGGTTTTCCAGACCATGATCTTTTGGAGTAGCACGTACATATACGAATGGCAAATTGAGCTCTGCGGCAACCATCGCTCCCTGCGCAATGGCCCCTGTTGCAACTCCGGCAATGGCATCCACCTGCTCGAATTTTTCCATAACAATCCGGGCCAGTTCCAACTTGATAAAGTTACGGACTGCCGGATAAGAAAGAGTTTTGCGGTTATCGCAATATATGGGAGATTTCCAACCCGAGGCCCAGATAAAGGGATTGGCCGGTTGCAATTTTACTGCTTTGATTTTCAATAGCTTTTCAGCTACAATTCTCTCAAGTGTTTTCATATGTATATTATTTTATTTCTTCTTCGAACCTCCCCGCTGTTGCTGGGTCCGTTCTTTGGCCATGGCCTGCTGCTGGCGTTGCGCCTCCTCCATACGGGCCATAAATCCACTTTTTTTCTTTGGTTTCTTTTTATTTTCTTCCAATTGGGCCAGAAGCTTGTCTTCATTCACAAAATAACGGAACCCAACCGTCATCAAAATTGTAATCAGAGTCGATACGAAATAATAGTAACTCAAACCGGAAGGATACTGATTGAACCAGACCCACATGAACAACGGCATGATATACATCATCATTTTCATACCCGGCATCTGCTGTTGGCCAGTATTGGTCTGATCCATATTAAACTTACTGTAGATGATCGTAGTAATCGTCATTAGTAAACAGAACAGACTGATGTGATTCCCGAAATACTGTGTAATAAACGGGATATAAGTATTCCAACTGATCACATCATCGTAAGTCGATAAGTCTTTCGCCCAAAGGAAACTTTCCTGCCGGAGTTCGATCGCTGTCGGGAAAAACATGAACAATGCAATCAGGAAAGGCATTTTCAGCAGCATCGGCATACATCCGCTCATGGGACTGACCCCGGCCTGCCGGTACAATTCCATTGTTTTTTGCTGGCGGGTCATGGCCTCGTCCGGCTTGGGGTATTTAGCATTGATTTCTTCTACCTGAGGGCGCATCACCCGCATCTTGGCCGAAGAAATATACGATTTATAGGTAAACGGATACAGAATGAGGTTGATCGTGATCGTTAATAGTAAAATAGCAATGCCAACATTGTTGCAAATGCCTGCCCAGAAATCGAACAAGGGGATGACAAGCCATTTATTGACATAGCGGAAAAGACTCCAGCCCAGCGGTACCAAACGTTCCAACTGCAGGTCCTGACCCTTAAAATGTGTTTTGTCGTATTCTTTCAGCATTTTGTATTCATTGGGGCCAAAGAAATAATAAAAACCTGCTTTCTGCCCTCCTCTCGGATCGAAAGGAACGCTGGTCGTGGTTGTATACTGCTTCAGAAGGTGTTCGTCCTTCAATAATTTAGAATCCAGCTTCGTAGCTTCAAAACCTTCATCGGCAATCAAAACCGAAGAAAAGAACTGATCTTTGTAAGCAATCCATTTCAATTTATTGGAAATGGTCCGTGAATCATCTTTCGTTTCACGCAGCTCCTCCAGATCATTGTCGGCTAAGTACTTGGCAGTCATTCGTGCATACCGTTCCTCAAAGCTACGGCCTTTTTCCTGTCTTCTGATATATTGCATCCACTGGATATCCAGAGTATTCGTACCTGCAACCAGGTGTTTTTCCAGATTATTCGGAACGACATCGAACTTAACCATATAATCATTGGGGGCCAACGAATAAACAAAATCGAGCGAACCGCCATCATCAGTTTTTAGTTGCATCGTTACCTGATTTGCAGCGACTTCAGGTTCGAAAAATAAATCTCCGGTATTGATCACCCGGTTATTGGACGTCAGGAGCGTGGCAGAGAATGCCGACTCATTGCGACCATCGAAAAGCAGCAATGGCGCTGCGTCGTAAGTCTTATAATTTTTCAGGCGAACCGAGTGGATCTGCCCTCCTTTCGTGGAAAATTTGACTTCCAGAAGTTCGTTCTCCAGGGTCACTATTTCTTCTTTTCCTTCGGCAACACTTGCAAATGCGCCCAATTCATTTTGCTGTTGTACTTTCCGGGCCGAATCGGGATTCGCCGCGGAGATCGAATCCAGCACAAGCGACTGCTGTTGAACCTCTTTTGCCTTTGATTCTATTTCTGCTTGTTGTTTCGACTGGATAGCAGCTATCGAATCGTTATAGCGCTTTTGAACCTCGATCTGCTCCTGCGAGGGACGGTTTAACCAGGAAAAACCGACAAAAACCAATAGTATTAAAACGAAACCAATGATTGTATTTTTATCCATGATAATTAATTACCTTTTATAGCTGCTTCAATAAAACTCATAAACAAAGGATTGGGATTCACCACCGTACTGTTGTACTCGGGATGAAACTGAACGCCCATAAACCATTTTAATTTAGGAACTTCTATCATTTCCACCAGTCCGGTTTCCGGATTTATTCCGGTACATTTCATTCCTTTTGCCTCAAACTGAGCTTTGTATTCGTTATTGAACTCATACCGGTGACGGTGGCGCTCCTGCACCAACTCTTTGTCGTAGGCCTTAAAAGCCAGTGAACCTTTCTGAATCTTACAGTCGTATGCCCCTAAACGCATCGACCCTCCCATGTTGATCAGATTTTTCTGTTCCTCCATCAGGTCGATTACCTTATAAGGAGTTTTATTGTCCATTTCTGTAGAATTGGCATTTTCCATTCCCAGAACATTCCGGGCGTATTCTATGACCATACATTGCATCCCCAGACAGATGCCGAAAGTAGGTTTATTATTTTCGCGGGCATACCTGATCGCAGAAAATTTTCCTTCAATCCCCCGCTGACCGAATCCCGGCGCAATCAATACCCCATCCATTTCGGCTAACTGGGCAGCCACATTCTCATCATTGATTTTTTCAGAATGAATAAAATGCAGGTCCAGCTTACGGTAATGGTAAGTTGCTGCCTGTAACAAGGATTCATTGATCGACTTATAAGCATCCGGCAATTCTACATACTTTCCGACCAGCCCGATCTTAACAGCTTTCTCGGCCGTATTCATGCGGTTCAGGAATTCTTCCCACTGTTTCATTTCAGGAGTTGTTCCGGTAGGCATTCCCATTTTCCGGAGGAGAATCTCGTCCATTTTCTGCTTAGCCAATACAATGGGCACTTCAAAAATGGATTTGACATCATAGGATTGAATCACGGCATCCTCTTCTACATTACAAAACAGAGCCACCTTTTTACAAATACTTCTGTCCAGCTCTTTTTCCGTGCGCAACACCAGAATTTCCGGCTGTACTCCCAACTCCTGCAGGGATTTCACGGAGTGCTGGGTCGGTTTGGTCTTCACTTCTTTTGCCGCTGCAATGTACGGAACATAGGTCAGATGCACGCACAGGCAATTCTTACCAAGCTCCCAACGCAACTGGCGTACACTTTCGATGTATGGCAAGGATTCGATATCTCCTACCGTACCGCCGATTTCCGTAATCACAAAATCGAATTTCGATTTGGTGCCGAGCAACATGATGTTACGTTTGATCTCATCGGTGATATGAGGTACCACCTGAACCGTCTTCCCGAGATAATCGCCCCGGCGTTCCTTATTGATTACACTCTGGTAGATACGGCCGGTAGTAATATTGTTGGCCTTTGTTGTCGGAATATTCAGAAAACGTTCATAATGCCCCAGATCCAGATCGGCCTCATGCCCGTCTACAGTAACATAGCACTCTCCATGCTCGTAAGGATTCAAAGTTCCCGGATCGATATTGATGTACGGGTCGAACTTCTGAATAGTTACCCGATACCCTCTGGCCTGCAACAACTTACCTAACGATGCAGCCACAATCCCTTTCCCCAGAGAGGAAACCACGCCTCCTGTCACAAATATGTATTTCGTTTCTGTCACGGTCGTAAGATTTTTCTCTTTTTTATTTTTTATTAAAGGGAGCAAAGGTATAATTTTTTTTGAGAATCTGACCGATAAAAAAGGCCAATCTTTATCTTTTTTCTTTTTGAAATTACGTTGACTTTCAGGAATCGACCAGGACTTTATACGAGCGACTATTCAGGGTGCAAGATTTATAACCTTTACATATCCTCCAATGAAAGCCCTTTGTACTCAGTAGTGAATTTTGGATATTTCGTTATGATATCTTTAGCTTTATTTTCTAATTCTCCCAAACTTATACGGCGGGGATTACGTTTCACTTCGTAAAAAACCAGACGTTTTTCAAACTCATTCACGGCTACTATGTCGATTTCGTTTTCTCCTTTGGAATTCCAATATCCCTGAATGTCCGAGAATTCTTTGGACTCAATCATCATTGTACGGAAATATTTTTCCAGAATAATTCCGCTGTATGTTTCATAATCCCGTTCTACAATATCACGAACATAATCGAGGTTCCCGATTTCAACAGCGCTACGGTATTTATAGATAAACCGGAACCAGAAATTCAAAAAGTTATCCTCAATTTTGTACTTATTGGAACGACTGCCTTCTTTGGCTCCGAAAGGACGGTTGCGTTTAATAATGTTGTATTCTTTTTCCAATCGTTCAAGGTAACCTCCAATATCCATATTAAGGGTGCTTTCAATCTGCCCTCTATCGGTTTTGGATGAAGCAATCAATGACAGGATAGAAAAATAATTTCCATAATCCTTGCCGAATTCGTCAATCAGCACATCACGGCCTTCGTCCAGAAAGAATGACCCTTCGGTGAACAAAGCATTAAGAATAGTTTTTTTTGTAAATGCCTTTTTATTAACTAATTGCTCAATATATTTAGCCACACCGCCAGTTATCATATAAAAAGCCAATAAATCTTCATTGGTATAATTAGGGTGGTAGTCCGACAATATTTCTTTAATTGTATCGATATCAAAGGTTTTGATTATCATCCGAGACGTTGCCCTGCCAAAAAGAGGCTCTTTGGAATTCTCGAAAATACGTTTCATCATA
>JAVBRK010000090.1:0-11412 GCA_031548005.1 Bacteroidales bacterium
AGCCAACTCTTTGAGGCTTGGAGATATGTGTACTTTAATGCAGGTCTGGCCTGTTGGTGGTCTGTATCCTGATGATATTCCTCCCTTTTTCACTCCTTTAATGAAAACCGAATGGAACCAGAATGCGCCCTACAACCTCAACATGGGGCCTATTCCTGCAGGGTGTGATGTAGGGAAGGATCCATCTTATGGAGGAAGAATGTCGGCCGGATGCGTTGCGGTCGCTGTTTCGCAAGTACTGGCCTGCCTATCCACCAATAATCCGAACTCACCCCGAGTGATCAGTTACGATTTACCCGCATTACGAACGATGAAAATGGTGGATGTGACCAGTAGTTATGCCAAAAAAGCCGCTAATTTGATCGATTCGGTCGGAAAGGGATGCAATACGAAATATGGCTGTTCCAGTAGTGCTAATCTTGTAGATGCTACAAATTATTTGAAAAAGTGGGGGCTTGATGTGAGTTATCAAGCCGGAACAATTGACTGGAAGTGGGTATTGAAATCTTTTCAGCGGGGCTATCCTGTGATTGTTGGGGGAGATAAAACCTCCGGAGGAGGGCATGCCTGGGTGATCGATCAGGGCCTGTTCGAATGGAAATGCTGCTCCTTTGGTAATTATGAAGATGCAACCTACTTCAAGGTCAAGAAAGTCCATTGTAATTGGGGCTGGGGTGGTACTTCTAATGGGTGGTTTGTCGGGAGTGTTTACAATATTGCCCAAAAAGGTCAAAGAGAATACATCAAGTCTCCCGAAGCTATTTTTATCAACCAGGCTAATAATTTTAACTGATGAAAACCCAGAATATTTTTCCAATCTTCCTGTTGGTTTCTCTGTTTTTCTTGTGTAATTGTTGTCGCCACGAATCTAATTCTCCGAATGTATATGGAGGGGTTCAGATCACCTTTAATAAAGACAGTGTTGTTTTCGATACCCGGAAAAATAAGGCTACATTTAAGGCAATAAACCAGGAAGGTATGGAAATTCCGGGAGTTTATACTTTCATCGAGTATGATACTATATTTATTTGGAATGAGAAAATTCCTCATATCGGGCCTTTCAATCAGCAATTCTATTATTACCGGGATACTGTTTATGGCGAATGGTATACCATTGTCTGTAAGGGAAATAAGATCCATGTGCGGGTGGATGAAAATGCAACTGCTAAACAGAGAAAAATATCCGTAGTAGTTGAAAGCGGAGATGATTATGGAAATGTATATGTGATACAAAAAGCCGCAAAGGACAAGTAATAGTCAAGTCACGATAACATAAATCAAAATATATGGAAGCAAATAACTGCGCATGCCTTCTTTGCGGAAAAAGTGCAGAGTTAAAAACAACAGAACAAATCGGATATCAGGAACCAGATAAATTCAAAATTTATCACTGTGCATATTGTAATACATCATTTTCAATTCCCCGAATAAAAAATACAGATAAAATATACGATTTAATTTATAACAGTGCAGGAAAAAATGTATCTGCCTATGATCGTTATTTCAACTATTCCAATGAAGTTTTAAAAAAAGAAAAACCTCTATTATGGTTGATTGATCAGGAACCTGCATATTGGGGAGCCTACAGGGCAATCTCAAAAATCTTAAAAGATTCTAAGGATGCGAAAATATTAGAAGTAGGAAGTGGGCTGGGTTATTTTACGTATTCATTGTACCAATCCGGATATAATATAACAGGACTGGATATTTCTCAGGAAGCGGTAGAAAAAGCAAATAATAAGTACGGCAATTACTATATATGTGCTGATGTAACAACGTATAAACCAGATGTAGAATACGATCTGATCATATTGACTGAAGTGATTGAGCATTTAAATGAGCCGATGGGGTTTTTGCAAAGTTTGTTATCTTTATTGAAAGGTGATGGACATATTGTTCTTACAACTCCGAATAAATCTTTTTTTCCAGAAGATTCCATCTGGGTAAGTGATTTACCTCCGGTACATTGCTGGTGGTTCGGAGAAGAGTCTTTTGTTGAGATAGCCGGTCAATTAAATTGCAAGCTTAACTTTATTGATTATTCTCCATATTATAAAACCCATAGAAAAGAATTATTTGACGCAAAACTCAGTAAGGTTTTGGTTTCTAAAGCAATATTTGATGTCAATGGAAATTTACTGGAACAAGATACCTCTGATGAAATATCTTATGGAGTGCTTCCTTTGTGGCTTAAAAAAAATAAACTATACAGATATATTTCCCGTGAATTTTATCCTGTAATATTCAAAAAGCGATTTGTTGTGTCAAATAAACAACGTACATCATGTCTGTGTGCTGTTCTGGGGAAAAAATAAAATAGAAATTTTGGATAGTTTCATCTGCAAAGGTATTGGATTCGGGAATATATAAAACCCCCCTTTTTATTAGATTTTTAATATCTTATCCATAAAAAAGGGGGTATTTTCTGATGATCCAACGGATTTATTTCTTCTTGGTAATAATGATGACTCCATTGGCGGCATCTTGTCCGTAAATCCGGACAGCAGATGTGTCTTTTATAACAGAAATCGATTCGATGGAAACGGGATCGATGTTCTCTATACCCTCGTCGAATATTTTTCCATCCACAACGTACAGTGGAGTTTTATCGGATCTCTGTCTTACAGATACTTTGTGGACTTTCCCGTTAAGCGTGTCCTTCACTTCGGTGGTGGTACACGTAACATAGACTCTTTTACCGTTTTTTTCCGATGGATCATCATCTGATTCTTTGGTGGAAATCATGATGACTCTTTTTTTATTGTTCAGAGAATCCTTTAAAACAGACATCGATTGAATCTGTTCAGGATCGATCGAGTCCAGCGAAGAATGATACACTTCTCCGTCGACATAGACTGTAACTTCCTCGTTATTTTCACCATTTCGATCGATGGTTATTTTTCCTTTGGAGCCTTTTTTACCCAAAACGATCACCTTGACACTGTCTTTTTCAGCAGTTGAATTGATATCCGAAAGGGTGTTGAAAACGTGGGTTCCGGCTACTTCCGTTCCGGAGCTCTCATTTCCTGCAAATACATATTCAGGTTCTGCAAAAACCCATAAAAACACAACCAATAAAGGTGTAATGGCCAGTACGGTCCATTTTTTTCCGGAAGAAGAAGTTTCTTTTTTCATCATGTTAATTCTATTAAGTTTAAATTGAGCAAATGTATGGGAGAATATAAAAACAGGCGCTTTCAGGGTGTAGTTGATCAGGGCGGCGCGATACAGAGCCGGTGAATTTCCGTTCCGGAGCACCTGAAGATCAGCCAGGAACTCATGATTTTGCTTGATCGCTTTCAGATACAACCAGGCAAAGGGATTGAACCATTGTACGATGCAAACTCCATGAGCGATGATTAGGTCTACCCAATGATATTGCCCGATGTGGGCTTGCTCGTGCTCATAGATCATTTTCTGCTCCATCCCGGAAGCATCGGTCGCAATATCGGTAAAAATGTAATTCAATACGGAGAATGTGGTTGGGAGGTCGGCAGAACGCACGACTTTCGAGCCGTTCTCCATCGACCAGCCATTTTTTGCAATTAACCGTTTCAATTTCCAGGCGCCGTAAAAGCGTTGAAACAGCAGGATGGAAACGCCGGCAAAATACAGTATGGGTAAAATCATCCAGTAAGAGAAAGCGCTTCCCGTATCGCCTGCTTCCGGTAGGGCTTCGACCGGAGTCGTAACTAAAACGGAGGTAGTCATGGTTAAAGTGTACCTGTATATCCAGAATGGCAGAAGGAAAGAACTCAGGATGCCTGAAAGCAGGAACCAGCGATTGAACCGGTAAAATGTTTCTTTGCGGAGAAATAAGTGATAAATCATCCAGAATGCAGCGATCCAGATGCCTGATTTCAAAAAATAAAACAAGATGCTTTCCATGGCTCCGGTTATTTTTGTTGAGACTCTTTTCTCAGTTCTTCTTTTGTACTTTCGATCAATTGATCCAATTCTTCCAGGGTGAGGTTTTTTTCTTTAGCAAAAAATGAGGCCATGGAAGCAAACGAGTTATTGAAATAGTTTTTCATGACTGAGAATAACTGCGCTTTGGAATAAGTGTCCTTGGTAACCGAGGGAATATATACATTTATCCGTCCCTGGGTGGAGTGAGTGATGATGTTTTTATTTTCAAGAATGGACAAAACGGTAGCGACGGTAGTTCTCGCCGGTTTGGGATTTTCGAATTTTTCACGGACATCCTGTACGGTGCCTTGCCCGAGTTCCCATAAAATATGCATCACTTGTTCTTCTGCTTTTGTCAGTTGGTTCATAACTTTTCCTTATTTGTTCAGGACAAAAGTATGACTATATTTTTAGACAAACAAGCGCTTTCTTAAAAATTAACATGATTTAAATTAAAGAAAGGAGTGATTTAACACCCTCTCTTATATTCTACAAGTCAGAAACCGATCAGTTTTCCGGCTTTCTGTAGGCAATGGTTCCGGTAGCCTGGTTGGTCGGCATAATCAATACTTCGGCAATCTGGATGTGCTCCGGAATGGCAGAAGTGTAGTATACGGTTTCCGCCACATCTTCTCCCGTCAATGGCCGCAGTCCTTTATATACTGCGTCAGCTTTCGGTTTATCGCCCCGGAACCGGGTGATGCTGAAGTGGGTTTCTACAAACCCGGGTTTGATATTGGTAACACGTAAAGGAGTGTCTACCAGATCGATCCTCAGTCCGTCGCTTAAGGCTTTTACTGCGGCCTTTGTGGCGCAATATACGCTTCCTCCCGGGTAGGCCGCCTCTCCGGCAATGGATCCGATATTGATGATGTGCCCCCGGTTCCGGTCCACCATGCCGGGTACGATCAGACGTGTCATTGTCAGCAATCCTTTGATATTGGTATCGATTACGATATCCCATTCGTCTAAGTTTCCTTCGAATTCCTTGTCCACTCCGATCACCAGTCCTGCATTGTTGATCAGGATATCGATCGCTTTCCATGCTTCCGGAAGAGATTCGACAGCCTGTTTTACAGCCTCTTTGTCGCGGACATCGAATACCGATAAAAGCACTTCGGCTCTGTACCGGGATTCCAGTTCTTGTTTGATCTGTTGCAGCTTTTCTTTATTACGTCCGTTCAGGATCAATTTAGCGCCGTTGGCGCCGAATTTATGGGCGCAGGCTTCTCCGATTCCGCTGGTAGAGCCGGTAATAAAAACAATTTTTCCTTCCATTATTTTATGATGATCTTGTAATTTATTTTAACGTTCTGGGATCGTTACCCCAGTGTAATTTTTGCCGTAAAGTCTGATAAAAAGTATGATTCAGTTTTTTGACCACTCCGATGGTAAAATCGGCCTTTGAAATCTCCAGTTTACTTTCTGAGGGTAATACTGCCGAGCGTCCGTCGAGGGCTACCAGGAAATTTTTACTGCGTGATTCGACTTGCAGACTCACCCGCGAATCTTCCGGAATGACCAACGGTCGGACATTCAATGAATGGGGGGCTACCGGAGACAGGATCACATTTTTTGCCTGAGGCACCATAATCGGCCCGCCTACGCTCAACGAATAGGCCGTCGACCCGGTGGGGGTGGCCAGTAGCAGTCCGTCGGCTACATAGGTGGTCAGGTATTCATCATCGATATAGGTATGAATGGTGATCATCGATGAAGTGTCCCGTTTCAGGATGGCAATCTCGTTCAGGGCAAAATTCTCAGTTCCGATAACCGACGCATCCGGATTCAATTGCAAAAGGCTGCGTTGCTCCACGTGGTATTGGCCCTGGAACACTTCATCGAGCGTGTCTTTCACATCTTCCCGGTTGATGTCGGCTAAGAATCCCAAGCGTCCGGTATTGATTCCCAGGATCGGGATGCTCCTGCGTCCCACGGTTGAGGCTGTGCGCAGAAAAGTACCGTCGCCACCCAGACTTAAGGCTATATCCAGATCGAAATCGCTGTTTTCTTCGATCAGGGCTTTTAACGGAGCATGATAGCCGAGGTCATCCCGAAGCCAGTTGTAAAAACTGGTTTCAATGTAAATGTCGCCTGTCAGCCGGGCCAGGTGATTGAAAAAGTCCCGGATAATATCCGATTTGTCCCATTGGTAAATACTCCCAAAAATTCCGGTTTTCATATCGGATTACATTTCAAGGTAATACATCAGTTCATCCAGGCGTTTGCGCATGGTATCGTCGGCCAATGCCTCCTTCTGGGCATAATAGAGCACCCGGTAGTTGAAACGCTCGAGACTTCGCAATGCAGGGGAAGCATCTTCAAGATTCGTTCTCATCAGTATGGTCAGTTTTCCGGTTTCGGGAACAGGATAAGACAGCAATGACAATATTTTAGCATTATTCAGTTCGATCAGGTGGGCCAGGTGCGATAGATTATAGTCCTGGGGGTTCATCTCCACGGCAATCAGGGATCCGTTAGATCCGGCCTGGGTGGCTTCCGCCAGCTTTTCTACCAGGATCGCCAAGGTTATGGCGCCCAGATATATTCCGTCTTCATCGACAACAGGCAATACAGTGATCCTTTCATTGCTCATCAGACGTAAAACTTCCAGCAACGGGGCTTTGTCGCTGACTAACGGAGCATAAATGCTGGTGTTCTCGACCGGTTTGTCGATGTCTTCCATCAGAAAAGCATCTTTTTCAGTCAATAGAAAACTGTACTTGCCTTCGCTTACTACCGGCAGGTGGCGGACTTTATAATCTTCCATCTGGGACAAGGCAAAATTTCCTGAATCCTGGGGTTTTAATACCGGAAGCTGCTTCGTTAAGAAATCTTTACTCAACATACTGTGATAATTAACACAATTCTATTACTTTTGTAGTTGATTACATACTAATCAAAGACAAATGTAGTTATTTATTCACAGAAACCGAACAATATTAATTAGAATAAACGTATGAACTTTTTACTTTTTATTCAGGACGGGGCGGCCCAGGTAGCTCAAAACATGCCCGACCTCACTTCTTCTCCCGAAGTGCAAGAAGTTAAAATCAATATTTTTGAACTGGCTCTCAAGGGAGGAATTATCATGATCCCGATTGCGATTCTCTTGTTTGTCGCAGTGGCTGTTTTCATTGAAAGAATACTGGTCATACGAAAAGCCGGGAAAGAGGATACCACGTTTATGAATCGGATCAAGGATTATATCCATGAAGGAAAAATCGATTCGGCGCTCAACTTGTGTAAAAATACGAAAACTCCATATGCCCGGATGATCGAAAAAGGAATTTCCCGCCTGGGACGGCCCATGAACGATATTCTGGTTGCCGTTGAGAATGTGGGACAGATTGAAATCGCTAAACTGGAAAAAGGATTTACCTGGGTAGCCACTACTGCAGGAGGGGCTCCGATGCTCGGGTTTCTCGGTACGGTTACCGGAATGGTCCGTGCATTTTTCGATATGGCGAATGCGGGTAGTAATGTAGATGTAACGCTATTGTCGTCCGGTATTTACGAGGCGCTTGTCACTACGGTGGCCGGGCTGATCGTAGGAATTATCGCCCTGTTTGCCTACAATTATCTGGTGGCTGAAGTAAATGGAGTGGTTACAAAAATGGAAACCCGTTCCATGGAATTTATGGACTTATTGCACGAACCTACGAAATAAGATTATGGCTCTCAAACGAAGACAAAAAGTAAGCGCCGAATTCAGCATGGCATCCATGACGGATATGATCTTTCTTTTGCTCATATTCTTTATGATCACCTCTACAGTAGTCGTGCCGAATGCGATTAAGGTGGTCTTGCCCCAGAGCAAGCAGCAGACATCGGCTAAACCGCTTACGCGGGTCACAATCGATTCCGATCTGAACTATTATGTGGCTTTCGGGAAAGAAAAGGAACGCCGGATTTCGTTCGACGAAATTACGCCGTTTTTGCAAAATTGCTATGCAAAAGAGCCGGATGTTTATGTTGCATTGTATGCCGATGAGAATATCTCTTATAAGGAAGTGGTGAAAGTGTTGGATATTGCCAACCGGAACAATTTTAAAATGATTTTGGTGACCAGGCCCAAATGAAATATACAAAAGAAAAAATATACGGACTGACCGGATCGCTGCTGTTTTGTATCCTCATTCTGATTCTGCTTTACTTCATGGTATTACGAACCGTGATAAAACAGGGAGAGGAAGGGGTGCTCGTTAATTTTGGAACAGTGGATCTGGCTTCCGGAACATTCGAGCCGAAATATCAGGGTGAGAACCGGGAAGCGCCTCCTCAGGAAGAGGTAATTCCTGCTGCTGTTGTTCCTCCCCAAACAGTTAAGGCTCCTCCGGTCATGACCCAGGATAACGAAGAATCGGTTGCCATCGAGGCTTCAAAACGGGAACAGGACCGTCAGCGAAGGGCAGCGGAAGCAGCCGAACAGAAACGAGTGGCCGAGGACCGCAAAAAAGCAGAAGAAGAGCAACGCCGGAGAGCAGCGATCAACAGCCAGGTCTCGGGTGCATTCGGTACCGGCACTTCCAATCAGAGCAGCCAGGGTACCGGAACCTCTGGTAGCGGTAATCAGGGAAGCTCGCAGGGGAATTCCGATACGGGTATTTATACCGGAGTCGGCGGCTATGGAGAATTTGCACTGAACGGACGCTCTTTGGGCTCAGGAGGACTTCCCCGTCCGGCCTATTCGGTACAGGAAGAGGGGCGGATTGTGGTCAATATTATTGTCGATCCCAAAGGCAACGTGATTTCGACGGATATAGGCCGGGGAACGAATATTGATAATGAGTCGATGCGAAAATCGGCTCTGGAGGCTGCCAGGAAAGCCAAATTTAATTCAATCACCGGTAGTAATAATCAATCGGGAACGATTACTTATCGTTTTAATCTGAAGTAAGGATTCTTAAAAATAGTGACATCATGAAAGAAGTATTTGTTTTTCTGGCTAATGGCTTTGAAGAGATCGAGGCTGTTGCAACGATCGATGTTCTCCGCAGGGGGGGACTGAAAGTAACAACGGTATCCATTACCGATGAACGGGTTGTTGCCGGGGCGCATGATATTCCGGTGACTGCCGATGATATTTTTACGAACATTGATTACTCCAATGGCTCCCTGCTCGTTCTTCCGGGAGGAATGCCGGGAGCTGGTAACCTGAATGCCCATGGTGGGTTGAAGAACCTGTTGTCGATGTATTTCGAGTCAGGAAAAAAGATTGCTGCTATTTGTGCCGCTCCCCTTGTTTTGGGAGGTTTGGGAATTCTGAAAGGTAAGAAAGCGACTTGCTATCCAGGGTATGAGTCGCATCTGCTTGGCGCGGAAATAACCGGAAACCCGGTTGAAAAGGATGGGACGGTGATTACCGGAAAAGGACCGGGCTTTGCTGTCGATTTTGCTCTGGCTCTGGTAGCTGAGCTGCAAGGACGGGCAAAGGCTGATGAAGTCTCCACCGGAATGTTATTGAAATAAAGAAATTGAGTTCCGGAATGTGAGATTAACTCCTTTGGTCGATTAAAACAAATCGCCAGGGCTTGTCTTTCCATTCGCCCGCATAATTGATCCCGATTCTTGGCGTTGCCTCGTAATCGGGATTTTTATTTTCACTGCTTTCAATCCAGATTCTGGAGGAAGGGAGTTGTTCTCCATAAAATCCGGCGTCTAACTGCAGTCGTTTTCCAATTCTTCCCGGACCGGAAACGTTTTCTATTCCCCGGATGAGAATGGCCTGAGGATCATTTTCTCCTCCGGTTACGATATTCAGCATCCAGTACATGCCGTAAATAAAATACATATAGATTTTCCCTCCGTCGTGGTACATGACTTCTGTACGCTTGGTACGCCCTTTGGAGGCATGGCAGGCTTTGTCTTCCTCCCCCCGGTAGGCTTCTACCTCGGTAATTCGATACCTTTCGATTCTTCCGTCGTCGAATCGGCGGACTATATATTTACCCAGTATTTCGCGGGCAACAGTTAATGCATCCCGTTTAAAAAATTCCGGAGAAAGGGATTTTATTGTCTTAGCCACGATGTTCCGAATATAAGATAATAAGTAAAACCTTCGGGTCCCATTGCTAAGTCGACCCCCATCCGTAAATTTAATTTCCGGGCCATCAGGTAGCGGAAGCCTGTTCCATAGCTCCAGGCCCATTCGGCAGATCCGAAATCGGAAAAACTGTCGAAGCCTTTACCGGTACCCCCGAAAAATACCAAACTCCAGCGACGGGTGATATCCCAGCGTTCTTCAAGCTCTGCCAGCATGGTCGTTTCTCCCTGGTAACGGGCGGTAGGAACTCCGCGCATATCAATAAAAGGCTTGATATAAAACGGAATATCCCCGACAACTTGTTGGACATCGAAACGAAATCCTGAGATTAGATTATGCCGTAAAGGGAGGTAATAGTAAGCAGCGCCCTCAAACTGTCCGTATTTATATTCGCTACCCACTACCGGATTGCTCCAGTCGGCGGAAATGTAAGTTTTCAACCCTTTGTTGGGAGTAAAAATATTATCCCGGTTATCATAGGCAAGCTGTATTCCCAGACGGGCCACATTTCCAGACAGATAACCGCCTACGAGCGAATCTATTCTCTGTTGAAGCGGTCTTGCTGTAGCCGTTTTTAATTCCAGTTCGTTTTTCGTGAACAGATACCGGATTCCGATGGAATAACGGGGATCTTTCATTTGCTTTGTAACCGAAGCAAAAACCGGAATGGTGCGGATATTGAATTCCGATTTTACATCTTTATCTGCCCGGTCGAGATTGAAATAGTACTCCATATTCACATTAGCATATGCACCTCCGAGTGCATACCGTATGCCCCATTTCGGTATCGAACCGCTCCGCGCGCCTCCGACGGCCCAGCTGCCATTAAGGGTGTATCCTCCGAATGCGGCGGTTATATCAGGAGGCAGAGGAATCATTTTGCCGTTCACTTCTTTCGGTTTATTAGGCTGAATAAATACCGGAACCAGAGCTGCTCCGAATCCGCCCAAGGCCGGTTCGGTAATAATTAACGGCATTGGAACAAATCCTTTTTTATTGATCACAAAATCACTGAGATCGAGTTGATGATCGAGTGAGTCTTTAAAACTGAGTTTTATCTTCTTTTCCTGTTCACTTTGTGATCGGATGGTGTTGAGAGGAACACATAAGAAAAAAGCTAAAGTGAAAAGGCCGGCAATCCATGTTTTTTTCATTATATTTACTTACAAATGTTTCCTCATATAACAACAAAGTAGAGAAAAGAGTTTAAACCAAAGGCCGGAATTGCTTTGTAAAATTTTCCAGTCTTTTCAGATTTTTTTCTTTGAAAGATTCATATTCTTTTGATTCCGGATTCAGAGGCCTGTGTTCAAGAGCTTTGTGTATGTCCTGCCACTCCCTGACATTCTTTTTTGTTTCGTCGGTAAAGAACGCCCCGGAAAAAAGTTCCCAGATATAATCGACGGCAGCAGTCGACGGATGTAACATATCGTCGGCATAAAAACGGTAGTCGCGCA
>JAVBRK010000017.1:0-9613 GCA_031548005.1 Bacteroidales bacterium
TGGTTGAATGAGAAAACAAATATTCAAAGAGCGATGAAAGTCAGGTCTACACCTGGTCTTCTGGTACATACGATGGGAAAAATGGCCATCGCATTCATTTATCTAATTTTTTAAATACTGATTCGCATTGCTTATAAATTACTATCCTTTATCAACAGTGATTTGAAAATCAAAATGGAATCATCATTGAGGAACAAATACAATAAAAGAAAGTTAAATATGCCCAAGAACTATGGGCTCAAATTTAAGAAGACTATCTTTGTTCCAAAAAATGACTGAATATTTTCTAAGAATATTGAATAGGATAAGTGTTGTATACCAACAACCAGGGTTTGGCCTAATATTTGAGGGGTATTATAGTGAATAAAATCTGAACATTATACACATGTTGTTTAATTCTTGGCCATTTGTCGCCTTTTTTTCGGTATTTTTTTTCTTATACTGGTTTGCTTTTCAACGAAATTTAAAATTACAGAATCTTTTAATCCTTGTCGCAAGTTATTTCTTTTATGCTTGTTGGGACTGGCGCTTCTTGTTTCTTTTAATGGGTTGTTCTGGAATTACTTACTTTGTAGGGCTGCAATTGCCTGATTGTAATGAAAAGAAGAAAAAAATATTATTGTGGGTAGGAGTATTGATTGAAATCCTGATTTTAATTTATTTTAAATACACTAATTTTTTCATTACTTCTTTTATTGACTTATTTCATCTTTTTGGAATAAATCTGAATATTCATACTTTAAGAATTATTCTTCCTCTTGGAATCAGTTTCTACATATTCCGCACATTAAGTTACATATTGGATATATATTATGGGAAAATAAAACCGGAAACCAATATAATTATCTTTTTTTCATATGTTGCATTCTTTCCAAGTTTAGTTTGTGGGCCTATTGATAGAGGGAAATTATTGATTCCACAATTAAAAAACATCCGAACGTTTAATTATTCTCAAGCCTCAGATGGAGCTAAGCAAATATTGTGGGGCTTATTTAAAAAAGTAGTAATAGCCGACAATGCTGCCGTTTTCACAGATTTAATATTCAAAGATTATCAAAGTATGCCATCCGGCATATTGTTATTAGGAGCCTTTCTCTATACAATCCAGTTATATACCGATTTCTCAGGATATTCCGACATGGCCATTGGTTTGTCTAATTTATTGGGAATTCGCATTACCAAAAATTTTAATTTCCCATTTTTCTCCCAGAATATTGCAGATTACTGGAGAAGATGGCACATTTCATTAACCAACTGGTTAACCGATTTCATTTTTACACCTTTGTCCCTTCGATATCGGGATTTGGGAAAAACGGGATTAATTTTGTCGATTATCATTACGTTTCTAGTTTCTGGAATTTGGCATGGAGCTAATTGGACATATGTCTTGTGGGGATTCTTACACGGATGTTATTATATCCCTCTGATTCTCTCCGGATCTATGAATAAGAAGAAAAAATTAAGTAATGCTATCATTCCATCTTTTACTGAAGTCAGGAATATTACACTCATGTTTATCCTGATTATGTTTACAAATATTATTTTCCGGTCTGAAAATATAGCTACTGCATATGATTATATCACATCTATTTTCTCGGATTTTTCATCAGACATTCCTTATCTCATATTTGAAAAAAGAAAAGATTTAATTGCATTAACATGCTTTATTTTCATCACTATATTATTCGAGTGGTTTCATAAAGAAAAAGAATACGGATTGCGCTTAAGTGATAAAGTTCCTACTTTTATAAGATGGATCATTTATTATATGTTAATTTTAGCGATCTATATATACCAAACTGTACAGCAATCATTTATTTATTTTCAATTTTAATAATGAAATCTTTTTTATCCAAATTTTTGATATTTCTAATCCCTATTTTGCTCGTCATATTTTCCTTGGATATTTTCTTGCGACAAATGCCAAGCATCTATCAACAAAAGAGAGATCAACTATTGACAAATGCAGATAGCATAGAAATATTAATATTAGGAAGTTCTCATGAAATGGATGGCGTAAACCCCAACTATTTCTCATTATATGCCCATAACCTCGCATTTGGAGCACAATCGATATATTTCGACAAAGAATTAGCAAAAAAATATATTCCTCAACTAAAAAAACTGAAATATGCTATTTTAGAATTCGGATATAATAGTTTAACATTTGAGCATGTAACTGACCGGGATTTCTTTTATGACTATTACTATGGAATCAGCTTCAAAGGAAAAAAATATTATAAAGAATACTTATCTCAATCTTTATTCGTCTATAATCCAAAAGTTACCATTAATCTTATATTAGAAAAATTTAAAACTGATTTTCCAGCACCTCAAAAAAAAGGATGGGCAGGCAGCTTTCCAGATTCAATGGCAGAGCCTTCTCCTTTTGAAAATAAAATGTCAGTCATGCAATATTATAACAATCTACAGGAAGGAGAAAACGTTGAAACGAGTGTCCTTGCTGATTTAGAATGTTTGATTCAATTGCTAAAATCGAATAATATTACACCAATATTGTTGACAACTCCGTATTATAAATCATTCAGAGCTAATTTAACTGACAAAAAACCATTTGAAAAGGTTGACTCTATTGGTAATTATTTAACACAGAAATACAATATTCTCCATTTAAATTATTTCGAAGATAATTCATTTGAAATCACAGATTTTCATAACTACAGCCACTTAAACAAGTTTGGAGCAAAAAAACTTACATTAAAACTGGACTCGGTTATAATGAATATTGATAAAAACAGCGGTCAGTAATATATTTAGTCTACTCAATATTCCTGTTACATAAGCTGCTGTTGCTTCAGCCAGTCCAATATGAGGGTCTTCATCTGCTCATGATACCGGAAGTTTTTATTGAATCCCCATCCATGACCTCCTTCCGGGAAAATATACAATCCGGCGGGAATTTTCTTTGCTTTCAATCCTTGGTAAAACAAAATGCTATTTTCAGGAATAACCACCCGGTCGTCATCGCTTAACAGGAGTAATGCCGGAGGGGTATTGTCTTTAATTTGTTTTTCGTTGGAATAATAATCAACTATCCGGAAATCTTTTACCTCCGTTCCAAGGAGGTTTTTACGTGAGTCGATGTGTGTATTGACTTCTCCTAAAGAAATAACCGGATAAAACAGGATGCCGAAATTGGGACGGGAAGCCTCATCGAAATGAGTAAGTAAGGTCGAGGCCAAATGTCCACCGGCAGAAAATCCGGAAATACCTATTTTTTGCGGATCAATTCCCCAACCGGCAGCTTTATTCCGGATAATACGCATAGCTTCCTGTACATCTCCAAGGGGAATCTCGTGATGACCATTCGGCAAACGGTATTTCATGACAATTCCGGTAATGCCGTTCAGGGCATACCATTGGGCAAAATCGCTTCCTTCATGACCAGCAGCCTCCATTCCATAGCCTCCTCCGGGGCATATCAGAACAGCAACTCCGGTATTCTTTTCTTTATCGGCCGGATATACCTTAAAAGATGCTTCGGTGATATTTCGAATATGTCCGGACTCATTGGTTGTTTCTTCTGCAGTAATGCCGTTACTTACGGCAGCTCCCTCCGGCCAGATCGGAACCTCGATCACTTGTTGGGCTTTCAGTGTCATGGCAGACAAAATAAGGAAAGTTAAAACCAGGTTTTTCATAATCCAGTAGCTGAATATTTTTATTTTTCAAAAGTATAAAAAAAGCCTGTACCTTCAAAAGATACAGACTTTTTTAATCAAATAAAGACTTGCTTATTTAGAAGCATAAAATGCTTTGTTCTGAGCAACTTGCTTGAAAGCCATGACTCCAGCTTCATTGATATTGACAGGCATGGTAGAACCGTCGGGCAAAAACATCAGGGCCTGATCTTCGCTTACAATTTGCATCAAAGCAGTTGAATGTCCTTCAGATTCTACACTCCAGATCTTGTTTGCTTTGTCGAAACGAAAATCGACAACATCGTCAGATCCATCTTTTTCAATGTGATAACCATCTTTCTGAGTTGTAATGGTATACCGGGCGTCTTCCGCTTCTACTTTTTTCACAGTACCTTCGGCTACCGGATTTTCTCCCGACCAAAACTCAATGGAGTTTAAAACCAATACATCGGCAACCCAGGCGATTTCATAAATAGGTACGATACAAAATGCTACAAAAACCAGCTCATTGATAAATTTGTCGCCTACAGTCTTATTCCACGACAAAAGCTTATTGAATAAGCTAAAAGATCCGATACATGAAGAAAATAAAACACTGCAACTCAATAATGCTGCAATGGCTGGTACATAAAACACTTTTTTCATACAATAAATTCTGTTTAATTAGTTTAATTATAAATATTTATCGCTACAAATCATCATTTATCAAGTCTTTTTCGGAGCAAATGTAAAACATTTCTGACTAAATGTGAAATAATCTGTCGATTTATTGTAATTTTGCAAAAGTCTATGCGTATTTCTACAAATTCTCTCTAATATTTTTTTAACTCTTTCATTATGAAAAAAGTTGGTCTCCTATTTGTTTGTATGCTTATTTTGTCCGGATGTTCGAAAGAAAATCTCCTGAAAATCCGGATCAGTAATCCCTCTACATCCGACAAGATCGATGAGATCGTCGAAATCGGCTGGAAAGCTATTTTCGAAAAATTAATTCTGACCGACAAGGATTCAATCGTGATTCTGAATGAAGAAGGCAAGCAAACTCCTTATCAGATCATTTATAACGGAAGCTCCTCCCCACAATCCGTTATTTTTCCCACATCCTCATCGAAAGGAGAAACAGTGGTTTATACCATTAAAAAAGGTCAACCCGAAAATTTTGAAAGAAAAACATTCGGACGCCAGGTTCCGGAACGTAAAGATGATTTCGCCTGGGAAAACGACCGTATCGCTTTTCGGATGTACGGACCAGCCTTAGCAGGAGAAAATCCGAGTAACGGAGTCGACATCTGGTTGAAAAAAACCAATGAACTGATTATCGATAAATTCTATAGCAATGAACTGGATCGTAAACTTTCTTATCATGTAGATCGTGGCTTGGGCCTCGATTGCTATAAAGTCGGGCATACGCTCGGAGCAGGAGGTATCGCTCCCTTTTTCCATGACAGCCTGTGGGTCGGAGGATTCTATTCCCGCGTCAGGGTACTCGACAGCGGGGATCTCCGGACATCATTTGTCTTAGAATATGATTCTGTGCCCGTCGAGGGAAAAATCCTGACTGGAAAAATCGAGATCACTCTGGACGCTTTTACCCAGATGAACAAAGCCGTCGTGTCTTACAATGGAGACTTTGAAAGCTTTGAAACAGCTTCCGGAATCTGGCTGCACGATGGAAACGGCATAACCCGTTCTGATGAGGCTTCCGGATTCATTGCTTATGCGGAAAAGGCAACTTCCGACGCCGGAGTGGATGCCGGAAGAAATTATGTGGGTGTAATCATCCCCCGGGGTATGAAAAAAATTCTTTTAAAAAATGACCACCTTCTGGCTCTCGCCGATTATAAGAAAGGAGAAAAATTTACTTATTATTTTGGAGCCGGATGGAGCCAGTGGGGATTCGATAACGATGATACCTGGTTTAACTATATGAGTAAACAGGCTTCCAGATTGAAAGAGAGCCTGCAAATTACAATCGAATAAAAATCGTGGAAACCATTTTCCTACAAGCCCGGCAAGCGGGTAAAGCATTGAACCTTGCTAATAATCAGCATATCAACGGAGTATCAAGTTTCATTGCCGACCGGATTACGGAAAAAGCAGAAGAAATTCTCTCTGCAAACAGAAAAGACCCGAGCCGGATAATTCCCGAATCGGAGGAAGCCCATGAGGCTTGAAGAGCTTACCAGCTACAAATGGTTGATAAAAGGCGAGGGACAAATACGAAACAGTTAATCAGAATGAGAACATTTACTAATGTAAAAGATCTGGGCGATTTAAGAATCGCCGTCAAAGAAGGGTTGGAAATAAAGCAAAACCGATTCGGTTACAAACATTTAGGAGAAAACAAGACATTGTTGATGGTATTTTTCAATTCGAGTCTCCGGACCCGGCTCAGTACACAGAAAGCAGCAATGAACCTCGGAATGAATACCATGGTACTCGATGTAAACCAAGGAGCATGGAAACTTGAAACTGAGCGGGGTGTAGTCATGGACGGGGATAAGCCTGAACATATGCTTGAAGCCATTCCGGTCATGGGATGCTATTGCGATATTATCGGCATCCGCTCATTTGCCCAGTTTGAGAATAAAGCTGACGACTACAGTGAAAAAATACTGACACAGTTTATACGGCATTCCGGAAAACCTGTTTTCAGTATGGAAGGTGCGACCACCCATCCATTGCAGGCTTTCGCAGATCTTATTACAATCGAAGAATTCAAGAAAAAGGCGCGTCCCAAAGTTGTACTGACCTGGGCTCCGCACCCCCGCGCTCTTCCCCAGGCGGTGCCAAACTCGTTTGCCGACTTTATGAATGAGGCCGACATTGACTTTGTAATAACGCATCCTGAAGGTTACGAGCTGGATGAAAAGTTTACGAGAGGAGCCAAAATAGAATATGATCAGCGGAACGCTTTTGAAGGTGCTGATTTCATATATGCAAAGAACTGGTCGGTATACCGGGATCCGAACTATGGACAAATACTCTGTACGGATAGGGATTGGACGGTCGATACGGCTAAAATGCAACTGACCGACAAAGCTTATTTTATGCATTGCCTGCCTGTGAGACGCAATATGATCGTTTCAGACGATGTGATCGAGAGTCCTCAATCGATTGTAATCCCAGAAGCGGCCAACCGTGAGATATCGGCTCAAGTTGTTATTAAAAGAATGTTAGAAATATTATAAAATAAAAGTCTAACCAAAAAGCAAGAATCAGCCAAACGAGGGCAACCGATTGATAATGTGCGGGTAAAGTCCTTTGTTTGGCTTTTCTTTTGGGCGGTCAAAGCCACCAATAGACAAAGGTAAGACAAAGTTCAATTACCAAACTATGCACCGAAAACGCAAGAACGGGCAAAACACTGTAATCATCTGATTCACTGGTGATAACTTCACTTCTTTTCTCTCCGCTGCAAGCAGTAAAATAGCAGAATATTGTGTATTTGGGAAGACTTTCCGTTACGAATGCATTACCTGTTTTTGTATTGCAGCAACCATTCAAATAACGAATTTTCCCCTGAAAGAAAGAGGCTTTGGACGGGTTTTAAGATTGCGGGATGTGTTCCGTTGGTTTTAAGCCTGAGTCCAGTTTCTTATTCACTGAATCACACTATTTTGCGTAACGTTGATTAGCTCTATAACAGTTAATTTTGTAACCTGTAAAAGAGTTAATTATGACGGAAGTAAAAGTAAGTTTTTACCTCAAACGAAATGAGGAGAAGACAGGCGGAACGGTTCCCATTTTGGGGCGTATCCGCATCGGGAAATCAATGGTGCAGTTCAGCGCCAAAGTTAGTGTCCCGGTATCCCTTTGGGATACCCAATCCGGCAGAGCTACCGGAAAAAGTAAAACCGCGACCATAGTCAATGCGGCATTGGACAAGATTCGTGTCGCCGTTCATTCGGCATACAAGGATTTGCTGGCGAAAAAAGAAAATGTATCCGCCGCAGAGGTGAAAAATGCGTTTCAAGGCATCGCCTCCGAGCAGGATACCCTTGTCAAATACTACGAATCCCACAACGAACATTTCCTGAAGAGCGTCGGCGTGAACCGGACGATGGAAACATACAAACGTTATGGCATCTCCCTTAATCACCTGAAACGGTTTATGCGTAAGAAGTACAACGTCAGCGATATGGCTTTCCGGGCATTGACCCCGTCATTCGTTGCCGATTATGACTATTACCTGCGTGTGGAACTTCGTTTCGCCCCTCAAACGATTGTAAATACGATTGGTCAGCTACGCCGGATCGTTAAGATAGCCATCAACAATGGGCTGATCCGGAACGACCCGTTTGTCGGCTACGAGTTCATAACTCCACCCCTTGTCCCTAAATCCCTGACAGCCGTAGAGTTGAAGAAGTTGATAAAGGCAAAGCTCTCGCGCCCGAACCTGAATTTCATCCGAGACATGTTCCTGTTTTCGAGTTTCACCGGTATCGCATTCAGCGATATGCGTGGTTTGACGGAAGAAAACCTCTCTGTTGCCGAAGATGGTGTCCGGTGGGTACATCTCAAAAGAAGGAAAACCGGAACGCCTTGCCATATCCCTTTGTTGGAAATTCCCTTGCAACTGATTGATAAATATAAAGGATTGGGGAAAGATGGTAAATTATTTCCCATGATTAGTTGTAGCAAGACCAATATTCTTCTCAAACGGATAGCTGTGGAATGTGGTATGGATAAGCGGGTTACATTCCACATGGCACGCCATTGCTATGCCAGCGTAGTGACTCTTTCACAGGGAGTTCCATTGGAAACGGTAGCCGAATTGCTTGGTCACCGGGATTGGAGGGCTACCCGTATCTATGCACAGGTAAGCAATGAAAAAATTGACGAAGACATGCGCCGGTTGAATAAACAGTTGGCCGGCAAGTTTCGTTTGGCCGGAAATAGTATAACGGATATAGCCCAATAATAAAGAAAGGAGTTTAAAAATGAATACGAAAAATAAAAGCAATCCTGCAACTACCGTTTACAGCACCTTTGCCGTGATGTTCTATATCAACAGGCAGAAAATAAAGAAAAATGGCAGGTGTCCGTTGATGGGCAGAATTTCCATCAATGCCGAAATCGCCCAATTTTCTGCCGGAATAGACGTTGACCCGTCTCTTTGGGATGCGAAAGCTTATCGCATGACGGGCAAAAGCCGACATACCTCCGAAACAAATTACCACATAGAACAACTGACGGATAAAATCAACCGGTACTATAAGCAGATATTGGACGAACAAGGATATATTACGGCTGAACTTGTCAAAAATGCGGTAAGCGGTATCGGGAGGAAGAAAGAAAACCTGCTGGAACTCTTCCGAGAACATAACGAAGAGTATGCCATGCAAATAGGTGTTACCCGCTCCGAAGGAACTTTCAAAACTTATAAAGCGGTATATAAACAGACGGGGCGTTTCCTGCATGTTCATTACGGTATGGAAGACATACCGGTAAGACAACTCGAACTGTCCTTTATCGAAAAGTTCGATTCTTTCCTGCGTATCGAGCAGGGATTTACCGCCTATACGGTATCCGGTTATACAATTATCCTCCGGAAAATAGTCCGGCGGGCAATCAGTCAGGGGATATTACATAAAAATCCTTTTGCTGCCTATATTCCCGAGCAGCCTCCCCGCAAGCGCAGGCACATGACGCAGGAGGAACTGGAAAAATTCATGACCGTTCCGGTAGCGTCCAAACAATTGTGCCACTCACGAGACATGTTCGTCTTTGCAAGCTTCACCGGTCTTTCATACGCGGATATGTGTAATCTTTCGGAAGAGAATATTCATAAGGGCGACAACGGTAGTCTGTGGATTCGCATCAACCGGCAGAAAACCGGTGTCCGGTGCGATATCCCCTTGTTGGATATTCCTCGACAAATCATGGAAAAGTATGCGCCGGAACGCAAGGGTGGCAAGCTGTTCAATATGGTAACCCTTCCCCGTGTG
>JAVBRK010000059.1:0-43086 GCA_031548005.1 Bacteroidales bacterium
TCTTACGGAAGTAATGGAAATCAGGCAGTAGCCCCTTATCAGACATTGACTAAATTGTCTCAGAAAGATTATATCTATGGTGATGGAAGCGCTTTTGCAGCCGGTTTATATAACGGATTCGAGGTCGGTAATCCTTCTTTGAGATGGGAAACTACTTATTCCTTTAATGCCGGATTGGACTTCGGACTATTCCGCAACCGTTTGCTCGGGAACCTGGAGGTTTATTCTGCCGATACCAAAGACCTGCTCATGTTCAGGACTGTCGGTATTATGAACGGTTATAACAAGATGATGGATAATATCGGAAAAACGCATACCAAAGGATTCGAACTGACTTTGAATACCGTCAATATAAAAAATAAAGATTTTGAATGGGGCACATCGTTAGTGGGCGCCGGGAACTGGAATACCATTACGGCCCTTCGTGAAGACGGAAAGGACGATATTGGTAACTCCTGGTTTATCGGACAGCCTGTTCGCGTATTTTACGATTATAAAGTCGTGGGTGTTTGGCAGACTGATGAAAAAGACGAAGCGGCGAAATTCGGAGCAGTTCCGGGAGATGCCAAGCTGTGGGATAAAAACGAAAACAGCAAACTCGATCCGGACGATCGTACCGTTATCGGTTCCAAATTGCCGGTGTGGACTGCCGGTATGACCAATACTTTTACCTACAAGGATTGGACTTTTTCGTTCTTCCTCAATGGAGTATTCGATATCACCAAAGAAAACGGAACTTTAAACTTCAACGGACGGCAGTTTGCAAAAAATACCAATTTCATCAACGGCATCGACTATTGGACACCTGAGAATCCGAGTAATGAAGCGACGCGCCTCGGGTATATGCCTAAAAATTCACATAAGTTTTATACCGATGCTTCTTTTGTGCGGATTCAGGACGTGAATTTATCGTATAATGTTCCTAAATCTTTAACAGAAAAATTGTCTTTGCAAAAATTGACAATGTATGTGAACGGAAGTAATTTATATACTTTCTCCGGTACGAATAAGTATGGCATCAATCCCGAACAGGACGTTATAGGAAACACTTCCACTTATCCTGTTCCACGCACATTTGTATTCGGTTTGAATGTTACTTTCTAATTATTCCTAATTCAAAATATCTATAAGAATCATGAAGAAATATATAGTATCAATGATCATAACAGGTTTCACTCTGATGTCTTGCGGAGATGGATTCCTGGAAGAAAACCCGCAAAATTTTGAAGCTCCGCAAAATGTTTATACAAGTACTAAAGGCTTTAATACCGCAATGAACGGTTTGTATGCCTACTCCCGGATGGAATTTGCCACATTTAATGAAACACCGGTTTCCCAGGGAACTTTTGCATACGAAAGTTTGCAGATAGGATTGGATATTTGTGTGCGCGGATACAAAGAAGACGCGGCATCCAAACAATTGGAAGATTATACTTTCGACCCGGCAAACGGCTACATGAGCAATCGCTGGACATGGGCTTATGGATTGATTTCCAATGCAAATCAAATGATTAATAATGCCGAAAATGAAGGCGTCAGATGGGACAAACCGACCGATAAAGTGTATTTCCAGGCTCAGGGACGTTTCTTCCGGGCTTATGCTTACCGTTATTTAGTTTATTTATACGGCGATGTGCCCTGGGTTACGGAAGTCACAGAAAAATTCAGGACGGATTTTCCGAGAACACCCAAAGACGAAGTGATCGGATATATGATTGAGGATTTGAAGTTTGCAACAGAAAACCTGCCGGAAGATCCGGGAGCAACGACTGTAAAACAAGGGGAACTGACACGTTGGGCGGCATGGCATCTGCTGTCGGAAGTTTATTTGATGGCCAAACAGTATGATAAGGCCAGGGAGGCGGCGCTGAAAGTAATCGATTCCGGTAAATATTCATTGATCAAAGCCCGCTTCGGAGCGCAAAAAAATAATCCGGGAGACTATTTTGCAGATATGTTCCTCGAAAACAATCAAAATCGTACATCCGGAAATACCGAATCGATTTGGGTGGTGCAGGATGAATACAATAAACAAGGCGGCGGCGGAAGGTATACCGATTGGACGCGCCGTGCATGGGTGCCTTTTTATCAACGGATATCCGGATTTATTCTATCCCCGGAACTCGGAGGCCGGGGCATCGGACAAATACGCCCATTGGAATGGTTGCTGAATAGCTATGAGGCGGAGGATGTAAGGAATTCGGAATATAATATTAAGCGCACCTGGGTGTATAACGATCCCAAATCTTCAAAATACGGACAGGTTCACACAATCACCCAGGCGGATATCGATGCGGGAAATTGTTTCGTATCCACTACTAAATTTAATTACGGAATAGCCGATGTTCCTAATTACGAGGGAAATAACAAAGATAAAATGAGATTCAGATTGGCCGAAACCTATTTGTTGTTAGCCGAAGCTTACCTGGGATTGGGAAATACTGCAGAAGCTGCAAATGCAATTAATGTTGTTCGTTCCCGTTCCAACGCAACTCCGGTAGTAGTTGCAAATGTAAATCTGGATTATTTATTGGATGAAAGAGCCCGTGAATTGCTGGGAGAAGAAGTGCGCCGCTTTACTTTGGCAAGAACAGGCACTATCCTGACAAGAACAAGATCCCTCAATCCGGTTTCCAATTCCAAAATTAAGGATAACAATGTGCTTTGGCCGATTCCTCAAACAGTGATCGATGCCAATTCCGGACTGAAGTGGGAACAAAATCCGGGTTATAATTGATTTTAGCTTTAAATAGGTTTCCTATATTCTCCGAAAAATATTATGTTTGCCGGAAGTATAGGAAATCCTGTTTATAAATATCCTAATAATATAAAATAAATATCAACCTATGAAATTTAATTGTCAGATTTTCTTATCCTTTATTCTTTTTTCAACTCTGTGGTTTCAGGGGATTTACGCACAAGTGGCGCCGGCAGCGGAAGATTATGTGAAGATAAGTGACAACGGTTCGTGGTGCTGGTTTTCCGATCCGCGGGCGATTTATAGCAACGGACAGTATTATGGCGGGTATGTCGACAGTACGGGAAACATCTGGAGTTTTTCATACGATTCTGCCGGTCAGACTGTCAAAACTTTTTTACAATACGAAAAATTAGATAAAGACGATCATGCCAACCCATCTATCGCCCAACTGAAAGACGGACGACTGATCACTTTCTTTTCGGGCCATGGAGGGATGGGAAAAACGCCTTTATATTACCGGATTACCAAAAATAAAAATGACATTTCGGTTTGGGGAGAATTGCAACAGGTGGGGACAAAAGATAAAAAACTGTTTAATACCTGCTATTCCAATCCGGCGATCCTGCCGGCAGAAAAATACCGTACTTATTTATTTTATCGCGGAGCGGATTTCCGCTTTAAAATGGTATACTCCGATGACCTGAATGTGTGGTCGGAAGAAAAAACTATGGTGAAAAGCGTCCGTACAGATTATGCGGTGCGTCCTTACGTAAAGGTCAGTAACAATGGAAAAGACAAGATATTCATTGCATTTACCGACGGGCATCCACGCAACGAATACCTGAATTCCATTCACTTTGTTTGTTACCATAACGGACAATTTGAAACAGCTTCCGGCAAGAAAATCGGTACGATCGAGGAGCTTCCGTTTACGCCCGAACAAGCCGATCTGGTATATGATGCAAGCAAAAATGGTCAACGCTCCTGGATCTGGGATGTAGCTTATGATTCACAAGACCGTCCGGTGTTGGTTTACGCCCGTTTTTTCAGTGAATTAAGGCATGAATACTGGTATGCCCGCTGGGATGGAATGCAATGGATCAATAAAAAAATCACGGATGCCGGCCGTTGGTTTCCCTACAAGGAAATTCCACGAGAGAAAGCCGAAGGTGAGCCGCATTATTCAGGAGGAGTTTACCTCGACCACAGTAACCCCGATGTCGTGTATCTTTCACGCCCGGTCGACAATGTATTCGAAATCCAGAAATGGGAGACATCCGATATGGGAAAAACCTGGAAAACGACGGATGTAACTTCCGGGTCGGCTCATGATAATGTCCGGCCTTTCGTTCCGGTGAATGATCCGGATTCGCGTGTGATGTGGATGTACAACTATCACTATCCCTCATTTGTGGATTTCTATACGGCGATCCGCGTTAGCGATGTCTCTGAAGGATTCTCGGGAGATCTGAACAAAAAAGCGGTGAGGGAAGTCATGCAGGCGGTAGCCGAATGGCAGATGGACGATTTAAATGAAGCATGGAAAAAAAGAACCAGTCCTCATAGCCAGACTTCATGGGTGAATGGTGCATTGTATCTGGGAATATTCGACTGGGCTACGCTCACAGGCAATGAAAATGCATTCGACTGGCTGACCCGGATCGGTAACCGTAATTACTGGCAGGTCGGACCGAGGATGTATCATGCCGACGATATCTGTGTGGCGCAGACTTACCTGAAAATGTATGAAAAATACAAAAAACAACCTATGCTCACGCCAACCGTTGCCCGCGCCGAATGGGTTATGAGTAATCTTAAAATGGAAGACATGAAAACCCAGGAACGTTGGAACTGGTGCGACGCTTTATTTATGGCGCCGGCCACGTATGCCGGATTATACGCCGCTACCGGAGAAGAAAAATACCTGAAATTCATGGATCGGGAATTCAAAGCGACTTATGATTTCTTATACGACAAGGAGGAAAAATTATTTTTCCGTGATGCTTCTTACTTCGATAAAAGAGAAGCCAATGGCAGGAAAGTATTCTGGGGCCGGGGAAACGGCTGGGTAATGGGAGGATTGGTAAACATACTGAAAACCCTTCCGAAAGGCAACCCGTATCGTCCGTTCTATGAAAATCTTTTTAAGGAAATGGCTGGAAAGGTAGTCCAGTTACAAGGGAAAGACGGATTCTGGCATGCCAGCCTGCTCGATCCGGCAAGTTATCCTGCTCCGGAAACCAGTTCGTCGGGATTTATGGTCTATGCTTTAGCCTACGGTATCAATGAAGATTTGTTGAGTAAAAAAACTTACCTGCCTGTTGTTCAGGAGGGATGGAAAGCCCTGGTTTCTTCTGTGAATACCGAAGGAAAACTCGGCTGGGTTCAACCCATCGGACAGGATCCGAAAAAAGTGACCAAAGATATGACCGAATTGTATGGTGTCGGAGCATTCCTGATGGCCGGAACTGAAATAGATAGAATGGCAAAATAACAGGGCTGTTTTAGTCAGTAAATAAATCCCAACCGATTCGCTGTGAATTAGTTGGGATTTGAAATGTAACTGCTTCGGATTCTGTTTTTTACTTCCCTCTATTGAGTTTGAAGTTAATGGGTATGTTGTAATAAACATTGACCGGTTGTCCACCGTTTTTCCCCGGGGTCCATTGAGGGAATGTCTTGACGACACGAACCGATTCCTCGTCTAATGAAGGATCGACTGATTTTAGAACCTGAACATCTCCGATGCTACCGTCTTTCTGTACGACAAACCGGATCTTGACGATTCCCTCAATATTCTTATCGACGGCTTCTTTCGGATATTTTAGATTATCGAAGATAAATCTCAGAAGCGCCTGATCTCCTCCCGGAAATATGGGCATCTCCTCCACATGATCATAAATTTTTTCGTTGTCTTGTGCCGGTTGTGCCGGGCTTTCAGCGGCTATGTTTTCAGAAATCAGACTTCCTTCTTTAGCTTCCGCTTTTTGCATGCTGTTGAAAAATACCAGTGCGGCAACTGCCGGTACTAACAGGATATATTTACTAAAGCCTATCCCGGGCGTTTTCTTTTTATTCATCATTTGGATTCGTTTTTTTAAAGGTGAAAAATTAAAATTATTAGATAGGTTTGCTGCAGCCTTATGATAAGATAGACGAAGAATCTGAAACTGGTATTTTTCAGTTTCACACCCCGAACGGAGTACCGAGCGGTCGGCCAGGAATTCCAGGTTGATTTTTACTTCCTTTTTCATCAGCCAGACAAGCGGGTTAAACCAGCCAATGGAACACATCAGCTCTGAAAGAAGCACATCCAAAGAATGGAAGTGAGTGGCGTGGGTTTCTTCGTGAATAACGATTTCGTGAATATCCGGGCTTTTGATTGTTTTTTCGTCCAGGATAATCCATTTGAAAAATGAATAGGGAGCGGTTTCTCCCGGAAATATCCAGATCTTCGCGCCGAATAGTATTTTTTTTCTGCTCCGGGCGATATTTCTGGTAATAACAGTTAGTTGGATTATGATCCACATGCCAATTACTGTCATACCGGTGTAGTAAATGGTGAAAATGAGATCCATGATCCCGAGTCCTTGTCCCTGTCCGGATTGAGGATAAATGATCTTTACCGGCAAATCGAACAGGATCATGGTTTCGGACATCCGGTTCAGTTGCTCGTTCCCGGAAATATTTCCGGAAATATCGGTCAGAGGATAAGTCAGGGAAGCCACGTAAATAAGCAGGAGCGTTAGCCGTTTACTGCTGAAAAAGGTGTCTTTCCGGAGCAGTAAACTGTACAGGCTGTACAAAACAGCGATCCCGATATTGACCTTGACGATATAAAGTATAAAAGGTTCCATTTTTATTGAATTAAGATTTCCGGTTCTTAATTATATCGATGATATCATGGAGGTCTTTTTCCGATAACTTTTCTTCCGAAGCGAAGAAACTGACCATATCTTTGTAGGAATTCTGGAAAAAGTTACTGACAAAACCCGATACGAATTTACTTTTGTAATCCTCTTCTTTGATTTTGACGGAATATTCGTAAGTATTTCCATACATCCGGGAACGGACATAGCCTTTGTTTTCCAGCTTTTTGATGATCGTAGCAACTGTGGTATACGGAGGTTTGGGATCCGGATATTTCTCACGGTAGTCTTTCACAAAACCTTTTCCTGTTTGCCATATAATCAACATGAGTTGTTCTTCCTGGGGTGTTAATTGTGTCATAATCTTATTTTTGTGATTACGTATTTTGCGCAAATCTACGTGATTTACGTAATATCCAATCGGATTAAATGTTAAAATATCAAATAATAACATTTATTAACAATTTAACTATGAACGTTCAGGATTGCTTTCGCTTTGTTTCTCCTTGGAAATCAACATTTTTTGAAGTTCTTCACCCGAAAGGTCTAAGTGAAGTTTTCCCAGATGCGCGACTGAAATGGAACCGGTTTCTTCCGAAACTACAATGACTTTTGCATCGGTTTCCTGGGATATGCCCAAAGCAGAGCGGTGACGAAGCCCGAGTTCTTTCGGGATATCATTTTTCTGGGATACGGGGAGGATGCACGAGGCCGCTTTGATTTTTTTATCGGCAATAATCATCGCTCCGTCATGTAAAGGGCTGTTTTTGAAGAAGATATTTTCAATCAGGCGGGTAGTGAGGTTGGCATTGATCAGCTCTCCGGTCTGGATGTACAGATCGAGATTGACATTCTGTTGCAAAACAATCAGGGCGCCCGTATGGGATTTGGACATATTCATGGCTGCCATGACAATCGGCATGATATAGGATAGGTCTTCTTTCACGGCATCATTTTTACTGTTGAACAGCCGGGTCAGGAATTTCCACCCGCGGTGCGAACCCATGGCCTGCAGGAAACGGCGGATATCGTCCTGAAACATAATAATCAGAACGATGAATCCGACGCTGATAAATTTATCGAAAATGGCCCCTAATAGACGCATTTCGAGGATTTGCGATACCAGGATCCAGATGGCGATGAATGCTAAAATCCCGCTGAAAATAGCCGTTGTACCCGACTTTTTCATTACCTGGTAAAGCTTGTACATGAAAAATGCCACGAGTAGAACGTCTACTACATCTTTTATACCGAAATTAATATGCATCTGTTTCTTTTACTTTGTTGTATAGCCCGACACATTCCACCGCTTCTTTTACATCGTGTACACGAAGAACCGACGCGCCTTTGGAAATGGCGATGGTGTTCAGTACTGTAGTTCCGTTCAGCGCTTCTTCTACCGGGCAGCCCAAAACTTCCCGGATCATGGTTTTTCTGGAAATTCCGACCAGAATCGGGAGTTCAAATATACGAAATTCTTTTAAGAAATGCATCAGGTAATAGTTTTGGGGCGTATTTTTACTGAACCCGAACCCAGGATCGATGATTATGTCGTTTACTCCTTTCTGGCGCAGGGCGTTGATTTTTCCGGAAAAGTAGAGAAAAATCTCTTTCATAAGAGGTTCTTCGTAAGTAATATGCTGCATCATGGTTTGCGGAGTCCCATTCATGTGCATGATGATATAGGGAACTTTCAGATCAGCTACAGTGTCGAACATTTTTTTGTCCATTTCTCCTGCCGAAATATCATTGATGAAGGCGACGCCGTATTTTTCCACACACTTTCGTGCGATTCCGGAACGGAACGTGTCGACCGAAACGATGGCGTCGGGATACTCACGGAAAAGGATTTTCAGTCCGAAATCGAGGCGTTCCATTTCCTCTTCTTCCGGAATATGCCGGGCGCTGGGGCGAGACGAGTATCCACCCACGTCGATGATGTAGGCTCCTTCTTCCCGGATCTGTCCTGCACGGGCAATGATTTCGGCTTCTGTCTGCTTGCGGCTGCCTGCAAAAAAAGAGTCCGGGGTAAGATTGAGAATTCCCATGACCCGGGGGAGGGAAAAATCGATTAATGTTCCTTTCACGTTGATGTACATTTTTCTTGATTTTATCATTGACCTGCAAATTTAAATTTAATTTTTGTTTTTGTTTGAGTTCAGCCTGAATAATTGTATTTTTGCACGGTTCGTACGACTGTGAAGGACAAAATACCTGAAAAATTCAAATACATGGAAAAACAAAAAACGCCGGTAATCGCGAAAGCGATGTTATATCCGTTTATTCTCGTTACTTCTCTTTTCGCCCTCTGGGGATTTGCCAACGATATTACTAATCCGATGGTGGCCGCCTTTAAAAATATTCTGCTGATTTCTAATTTTGAAAGTTCACTGGTACAATTTGCGTTCTATGGAGGGTATTGCTGTATGGCTATTCCGGCAGCGATTTTCATCAAACGTTTCAGTTATAAAAAAGGGATTCTGATGGGGCTGGCTTTGTATTCCACCGGATGCTTCCTGTTTATCCCAGCAGGGAATTCCATGGCTTTTGGGATATTTTTGGTTGCCTATTTTGTGATGACCTGCGGATTGGCATTTTTAGAAACAACATCTAATCCGTTTATTCTTTCGATGGGAGCGGAGGAAACAGCAACCCAGCGTTTAAATTTATCACAAGCCTTTAACCCCATTGGATCCCTGACAGGGATGCTGGTTGCCAAAGAGTTTATTCTGTCCAGGCTGAATCCGGCGACAGAAGCTGAGCGGGTTGCCTTGAAGAGTACAGACCCTGCCGCTTTTTCTGTAATCCAGAGTAATGATCTGGAGGTGGTTAGCTGGCCTTACTTGGTCTTGGGAGGTGTTGTCCTGGTATTTTTTGTTTTATTTTTAATCTCTAAACTTCCTGACGATTCGAATCAAAGCGCCAGAAATAAAGACCTGGCAGTCGGAAAAACGTTTGGGCGACTATTGAAAAACAGTCGATATGTACGCGCTGTTATAGCTCAAATATTTTATGTCGGAGCTCAGATTATGGTATGGACGTTTATTATTCAGTATGCAGAAGCGGAGCTGGGTATGAGCAAAGCGGATGCACAGACCTACAATATGGTGGCTATGGGAATGTTTGTTATCAGCCGGTTTATATGTACATTTTTACTGAAGTACGTGAAACCGAGCTCCTTGTTGATAGGATTGGCTTTAGGAGGAATCGTGTTTACTCTGGGGACGATATTCATAAAAGGCTATGCTGGACTCTACAGTTTAGTGGCCATATCCATCTGCATGTCGCTGATGTTCCCGACTATTTATGGAATCGCCCTGAAAGGATTGGGAGACGATGCAAAGTTGGGTTCGGCCGGTCTGATCCTGGCCATTGGCGGCGGTTGCCTGATGCCCCCGTTACAAGGTTTGCTGATCGACAAGGCAACCTGGTTCGGCTCGTCGCTTTCATCGGTGCGGGTCTCTTTTGTTCTTCCGTTGATTTGCTTTATCGTGATCTCCTGGTTCGGATATTGGGTGATGAAGCAAAGATCGGAAAGCTAAAGACGAAATTGTTATTCCGACACAAATACCCATGTTCTGTGGAGTCTTTGGCATAATTATTGTGATTACTTTCCAATAATATAATTACTTAGGTATAAAAAATACTTAGAAATCAGTGGTGTATCGTTTCTGAAAACGACTATCCGGTATACATTCTGTAAGTAAATATAGTGAATTAAAATTAGCAAAATCAGAAAAATTAATAAAACGGTCGGGTTCATCCGATTAGCTTTTTTGTTGTCGAATAAACCGGGAGCAACTTTTTTTTGTTTGATGTGTTTTAAAAGTTTAAAGTTCTGGCAGTATAAAAATAAAAAGCAATGAAAACAAATAGACGTAATTTATATTTTGGTTTGGGAGCTATAGTAGCACTGTTTTGTGCACAACCTGTAAAAGCAACCAACGTTACGGTCAGTAACATGGCTTCTTTGCAAACAGAGCTTGCAGGCAGTTCCGACACTATTTACATTTCTCCTTCGGCAAGCGAATATACAATTACATCTGTTTTTACGATTAACAGGAATGTATGTATCATAGGACAACCTTCGGGAGGAAATGAAGTTGTTATCCGGACGACGGGTAACTTCCGGCATTTTTCTTACAATGGTGCATATAACCTGGAACTGAAAGATTTAATATTGATCGGTACCAATGTGAATTATACAGGAGGAATATTTTTCCCGATTACTCCGACTGTTGGCGGCGGCGGAGTTTTTGCTCAGAACGGGAGTCTGAAAATTACCAATTGTAAAATTGCAGGTTGCCAATCTCCCGCTAATGGAGGGGCTATTGAATCCAATACCAATTCTTTAACTGTTAATAATTCGGAATTTCAGTATAATAATGCTATAGGACATGGAGGAAGTATATTCACAGATGCCGCTTTAACGTTAGAAAATACAACCATCAGAAATAATAAAGCCGGGTTCAATTCTGATTCACAAACTGTTTCACAAACTGGTAGCGGAGGCGCTATTGTTGCCGGTAATGCATGTACCCTGAAAGGGAGTATTATTTTAGAGGATAATGAAGCCTATGGCGATGGTGGAGCTATATTTAAAGCTGCTCCGGGAAATTTCAATCTTTCCGGCTTAACATCATTTATAGTCAAAAACAATGCTACTTATACGGGTGACGGTGGAGGAATCTGTACACATGCAGCGCTGACACTGGATAATTCGGCTGGCATCATGACGATTTCACCTAATACGGCAGGAAGAAGCGGTGGTTTCATTTATGCTTATGCAGATCTGATATTAAAAGATTTGGCATTTATCGACAATAAGGCAGGTTATAATCCGGTTAATTCTGCTGTATCCGCTCCGGGCGCCGGCGGCGCTGTGGTGGCTGGAGGCAGTCTGTTCCTGCAAGGAAATATGACTTTTAACGGGAATAAGACCTATGGGGATGGGGGCGCTATTTATAAGAATGCGACCGGAGTCCTTGATGTTTCTGGTATTACTTCTCTTACAATTCAGAACAATGCTACTTATACCGGCCAGGGTGGAGGTATTTGTACTTATGTCGCGTTGACGCTGGATAATACATCCAACAATTTAGTTTTAACACCCAATACTGCAGGGGCGCATGGCGGAGCAATTGCCTCTTTTGCTCCCCTGGTTCTGAAAAATAATATAACTATTTCCGGTTGTAAAGCCGGATACGATCCGAATACTGGTTCTGTGTCCATAGGTGGCAGTGGAGGCGCCATAGCCGCCCATAATGCGCTCACATTGGGAGGGGATGTTGTTTTTGAAAATAACCAGGCTTATGGCGAAGGCGGCGCAATTTTAAAAGGAGCGACAGGCAACTTCGATATTACGGGAATTACGAACCTGACAGTCAAGAACAATGCTACCTATGTGGGCCAGGGAGGGGGGATCTGTACCTATGCTGCGCTTACGTTGGATAATACATCCAACAATTTAGTTTTAACACCCAATACTGCAGGGGCGCATGGCGGAGCAATTGCTGCAATCTCCTCGTTGACACTGAAAAATATAACCATTTCGAATTGTAAAGCCGGATACAATCCGAATACTGCTTCCATATCTCTGTTGGGCAGCGGAGGAGCTGTGATTGCTCATAATACGCTCACATTGGAAGGAGATGTCGCTTTTCAGAATAACCAGGCTTATACAGATGGCGGCGCTATTTTCAAAGCAGCGGCGGGAAGTTTCGATGTTACGGGAATTACAAGCCTGACAATCAAAGACAATGCCACTTATGCCGAACGGGGAGGGGGTATTTGTACTTATGCCGCACTGACATTGGATAATACAGCTGATAATCTGGTATTATGTCCCAATACAGCCGGATCGCATGGCGGAGCGATAGCCGCTTTTGCCCCGCTGATCCTGAAAAATATTGCTATTTCGAATTGTAAAGCCGGATACAATCCGGGTACGGCTTCCCTGTCGCAACCTGGGCAAGGAGGAGCCATTTATACAAGCAGCCAAGTAATCTGCTATGGAGATATTGCTTTCGAAAACAATATGGCCTACAGCGATGGCGGCGCTATTTGCCTTCAGCCTCTTGCTAATTTGGATGCTGCTACCTATATCACTGCTTTTATCGCAAAAAACAATAAAACAAGTACCGGGAGAGGCGGTGCGATAGCTGCTTTTGGAACAGCGCAGACAGTGATGAATATTTCCAATGCCACTTTTGATACCAATACTTCCCAACATGTCGGCGGAGCAATTTATGCGTATGGACAAGTATCGGTATCTTACTCCACTTTCAATAATAATCGTTCAATAACTAATGGCGGCGGAATATATAAAGATCCGTCGGCTTCCTTTCCGTTAGATATCAAGAGATGTACTTTCTCTAACAACTCGGCGCCCAATGGTGGTGGAATTTACACTGCACAAGCATCCGGTAATACGATCTCTAATTCTACTTTCAGTCAAAATACCGCAACTATAAACGGCGGAGCTTTCCTTTCGTCAACGAATGATGCCTCTGTAAATATGTTGTTGAATACATTCAATGGAAATACTGCAACAGCGGGAACTCCCGCAATCTATTTAGCAAATGCTGCAGGAAAATCGTTGAATGGAAATGTTATTTATGGTAATGGGTCCAGACCTGAGATTAACCTGACATCCGGAGTTCCCGGAAGTTACAATATTATTCGCGGAACGGCTTCTCCATTTTCCGGAACAGGGAATATTGCGGTCGGAGCGAATAGAATACAGGAAATTTTTACAGATTTTCTTGCCGGAGACTTAGCGACTCTTAAAGATAATGGAGGCCCTACTCAAACTTTGAATATCTTACGGAATGGGTTAGCCTATAATTTTGTCCCGCAAAATGAAAGTTGGTTGAGCGGGATCGATCACGATCAAACCGGCTCCGCCCGGATCAGGGGCTGTAACGTAGATGCCGGATCAGTCGAACTTCAGGTGACCGATCCGGCTACCAGTAAATGGACTGGCGCCGGAAGTACAGACGACTGGAACGATCCCGCCAACTGGGAAAACAGGGATGATATTGGCGCCTTGATTGCCGGGGCTGCGATTCCAAGCGCCTGTACAAATGTAATTATTCCCGGAAATAGCACGACTTATCCGACTCTGCAAAAGGCCGGTGCGATTCTTTCTTCCGATAAAGCCTATGCGCAGGCTGCCTGTGATACCATCGACTTTGAATTCGGAGGCGAAATTGCCCGTACCGATTATTTACAATACAATGGAGCTAAAGTTCACCTTGACGTAAATACCATGAGGTGGTATGGTTTATCGGCTCCGCTCCGCGATATGTATTCCGGAGATTATATGTTCGAACGGGCCAATCCGCTGACTGAAATAAGGCTGTTCAATACGGAAAGTCCCCAATCAGGAAATACATTCGCCGATTGGACTTTGCCGTTTACCAATACAAATGTAAAGCTGGATCCGGGGGTAGGCTACAGCGTTCGGGTAGGCCGGGTTTACTACGGGAGTGTAACTGATGCCGGTGCGGATCCCGGTTCAAAAGCCTTGATCTCGGATATTTCCTGGGTATTTCCGCAATCAAAGATGCTGTTTAATTTTTATGACGAGGTAAGCAAAAAACTGACGTCTAAAACCGAAGAAATTCCGGCTGGCGGACGTGATTATGGAAGCCGTTTTGCTTACGAAGAAACAATGAATGGTGATATTCTGGTTGAAATACCTACGAACAGAACGACTGAAGGACAGGATGTTGTTGTAGGAAATCCATTGATGTCGCATATCGATTTTGAACAGTTTTATCAGGAAAATAAAGATATAATTACTTCCTCATTCAAGACATTGGCAAACAACGGAACGAGTTTTCCTACTTATTCGCAATTCGTTGATGGGTATACATCGACCGAAGGTATCGAATCTAATTCTATAGATCCCATGCAGGCTTTTATCGTAACAACGAAACCTGGATACAACGGAATCCCTGCCAAACTGAAAATTACCAAAGAAATGAGTATAACCGCTCCGGGATCGCCGCTTCGCTCATCTTCTAAGGAACCGGATGTTGTGCGCATCACTGCAAGTAAAGATTCGTACTTGTCTGAGGCTGCTGTGGTGATATCCGAAAGTGCGAAAAATGGTTTTTCAATAGAGGAAGACACCCGCCGGATGTTGATACAAGGTGTCAATACGAGTCCAAGCGTATTTACAGTTGTAGACGGCATGTATTTGGATATTAACAGGATGAATGAATTTCCGGAATCTTTACCCATCGGAATTTCCACAAGCGCTAAAGGAATGACACGGATTCATATCAACGGACTCAGTTCGTTCAACAAACAATTTTCTTTCTTAGATGTAAAAGCGGGTACTATGCCTATTCATGGCGATTCGTTCGAATACAGTTTTGATAATACGGAAGGTAACCAGATCGGGCGATTTTACCTGCTTTCATCTGAAAATGACAATTCGACTCCTGCTTCATTGGACCGGTATGATGCAGGGAATATATATGCGTATGCGAAAAATAATGAGGTATATGTGGTTTCTTCCAATGGAGACGATATTAAAAATGTAATGATTTATGACTTAACCGGTAAAATGATATTGCAACAACATTTTACCGGAAGTAGCCATGTAATTATCCCTGTAGTAACCATGAATTCGATTGTAATAGTTAAAGTAAATACCTCTAAAACTACAAAAACGTTTAAGCTGAATCTATGAAGAAGAAGATATTGGTGTTGATCTGTTTTTTACAGACAATACTATTGGTTGGATTTGCTGTGGAATATAAACCATTCGATTCCGGGCATGCTGCTGATGATCATATTTTTATAAATATGAATTCCAAATCTTCATTTTATGAGCCGGAGGTTCTGGTCAAAAGTAGTAAACAGGGTAGCGTTTGTCGTATCTTACGTTCTGATTTTGATTTTTGTCCTTTCTGTGGCAGTGGCCCTATTGAGGATGGTGTTTGTCAGGAATGCGGACATATTCTTACGAATGGTGAAACCGGCAGCATCGGAACCGAAGGGGCGCCGGTGGTGGATTCTCTGTGGTTATTTTTCTTTTTTATAATCATCTACTGGTTAGCTCAAAAGAAACTGACAATAAAATATAAAAACTGATAAAAAAATAATCCCAACCGACTAAATGAAGAAGGTTGGGATTGTTTTTTGTATAGATCAGATCTTGCTATTTAACTAAAACTTTGTAAACCAAGCGTTGGCTTTCCGAGATAAGTTCTACGATATACACTCCCGGAGTGAGGTTCTGTCCCAGATAAAAAGTCGTTTTGTTTTCGTTTTCTACCTGGCCGGCTATAGCTCCCTGCAGGTTCATTAGTCTGGCAGTGCTGATATTCAGGCTGCTGACCACCTTAACTTGTCTGTTTTCCGAACTGATCGAAACTGTTTTTTCGTCTATTCCCTCAGTACCGGTGGCAGCCTTCAGATTATTGCTGGTTACAACAACTGTCCGTTTTTTCGTGTCGACTTTGATTGAACACTCCATAGCCTTGCTCACATTAAATTTATAATCTCCTGTGATGGCATCTGTTGTTGTTATACCATAAGTATTTCCGGATACGACTGTTTGCGTGCTGAGCGGATTCATGGAAGGAGCCCAAGATCCTTTGGTCAGTAAAAATTTAAATTCTCCGGCTTTTAACGTTCCGGTCCATTCAAATACGCCCTCTTCTCCGCTTGCAGGACTCATGACTACCGGACTGGAATTACTCCACCCACAAGGTGCGGCAGAACCTGTCAGATACAGATTATAGATCATTTCGGTTACAACGACTGTCCGTTTTTTCGTGTCGACTTTAATGGAGTAATTCATGGATTTGTTCACATTGAATTTATAGTCACCTGTAATTGCATCAGTGGTCGTTATACTGTATTCTTTTCCGGATACGATTGTTTGAGTGCTGAGTGGATTCATGGAAGGATCCCACGATACATTCGTGAGTAAGAATTTGAATTCTCCGGCTTTTAAGGCTCCGGTCCATTCGAATACACCATCTTCTCCATTGATGGGGTTCATAGCCAATGAATTGGACCTGCTCCACCCACAAGGTGCGGCAGAACCTGTCAGATACAGATTATAGATAGCTGCAGTAACTTCGGTTACAACGACTGTCCGTTTTTTCGTGTCGACTTTCATCGAACAATTCATGGATTTGTTCACATTGAATTTATAGTCACCTGTAATTGCATCAGTGGTCGTTATACTGTATTCTTTTCCGGATACGATTGTTTGCGTACTGAGCGGATTCATGGAAGGGCTCCAGGATCCTTTGGTTTGTAAAAATTTGAATTCTCCGGCTTTTAGAGTTCCGGTCCACTCAAATACTCCTTCTTCTCCACTTACAGGGTTCAGACTAACCGGACTGGAATTGGTCCATCCGCAGGGTGCGGACGATCCCGTCAGATACAGTTTTTCGATGACAATACTTTCTGCTAAATTGCCGGAAAGCGGCTCGGATTCATTATTAAAAGAATCGACAGCTTTGATTTCGACAGTATAGTCTGAAGTAGGTTTCAGGCCACTGATACTCCAGGATAAAGAGGAGGGCATGAATTCATTCAGATAAAACCGGGAAAAATAAGTTGCATATTGAATCTGCTTCCCGTTTTTATCCAATAGCTTGCAGATATAGTGGTGCACCATATCGTCATCAGTTGCCTGCGGGAAAGTAATAGTGTATGAGCCATTACCAGTAATGCTGGTGGAAATTTTGTCCGTAACCTTGAAATAAGGAGCATTTCCTCCGGCTCTACTCTTGTTATAGATAAACTGAGAACCATTGTGAGGAGCCTTGATGATCCAGGGCTGCTTGATTTCCTTGTTATTGATCAGATCCATCCTTTTGATCGTGACATCCGAATTTTCATTAACTGATACAATGCATCCGGATGCGACATTTGAATAGCCCGGAGGATTGATACCTTCCGTTTTACCGTCTTCCACAGACATATAAGCCATATGCCCGTCGTGTACGGCAGTAAATTTATCCTGGGCGATACAACGCTCATCGTTCAGGGGCATGTGCGAGTGTCCGGAAAATACGATTACCTGCGGGTATTGATTACAGATCTCTTTCATGGCTTTGGTACCGTCCGACCGGACCCGGGTTCCTGGAGGGATGGGGTAGGTGGCGTAAATGGTATTTTCCAGCGGAACGTGCATGTACACAAAGATCGGCTTTCCGGGGTATTCCTGACTGGCTTTTTGCAATGCAGCGCTCAGATAATTCCGGGCGGTCGACGTATATGAGTTCAACTGATCTTTACTGTCTAAGCTGACCATGATAAAAGGGTAACCCTTAATTTCGATGAATTGATTCAAACGTTGTCCGATAACACTTTTGAAAACATCTCCGTTCCCATGGTGCCATTCGTGATTTCCCATCGAATAGTATACCGGAGTCACATCGGAAATCACTGAAAATCCTTTAACAGCGTTTTTTAATTCACTTTCAAGTCCGTGGTCTGTTACGTCTCCCACCACAAAAACAGCATCCAGTTTAGGATTCTGCTCCTTAAGGTATTTTAGCGCTCTGGGGAGTTTTTCCGGCCATCTGCTGTAGTAAATATTATTTTCTGCAGGACTACCCACATGAATATCTGAAATAACGGCGAACCGGGGATAGGCGCTAACTTCGGGAGCTGTGATTCCCAGATTCGATTCGACTTTCGATTTAAAACTGTTAATGTCCTGTTCTGTAGTCGACAACGATTGCATCAATCTCCAGCCTTCTTCGAGGTATTGTTTTGCCTGACTTTGATTGGCGTACTGAGGAAGCGTGATGGTCAGCAGTTTGTTCAATAATTCGGCATTGGATAGTTTTTTGCGATTTTCAACTTGCTGATATAATGCAGATACTTCGCTGTTCGAAAGCGCTTTGCTATACATCCGCACCATTGCAATTTCTCCCCTGAACGGTTTCTCAATGCTGCTGGTAGTCGAAGCGTCTCCTCCGATGGCGATCCAATGGGCTGTATTCTGGTCTGATAATCTTAACGATCCGGAATTCAAATAATTATCTTCGTTCCGGTTGACTCCGTTGTAATAAACTCTCAGGTTATTTCCGTCGCAGGTAAAGACTAAGTGATAGTACTCTTGTTTGATCTTGTTGTAGATGCTCCTGTTCCCGGCATAGGAGTAACCCGACGAACGGGTCGTTCCTACCCTGAACTGGGTTAGTGTGTCCGTTTCGGATTGCATTTGCATGATTCCGAACCCTCCTTCTTGCATCGAACCGACGGGAGTCATTTCGGAGCTTCCGGTAGCTTTTACATATACCTCAAGCGTAAAAGCCTGCTTTATTTTGTTTATGAAGTCGCTGTTTCCTTTGTAGTCGACTTTGAAATACCGGTTAAGAGATGTGTTTTGTGGAAAACAGGCAACATACTGTTTGATATTGGGATCAAACTTCGTTTCCGGAGTAACCGGCCCCGGTTGTACCGGGAATTGTTTTGCAGACAAGTCCTTTGCCTGCCCCTGGGATAAAAATCTGATATCGAGCAGATCAGCCTGACTTTGCTGGGCGTTTATAAAATGTGGGGGCGCCAGCAGGCATATAAAAGCCAGTAAGATTTTAAAAGATAGTTTTGTCATTCTGTTTTTATGATTAAAGTGAAGTGATATTGTGTTCAGGTCATTGTGCCATATTGTGGAAAACATTCTGGACATCATCGTCGTCCTCGAATTTTTCCAGTAATTTTTCTATCTGGGTACGTTGCTCTTCATCCAGTTCTTTGTAATCGTTCGGAATCCGCTCGAATTCAGCACTGTGAATGTCGTATTCGTTTTCTTCCAAGTACTTCTGAATGGCAGAATAAGACTGGAATTCTCCGTAAATCATGATGACATTCTCTTCTTCGTCATATTCCAATTCGTCTACACCGTAATCGATCAGTTCGAGTTCTAAATCTTCCATCGAAACCGTTTCTTTCGGTGTAATTTTGAAAACACATTTGTGATCGAAAATGAATTGCAGGCTTCCGGAAGTTCCCAGAGATCCTCCGGATTTATTGAAATAGCTTCTGACATTGGCTACCGTACGGGTGGGATTGTCTGTTGCAGTTTCTACTACAATGGCGATCCCGTAGGGGCCATAGCCTTCATATACTACTTCTTTGTAGTCGTCCGCCTCTTTGGATGTTGCTTTCTTGATGGCCCGTTCCACATTATCCTTCGGCATGTTTTCTTTTCTGGATTGCTGGATCAATACCCTTAATCGTGCATTGGTGTCCGGATCTGCTCCTCCTTCTTTTACTGCAATGGTAATCTGTTTTCCTAATTTTGTAAATACGCGGGCCATATTGCCCCATCTTTTTAATTTTGTTGCTTTGCGGTATTCAAATGCTCTTCCCATTTGTATTAATTTTTTTAATTTTGATTATCAGAACGGATCCTGTGGCAAGTCTTATTTTTCCGGGCGATTTTATCGGAGCCGGGCGTTCAGCCTATCTTCCAGGTTTTTCTGTATCCGGGTCATTAAATTATCTATTTGTTTTTCGTTCAATGTTTTTTCCTCATCCTGAAGGATAAAGCTTACAGCATATGATTTTTTGCTTTCCGGAAGATTTTTACCTTCGTAAACATCGAATAGGCTGACTTCTTTTAGTATTTTTTTATCTGTGTCGAAGGCGATTTTTTCTATTTCCGAAAACCTTGTTTCTTTATTCAGTAATAGAGCCAGGTCGCGTTTCACGGGTGGAAATTTGGATATTTCCGAAGCCGAAACCTTAACGGATCTGATTTCTTTCATCAGGCTATCCCAATGGAGTTCGGCATAATAGACTTCGGCCTGGATGTAGAACTGTTTGCAGCATTTTTTCTGCAGAATTCCCAACGATCCCAGAACTTTTCCTGAAATGGATTCGATCGATAGTGCCGAAACAAATACTTCGTTTGAAAAAGGTTTGAAGTTCAATTTTCTGGGATGGAGTCCGAGCCGGATAAGAACACTTTCTACATAGGCTTTGAGTTCGAATACTGTTGATTTTTCGTCCGGGTGATTCCAGTTGTTGCTCACCTTATTCCCTGTAAGCCATAATGCCAGACGGAATTCTTCCTTGATAGCCGAAAGGGGATTTTCATCTCTTGATTTTTGTTCCAGAAAAGCATATACGTTCCCAAACTCGTAGAATTTCAGATCCGGATTTTTATGGTTCCGGTTGTAGTTAATACTCTCCAGCCCTCCGTACAGTAAGGTTTGGCGCATAACATTCAATTCGGCGCTCAAAGGATTCCGGAGTTGAACGCAACGGCTCTCAGGAAATACTTCCGATTGTTGATAATACGTTCCGGAAGTCAGAGAATTATTCAGGATTTCGGAAAATCCGGCACCTGTCAGTTGTTCGGAAATCAGATTCTGCAACTCATAACTCCGGTCGGTCGGAGTGAAGTAGGAGAGGCTCGATTTGAGGCCGTTACCGATTTCCACATTATTAAAGCCATAAATCCGGAGAATTTCTTCGATCACATCTACGTCGCGCAGCACATCCACACGGTATGTCGGGATACTTAAAGTCAAACTACTATTTTGTTCCCGGATGATCCCTATTTCTAAACTTTCCAGAATTTTTTTGACGGTTTCTGTTGGTATTTCTTTGCCTATCAGGCTATTGATTTTTGAATAAGACAGTTCGACCGTTGCATTTTCAACCGGGTTGGGGTAGATGTCCTGTAATTTTCCGCTGATCGTTCCGCCTGCAATCTCCCGGATCATCAGAGCGGCCCGTTTCAGAACATGGATGGTATTGTTCGGGTCACAGCCGCGTTCGAAGCGGAAAGAAGCATCAGTATTCAATCCATGTCTGCGGGCTGTTTTACGAATCCAGGTCGGATGAAAATAGGCCGATTCGAGGAACACATCGGTCGTTGATTCGGTTACTCCTGATTTCAATCCTCCGAAAACGCCTCCAATACACATGCCTCCGTGGGCATTGCAGATCATCAGGTCTTTATCGCTCAGTTTGCGTTCGATACCGTCTAATGTTACAAACTCCGTTCCTTCCGGCAGGGTTTTTACGAGTACTTTACCCCCTGTAATTTCTTTACAGTCGAAAGCATGGAGGGGTTGTCCGGTCTCGTGTAATATATAGTTGGTGATATCCACGATGTTATTGATGGGCCTCAGTCCGATTGTCGACAACCGGTTTTTCAACCAGTCGGGACTCTCGGCAACCCGGACGTTTTTAATGGTAATTCCGGAATAGCGCGGAAAAGCCTCTGTATTTTCGACTATTACTTCAATCGCCGGGGAATTGTCATCGATGCTGAAACCATCGACAGATGGTTTCTTAAGCGCCACCGCTTTCCCGTTTTGCTTCAGGTAAGCGGCCAGGTCGCGGGCTACCCCATAGTGAGAAGCGGCATCTACCCGGTTAGGAGTGATGTCGACTTCGAGGATATAATCGCTCTCGACTTTGTAATATTCGCGGGCAGGTTTGCCCACCGGGGCATCGGCCGGAAGAACGATGATTCCCGCATGATCGGTTCCGATCCCGATTTCATCCTCTGCGCAGATCATACCGTACGATTCAACTCCGCGTATCTTTGACTTCTTAATGGTAAAGACTTCTTCTCCCGAATAAAGTTTGGTTCCGATGGTTGCCACCACCACTTTTTGTCCGGTAGCGACATTCGGGGCTCCGCAAACAATTTGCTGAGGTTCTTCTCCTCCCAGATCAACAGTAGTAACGTGCAGGTGGTCTGAATCCGGATGGTTGGTACAGGATAGCACCTGCCCGATCACGAGTCCGTGTAGTCCGCCTTTGATGGTTTCTACTTCTTCTACGCTTCCGGTTTCCAGTCCGATGGAGGTCAGGGCTGTGGCTGATTCTTCGGGAGACAGATCGAAATCGATGTAATCTTTAAGCCAGTTGTAAGAAATATTCATGTTTTAATTATTCAGAATTTGACCCGCAAAAATAATAAAAAATAATTATAATTACAATGAAAATAAGATTCCGGATCATGGAATTAGCAGACTCCCGGTAAATCCATGTGCGAAGTGGGATTGACTTGGATTGTCAACCGGGAATAAGATTGATATTTCTGGTTTTTAGAACGGAGTTTCGGAGGAGTTGTGTATTGAAAAAACGGGATTGGCTGGCGGAGCTGGCGCAATATCTTCCTGACTGTTAAGGCGGGACTGATATTCCCCTACCAGCAAATCGTCGTCGAGATTCTGGAAACGGGCGAATTCTTTTTTGAAACTGAGCAAGACATCGTCCGTCGCACCGTTCCGGTGCTTGGCAACGATGATCTCCGCTTTTCCGGTCAGATCGTTCCCTTTTTCGTCGGTATATATTTTATAGTATTCCGGTCGATGGATAAAGCAAACCATATCGGCATCCTGTTCTATCGCTCCCGATTCGCGGAGATCCGAAAGTTGCGGACGTTTTCCTTCGCTCCCCACCCGGCTTTCCACGCCCCGGTTCAATTGCGACAAAGCAATGATCGGAATATTCAACTCTTTGGCCAGTCCTTTGAGCGACCGGGAGATAATACTGACTTCCTGTTCACGGCTACCGAAGGTCATTCCACTGGCATTCATCAACTGGAGGTAGTCGATAATCAGGCATTTGATTTTATGCTCTTTGACTAAACGACGGGCTTTGGTACGTAATTCAAAGACCGAAAGGCTGGGGGTATCGTCGACATAAATGGGGGCGTCGAAAAGTTCTTTCAATTTGTAATCCAATTGCTCCCATTCGTATTTTTCCAAACGTCCGTTTTTAATTTTTTCGCCGGGAATTTGTGTCACGTTAACAATCAACCGGTTAACAAGCTGCACATTCGACATTTCTAATGAGAATATGGCTACCGGGATATTAAAATTGACCGCCATGTTTTTAGCCATGGAAAGAACAAATGCTGTTTTACCCATGGCCGGACGTGCCGCGATGATGATCAGGTCGGAGTTTTGCCAGCCTGATGTTACCTTGTCCAAGAGTTTGAATCCCGATTGTACTCCGCTCAACCCATCGGTTCGCTGAGCTGCGATCTGCATCAGGTCGATGGCTTCCCGGATCACCGGATTGATTTGAGTCACGTCTTTTTTAACGTTTCTCTGGGATATTTCGAACAATTGCCCTTCAGCTTCCTGCATCAGGTCGTCGACATCGTTTGTTTCGTCGAATGCCTTGGATGCAACCTGAGAGCTGAAAGTAATCAATTCCCGGGCGAGGTACTTTTGAGCAATAATCCGGGCATGGTAATCGAGGTGGGCGGACGAAACTACTTTTTGAGATAACTGGGCAATGTAATAAGGGCCTCCTACCATCTCCAGATCACCTTTTTTCCGTAGTTGTTCGACTACAGTCAACATATCGATTGGTTTCTGCTGAACTGCCAGATCCTGTATCGCTGAGAAAATCAGCTCGTGTATTTTATTGTAAAAACTTTCCGGACGCAGAATATCACTGACAACAGAGTAGGCATCTTTTTCCAACATCAGAGCGCCTAATACGGCTTCTTCAAGTTCGGGAGCCTGGGGCTGCAGCCGGCCGGTTTCCTCATTGGTTGCAATTGGTTTCTTACGTTTGGAAGCGTTTTTTGATGATTGAATAGCCTGATCCGCCATACTTGAAATATTCAGTTTTTTGTCCATGCAAAGGTAATGGAATTCGGGATGATTGCAGAAATGCGGTCGTTGAAAGTATCAACATTTTATTAACATGAAAAAAGAGATTGTCCTCACGGAAAACCCCTTTCTTAAAACGATCTTTACTTTTGCCTTAATTTATGTATGAAAATTTAATTTTGTTATTTGTGTTTACTTTTCAATTTCCAATCTTTCATCCAGAATATGCTCTTCTTCACCCTCACAAGTTCCGCCCCAAACCTTCGTGCTGATCATCCGGAGCCACTGATTTCTTTTTTCTGTATCGACACCTAAAAGGTATCCAATACCGATTCCTAACAATGCACCGATTGCGATGCCGCCAATTAATTGTCCGCTTTTCATATTAATTATGTTTTTAGTATTTATGTTCTGATTATAAAACGAAAGGAAGGCGCAAATTGTTTCTAATGAAACGTTAAAAAGTTTAATTGTAAGTTAATTGGTTTATTATCAGATATTTATTTTCTGAATAGATACGCACACTTGATACTGATTACCTGATTGGAGGATGATTGAAAATAATCTTCCTTGTGATTACTGAAAATATCTGAAAGTCCGAAATAGTATCGCCCGTCGACGATGAAACTGCCGATACCCGTGCGGAGTTCGAATCCCATCCCCCCCAGCAATCCATAATCGAATACTCTTTCCACCTCCTTATTATAATAAGGGCGGGTTGTTTCCGGTATAGAAACGATGATCTCGGAATTGATGGTTTTTTCATTCAAAAAATAACTGATCTGCGGACCCAAAAGAAACATAACCCGGGCGCGCTTACCCATATTGAAGTAAATATGGGTCATTATAGGAAGCTCGAGGTAGGCTAAAGACCGGCAATAGTTTGTATAGTGCATGGAAGAATCGGAGGGAGCCGGAACAGGTGAAAAATTTGAATAGACATTGACGCTTTCGGTACGCTCTTTCCACCCCCGCAGCGAATAATTCAATTCAACCTGAAGTCCTATATTTTTTTCGGAGATGTAGCGGGCTGTTATTCCTCCGGTGTATTGCATCAACATTTCCTGTTGCACGGAGGGATTAAAGCTGATCTTCGATAAGGTCGCTCCTCCGTTGATACCAAAGGCCCATTCCGGAACAAACGGCTTGCGCGGAGGAGCGAGCGAATCGAGGGATATGGTTACCTGAGAGAAAGCCGGAAGCCCTTTCATCAGGCAAATCAGAACGATGGCAACCACTTTTCTCATCTCGAAATTTATTTAGAGGTGTTCTTGCTGATTGAATAATTCTGATTGAATGAGACCAGGTAAATATTGGTATTGATAAACCCTCCCCAGTTGTTGACACGTTCGAACTTGAAATCGATCTGAATTCCTTTATATTTGACGTTATTTACATTTTCGTCAAAAGCAGTCCCGTATGCATGCAGTCCCTTGATGAAGAACATGCCCGTATCGTATCCGAGGATACCGAACTTGGGGTAAGTATTGATCAGTTCACGCGAATACCATTTATTGAAATTAGAATAGAAACTTTTCAGGCTCTCGGAGGTCGGGTCTGCATAAAATATAGTGTAAAACCCCGCCTGGAGCTTAAAATAGTCTTCCATATAATCGTTGCAATACACCTGCCATCCCGGATAGCCGAACAAGGACAATTTGCATTCCGGACACAGTTTGTTGATGGCGTTCAGAGAAGGAAGCATTTTTTTCAACGTTTCAGAAGAATCGTCGGATGGGATGATGATATTCAATTCTTCAGGATTCAGCAATTTCTGAATTTCCTGAATGGAAAAATCCTGACTGGAAATAGTCTTGAAAGACCCTCCGTTTTGGGTGAGATCCGCTTGCAGGGTTTTTACGAATTCCATTTTTTCATTATCCGGGTCGGATAGATAAAAGATAACATTACTTCCTTTATATTCCTTGCAAAATGCTGCTGACGCTTTTGAATACAAGTATGACTGGGGGGTATTGATCTGGAAAACCTGGGGATTATTGAGCGGCTCGTCGCTTTTGGATGTAAACGGAATGACATACGGAATGTTCTTTTCACGAGCAAAAGAAGCGATTGTCCGAATTTGTTTCTCTGTTAATCCTCCGATAATCAGATTGATATTCTTCATAGATTGTTTTTTTAATATCTCCGGGATTTCGTCATTGCCCGTGCCGATATCAAAAACCTGTAGTTCCACCGATATTCCTGATTTTTTAAGTTCTTCCAGAGCCATCAGAAATCCTTCATAATATTCAACAAAGCGATTATCGGTGGCATTGTTGGAATTAGTACCTTCTTTGAGCCCGAAAGGGAGTAGCAAAGCCACTTTGACAGTCCGGATATCGGTCCCTCTTGCTGATTTATTAAGTAACGCTTCGGTTTCCCGCTTCAACGAATTTTCATTCTCTCCCTCCATTGGAGAGGTAACGATATTAGTCGGGATTCGGATGGTTTTACCGATGGTAAAGGTCTGGATTGAAAGCCCGGGATTAGCCTGAATGATATCCGCCCCCTTCATCTGGTATTTTTTTGATACCGAATACAATGTTTCTTTGGGTTGGATTGTATGGTAGTAATAAGATCCGGAAATCTGAGGGATTTTGAGAACGCTTCCTGCCTTGATACCGTTCTTACTGTCGGGATTAGACCTGTAAATATCATCCACTTTCACTTTGTACATGACAGAAATAGAGTAAACGGTCTGGCCTCTTTCTACCGTGTGCAGAAAAAATTCGTCGCTTTGTGCGAAAATAGCCGCTTCGGAATAAAATGTATTTTCCGATTTTACGTTATACAGTTGTACGGACAAAAGCACAATGAAAATTAACGTCCGCTTGAATAGGGTCATAAACTTATTTATTGATATGATAGCAAACTGCAAAGTTAGAAATAATTCTTAATTTTGGCGCATGAAACGTAAGTTACTTCTAATATTCTTTTTATCGGTCGCCTTGGTGACTTTTGGACAATACCAGGTTACCGGAGGGTCGGGAAGTCCGCTGCTGGCGGAATCGAAAAGCAACATGAGGGTCTATTTGCTGAACGGATTACAGAATGCCCGCATATCGTTCACATCCGATTCTTCTTTTGTACACCAGTGGTACCGTTATTCGGAAAAAGCGCTGGAGTCGGAGCCTGTAGCTTCCCAGCAAACAGGAAATACTTCGTACATTACGGATGTGGAAGACGGATATGGATATTACACCGGAGACAAATTTTCATCCAAAACCCAGTTTATCTGGATTATCAATTACAGCTTATATTTACCGGTACTGAATTCCCTGTCGGTACAGGAAGACGAGTTCCGGTGTGAAAACCTGAAACTCAAGGCAGGTGTCGAAGCTTCACCACTATATTACTATACTTCGGTGGGATCTTATACCCGGCTTTACCGGACTTACATTCTGGAATACAGTACCCTGAAATGGCTGGAAGACAGTAAAACTTTTGTTCCCGAAACAATAGAATATGAAAAAAAAGAACCTTTTTCCGAAATTTCTATCGACCCTCCGCTGCAAAATACGATATTTACTCTTTCGGGAGATACTTATGCCAAGCATTTCGGGATTCAAAAATCAGTGGCTACACCCGAATACCAGGCTGTTGCCGTAGAAGCGCATGCAGATGTCAAACGGGAGAAAACACAAGCCGACAATGAAACCGGAAATCCGGAACCCAATCCCGATAATCCGGATTATGGGGGATCGGCTCCGATCAAAATTACTTTTACAGCTATTGCCAATGAGCCGGTAGCCAAAATATTCATTTGGGATATTTTGGAAGAAAAAAATGGAAGCTGGGTTTCCAGGGCGCATTTTCCGGATAAAACCATAGAATACGAATTTAAAGAAGAAGGAACATTCAAAGCCCGGTTGCAAGTGAGCAGCCCGAATGCCTGCCTCGATTCGACCGTATCTTATAATGTGACAATCGGAAATACGGAATTGAAAGTTCCCAAAGCATTCAGTCCCGGTAGTTCGGCTGGGGTAAACGATGAATTTAAGGTATCGTACGAGTCCTTGATCAGTTTCAAATGCACCATATTTAATCGCTGGGGAAATAAATTATTTGAATGGAGTGATCCGTCGAAAGGATGGGATGGCCGGGTCAATGGGATCTATGTACCGACCGGAGTCTATTTTTATGTCATTCAATATAAAGGAACAGACGGGAAGAGTCGCGTCAAAAAGGGATCAATCAATGTATTAAGAGGAAAAACTTAATTTGACAGCAGGCATCGGAGATCAGTTATATTTATTTCGCGATCAGTTGCAGACAAACCGGCATATCGATCACAATTTCTTTTCCGGTATCTTCCAGTAATCCGGTGGTGGAGTTGATGCGGTATGCCCGGATCGTATTACTGTCTCGTGATGCAACCAGCAGGTATTTCCCATTCGGCGTAATGATGAAATTTCGGGGATGGATCCCTGTCGGCTGATAACCTATAGATGCCAGCTCTCCGTCAGATTGATTCACACGGAATATGGCTATCCCGTCTGCTTGGAGACGGTTGGACGAATACAAAAACCGCTTATCAGGAGTTATATGAATATCGGCGCTTCCCTTGTTATTATTTCCGGACGTCGTATCGGAAGCAATGTGCTGAGTTGCCGATAATTCCCCGTTACTATAACGGAATGTGGTTACCTTTCCGGAAAGTTCATTGATACAATACAAATGATGCCCTTCGGGATGAAATTCCAGATGGCGTGGACCGGATTTTGGTTCCAGGATTGCAACATCTGTTTTTTCCTGTAAAAACAGGTTATTTTTCGAATTAGGGTGTACGGTAAACCGGTAGATCTTGTCTTTTCCTAAATCGGTGACAAATAAATATTTCTCATCGGGAGAAAAAATGGCTGTATGGATATGTGACCCGGGTAAACCGGTTTCATCAAAATGCAATATTTGCGATGCTGCTTGCAACCCACCGTCTTTTTCAACAGGAAATACAGACAGGCTACCGCCGGAATAATTTGCCGTAACAACAAAATTCATTCCTTTATTCACTGCAATATAACAAGGATGATCCCCTTGAGTTTGCCGGGAGTTGATCAGGGTCAGTTTTCCATTTTTCTTGTTGAATGAAAAGGAATTGGCTGCGGCTTTTTCATTTTCATCCTCTCCGACTGCATATACGAATTTTCCATTATTTGAAACAGCAAGATAGGAGGGGTTTGAGATTCCTTCTATTTCACTAACGTATCTCATTTCACCATTGCCGGTATTCAGGTTGTAGACATAGATCCCGTTGCTATGCCCTGATGTATAAGTTCCGACTAATAAATAAAAGTCTTTCGGAGTAGCAATACTCCAGGCAGGAATGATACAACAAAGAAAAAAGACGATTTTTTTCATTGTCTTTTCAAGTTTAAGTTATTTCGGAAGACAAATTACCGCAACCGGTCTAAAGAGCGAACCAGTTTTTCATCTTTTTTGACTCCTAAAATGGCCAGGATATCCAAAATCAGGGCAACTAACGGCAGAATAATTGCATAGCTGTACGAGAGGCCGTTTAAGTATTCTTTATTGGGCTGCCAGATTAAGAAGTAAAAGGCGACATAAGACAATACCAATAGTATGAAGATGCCAATGCAGAGGCTAATCTGTAGTGATCGCTTTTTATAAAAAAATATCGTGATTGCCGAAATCAGGGCGGTGAGGCCATAAATAAGTTTTAATACCCAACTGTTTCCTAAATCGAACGAAGTTCCGGCAATAGTAACCGGTTCTCCTATGGGTAAAAACAACATTGCCAGCATAATGCCGGCAATAAGTATCAGGTAGATTGTTTGAATACGTTGTATCATGCTTCCTCTCCGAATTTTTCTTTTTCTCTGACCGGATTTCTGAAGTACACTTCGTGATCGATGTATTCCTGAGCTGCGATCAGGGTTGGTTTGGGAAGCCGCTCAAAATAGCGTGAGATTTCAATTTGTTCCCGGTTCACAAAAACTTCTTCCAGGCTGTCACTGTAGGATGCAAATTCCTGAAGCTTTTTTTCCAGGTCGTGTTTAATTTCAACGCTGATCTGATTGGCGCGTTTACCAATGATACGAACAGTTTCATAAACATTTCCCGTATCGGAGGAAATCTTCATCATATCCCGTGTTACGGTGTTCGTAGGAGCGACTGTTTTTTTGTAATCCATATTATTTTAAACTGATATTATAAATGATTTTCGCCTATTCTCTTCGTGGATGTTTCATACATCTTTTTGATTTCTTTCAGGTATTTCCCTTCAGGATAATCGTTTGTGTATGTGTAATATTCATCTACCACATCCCTGTATCTGAGGCTTTTCTTTTCATCCACGCTTTGTTCTGCCAAATCGAATTTGGCCCGGATAGAATAAAACATTAATTCTTCCCGGTATTTCGAGTAAGGGTAGGAGCGCATAGCGTTACGCGCAGTAATGATACAGGAGGTGTAATTTCCACCTGGAAACGGATATGCAACAATATAATCTCCCAGGTTGTAGTATAACCTGACAGCCATCAACTCTTTCAATGCCAACTTTTCCTGTAACTCAAAAAGAATTTTCTGGGCTTCCTCTTTTCGCTCGCTCTGAGGGTAATACTCCATAAAATCCTGGAACTGTTCGATGGACTTATAGGTATCCGATTGGTCCAGACGGGGATCGGGAGAGTCTAAATACAACCCGTAGGCCGAATAGTAACGCGACAACTCGGTGTACTCCCCTTTGGGGTATCTGGTGTAGTATGTCTTAAAATATTCCGAAGATGTTTTGTAATCTTTCATCCCGTAATAGCTTTGTGCAAGCAGGTACAGGGCTTCTTCAGCATTACTGGTTCCTTTGCCTATCGAAGGAATAACATCTTCCAGCAGGGTTGCCGACCGGCTGAACTTCCCTTCGTTGAAGTATTTTTTTGCATACTCGTACTTCACCATCGCATCGGGGTTTTTCAATATTTTATTGTATTCTCCGCATGCAGTGAGCATGAATACCATCAATAGGAAATAGATAGACCTGATTTTCATCTTACTTCATTTAGCGCACAAAGGTAGCTAATCCCTTTGAAATAGAAAAGGATTTTATTTTTTTTATCAAAAGATAACTCTTTTATAATTATTATGCATTACAGTTTGTAGAATTCGCTGGCCGCAAGCAGTACGAGTTTATTGTCGCTTAACACCTGTACACATTTTTCGAGATTGTCCGGTCTGATCACTACCAGAGCGCCTTTCCCATAGGTGAAAGCATACATATATTCGATAAAAATACCGGCATTGGTGATGATGTCCATGGCTTTTCCCAGAGCTCCGGGCTCGTCGGGGCATTGAAGACAGACCACATCGGTCATAGTAACAGCATACCGGTGCTCTTTCAGTATTTCACGGGCTTTTTCGGGATCGGATACCAATAGGCGTAGAATCCCGAAATCAGAATTTTCCGCAACTGTAAATGCCGTCATATTGATGCCGGATTCTCCTAAAATTTTAGCAATTTCTGTGAATCGTCCTTTTTTGTTTTCCAGGAAAATAGATAATTGTTTGATTAACATGACTTATTGTTTATAAAATTAATTGAATTTTCTTTTATCGATCACCCGTTTTGCTTTTCCCTGACTGCGCTCGAGACTTCTCGGCTCGACTAACTTTACATCCGGACCGATACCCAGAACGCTTTGCAAGCGGTGCTGAATGTTCTTTTTCAGTTGAATCATACGCGTTACTTCATCCGAGTAAAAGTCTTCTTTGACTTCTACCTGGACTTCAAAGGTATCTAAATTATTGATACGATCGACCAGCAGCATGTAATGAGGTTCTAATTCGGGCATCTCACAGATAACGGATTCTACCTGGGATGGGAAAACATTGACTCCGCGGATGATCAGCATGTCGTCGCTTCGTCCCAGGATACGTCCCATCCGGACGGAAGTTCTTCCGCAGGAGCATTTTTCGTAATTCAGACTGGTGAGGTCGCGTGTACGGAACCGGATCAGAGGCATTCCTTCTTTGGTGATCGTTGAAAACACCAACTCGCCCATACTGCCTTCGGGAAGTACTTCTCCCGACTCGGGGTCGATAATTTCAGGCAGAAAATGATCTTCACAGAGGTGCGTTCCATTCTGGCACTCACATTCATGTCCTACTCCAGGACCTATAATTTCTGTCAGCCCGTAAATATCATAGGCTTTGATTCCTAATTTTTCCTGTAATTCCTGCCGCATCTGCTCGGTCCAGGGTTCCGCTCCGAAAATACCTACCCGCAACTTGAATTCTTCCCGGGGAATGCCCGAATCTTTCATGGCGTCGGCTAAAAATAAAGCATAGGAGGGGGTGCAAGCCAAAGCGACCGCTCCGAAATCGTGCATCAGGAGAATTTGTTTTTCCGTATTTCCGCTCGACATTGGAATGACGGTTCCTCCGATCGTTTCCACGGCGCTATGAGCCCCAAGACCTCCTGTAAACAGTCCGTAGCCATATGAAACCTGAACGATATCATTTTTTCCCAGGCCATAAGCCGTAAAGCAGCGTGCTCCTACTTCGTTCCAGATATTCAGGTCGTTGCGGGTGTAGCCTACGACAATGGGTTTTCCGGTGGTGCCGGAAGAAGCATGCAGCCGTACAATTTCCGACATCGGAGTACAAAGCAGGTTGAATGGGTAGTAATCCCGAAGATCCTTTTTGGATGTAAACGGAAGCTTGCTGAGATCTTCCAGGGTTTGAATATCACCCGGAGTCAATCCGGCTTCCTGCATTCGCTTGCGGTAGGGTTCGCAGTTATGATATACCCGTTCTACTGTCTTTTTTAACCTGATTTCCTGTAGTTTGCGCATGTCTTTGCGATCCATGCACTCGATGGTTTCGTTCCAAATCATTATTTTAGTTTGTTTTTTGTTTGTCGGGCGTAATTTAGGGCTTGCAAAATAAAGACAAATAATTAAGATAAAGAAATTATAGAGGAAGATATTTTACGATTTATGAAACCTTCAATCCATAGGATTTAAAAATGTATTCTGCTGTACGGATGGAGTCTTTCGAAGGAGAAGGCACTTCTTTTAGTCTATATTCGATGTCGAGTTCGTTCCATTTGTGAATCCCCATCTGGTGGAATGGTAAAATATCGACCCGCTCCACATTCCGGAATCGCGAGGCATAGCGTCCCCATTCGTTCAGGTCCATCGGATCGTCGCTGTAACCGGGAACAAGGACGTACCGGAGCCATACAGGCTTGTTTATTTCGGCAAGATACGACATGAAGTTCAGCGTTGGTTGAAGGGGAACCGAGGTCAGGAGTTTGTATTTTTCCGGTTTGATATGTTTGATATCTAAAAGTACCAGGTCGGTGAGGTTCAGCACATCTTTTACTTTATCGTTCAATATATATCCCGAGGTATCTATGGCTGTATGAATGCCTTCCTGCCGGCACAGACTGAATAGTCCCCTGACGAATTCGGGCTGCAGCAACGGTTCTCCTCCGGAAACGGATACACCTCCGGAGCGGAGAAATCCTTTGACTTTCCGGACTTCGGAAAATGCTTCATCGGGTGAGAACAGGAATTTTTTGTTCCGGACTCCCCAGGTGTCGGGATTATGGCAGTACAGACAACGCAAAGGACAACCCTGCATAAAGAAAACAAATCTTATGCCCGGGCCGTCTTTTGTGCCGAAAGATTCAAAGGAATGAATGTAACCTTTCATAAAATTAAACGAACGGCAACGATTTTACCTGAAAGCGGTAAATTGCCCGTTGCCGGCGAATTAAAACTTGTCGGTGATTGTACGGTTCATCACATCCAATTGCTGTTCGCGTGTCAGTTTAATGAAATTGACAGCATATCCCGAAACGCGTATCGTTAACTGAGGGTAGTTTTCCGGATGCGCCATAGCATCTTCGAGCAGGCTGCGGTTGAACACATTGACGTTCAGGTGTTGTCCCGTTTGATTGAAATAACCGTCGAGTAATCCTACTAAGTTGCCTTTCTTTTCTTCGTTCGTTTTTCCCAGCGTGTCGGGAGTTATGGCGAATGTATAGGAAATTCCGTCGTTTGCATGCTCGAATGGTAATTTAGCAACAGAAGCTAATGAGGCTATCGCTCCTTTGGTATCCCGTCCGTGCATCGGGTTGGCTCCCGGACCGAACGGTTCGCCGCCTTTGCGTCCGTCGGGAGTGCTTCCCGTTTTCTTACCATACACCACATTCGAGGTGATAGTCAGTACGGATTGGGTCGGTATGGCATCGCGGTACATTTTATGCTTGCGTATTTTATTCATGAATATTTCCACGATCTGTACGGCAATCTGGTCGGTATTGTCATCGTTGTTTCCATAAGGAACATACTCTTTTTCGACGATATAGTCCACTGCATCGCCGTCCTGATCTCTTACGACTCTTACTTTTCCGGATTTAATGGCGGCGAAAGAGTCGGCTACGATGGATATTCCGGCAATTCCGAAAGCCTGGGTCCGGATCACATCCACATCATGTAAAGCCATTTCGAGCGCTTCGTACGAATATTTATCATGCATGTAGTGGATGATATTCAGGGATTTTACGTAGGTTTCGGCTAACCAATCCATCATTTTGTCGAATTTTGCCCATACATCGTCGAATTCGAGGTAATCTCCTGTTACTTTTTCAAAACCTTCGGGAGTAACCTGAACTTTTGATTTTTCGTCTTTCCCTCCATTAATAGCATACAATAATGCTTTGGGTAAGTTGGCCCGGGCTCCGAAAAACTGCATCTGTTTTCCGACCCGCATGGGTGAAACGCAGCAGGCAATACCATAGTCGTCGCCAAACTGAGGATTCATCAGGTCGTCGTTCTCATATTGCAGGGAAGAGGTGTCGATAGAGACTTTGGCGCAATAAGTTTTCCAGGGCTCCGGCAGTTTTTCGCTCCAGAGAACAGTGAGGTTGGGCTCCGGAGAAGGACCGAGGTTATACAATGTATGCAGGATACGGTAGCTGTTTTTAGTAACCAGCGATCGGTCGCAGCACATTCCGCCGATGGATTCGGTTACCCAGACCGGGTCGCCGGAAAACAGGCTGTCGTATTCGGGAGTCCGGAGGAAACGAACCAATCGCAGTTTCATGACAAAGTGGTCCATCAGTTCCTGGGCTTCCTTTTCGGTAAGGATGTTACTTTGCAGGTCTCTCTCGATATAAATGTCCAGAAAAGAAGAAACCCGTCCAATACTCATAGCGGCTCCATTCTGGTCCTTAATTGCTCCAAGGTATGCGAAATAGGTCCATTGGATCGCTTCCCGGGCCGACGATGCGGGTTGGGAAATATCGTAGCCATAAGCGGCTGCCATCCTTTTCAGGGCTTTCAATGCTTCAATCTGGATGAAAATTTCCTCACGCAAACGGATCAGATCGTCGGTCATTTCCGACGGGTCACATTGTTCGAAGCGTTGTTCCCGCTCTAAAATCAGTCGGTTTACCCCATACAGAGCCACCCGGCGGTAATCTCCGATAATCCGTCCGCGTCCGTAAGCGTCGGGCAGACCGGTAATGATCGCACTGGTCCGGGCTTTTTTGATACTGGCGGTATAAGCGGCAAACACCCCTTCGTTGTGGGTTCTGCGGTATTTTGTGAAAACTTCATGGGTTTCCGGAGCGAGCTTGTAGCCATAAGCTTCCAGTCCCTGCTCGACCATACGCAGCCCGCCATTCGGGAAAATACCTCTTTTCAGCGGCTTATCGGTTTGTAGTCCGACAATTTTTTCCAGGTTTTTATCGATGTACCCCGGGCCGTAAGCATCGATTTGCGACGGAATTTTTGTTTCTGCATCGTAAATCCCTTTTTCTCGTTCGACTTTGAACATGCCGGTCAGCGTGTTCCACAATTGCCTGGTTGCCTCTGTCGGTTGCTCCAGGAAAGTCTCATCGCCGGTATACTCCGTGTAATTTAATCTGATAAAATCACTTACATTGATTTCATCCATCCATTTCCCTTCTTTAAATCCTTTATATGGGCTCATATAAGTTTTTATAAAAATTAATAATCAATAATATCCTCCGGATTTTCCGGACGACTGTGTTTTTTGGATGGTAATAGGTAGAAGTAAGGTTTTGTTTCTCGACGCGAAGATACAATAATTTTTCTTACTTTTGTCGCCGGAAGAAGAAAATCACGATAGAATCACCGTTAAAAATGAATTATAATACACCCCGGGAGATTGCCCTTGAGTTTGCTGAATCCGGTATCTACAAATCCCGTTTGCCTCTGTCTAAGTTTGTTATCCTGGCAATCTTAGGAGGAGTCTTTATTGCTTTCGGAGGTTTACTAACTGTTATGGTAGCCGGAGGAATGCCTGGTATCCAGGCAGATAACCCTGGAGTTATTAAATTTGTTGCCGGAGCGCTTTTTCCTGTGGGACTGATCATGGTGTCTATTGCCGGAGCCGACCTGTTTACCAGTGATTGTGCCGGAATGGTTTTTCCCTGCCTTCAACGCCGGATTACCATGAGCGCTTTGCTGAAAGTCTGGACTTTATCGTATATCTTTAATTTTGTCGGTGCACAATTTGTGGCTTATTTTCTGATGTACCAGGTAGGATTAGCAACCAATAGTCCCTGGCAGGATTATCTGCATAATATGGCCGGGATGAAAGTTCATTGTGGTTTTGGAACTGTATTTATCAAAGCGATTGCCGCCAACTGGCTGGTTTGTTTGGGCGCCTGGATGGGATTTGCCGGAAAGGATGTGATCGGAAAGGCGGTTGGCATCTGGATTCCGGTCATGATTTTCGTAACGCTAGGCTACGAACACTCCATTGCCAATATGTTTTTTATTCCTGCGGCGATTTATTCCGGAGCCGGTATTACCTGGGGTGCATTTCTGGTAAACAACCTGCTCCCCGCTACATTAGGTAATATTGTGGGAGGAGCCGTGTTTGTCGGGTGTGCTTATTGGTATGTTTACCTGAAAGATTAAAAATCGATTATAATTCCCAGCCCGATTGGTTTCATGTCCGGACCTTTGCCTTTTTCAAACAGAGAAAATGGGGAGTAGTAAGCGTAGAAACTGAAATCACCGATTCCGGTCTGCATCATCAGGCGCCCGTTGACCGGTAACAAGTTGAGATCGCGTCCCAGGGTTCTTTTCTCGATATTCCCATTGACATTCACATCTACTTGCGATTTAGAATAACATTTAATATAACCGACCATCCCGCCGGAGATGAAGAAGGTTCTGTTGTTCTGCATTTTAGTTTGATACTCAAGGAGTAAAGGAATGGTGATGTAATAAGTCAGCAGTTTACTGGATTTGTATGTTTCTCCTGCTGCTGCGGGAACAAATTGTGTGATGCCGTCTACTTCCTGAAGACCGGTATCTCCCTTGAAATGGTAACGCGTCCAGTCGGCTCCGGCTCCGGATACCAGTAACCAGTGGTGACTGATCGGGACACAGTATTCGATTGGGTTCACTACAAATGAATAAGATTTGCTGATTTTCAGATCTGCCCCTGTATCGTCCATGTTACTGATGCTGGCCAACGCTATTCCTGCTCCAGCCCAATGCGGGTTGTTGGCTTTCTTTTTCCACGAAAACATAATGTTATAAGAGGAGCCGTTGAAAGTGGCGGAACTCTTGCTGGAATTGTCTTCTTCAGGAGATTTTACAGACTCACCGGCCAGTTCTGCAGGAACTCTGAGAGGTTGATAAATATCATCGGTCTCATATGTCGTTGCCGAATCATCGGATAGACTCACCCCTGTTATCTTGTAACAACCGTTGCAGCCACCCTCTATGAAATTCAGCCGTATCGATAGAATAGTAGCCGTATCGGTCAGTTCGATTTGTTTTATCACCAGGGATTTCTGGTTGGAAGACTCGAAGGCTGGTTTGCGAATGATTTTTTGAGCGTGTACAGCAGCCGTTGTGAATATACAAAGGCAGATAATCAGTAAATTTCTTTTCATGGTTTATTGTAATTTAATGCGTTTATTATTTACGTAGACAAACAAGTCTTTTAATTTCCCTAATTCATTCTCTAATTGGTGAGGCGGAAAATCTCCCCGGATGTACACCAGAGTTATTTTCTTCGATTTCTCTTTGTAAAGAATGTATTCGTATGTTTTTGATTCGAGATTTCGTTTCAGACAATAATATCCGGTTTCCGTCCTTCCGTTTTTCTGCGTTTCCATCAGCTTGCTTCCGCCGGCAATATCATTTCCAATAGCTGTGGCTATAGCAGCGACCGTAGGATCTTCGGAAGGTACGACCAAACTTTTGTAAAGCGTCATCCGGGTATGATCTCCCAATACATCGGTTGCAAGTTCGAGCAGAATCGCTCCTTTTTGCTTCCCGTAAGTTTCGAAAATTTTTTCTGTCTGAAGGCCGGTCTGAGCCGTGGAAGCGCCTCCTGCAAAGAGAAAAAATAAAAGCAGCCCTACAAGATATTTGTTTTTCATATTATATTTTTATTAAAAGTCATTAAAAGATTCCAGTAGATCTATCTGGGATTCGATCACTTCATCGTTTGTCTCGGAAATATCTTCCAGCGTTTGAAGCGCTTGTGTCTGAATGGTTTTCAGGTCGGTAAATTTTTTACCATCGATATAGACCATAGACGATTCTACTATTTGATTTTTCGGACGATCAAAGAACAGGGCTTTAACGCTCAGAAGCAGGATGATGGAGGCTGCGGCGGCGATCCCGGTCCGGAATATCGGGAGAAATCGTTTTTTAGGTTGCTCCGGAAGGGTCATTTTTCTCTGATTCCTGTTGCGGCTTTCGGTCGCTTTTGTCACAGGCAAAGTGGTGTGCATTTCCCGCTCTTCTCTGAAAAACTCAAACAGCGGCTGGTAGCTTTTCAAAGATTCGTCGATACTTTCCTGTTTGAAATAATCCCGGAGAGCCTGCTCTTCTTCGAGCGAGGTGGATCCTTCGAAATATTTTTTCAGCAGTTGTTTTATGTGTTCTATTTGTTTATTCATCCTGTTTATATTTGTATCTGTTTTTTAATTCTGTTCTTTTAGTCTGAAAGATTGTATTTTCAGAAACTGCTCCCTGACTTTCTTTCTGGCCCTCGATAGGTTCATGGTAACCGCACTGACTAGCGATCCTGTGATTTCTGCGATTTCCTGTAACTCGTAGCCTTCTACATCCCGCATCAGAATAATATTTTGTTGTAGCTCCGGAAGCGTTTTGATGATTTTCCGGATGAGCTCGACCGAGTTTTTTCTTTCCATATCCTGGTAAGGAGTCTTGTCATTTGCTCCGAATACAGCGTCTTCGACCCCCAGGATATTTCTTTGTATCCTTAATTTATCAATACAGATATTTTTAACTGTTTGCATGGCAAATCCTCTAGGGTTATCCATTTCCGTCAGTTGCTCGCGAATCTTCCAGATCCGTAGCAGAGCTTCCTGAACGGCATCTTCTGCATCGGCCTCGTTTCCGAGCATCTTCCAGGCAAACGCCAGAAGCTTCTGCCTTTCGGAAATGATATCTGATTTGAATTGTTCTAACGTCATTGTATTTGAATAACGAAGCAAAGGAAATAATATAACATGGAATATTCAATTTTTTTTGATTTTAAGTCGGGTGTGTTTGGAGATTTAAATCTATAAATTTTTTATTGTTAAAATTATATTGATGTAATGTTTTTGAAATTAATAATTCTATTTATATTTGTAAACTCAAAAATGATTTGATATTTATGAAAAACCCTTATTTAGCCTTTTTTATTTTCCTTTTCTTTTTTATTATATATTCCTGCTCTGATAAGAAGTCCGGGTTGGACCTGGCGCTGGAGGCCGCCGGAGAAAACCGTCCCGAATTAGAGAAAGTACTTCAATATTATTCCCGGAATCCGGAAGACAGCCTGAAATACAGAGCCGCCCGGTTCCTGATCGAAAATATGCCGTATTATTATTCCTGTACAGGAGCGTCATTAGATACCTTTAAGAACGCTTTTATCCGGATAACCCGGGAAGGTACTGTTGGAAAACAAGCGTTGGACCTTGTTGAAAAAAGATATGGTCCCTTGAATTACCAAATGCTGGAAAAAGTTCCGGATATCAAAACGGTCGATTCCGGATTTTTGATCGATAATATTGAGCATTCGTTCATGGTGTGGGAAAGACAGCCCTGGGGGAAATACATTCCGTTTGATACTTTTTGTAATTTCATCCTTCCTTACCGGATTAAAGACGAACCCCTGGAAAATTGGAAACCAGTTTACTGTCAAAGATATCAACCGGTTTTGGATTCCCTTCTGCAAACTAATAAGATCATGGATGCCAGTCTTTTGCTGTACAATCATATCATAAAAGAATCCTGGTATTTTGTGATGGAAATGCCTCCTCCCCATGTCGGAGCAGGTTATTTGCTGGAGCAACGATCCGGAAGTTGCCGGGACCGGTGCGATCTGGCCATTTATGTCATGCGATCGCTGGGTATCCCGGTAGGCGTAGATCAGGTGCTTCACAATCCGGATCAGGCCGGTCGTCATTTCTGGAGTTTTGTTTTGGACGAGCAGGGAAATTCTACGGAATTTACTTTATGGGAAGAAGCTCCGGTAAAGGATCTGCAGATCGAAATTGAAAAAAAACGGGGAAAAGTATACCGGGAAACATTCGGAGTGGAAGAAAAATGCCTCCGTCTGAGAAAACTTGAAAAATCCATTCCCCCCTCATTGGGATCTTTGTTTCTGGAAGATGCTTCATCCGGTTATTTCCAATCCAATACAATATCCTTCTCAAAGGAAGAAATGGGATTAAAAAACCGGGAAGTCTGTTACCTGTCGGTATTCGATATAGAAGGGTGGTGCCCTATAGCCTGGGGGGAGGTGCGGGATGACCGGGTTATTTTTCAGGATATAGAGCCGGGAGTCATGTACGCTCTGACCGGAAGTGGCGGCGATTATTCGGATCCTGTTTATTTTCCTTTTATCTTGAATAAAGACAATACAAAGCGCTATTTTATTCCGGATACCAATCAGGTACAAACGTTGAATTTAGAGCGTAAATTTACAATGAAATTCATGAAACCGCATATGAAACGATTTCGGGGAGGTTTCTTTGAGGCCTCTAACTCGAGTGATTTTTCTAATTCTAAAGTTGTGTATACCATTGATCGTATTTCAATGCCGAAATATTATGAGTGCGAAATTACCGTTCCTGGTAGTTATCGTTATATCCGATACTTTTCTCCGGATAGCTCGCTTTGCAATATGGCGGAGCTGGAATTTTATGACGCAAACAACCGTCAACTCACAGGAGAGATTATTGGGACTGAAGGGGCCTGGAATAACGAAGAACGTTTGATGAAGCAAGCAGTATTCGATCGGGATCCGCTGACATTCTTCAATGCGTCCGAAAGTCAAGGCGTGTGGGTAGGATTGGATTTTGGAAAAGCCCAGGAAATAAAGAAGATCAGATACCTGCCCCGCAACGATGATAACTTCATCCGGGGGGGAGAGCAATACGAACTTTTTTATTTAGGAAAAAACGGATGGACTTCTTTGAGTCAAAAGACAGGAGTAGAGAGCCGGGCATTAGTTTATGAAAATGCACCTGTAAATGCTTTATTCTGGCTTCGTAACTATACAAAAGGAAAAGAAGAACGGATTTTTACGTATGAAAATGGAGAACAGATTTGGTGGTGAATTAATTATTTTTTATTTAATTATTATATTAATTTTATTTATGATTATATATTGATTCTGTTCTTCTAATGGTATTTTGTTTTTTAATAAAATGATTGTCAGTTTGTTATATTATTTGTGTTTTGATGTTAAATTCACTTTATATTTTATTTTATGATTTATATTTTTTGAAAATAAAAATAATAAATTTTGTATATTAATTATTGTTTCTATATTTGTATCATAATTTAAAACTCTTGATTATTTTAGATGAAAAGTCGTATTTTTATTTTCATTTTTTTGTTAACCTTATATTCCTGCAGGAAAGACGAGCGGGTACAGACAATTGAGCAGGTTGTCAAAGAATGGACGGGCAAGACTGTTTTATTTCCTGAAGATGTTTCCTGTAAGATGATGGGGCGGGATACTGTAGTTCCGGAACTATTTCAGAGACCTTACAAAATATTACTGTATGTAGATTCGATGGGTTGCACCAGTTGCAAGCTCCGGATGCCGGAATGGAAAAAAATCATCCGGGAAGCCGACTCCATAGCCCCCGGCCAGATCGGATTCTTATTTTATTTCAACCCCAAAAGTTCTAAAGAATTGGAATTTTTACTGAAGCGGGATCACTTCGACTACCCTGTATTTATAGATAACGAAAATCACATAGGAAAAAAGAATCATTTTCCGAATGATATCTCTTTCCAGTCGTTTTTGCTGGATAAAAACAACAGAGTGTTAGCGATTGGTAACCCGTCCATGAATCCCCGGGTCTGGGAATTATACAAACAGCAAATTACAGGAACGAAACCGGTTGATAATGAAAGAAAAACAAGTGTAGAGCTTGCTGCTTCCGGGATTGTGATTGAAGGGCTGGAAGTCGGGCAGGTGTCCCATGCTGTTTTTGTATTGAAAAATACCGGGAATGTACCTCTGGTAATTCATGATATTAAATCATCTTGCGGCTGCACCATACCCCTTTGGGAGAGAGCGCCGGTAAAACCGGGCGAAGAAACCCGGATCAGGGTGGAAATCAAACCGGAAGAGCCGGGATATTTACGTAAAACGATAGAAGTGTATGGCAATGTTCCGGAAAACATATCATTGATTGTTTCGGGAACAGTAAAATAATTCACAAAAAGGGATAAAAAAAGGGGCGGTTCCATTGTCGACCTCACAAAAGTAAGACAATATATCCCGCCCCGGTTCCCTTTCAAAAAAGGAGAAAGGAGGTTACAAAAGTAATGAATTAATTTGAAGATCGAGTGATTTTCGGCTGTTGAAAGGATAGATACAGCAATAGAAAGATAATTAATCAATAAATTAAATTTTAAAATAATGAAAAAGAAAATATTTGCAG
>JAVBRK010000080.1:0-40572 GCA_031548005.1 Bacteroidales bacterium
CCTAATAAATTCCTCAGCACTTTCTTTGTCCGTAAACACGCCCATTGAACCGCCTGCCGGGTTTACAAAAGGGCCAATCGCAATAATCTTCCCCTGTTTTGCAAATTCATCCACCACTTGTTTGTGCCTCGGATAAACTTCCATGATTTTATCCATCGTCGCATCGCTTGATTCGTAAAAAACAACAGCTTTCATATATTTCATTTTGATTGCAAAGCTACGATTTTAAAACCAACGGATATAATTTCAGCAGATTCATTGTGATGCGACAATATAAATCAAAAGTATTATGGACGAAAAAGTAAAAGACCAGAATGTGTTATTGGTCAAGGAAAAAAACAGCGATGAACTGAAAGTCGTTACGGGTATTGAGAAAGACGGTAAGCCGAAAACCCGAATAGATCTAAAAATCAAAAGTTTTTCAAAGAACTACTGTTATTCGGCACAGTAGCCGCATAAAATTTTATGTATTTTGAACGAACTATTGATTGTTATAACGGTGCAAATATAAATTTTCTTTGATCTTTATATGATCGTTTTTCTAATTAAAAATGTCAGGAAAAAAAATATCAGACTGAATAAAAGAAAAATATTGTAACTTTGTGGCCGAACGAGAATGAATTCACCATGAGAAAAATTTTATCGACTACGATGATGGCCGCTGCAATTTTACTGACTGCATGTAATGCCCCGAAAGAACAAAAAAATCCGGAAGAAAAGGATTGTAAAGATAATGTACTTATCGGAAAATCCGATATTCAGGTATCGAATGGACTGATGACACCCGAAATTCTTCATAGTTTCGGACAGGTGTCGGATGTGCAGGTGTCTGCCGAGAAGGGGAAGATCCTGTATGGAGTGAGCTATGGGGATCTCTCTCTGAACAAACGCAATCGCGAATTATTTACCGTCAACCTCGACGGGACGGGAAATACACAGATTACCAAGACTTCGAAAAGTGAAAGCAATGCCCGCTGGATCAAGGGAGGGGAAAAAATTGCATTTCTTTATGAAGGACAGCTTTGGGAGATGAATGCCGACGGATCCGGAAGAATCAAGATCAGCGATGTAAAAGAAGGGATCGACGGATTCGATTTTTCTCCTAATGGCTCCAGGGTACTGTTTATCAGCGCCGTGAAGTCCGGTGAACGGACAGCCGACAAATATCCCGATTTGGATAAGGCCAGCGGACGTATCGTAGACGATCTCATGTATAAACATTGGGATGAATGGGTGGAAACGATTCCTCATCCGTTTGTAGCCGATTACGACGGAAAATCACTTCAGAATATTTCGGATATCCTGAAAGGAGAGCCTTTCGAAAGTCCGATGAAACCGATGGGAGGCATCGAGCAATTGAGCTGGAGCCCCGATAGTAAAACGATTGCCTATACCAGCCGGAAAAAAACAGGAAAAAATTATGCCCGCTCTACCAACTCGGATATTTATCTTTACCAGGTCGAGACCGGAGAATCGAAGAATCTGACCGAAGGCATGATGGGCTATGATATCAATCCTAAATTTTCACGCGACGGACAGTACCTGGCCTGGCAAAGCATGGAACGGGAGGGGTATGAATCTGATAAAAATCGCCTGTTCATCCTAAAGCTGGCTACGGGGGAAAAATCCTACCTTACGGAGCAATTCGATTATAATACCGATGATTTTGTCTGGGGACACGAGTCCAACCGTATCTTCATGGTGTCCTGTGTAAAAGGAACGACCCAGTTGTTCTCTGTAAATACCAATACGAAAGAAATTATAGCGCTGACAGAGGGACAGCACGACTATGCTTCGGTGGCCCTGGTGGGTGATCAACTGATTGCTCTGCGCCATTCGATGAGTTGCCCGAATGAAATTTTCTCTGTAAATATCAACTCAAAAGAACAAAAACAACTGACAGAAGAAAACAAGTTGCTTCTGGATCAGATCGAAATGGGGAAAGTAGAGCCCCGTTGGATTAAAACTACCGATAACAAGGAAATGCTGACCTGGGTGGTGTATCCCCCGAAATTCGATCCGAACAAAAAATATCCGGCCAGTCTTTATTGCCAGGGAGGCCCTCAGAATACGGTCAGTCAGTTCTGGTCGTACCGCTGGAATCTGCAGATGATGGCTGCTAACGGCTACGTTGTGGTCGCTCCCAATCGTCGCGGTGTTCCCGGATTCGGACAGGCATGGAACGAACAGATCAGCGGCGATTATGGCGGACAAAATATGAAGGATTATTTGTCGGCCATCGACGCTCTGGCTAAAGAACCGTTCGTGGACGAAGCCCGGCTCGGATGTACAGGAGCCAGTTATGGAGGCTTCTCCGTTTACTGGCTTGCCGGAAATCACAACAAACGGTTTAAGGCTTTTCTGGCCCATGCCGGTATCTTCAATGAAGAAGCTCAATATTTAGAAACAGAAGAAATGTGGTTTGCCGATTGGGATCTGGGAGGTCCGTTCTGGGATAAGTCGAATAAGGTGGCCCAACGCACTTATGCTAATTCACCGCACAAATTCGTACAAAACTGGGATACTCCGATCATGATCACGCATGGGGAACTGGATTACCGTATCCTGGCCTCTCAGGGCATGCAGGCTTTTAATGCGGCCCAGCTCCGGGGAATCCCTTCCCGTATGTTGATCTTCCCCGATGAAAATCATTGGATTGCACAACCGCAGAATGGAGTGCTGTTTCAACGGGAATTCTTCCGTTGGTTCGATCAGTGGTTGAAGTAAGTCTGTATGGTTTTTACGTAGTTCTCGAAAGCCTGGATTCCTTTTGGAGCGATCCGGCAAATTGTTCTCGGCATTTTACCCTGGAAAGTCTTCTCAATGTCGATATATCCGGCTTCCCGTAATTTTTCTATCTGAACACTCAGGTTGCCTGCGGTAGCGCTTGTTTTCTCTTTCAGAAAAACGAAGTCGGCCTCTTCCACGCTGATGAGCAATGACATGATTGCTAATCGCAATTGGGAATGTAACAGGGGATCTAATTCTTCAAACATGTTCTTTTGCTAGTTTATTTAATTTATATCCCGGAATAACAAACCCAAGAATCATACATATTGCCAGAATAATAAAATGGGTGATGCCGGACCAGGAATGGACAAAAACATAGCTTGCCAGGCAACAAACGGCTCCGCCCCACAGGATGTAGGCTCCGTATGAAAACGGTTTGAACCGGCATGCTTTGGCTGTAATAAACTCGGCAGCGCCGGCCATGAGCATAATTACCGGAGTGATGAGCACGAACATCTTTGGATTTTGCATAAAATATCCGTATCCGAAAATGATTCCGAGGAATAAGACGACTGCCATGCCGAATCCCCGCCAGGTAGTAGTAATGATTTTATCGATGTGGGTTTTTACCAATGATTGGCGGTCGATTTTTTTATCGATGATCCGGTCGACAAAAAATCCCGGAATCATTAAAAACCAAACCAAAAACGATTGATTGGGGTTGGGTAGTATAAATATCAGAACGACGTTCAGAAGGGCCGTAAAAGCCACCATATATCCATTGAAGATCATCGCTGTACCGCTGTGCTTTTGAAGGTTATTCCGGGCTTGAGCAATCATTTCTGAGATGAGATTCAGACTTTGTTGTTCGGTAAATTTTGTTTCCATATCTGTATTTTATAAATTAAACATAATGCAAATATAAACCAGTTTATTTTATAAACAAAATAATTTTGTATTTATTTTTAAAAAATAAAAGCAAGAGAATATGTATTTATTTGATTATTATGTAGATATATCATTTTTTTGTAATTATTTTACATAGAAGTTCTGTTCCGATCTATTTCATTGATATAAAAAATAGCGTACCTTTGCTCTGGATAATGAAGATCATCGGTAACATCCTATCATCGGTTCTGTTTGCGGTTGCAATTTATGGGCTGGTTATCTCCAAAAGCATTGCTTATTGCTGTGGGGGATGTTCTACTGAAAGCATAGCGTATCAGGAGCGTGATTCTTGTTGCGGGGAAGAGCGTTCCTCTTGTTGCGCCTCCGGCACAGAGGAAGGTTCTGAAACAAACGATTGCGGAAGCGATCCCTGCCGGTCGGAAGTAGTACACTTCGACTGGAGTCCGGCGTCCGAGCTGCGTACCTTTACCCCTCCGGTTCCGGAATTTCAATTGTTCTATCCGGTACAGCCTCTGGTTGTCTTTTCTGTCGAAGGAGAAACGGAGAGCCTTTTATCCTCCATCCATTCTCCTCCTGTTCCGAAATTTCTTCCGAAAGATTATCTTTCCTTTATACAGGTGCTTATCATTTGAATCTGTCTTTTCTCCAAGGCGGAGGGCTGGTTTTTTTCCGGTTCCTGCTTTTGGGGTTTATGTTTTTGTAGTCAGAGTTTTAATTTGAAATGATAAGTATACGATGCAAAAATTTATGATATTATGCTTCCTGTTGGCGTTTACTCCCTTTCTGAGGGCTGCAGAGCCGGTTCGGGGAGTCGTTACCGGAAATGAAAACGAGCCGCTTACAGGGGTTTCGGTCTATTGGAGTAAAACCTCCGTTGGTGTTTCCACAAATGAAAAAGGGGAGTTCAATATTCAGCGAACCGACCAGTCGGACAGTTTGGTTTTCAGTTATCTGGGGTATGTACCCCAGGTTATTAAAATAGACCGTACGCTTTCCGGGTTGAATGTATTCCTGAAAGAGTCGGTCGAATTAGATGAAGTGCTGGTTCGGTCCGACGCTCCGGGCTTGCTTTCGATGCGGAGTACCGTGCTTCAGACCCAAAAAATTACGTATGATGAATTGTGCCGGGCTGCTTGTTGTAACCTGGCTGAAAGTTTTGAGACCAATCCTTCGGTCGATGTGGCTTATAGTGATGCGGTAACCGGTGCCAAACAGATCCGGTTGCTGGGATTAGACGGAGCTTATGTCCAGATGCTGACTGAAAATTTTCCTAATTTCAGGGGGTTGTCGGCTCCGTATGGGCTGGACTATGTGCCGGGTCCCTGGATGGAAAGTATTCTGGTATCGAAAGGAACCTCATCGGTGAAGAATGGCTATGAAGCCATTGCCGGTCAGATTAACGTGGAATATAAAAAACCACCGACTTCCGATATTGTTTCTGCCAATGTTTTTGCGGCCGACAATGGGCGTTATGAGGCTAATGCCGATGCTTCGATATTCCTGAGCCCAAAACTTTCTACCGGATTTCTGGTGCATTATTCGAATGAGGAGAAAGAATTCGATATGAACGACGACGGCTTTCTGGATACTCCTCTGAAACGCCAGTTCAATATTATGAACCGCTGGTATTACCGTACGAATAATTACATTTCGCAGGTGGGAATCAGGTACCTCAATGAAAACCGTACAGGAGGACAGAAGAGTGATGCTTTACCGCCGGAATCTTCCGTTCCGTTTTACCGGACTTCCATGGATGTGAATCATGGGGAGTTTTTTACTAAGAACGGACTGATCCTGAATCCGGAAAAAAACGAAAGCGTAGCGCTTATTTTCAGTGGTTCGTATCACGACCAGAAATCATCCTTCGGAATTCGTCCGTACGATGCCGATCAGTCGAATCTGTACGGAACATTAATGTATGAGACGGAATTCTCAAAAAAACATAAAATCAGTACCGGTTTGAGCGTGAATTACGACCATTTTGATGAAACCTACCGTTTGGACCCGGTACAGCCGTCGGTCGACGACCGGTTTACAGAAACAACTGCCGGGGCTTATGCGGAATATACATTGAATCTGGATGATAAGCTGGTATTGCTGGCCGGATTACGGGGAGACTACAGTTCGAAATACAATTTCTTTGTCACCCCGCGCTTGCATCTGAAGTACAATTTCACCAATTGGCTTCACTTGCGTGCTTCGGCCGGGAAGGGCTTCCGTACGGCTCATGTACTCCCGGAAAACAGCTTTTATTTAGCCAGTAGCCGGAAGTTTATTATTGCCGATGATCTGGATCAGGAAGAAGCCTGGAACTACGGACTCAATCTTGGGTTTTATATCCCGATAGCTGGTAAAGAGCTTGTTCTGAACGGGGAATGGTATTATACCGATTTTAAAAAACAAGTGGTGGCGGATATCGATACTGATCCTCATGCCGTTTATTTTTATAACCTCGCCGGAAAATCGTATTCTTCGAGTTTCCAGGTGGAGGCGACTTATCCTTTTTTCCGGGGATTTACATTGACAGCGGCTTATCGTAAAACCACCGTCAAAACGACTTATAACGGAGAGTTGAGAAACAAACCGCTGATGGGAAACTATAAGGGATTGGTTACGGCTTCGTACCAGACACCCCTGCGCAAATGGCAATTCGATTTTACTTCTCAGTTCAACGGGGGAGGAAGAATGCCCGATGCTGACAAGAGCAATCCGATGTGGGACAGTTCTTTCGATTCATTCGTAATATTGAATGCCCAGATATCTAAATTTTTCCGTACCTGGTCGATTTATGCCGGGGTGGAAAATATTCTTGACTTTATGCAGCATCACACGGTGATCGACCCAGGGAATCCCTGGGGGGATAACTTCGATGCAACCATGATCTGGGGGCCGGTGCATGGGCGCAAGCTCTATATCGGGGCCCGCTGGAATCTTCCGAGAATGTAAATGATTAAATGATGTACAAAATGAAAACAAAACATTTGTTCTTAACGCTGTTGAGTATTGTATCTTTCTTATTCACAACACAAAATCTGCCGGCACAGAGTACGCAGAAAGGCAAGTCAACCGTTACTTTTTATGTGGACGATATGAATTGTAAGAATTGCCAGGCTAAAATAGAAAAAAACATTGCATTTGAAAAAGGGGTAACCGACCTGAAATGCAATCTGGATGAAAAAACGGTAGAAGTGACTTACAAAACAAACAAAACCAGTCCCGAAAACCTGAAAAAGGGGTTCGATAAGCTCGGAATGCCTGCTGTAGAAGCCGACAGTGTCAAAGTGGCGAAACCGGAGTAATTAATCCACTCCTTCGAGCGTAAAGCCTTCCTGTCCGGATTTTTCCGAAAGGGTGATCATACCGGTTGCCGGGATATGCATTCCTGCAGCCGGGATGTTGTTCTTTGCTGCAAACCGGAGGATCTTTTTCCGTGTTTCGACAGCCTGTGATGCATCCTTATCGTAGATGGCAGACACTCCGGGATAGGGTATTTGTACGGCAGCGGCATTGATTACATCTCCCCAAACCAGGAAAGGTTTTCCGGCAGAAGTAAACAGGTAGGCTGTATGCCCGGGAGTGTGTCCGTAGGCTTTGATTGCCTGGATACCCGGCAGGATGTTTTCGGAGTTTTCACCGGGTTCACCGGGAGTAAACAACCGGATCTGTTCTTTGTAGGCCGAAAGCATGGCATGTGCCCGTTCATCTTTCGTTTCGTTCAGCCAGTAGTTATATTCCACTTCCGAAAGATAGACCTGTGCTTTGGGAAACGAGGGTTGTCCGTTCCGCATCATCCCTCCGGTATGATCGCCATGAAGGTGGGTCAGCAGAACAATATCGATAGCTTCCGGTTCGATTCCCAGCGATTGCAGGTTGTCAAACAACCAGGAGCCGAATCCTGAGTCGATCAGGATATTTTTTCCATTGATATGCACGAGGAAGATATTAACTGCACTTGGATAAACCCCTCCGGGAGCACACTCCGCGAGTATTTCGGGAGTAGCTCCGATTAAAATATCCGGTTTTCCGTCCTGTTGGCTTTCCTGCAACAGAGAAATGGCTGCTTCCCCGAACTTATAAGTGTAAGTTCCGGGGTTGTTTTGTGAGTGTACGTATTCGATAGACATAAAAATACTTGCAAAAATGAATAGAAATGTTTGTTTCATAAATGTTGAATTTTGAGCTTGAGTTTACCGCAAAGTTAAATCTAAAACCTGAATGAAACAATTTAAAATTAATCCTACGAATCGCTGATAATTCTTTTTTTTAGTGTATTTTTGTTGATTGAAATAAAAGCAATCGTATAACAACATAAATAACAGAGAATAATGAAAAAAGTTGTATTGCTCCGTCACGGAGAAAGTGTGTGGAATAAAGAGAATCGTTTCACCGGCTGGACCGATGTAGATCTGTCGGAAAAAGGAGTTGAAGAAGCAAAAAAAGCAGGTAAAACATTAACAGATAACGGAATCGTTTTTCAAAAAGCGTATACCTCTTACCTGAAGCGTGCAGTTAAAACTCTGAATCAGGTACTCGATGTGATGAACCTGGACTGGATTCCGGTTGAAAAAAACTGGCGTCTGAATGAAAAGCATTACGGAATGCTCCAGGGATTGAATAAGTCTGAAACTGCCGAAAAATACGGCGATGAGCAGGTACTGATTTGGAGAAGAAGCTACGATATCGCTCCAACACCTTTAGAAATGAACGATTCGAGAAGTCCCCGTCAGGATATCCGTTATAATGAGTTGACAGATGCTCAGATTCCATTGACCGAGTCCCTGAAGGATACGGTAGACCGCATTGTTCCTTACTGGAAAGAAGTGATCGCTCCTTCTATGAAGCAATACGATCAGATCGTTGTTGCGGCTCATGGTAACAGCTTGCGTGGAATCATCAAATACCTGAAAAATATTTCCAATGAAGATATTATCAGTCTGAACCTGCCTACAGCAGTGCCTTACGTATTTGAGTTCGATGATAATATGAATCTTGTAAAAGATTACTTCCTGGGCGATCCCGAAGAAATCAAGAAATTGATGGACGCGGTTGCCAACCAGGGAAAAAAATAAGTCAGATCAGTTGAAACAATAAAAGGCAGGATCAGCTTTTCGGGTTTGCTTCTGCCTTTTATCGTTTTCGGTGTTTGTTAATCCGTTTTCCATCATGACCATCACTCCCGATGAAAATAATGCTGTTTTCCAGTTAGCGACCGATTTTATCAACCAAACCTCGGAACACATCTTTCTGACCGGTAAAGCCGGAACCGGAAAGACGACTTTTCTGAAGCATATCCGGGAAAATACTCATAAAATAACCCTGGTGGCTGCACCGACAGGTGTTGCTGCTATCAATGCCGGGGGAGTGACCCTGCACTCGCTTTTCCAGTTACCTTTCGAACCATTTATCCCCGGAATTTCTTCGTCTTCTTCCAAAAGAAACTTTTTTTCGTTCAGTAAGCAGAAATTAGACCTGATCCGCCAACTCGAGTTATTGATTATCGACGAGGTGAGCATGCTTCGGGCCGATACCCTCGATGCGATCGATCATTCGTTGAAACGTATCCGTCAAAGCTCTCTTCCATTCGGAGGAGTCCAGATGCTGTATATCGGAGATATGTTCCAGTTGCCGCCAGTAGCGAAAGACGACGAGTGGAAGATGTTGAAGGATTATTATCCAACGACCTTTTTCTTTCATTCACATGCTGTAAGGCAGCATCAACCGGTGTATATCGAATTGAAAAAAGTATACCGCCAGGGCGATCCGGTATTTGTAGACCTGCTCAACAGGGTACGGAATAATATCATGACCCCGGAAGATATCCAAAAACTCAATGCTCGCTATATTCAGGATTTTTCGCCGGCCGATGAGGATAAATTCATTACCCTGACTACCCATAACTACAAAGCCGACCAGATCAATAGCCGGAAACTGGCGGAGTTACCATCGGGAGAGCGTATCCTGACCGGCGACATCCAGGGCGATTTTCCGGATTATTCTTTGCCGACTGAAGTGCAGTTGCGCCTGAAAGAAGGTGCACAGATTATGTTTATCAAAAACGATATGGAAGATCCGCGGCGGTATTTCAATGGGAAGATCGCTGTTGTAAGCCGGATTGTCGATGATTCGTTGTATGTCTATATCCCGGAATTGGAAGAGGAGATCCGGGTGGTGAAAGAGATCTGGAAAAATGTGAAATATTCGCTCGATAAGGTGTCGGGAGAGGTCGTCGAAGAGGAATTGGGAACTTTTACGCAGTACCCGGTCCGGCTGGCCTGGGCGATTACGATTCATAAAAGTCAGGGTCTGACTTTTGAGAAAGCGGTGATCGATATCGGTTCTTCATTTGCTGCGGGACAGGCTTATGTTGCATTGAGCCGCTGTACTTCGCTCGAGGGGATTGTGATGCATTCCAGGATTCATCCCGGGTGTGTAATGACCGACGAATATGCCGTTGGTTTCAGTAAAAGTGAAAAAGAACGGGCCGAACTGGATGCGATTTTCCACCAGGGGAAGCGCCGGTTCTGGGCCGAGCGGCTGCTCCGGTATTTCGAATGGCGGCAGATGTATATTATTCTCCGGGGTATGGAAAGGCTTCTGGAGGATAAAGAGGCGGAAGAATACCTTGCTGCGCATAAATTATTGGAGACTTTCCGGAAGGAAACGTATGGGCTGGAAAACGTATCTTTGAAATTCCAGACCCAACTTTCTTCATTAACCCAGGAGGAGTCTGGAAATATGGAACTGCTCCGGGAGCGGTGTTGTAAAGCCGTTCTTTATTTTTCCGACGGCGTGATTCGTAAAATATTACTGCCGTTGCAGGAATATATCTCCAATTTCAAATCGATAAAAAAGGCCAAGACATTCTACAAGAATCTCATTGAAATAGAGGAAGATATTATTCTATTTCTGGAGAATATGAAACGTGTACGCTACAACGATATTTCATTAACGGAAGACCTGGAACTGGAAATCCCCCGGCGAAAGGATGTTTTTGGAAAGAAAGGATCATCCCGGAAGAATAAAAAAGAGTGATACTTCCTGCCGGATGGTTATGACCTGTTTTTGGGCTGGCTGTTCCGTTCCCAGAAAATACCGTCTGAATATCCCTGGATACCGGGAGAAGATTCTGCCATTTCCAGTCGTTTTTCTGCCCAATAGCAGTACTCGGGATTAATTTCAATCCCGCAGTAGTTTCTTCCCAGCTTCTTTGCTACGACCGAAGTGGTTCCGGATCCTAAGAAAGGATCGAACACCAATCCTCCCGGGGGACAACTGGACAGGATCAGCTTGGCAATCAGTTTTTCCGGTTTTTGAGTGGGGTGATCGGTGTTTTCCGGCATCGACCAGTAGGGAATCGTAATATCGTCCCAAAAATTAGAAGGATGAGTCAACCGGAAATTGCCCTCTCCGGTTTGTTCCCAATCTTTCGGTTTACCCTCGGAAATATAAGGCGCAATTACTCTCCGTTTGATCTTAACCGCTTCAATATCGAAATAATAACGGTTCAGATTCTTAACGCCGAACCAGATATCTTCCATCCCGTTTTTCCAGTTCGATTTGGCTCCCCGGCCCTTTTCCCGTTGCCAGGTGATCCGGTTGAGAATGTGCAGGTGTTCGTTCATGACAGTCTGGAGCGCGGCGGTGCATTTCCAGTCCCCGCACAGATAAAGCGACCCGCTGGGCTTCAATTTAGTAACAACTTGGGGAAACCAGGAACGAAGGTATTTAAGGTATTCTTTGTCCTTCATCTTCGAGAACCTGAGGCCGGAAAAATCTTTGCTCAGGTTGTATGGCGGATCAATGATGATGAGGTCGGCAAAAGAATCTGGAAGCAGATCTATGATCGCTTGCAGATCCCCGAGAATAGTTTTATTGACCAGATTCTTTACGGAAACCGGCGAATTTATTTGCAGCAGCCGCGATTGATACCGGGCATAGTCTTCCTCCGGAAGGTGCAGGGTCCTGTTGCGCGAAGATCGGGGTGCTTTCATTTCTTAAAGACCCTTACAATTTCATTAAGCCATAAAATAAAGGATGTTCCTCCGATAATCATTCCCCAGTCTTTTGCCGATAGAGGTACGGTACGGAACGCCTCTCCTCCGAACTGAACGATCAGGAACTGTCCGATCAGGATGAGTCCGGAAACCAGAATAAATCCTTTACTGCCTTTCATATCGCTGATAGCCGGTTTCCCGGTATCGAATGCTTTGGCATTGAACATATTCCAGAATTGTAACAACACAAATATAGTAAAAAAACAGGAAAGTTCATAGATTGAAATGGTTCTTTCTGAGTTGGTAAACCAATATAACAGAGATCCAAGTATGGCAACGAAGAAAAGTCCGGTGAAAAGGATATTTCTGCCCATTTTCGGAGTGATGATAAAATCGGAATTTTTACGGGGCTTCTCTTTCATCACTCGGGGATCGGGAGGGAGAGAGGCCAACGCTCCGGCAGCGAAAGTATCCATGATGAGATTCACCCAGAGCATTTGGGTCACAGTCAGCGGAAGCTCCTGTCCGAAGAGAGAGCCGAAGAACACGATGATCAGAGCCGTGAGGTTGATGGTCAACTGGAACAGCAGGAACCGTTGGATATTTTTGTACAACGAGCGTCCCCACATCACCGCTGTGGCAATGCTGTTGAAGGAATCGTCGAGCAGGGTAATGTCGCTTGCTTCTTTGGCTACGGAGGTTCCCGAACCCATGGAAAGTCCGACCTGGGCGAAATTCAGAGCTGGAGCATCGTTGGTGCCGTCGCCTGTTACGGCAACGATTTCCCCGCATTGCTGTAGTAACTGGACTAACCGTTGCTTATCGGTCGGACGGGCCCGGCACATGATCTTCAGCTTCTGAACCCTTTTCAGAGCCTCTTCATCGGATAAAGCCTCGAATTCGACCCCGGTGATGATGTTGAATTCTGTATCTGTTTCTTTCCAGATACCGATCTGGCGTCCGATTTCCCGGGCTGTTCCCGGAGTATCTCCTGTAACGATTTTGACATCGATTCCGGCTTTGAGGCACCGGGTAACGGCGTCGGGGACATCTTCCCTCACCGGGTCAGAGATGGCCGTAATACCGAGAAAATACAAGCCGCTGTCGACTAATTCGCGGATGCTCCGGGATTCATTCTGATCCAATTCCTTATATGCGAATCCCAGGGTACGCATGGCCTGGTTCTGATATTGAAGCAATTGCTTTTCTACATCGGATTGCAAATCGGCCGATTTCCGGGTTCCGGATCCGGTAATGACTTCTTTGCTTTTGGAAAAAACGATTTCAGGAGCTCCCTTCACATACAGTATCCGTTTTTTAAGGGACGGAGAATCGACTACGGTTGCCATGTATTTGCGCTCCGTACTGAAAGTCAACTGGTCTACGACTTTGACTTCCTCCCGGATAGTCAGGTAGTTGATATTGTTCTTGTTGAGCCAGAAAAGCAAGGCCGCTTCGGTCGGATTTCCAAGCGCTTTAGGCTTCCCGGGATCTGAAAAATCAAGATAGGCTGTCGAATTGGCGGCCATATTTTCGGTGATGAGACGGCTTAATCCGGAATCCTGAAGGCGCTGCTCTTCCAATCCGAAGAATTGGGTATGAGCCACTTGCATCCGGTTCTGGGTCAATGTTCCCGTTTTGTCGGTACAGATAACGGTGGCGGCTCCCATGGTCTCGCAAGCATGCATTTTACGTACCAGGTTATTCGTCTTCAACATCCGGCGCATACTCAATGCGAGGCTCAGGGTCACACTCATCGGAAGCCCTTCCGGAACGGAAACCACAATCAGGGTCACTGCCACCATGAAATATTCGAGGATACGGCTTGCAGTTTCAATGGAGATCCAGGACGAAGGCTCCAGGGGATCGATGCCGGCCAAGTAACAGATCCCGCAAAGGACCGCGAAAGTAAGTACCGCTATCCCCAACCACAGCACCCACCGGCTTTTTTCAACCCATTCCGGCTGCTCGATCTCTTTTTTTGCTAACTTGAGTCCGTCGTAAAATATTGGTAACCAGATTTTTGAAATCAGGATCCAGAAGGAAGCCAATGCAGAACCCAATAATGCCATTTGGCTGAAAGTGTAGTGATAGCCTGTGAAAAAGATATCTTTGACAAATAATGCAAAAAAAGTCAGGATTCCCAAGGAGAATCCGACCACACTGATCACCTTGGCCAGACCATCCAGTTGCTTGTTCAGCGGGGTTTCTTCTCCGGTGGTGACAGCCGATTCCCGGGCCACTTTCCCGAATTCCGTTCCATCGCCGACGGCGGAGACTTCCATTGTACAGTGCCCGTCGACCACCGTGGTTCCGCGGTAAATCATATTGGAAGGGTAGGTGGCATGATCGTCGAATTCAGCTTCGACCGTTGTTTTGGCAATAACCGGTTCTCCCGTCAGACTGGACTCGTTCACCTGCAGGGAAATGGCTTCGACAAGTTGCCCGTCGGCGGGAATTTCCTCGCCTGTTTCCAACAGCACGATATCGCCGACCACCAGATCTTTTTTGGAGATTTCACAGATATTGCCGTTCCGGATCACTTTCATAGCGGTATCGTCGTTCACTTGGTTCAGCAGGTCGAACTTTTTATTGGCATCCAGTTCGAACCAGAACCCGACACCTGTTGCCAGCAGAATGGCAAAAATAATTCCGAGTGTTTCTGCAAAATCATTGTGGACGAATGATACGATTAAAGACAAAAATGCGGCAATCAGCAGGATACGGATAATCGGGTCCTGAAATTTTTCCATGAAAAGTTTCCAGACCGATTCTTTTTTGGGAGGTGTCAGGATATTAGCTCCATGCAATTGCCGGCTCTGTTCAACCTGTAAGTCGTTTAATCCGCTATGAGTTGTTTTCATTGATGTTTATTTTGGATTGTCTTTATTTCTTGTTTATAAAAATGCTGAAATTAACCGATCCGTACGTCCGTTTCTGATAAAACAACGGCGCTTCCGAGAAATCGTATTCTTTCGGGTGTTCCATGATAAAAATGCCTTCCGGATTCAAAAAGTTCCCTGAAACGATCCGTTGCGGAACAGCCGGCAGTTCTTTCAGAGCATAGGGCGGATCGGCAAATATGATATCGAATGTTTGTTTGCACGAATTAAGGTAGGTAAAAACATCTCCTTTTATCGCCATAAAATGGTCGGTTTTCAGCTCCTGCATTACTTTCCGGATGAACCCGTGGTGGGCGAAATCCTTTTCGACCGAGTATACTTGCCGGCAACCCCGGGAAAGCAGTTCAAAAGCAATGCTTCCTGTTCCGGAGAACAGGTCCAGGGCGATTTTATCTTCCAGATCGATCAGGTTATCCAACACATTGAAGATGTTTTCCTTCGCAAAGTCGGTGGTTGGACGGGCCTTGAAACTTTTGGGGACGTCGAAGCGTCTGCGTTTATATGTTCCGCTGATAATTCTCACAGGACTCAGATTTCACACAAGGTTAAACTCAATAATTCAAATGGGATCGGATTGGTATCTACACCTGCAAAATGATCGTTTGCCGGGACATTCACCGGGATAATATTGTGTATGTATGGCTTCAGTAGACGCATCAGGGCCGTTTTATTTTCTTTATTTCCAGTAATGTAGATAAAATCTTTCTTTTGATCAAATTTTAGTTGTTTCCAAACGAACAGGCAGAAATAGACGGTATCTTCGATCTTTTTGCTTTCAAAACTGTTTCCCAGAACAAAGTTCCCTTGGGAAAAGCAAAGAATATCCAGAGAATTTTCCCTCAGATTGGCAATCATTTGGTGAGCGTTCACTAATTTATTCCTCATCTGGAAGTAAACGATCAGAGGAGATAACTGATAGATAAATTGAGGATTTGTAAAAGAACGGCTCAAAAACTGATAAATATCTCCGGGCATCCGGTGCAACAGTACCATTTCCGGATGGCGGATCTTCTGAGCCAGAATTTTTCCTTCTGTATCCGTGAAATTGAATTGCATCCATTCATCATGGTCTTCCTCCTTGTACAATAACTCAGGAACAAAGGTAACTCCGGAACAGGCATTCATAATGCAGATTTTCCGGAACGGAGAAGCCAGAAACGGATGGTCGAAAAAAAATTGCTTGAAAACCGAAAAAGCGTCCAAATTCCGTTGTTCCGGGAGTTGGTAGTAAAAAAACGATCCATCCCGAACCGGATCGTAAAGGGAAAATGAAAACTGCTCCGGATCGACTTTCAATGTGAAAATATAACGTTCCGGATGCTCGGTTTCAATGATTTCAGGAAGCTGAATTTTCATTTTCCAGCGGTTTTAATGGTATTTCCTGATTGGTTTTTTCCTTTTCCATCCCCCGTTGGATACTTACAAAGCACATATATGTCAGGAGTATAACGGCAAGGAATAGCAGGATTTTCACCAATCGTTTCATGTTAATTTGAAAAATATTACCTGCAAAATTAGCAAAATAACCGTTAACTTTGCTACGAATTATTAAAAAACGATGCTAAGCGATTTCTTTCTCCATAAAATAAAAAGCAATTTTCCTCATTCGCCGACTCCGGAGCAGGATGCTGCGCTGAATGAACTGACCCGGTTTATTTTCAGCCGTGATAACGATTCGGTATTCTTGCTGAAAGGATATGCCGGTACCGGAAAATCTTCATTGGTTGGCGCTATGGTACGGACGATGAATGAAATGGAGCAGAAAACGGTTTTACTGGCTCCTACGGGTCGGGCTGCAAAGGTTTTTGCACAGTATGCGGGACAAAACGCGTATACTATCCATAAAAAAATATACCGCCAGAAACAGTTTTCGAATGATCCTTCAGGTTTTATTCCGGCCGACAATCTGTACAAAAATACCCTTTTCATCGTGGATGAAGCCTCCATGATTTCCAACGATGGATTGGATTCGTTTGTTTTCGGCTCCGGGCGTTTGTTAGACGATCTGATTCACTATGTTTACAGCGGAGAAGGCTGCCGGTTGATCCTGATGGGAGATTCGGCACAGCTTCCCCCGGTTTCACAGGATGATAGTCCGGCTTTGGATCCCGATATTTTGCAGGGCTATGGATTGCATGTTTGCAGCATCACGCTGACCCAGGTCGTGCGGCAGTCCGGTCTGTCAGGTATCCTGCTGAATGCTACTGAACTAAGGAATGCCCTGGTTTCCGGGAAAGTGGAGGTGTTCCCGAAAATCATGACGGAAGATTGTCCGGATGTACGGATCATTTCCGGTGATGAACTGATTGAAGCTCTGGACGAAGCTTACAATCGCGATGGCCTGGAAGAAACGATCATCATCTCCCGGTCGAACAAGCGGGCCAATATTTTTAACGAAGGGGTACGCAACCGGATTCTTTTCAGGGAAGAAGAATTGTCGTCCGGCGACCTGCTGATGGTTGCAAAAAATAATTACTATTGGAATAAAGAGGAGAAAAATGCCGATTTTATCGCGAATGGCGACCTGATAGAAGTAAAAAAAGTCCGTCGCGAACAAGAACTTTACGGATTCCGTTTTTGCGACCTGTTGGTTTATTTCCCGGATTATGATCTGGAATTAGAACTTAAGGTGTTACTGGATACATTACGTACCGATGTGCCGGGATTGCCGAAAGAAATGAGCGACCGGTTATTCTACGCTGTCCTGGAAGATTATGAAGATGTTTCGTCGAAACAGGAAAAAATGAAACGGTTGAAAGAAAACCCGTATTTCAATGCTTTACAGATTAAATATGCTTATGCCGTAACCTGTCACAAGGCTCAGGGCGGGCAGTGGAAGAATGTTTTTTTAGATATCTCGTATGTTCCCGAAGAATACCTCGGAATCAATTTTTACCGCTGGTTGTATACTGCATTCACCCGGGCTACGGAGCGGATATACTTAGTAAATCCGGCGAAAGATCTGCTTAAATAAACCGGGCCAGTCCTCCGGTCGAAGTTTCTTTGTACAGGCTGGGCAGATCGTGCCCGGTTTGTTTCATGGTTTGAACCACTTTATCGAAACCGACCAAGTGATGTCCGTCCGATAACATAGCGAATGAGCAGGCGTCCAGCGCCCGGACCGAGGCAAAAGCATTCCGCTCGATACAGGGAACCTGGACCAGGCCACATACCGGATCGCAGGTCAATCCGAGGTGATGTTCGAGTCCCATTTCAGCGGAATATTCGATCTGTGCGGTTGATCCTCCGAAAAGCTGGGTTGCCGCTGCTGCCGCCATTGAGCAGGCAACTCCGATTTCTCCCTGGCAGCCGACCTGGGCTCCCGATACGGAAGCGTTCTTTTTGACAATATTCCCGATTAAAGCGGCCGTTGCGAGCGCTTTTACGATTTTTGAATCGCGAAACTCATGCTTTTTTTTCAGGTGGTAGAGTACACCCGGCAGTACGCCCGAAGATCCGCAGGTGGGCGCCGTGACGATCACTCCTCCGCAGGCATTTTCTTCGGAAGTGGCCAAGGCATAGGAATAAATCGCTGCCCGGCTCGCTAAAGAATCCCGGTAGCTCTTTCCTTTGGTGTAGTAAGAAGACGCTTTGCGTTGCAAGGAAAGTCCTCCAGGAAGGAGGCCTTCGGCTTCCAGTCCCCGTTCAATCCCTTCACACATCACACGCCATACTTCATCTAAAAAGTCCCATATTTCTTTTCCTTCGACGTCTTCGACATGCTCCCAGAATGATTTCCCGGTTTGATGGCACCATTCCAGAATTTCTTTCATGGTATTCATCTTGTAAACATCTTCTTCTTCGCCGACAGGAGTATTTTCGTTCGCCAGATCACCTCCCCCTACGCTGTATATAGTCCAGCTATCGGCTGTTTTTCCGTTCATAATCGATTCGAAAAGCATTCCGTTCGGATGGAAAGGAAGAAATACATCCGCTTTCCAGATGATTTCCGTAGATTTTGGTTCTAACGCCTTGAGAATGGCAGCATCGGTGAGGTGACCTTTTCCGGTGGCCGCCAGACTCCCGTATAATGCGACCTGGTAGGAGTCTGCATCCGGATTCCTGTCCCTGAATAGCTCTGCTGCTTTTTTCGGGCCCATGGTGTGACTACTGGAAGGTCCGTTGCCGATTTTGTATATTTTTCTGATGCTTTCCATGATTCTTTAGCTTTCTGCTCTGTAAACAGGCGGCAAAGTTAGGTATTATTTTATGGATTCACTACCTTTGCACCCTTATTTTGACGTTTAAAAAGAAATGGAAGCGGAAAACAACATCATAATCAAAGGGGCGAGAGTCAATAACTTAAGAAACATCGACTTAAGTATTCCCCGGGACCAGTTTATCGTTATAACCGGACTTTCCGGATCGGGAAAGTCTTCCTTAGCTTTCGACACGCTTTATGCCGAAGGGCAACGTCGTTATGTGGAGAGCCTTTCGTCGTACGCCCGGCAGTTTCTGGGCCGCATGAGCAAGCCGGAATGCGATTATATCAAAGGGATTCCGCCTGCTATTGCCATCGAACAGAAAGTCAATACCCGCAATCCGCGCTCTACGGTAGGAACTTCTACCGAAATTTACGATTACATGCGTCTGTTGTACGCCCGGGTGGGTAAGACGATCTCTCCGGTTTCCGGAGAAATCGTGAAGAAACACCAGGTGAGCGATGTAACCGACGAGATGTTACGTTATCCCGAAGGAACCCGTATCGTTTTGTTGACCAAAATTCTTCTTCCGGAAGGAAGAACGGTGGAAGAACAATTGGAAATTCTGGCCAAAGAAGGATTTTCCAGATTGGAGATTGCCGGAGAGATTTACCGCATCGATGAAGCATTGAAAAAAGAGGATTTATTGAAATCCGATGATCTGTTTCTTCTGATAGACCGTTTGACTGCCTCTGCGGAGCAGTCTGTCATCAACCGGTTGGCCGACTCGGTCGAAACAGCTTTTTTCGAAGGGAATGGTTATTGTACCCTGAAGTTTTATACAGAAGAAAGCATTGTTGCCAAAGAGTTCTCAAAACGGCTTGAAGCTGATGGAATGATATTCGAAGAGCCGACGGAGTTGATGTTCAATTTCAATAGTCCGGCTGGGGCTTGCCCCCTTTGCGAAGGCTTTGGAAAGGTGATCGGAATCGATGAAAATCTGGTGATTCCCAATAAATCCCTTTCGGTGTATGATGATGCCGTGGTTTGCTGGAAAGGCGATAAAATGGGTGAATTTAAAAAATGGTTTATTGAAAATGCAGAAAAATATGATTTTCCCATTCACAAACCTTATTTTGAGCTTTCTGAGGCGCAGAAAGACCTGCTGTGGAATGGAAATAAAAACCTCCAGGGAATAAATGATTTTTTCAAGTACGTGGAAGAGAACCTCTATAAGGTTCAGTACCGGGTGATGTTGGCCCGCTATCGTGGCAAAACGATTTGTCCCTCCTGTAAAGGACGGCGGCTGAAGCCCCAGGCGCTTTATGTTAAAGTCGCCGGAAGATCTGTCGACGAATTAGTGGTGATGCAGGTCTCGGAACTGCGTGATTTTTTCCGGGAACTTCAGTTAGACGAGCATGATCGACTCATTGCCAAACGTTTGCTGATCGAGATCAATTCCCGGCTGCAATTTCTGAACGATGTCGGGTTGGGATACCTCACTCTCAACCGTTTGTCGGCGACCCTGTCGGGCGGAGAAAGTCAACGGATCAATCTGGCTACCTCGTTGGGAAGCAGTTTAGTTGGCTCACTTTATATTCTGGACGAGCCGAGTATCGGATTACATTCCCGGGATACAAGTTTGCTGATCGATGTACTGAAACAACTGAAAGCGCTCGGAAATACCGTTATTGTTGTGGAGCACGATGAAGAAATTATCCGGGAAGCCGATTACATCATCGATATTGGTCCGGCAGCCGGGCAATGGGGAGGGGAAGTGGTTTATCAGGGCGATATGAGTCACCTCGATAAAAATGTAACCGATAGTTATACAGTTCGTTATCTCACAGGGGCAGAGCAGATTGAAGTTCCGGTTCACCGCCGGAAATGGAATAACTTCATCGAAATCAAAGGAGCCCGTGAAAATAACCTGAAATCCATTGATGTGAAATTTCCCCTGAATGTGATGACAGTGGTTACCGGTGTGAGCGGATCCGGAAAGTCGACCTTGGTGCGCGACGTGTTTTACCAGGCTCTGAAAAGCCATTGTGAAAATACAAAAGACCTTTCGATCCAGATGTTGGCCCTGCAGGGAGATATGCATCTGGTGAAATTGGTGGAATTTGTTGATCAGAATCCGATCGGCCGGTCGTCCCGTTCCAATCCTGTAACCTACATCAAAGCCTACGATGAAATCCGGAAGCTTTATTCCGAACAGACTTTATCGAAGCAGATGAATTTTACACCGGCCTATTTCTCATTCAACGTAGAAGGCGGACGTTGTGAAGAATGTAAAGGCGAGGGTATTATTACGGTCGAAATGCAATTCATGGCCGATGTGGTGCTCGAATGCGAGTCGTGTCACGGCAAACGTTTCAAACAGGATGTTCTGGATGTCGAATACAAAGGGCGGAATATTTACGATGTTCTGGAAATGACGATTGATGAAGCGATTGAATTTTTCGGGCAGGAGAAGGGCGGCCAGGAAAAGAAGATCGTGAAAAAATTGCGTTGCCTGCAGGAAGTCGGATTGGGGTATGTAAAACTCGGACAAAGTTCCGGTACACTTTCGGGAGGAGAAAATCAACGGGTGAAACTGGCTTTTCACCTCAGCGAAGAAAAGGCGCAGCCAACTTTGTTTATTTTCGACGAACCAACTACCGGCTTGCATTTTCATGACATTAAAACCTTACTGAAAGCATTTGACGCCCTGATCTCCAGGGGTCATACCATCGTGATTATCGAACACAATATGGATGTGATCAAATGTGCCGATTATGTGATCGACTTGGGGCCGGAAGGAGGAGACCGCGGTGGATACTTGGTTTGTGCGGGTTCTCCTGAAGAAGTTACCGCCTGTGAAAATTCCTATACCGGTTACTTTTTAAAAGAAAAATTACACTGATACGGTGTAGATTATATGTTTTTTGATAGGTTCAGTCGGCTAATTCGATTACTTCGAGATCTTTCATTTCTTTTCCGTCGATGACGAACCGGACTAAAGTTCTGATTGCATGAAAACCTTGTTTTCCAGCTGCTCCGGGATTGATGTGCAGCAATTTCAGGGTGTGATCGTACTGTACTTTCAGAATATGTGAATGCCCGCATACAAATAGTTGCGGTGGATTCCGGAACAATTCTTCCCGAACTTCCGGTGTATAGCGTCCCGGGTATCCTCCGATATGGGTCAGCCAGACATCGACATCTTCAATTTTGAACCGTAAATTTTTAGGACATTGAAGCCGCACCGGATATCCGTCGATATTTCCAAGTACTGCCCTCACCGGCTTAAGAGCTTCTAACTTGTTGATGATTTCCAGACTACCGATATCTCCGGCATGCCATATTTCATCGCAGGAAGCGAAATGAAGAGCAAAGCGCTCGTCCCAATAACCGTGTGTATCTGATAAAATGCCGATTTTCTTCATATTTTTCACGAATTCTCAACAAAATTAATAATTTTACGGTTTCAATGTCTGAAAAACCCATGAAGATATGGATAGGAATTTTAAATATTTTAGCCGGGATGTCAGTTGGTTGTCTTTTAACTACCGGGTCTTATTAGAGGCCGAAGACAAACAAACGCCCATCTATGATCGTATAAAGTTTCTGGCGATTCATGCTTCCAACCTGGAAGAATTCTATAAGATCCGGGTATCGGAACACCGCAGCATTATCATGCGCAAGGTACATTCCGAAGAAGATCCGGCCGACTCCGAGCGAACCCTGGATGAAATTAAGCGGGAAGTGACCCGGCAGCAGGAAAAGTTTTCGGCGATTTTTACGAATGAAATTCTTCCCGAGTTGAAAAAAAAGCATGTTGTTCTTTCTATGAATGACGAAATATCCCCTTTTCATCGGGAATTTGTCCGCAATTATTTCATGGAGGAAATTTTCCCTTTCCTTCAGCCGGTGATGATATTGAAAGACGACCTGCGTATTTTTATCCGGGACAACCGGTTGTACCAGGTGGTTCAGTTAGTGAAAAAAGAGGGGCCCCGGCGCCATTATTATGCCATCATCAAAATACCATATACAAAAGCTCCCCGGTTTGTCGAACTGCCGAAACAGAGCGGAAATCATTATTTTATGTTTGTGGAAGATCTGATATCAGCCAATCTACAGTATGTTTTCCCGGGTTTTGATGTAACAGGCAGCTATAATGTAAAAATATCACGGGATGCAGATATCTATATCGACGAAGAAATGGTGACCCGCCAGGGTAAGGAATTGCTTGAAACGATCATCCGGAAAGTGAAAAAGCGGAAAATCGGCGATCTCAGCCGCTTTGTGTACGACCGGAACATGCCTCCCGAATGCCTCGGTTTTATTTGCGACGCATTTAAAATCCTCCCGGAAGATCTGATCCCGGACAACAGGCATCTCAACATGGAAGATCTGATGAAGCTGCCGAACCCATGCGGAAAGGAGCTCGAGAGGAAAGTGGTGGCGCCGATACGTATCCCCCAATTAGAAACCAATAATGTTTTTAATATCGTCAAAAAACAAGATATATTCCTGTTTTATCCGTATCATACTTTCGATTATTTTATCAAACTGCTGATCCAGGCTTCGTACGATCCGAAAGTGGAGGAGATTTTGGTAACCCAATACCGGGTGGCCCAGGATTCGGAAGTGATCAATAACCTGATCAATGCGGCCAAGAATGGCAAAAAAGTGACTGTTTTTGTGGAGTTGAAAGCCCGGTTCGATGAAGAAAATAACCTGTACACGGCCGAAGCGATGAAACAGGCGGGTATCCGGACTATTTACAGCTTGCCGGGATTGAAAGTACATGCCAAGGTCGCCCTGATAAAAGAACGTAGCGGGCAGTCCTACGTTTATCTGAGTACCGGTAATTTCAATGAAAAAACGGCAAAAATATACAGCGATATGGCCATTATGACAGCTAATAAAAAGCTGGCAAAAGAGATTCTGAATGTTTTTGAGGTACTGCAGGACTCGGAACAGAAATATAATTTCCGGACTTTATTGGTGGCCCAATTTAATCTGGTTCCGGAACTCAAAAAAATGATACGGCGGGAGATTCGGAACGTGAAAGAAGGGAAAGAGGGTTATATTATATTGAAAATGAACGGATTGCAGGATAAGGAAATGATCGATGAACTTTATAAAGCTTCTATGGCCGGAGTCCGCGTCGACCTGATTGTCCGTGGGATCTGCTGCCTGGTGCCCGGCCAGCCATACAGCCGGAATATCCGGATCACCCGTATTGTCGATATGTTCCTGGAACACTCGCGGATCTGGTACTTTTATAACAATGGCAAAGAAGATCTTTTCCTGACTTCTGCCGACTGGATGAAGCGTAACCTGTACCGGCGAATCGAAACGGCATTTCCGGTGCTCGATCCGTCTATTAAAAAACAAATTCTGGAAATTCTCCGGATACAGCTTCACGATAATGTAAAAGCCTGTTTCATAGACGAGAACCTGAATAATGTTTTTAAGCAGAGAAATCCGGACGAACCGATTGTCCGGGCGCAGGAAGCAATTTACAGATATCTTTCAGACCCGGATTGACCGGATAAATAATATGAATGGAACACTGATCCTGACCATCATTGTAGTTTATTTTGCAGCGCTACTTCTGATTTCTTACATTATCGGGAGGAAGCATTCTGAAAACGATGCTTTCTTTCTGGGTAACCGCCGTTCTCCCTGGTATGTTGTTGCTTTCGGAATGATCGGCTCGTCCTTATCGGGAGTCACATTTGTTTCCGTTCCGGGAATGGTGAGGAATTCCAATATGACCTATATGCAGATGGTACTGGGATTTCTACTCGGGTATGTTGTCATTGTATTTGTATTGTTACCACTCTACTACCGGATGAACCTGACCAGTATTTATACTTATCTGGAGGAACGTATCGGCCGGCATGCCTATAAAACAGGGGCTTCTTTTTTTCTGGTCTCGAGGACTCTCGGCGCTGCCGCCCGGTTGTACGTTGCTGTCCTGATTCTGCATACCTATGTGTTTTCTACCTGGAATGTGCCGTTTGGGTTTACAGCAGTCGTTTTCTTATTGATGATCTGGCTTTATACATTTAAAAGCGGGGTGCGCGCCATCATTTGGACCGATCTGTTACAGACTTTTTTCTTGTTGATGGCTTTGTTTCTGATTATCTGGCAGGTGGCCGGGAAAATGGACCTCGATTTTCAGGGAATCATAAGTTCCGTGAAAGAGAGCCCGCATTTTCGCGTTTTTGTATTCGACGACTGGCAGAGCCGTCAGAATTTTTTCAAACAGTTCATCAGTGGAATTTTTGTAACCATTGCCATGACCGGCATCGATCAGGAAATGATGCAGAAAAATCTGTCGTGCAAGAATCTGAAAGCGGCACAAAAGAATGTATGTACTTACAGTCTTTCGTTTGTTCCGGTCAATTTCCTGTTTCTTTGTCTGGGAGTATTGCTGATCAATTTTGCAGCTTCCAATCAGATTACGTTGCCTTCTGCCGGCGACGATATCCTGCCGATGCTGGTTTCCGGAGGTTATCTCGGAATCCCGGCGCTCATATTCTTTACAATCGGAATCATTGCCGTTACTTTTGCAAGCGCCGATTCGGCGCTGACCGGACTCACGACTTCCATTTGCGTGGATATGATCGGGATTGGAAAATATCCGGAAAAACAATCCCGCAACATCCGGATGGGAGTTCACCTGGTCCTGTCACTCGCATTTATCGCCATTATGCTGGTATTCCGGGCAACCATTCACGATTCCAGTGTGATCGATGTTATTTACACCATTGCATCGTATACCTACGGACCGTTGCTGGGATTATTTGCATTCGGCATTATTTTCCGGAAAGTGGAAACCAATGATAGAGCTGTTCCATATATCTGTATCTTGTCGCCGCTGCTTTGTTTTGCCATCGACCGGTTGCTTTTTGCCGCCTTTGAGTACCGTTTTGGCTATGAGTTGCTCATTGTCAATTCCCTGATTGTGGTATCGGGGTTGTTGATGTTTCGTAAGAGAACATCCAATTAAAATCCAATAAATTTTGATAATAATTTTTTAAGTATTTACTTTCCGCTTCTTTCCAGTTCTCTCAGGTTTTCCATTTTTTTCTTTTGCAGAAATCCGTAGATATCTTCCAGATGCTCGGTTACTTTCTGATTTCCGAATTCATACACTTTCGTCACTAAGCCGTCTAAGAAGTCGCGATCGTGAGAAACTACGATCAAAGTTCCGTCGAAATCCCTCAGGGCGCTTTTGAGGATGTCTTTGGTTTTCATATCGAGGTGGTTCGTCGGCTCATCTAAAATAAGCAGATTCACCGGTTCCAGCAGTAGTTTCACCATGGCCAACCGGGTGCGTTCTCCTCCGGAAAGCACTTTTACTTTTTTTTCCGATTCGTCGCGTCCGAACATAAAAGCCCCTAAAATATCCCGGATTTTGGTGCGGATATCCCCCTTAGCCACATCATCGATGGTTTGAAACACTGTGAGGTTTTCATCTAATAGGGAGGCTTGGTTTTGTGCAAAATAACCGATCTGGACATTGTGTCCGAGGGTTAATGATCCGTCGAAATCGATTTCGTTCATGATACATTTCACTAAGGTCGATTTCCCTTCTCCGTTTTTGCCTACAAACGCCACTTTATCCCCACGTTCGATGGTGACTGTAGCCTGCTTGAAAACGGTATGATCTCCGTATTTCTTCGCCACTCCGTCGACGGTGACCGGATAACTCCCGGACCGGGGAGAGGGTGGAAATTTTAGCCTCAGGGCCGAAGTATCTTCTTCGTCTACTTCGATAATCTGCAATTTTTCCAGCATTTTTACCCGCGATTGTACCTGAAGGGTCTTGGAATAAGTTCCCTTGAAACGTTCGATGAATTCGGTCGTTTCGGCAATCATCTTCTGCTGCTCCTCGAATGCTTTCTGCTGTTGTTCCCGGCGTTCTTTCCGAAGTTCCAGGTACTTCGAATAATTCACTTTATAGTCGTAAATCCGCCCCATGGTCACTTCGATCGTGCGGGTGGTGATATTGTCTACAAAGGCCCGGTCGTGCGAGATCACGACCACCGCTTTTCCATTGTTGACTAAAAATTCTTCGAGCCACTGAATAGACTCTATATCCAAATGGTTGGTCGGCTCATCCAACAGAATGACATCCGGGTTGCGTAATAACAGCTTTGCCAACTCGATCCGCATGCGCCACCCCCCGCTGAAATCGCTGGTTTGCCGGTGAAAATCCTCCCGCTTAAATCCTAATCCGAGCAAGGTTTTCTCCACATCGGCTTCATAATTGGTAGCATCGATCGCATAATATTTTTCACTCAGAGCCGATACCTTTTCGATTAACTCGTAGTAGCTTTCCGAATCATAGTCAGTCCTTTCGGTCAATTCCTGATTCAACCGTTCGATTTCTTTTTCCATTTCAAATAAATGGGAAAAGGCCTGCGACGTTTCTTCGAATACCGTTCGCCCGTCTTCCGTCATCAGGTGTTGCGGCAGGTAAGCAATGACTGTATCTTTCGGGGCCGACACCTTGCCACGGGAAGGTTCCCGGACGCCTGCTAATATTTTCAATAGGGTCGATTTCCCGGCTCCATTCTTACCCATCAGGGCGATCCGGTCCTTTTCGTTGATAACGAATGAAATATCTGCAAAAAGGGTACTCCCTCCAAATTCTACTGTTAATCCGTCTACTGAAACCATTTTAATGTAATTTTCAAAGAAATTGAGGCCGCAAAGGTATGGAAATTTTCCCGGCAAGATACTATCCCGGAAGAAAAACCGGATGCCTTTTATTATTATAACCAGGGAGTTCATGTGCCATCAAGTAGGAAAAAAGTGATTCTGGTGTTATTATTAAACGGATAATAAATATAGCGACTGAAAAATACATTTTGTTTATGAAAATGCCGTTTGTTCGAAATATTTATTACTTTTGCTCGTAATAAATAATCAAAATATGTATTGGGAACAGGAAATAGAGACATTATCACGTCCCGGATTGGAAAAACTACAACTACAATTACTCCGGCAGACTATTGCCCTGGCGAAACAATCGGATTATTATGGCCGGGTTTTAGAAGAAAAGGGCATCACTGAAGAATCGGTTCAATCGCCGGAAGATCTGGAAAAATTACCTTTTACAACTAAAGAGGATCTTCGGAACCACTATCCGTTCGGATTTTCGGCTATTCCTTTGGACCGGTGTGTGCGACTGCATTCGTCGAGTGGAACAACCGGCAATCCTACGGTGGTGTTGCACAGTCAGCGTGATTTGGACGATTGGGCTAACCAGGTGGCGCGCTGTATGTATATGGTGGGGATCAGGAATTCGGATGTGTTTCAGAATACATCAGGATACGGCATGTTTACCGGAGGACTCGGATTCCAGTATGGAGCTGAGAAATTAGGTTGCCTGACCGTTCCTGCTGCTGCCGGCAATACGAAGCGGCAGATGAAGTTTATTACGGATTTCGGGACGACTACGATTCACGCTATTCCGAGTTATGCTGTCCGTCTGGCGGATGCTTTTTATGAGTCCGGACTCGACCCGAAAAAAGATACAAAACTGAAAACACTGGTCATCGGGGCCGAACCGCATTCGGAAGAACAGCGTCGCCGGATTGAGCAATTACTCGGAGTGAAGGCTTATAATTGTTTCGGAATGTCGGAAATGAACGGTCCGGGAGTCGCTTTTGAATGCCCGGAACAAAACGGACTTCATATCTGGGAAGACTACGTGATTGCCGAAATTATCGATCCTGTTACCCTGGAACCAGTTCCGGAAGGGAAGGTTGGAGAATTAGTACTGACCACTTTGAAGCGGGAGGCCATGCCACTGTTGCGCTATCGTACGCGCGACCTCACCCGGTTTATTCCGGGAACTTGCGCCTGCGGACGTACACACCGGCGTATCGACCGCTTCCAGGGTCGCAGCGACGACATGATGATCCTGAAAGGAGTTAATATTTTCCCGGTACAGATTGAAAAGATATTGATGCAATTCGCGGAATTGGGTAATAATTACCTGATTACGCTCGAAACAGTTGGAACGAACGATGAAATGCTGGTGGAAGTGGAGTTGAGCGATCTCTTCACAGACGATTATTCGGCTTTGCAGCAATTGGCAAAACGGATTACTCACCAATTGAAGGATGAAATCCTGCTGACGCCGAAGGTTAAATTGGTAGAAAAAGGCTCCCTGCCTCAGAGCGAAGGGAAAGTTGTGCGTGTTAAAGATTTAAGAACCAACTAATTATTACTATGACAATTCAACAGATCTCCATATTTTTAGAAAACAAATTCGGACGCCTGAATGAAATTCTGAGCCTGGTTGCCCAGGAGAATGTACGCATCATTGCTGCTACGGTTGCCGATACTTCGGAGTTCGGTATTCTGCGCATTATCGTAACCGATCCTCAAAAAGCGTTTCAGACATTGAAAGCCAACCGGATCAGCGCCAATATCAGTGATGTATTCGCGATTTTAACGGATTCTATTCCCGGACAGTTTGCCGGTACGATCGAGTGTTTTACCCGGGCCGGTATCAGTATCGAGTATATGTATTGCTTTTCTACCCATACAAAAGGAGTGCTGGTATTGCGGGTGAATGATTCGGATGCCGCCCGTGAAGTAATTCGCCGGAAAGGTCTGACAAGCGTTAATCAGGTGAATCTGGCGGAACTGTAAGTCCGGTTCAGTCCCCCACGGCTGGTAATCCGCCGGTTGAATTTGACCATGAATTCATTATTTTTGACTCCCCAATCGGGTGCGATCAACAGGTTTTTGGGCGATTGGGATACGAATCGCTCCACCACGAAAGCCGGGTTGAGGCGTTCCAGGAAATCGATGCAAAGTTCGATGTATTCATCCAATTCATACAAATGGAACCACTCGGGATGTTCTTCAAACTGGCGGGCCATTTTGGTATTTCTGATCAGTTGTAATTGGTGCAGTTTTACAGTAGTGAGTGGTAATCCCGATATTTTATCCGCATGTGAAAGAATTATTTCCCGGTTTTCTCCGGGTAATCCCAGGATCAGGTGCACTCCGCACAGGAGTCCATGAGCATGGGTCCTCAGAATAGCATCCACAGCATCTTCGTAGGTATGCCCCCGGTTGATAAAAGTCAGGGTCTCGTTATTGGTCGATTCCATACCGTATTCGATCAGAACAAAGTAATTCTCTGCGATTTTTTGTAATGCAGCCAGCAGTTCGTCGGGCATACAATCCGGACGGGTGCCGATGATTAATCCTACGACTTCGGGATGTGATAGTGCTTCCTGGTATAGCCCGAGCAGATGTTGAAGTTCTCCGTAAGTATTGGTATATGCCTGAAAGTAGGCTAAAAATTTCATTTTCGGATATTTACGGGAGAAAAATCCGATGCCTTCCTCCAATTGTTCCGAAACGGATTTTCCGGAATAGCAGTATTCCGGGCTGAAGGTCTGGTTATTGCAGTAAGTACAGCCGCCTACTCCTTTCGCTCCGTCTCTGTTCGGGCAGGTAAATCCGGCATTGATGGAAATTTTCTGTACTTTAAACGGAAAATGTCCGGCCAGGAAGTCGGTAAACTCGATATAATGTTTAGTATTCAAACCGTCCGAACTCACTTTCGATGATCAATTCTTTCCGGGTGGAGGCTTCGACATGACCGACGATTTGGGCGTCTATTCCGAAAGAGCGGGAAATATCGATAATTTTAGAAGCATAGACTTCTGGTAAGTAGAGTTCCATCCGGTGTCCCATGTTGAAAACCTGGTACATTTCTTTCCATCCGGTTCCGGATTCGTCCCGGATCAGTTGGAAGAGTGGGGGAACCGGAAACAAATTATTCTTCACCACTTTCAGTTGGTCGATAAAATGCAGGATTTTCGTCTGGGCGCCTCCCGAACAGTGCACCATGCCGTGTACTTCCCGGCGCATTTCGTCTAATATCGCTTTAATCACCGGCGCATAGGTGCGGGTAGGGGATAACACCAACTTCCCGGCGTCTACCGGGGTTCCGGAGATTTTTTCGGTCAGTTTCTTACTCCCAGAATAGACCAGGTCGGCTGGTACGGCAGCATCGTAGCTTTCAGGATAAAGCGATGCTAAATAATGGGCAAAAACATCGTGCCGGGCGGAAGTCAGTCCGTTGCTACCCATCCCGCCGTTATAAGCGTTTTCGTAAGTAGACTGCCCACAGGAAGATAGTCCTACGATAACGTCGCCGGCGGCGATATGGGCATTGTCGATCACTTCCGAGCGCTTCATGCGGCAGGTAACAGTGCTGTCTACAATGATGGTGCGCACCAGATCACCGACATCGGCCGTTTCTCCGCCTGTGGGGTAAATCCGGACGCCTAATTTCGACAATTCTCCGCAAAGCTCGTTGGTTCCGTCAATGATAGCAGCGATCACCTCTCCGGGTATCAGGTGCTTGTTACGCCCAATAGTCGATGAAAGCAGGATGTTGTCGGTAGCGCCTACGCACAAGAGGTCGTCGATATTCATGATCAGGGCGTCTTGAGCAATCCCTTTCCAGACAGACAGATCTCCTGTTTCTTTCCAGTAGATGTAGGCTAAAGACGATTTGGTTCCGGCTCCGTCGGCATGCATGATGTTGCAATATTCCGGATCACCTCCCAGCATGTCGGGGATAATCTTGCAGAATGCTCTGGGGAAAACGCCCTTATCGGTGTTTCTGATCGCGTTGTGTACATCTTCTTTGGCTGCTGAAACACCGCGCAGGTTATATCGTTGATCGCTCATGGTGTCTTTTTCTCTTGAGTTTTAAATCTTGACTGATTTTACTGCAAAGTAACGCTTTTTTCCGAAGAAATAAAAATTACCGGTGTACTTTGAGATTTCGTAACTTTAATATATTATTTTTGTAGCACGTTATGGAATGGGAAAAATTATTATCCGGCAAACGCTTCGGGATGGAATCGTATCACGATGAAACGAAGCGTGAACGTACTGATTTCCAACGGGATTATGACCGTTTGATCTTCTCTGCTCCTTTTCGCAGGTTGCAGAATAAAACCCAGGTATTTCCACTCCCGGGAAGTGTTTTTGTGCACAACCGGTTGACACATAGTCTGGAAGTGGCTTGTGTGGGGCGATCTCTGGGAAGTCTCTGCGGAAAGCAATTATTCGAGCGTCATCCCGGTTGCAGTTACCTGCCGGAAATGGGAGAGATCGTTGCTGCTGCTTGCCTTGCTCACGATCTGGGTAATCCTCCTTTCGGACACTCGGGCGAAAAGGCGATTTCGACTTTTTTCTCCGAAGGCGGAGGGCGGTCGTGGATCGAAAAACTGCAGTCGCAGGGTGAGCGTGCTTCTGATTTCACTTGTTTTGAAGGGAATGCCAATTCGTTGCGATTGTTGACTCACCAGTTTAACGGACGCCGGAAAGGTGGTTTCGCCATGACCTATTCTACGCTGGCTTCGATTGTTAAATATCCTTATTCTTCTCTTAAATGCGATGCCCGGAAAGGAAAATTCGGCTTTTTTGAGTCGGAAGAGGAAGGTTACCGGCAGATTGCCGGTGAGTTGGGATTGCCGGAAATTTGCGGGGATCCTTTGCAATTTGCCCGCCATCCCTTGGTGTACTTAGTGGAGGCTGCCGATGATATATGCTATCAGATCATGGACATCGAAGATGCTCACAAATTGAAGTTGCTATCGACCGAAGAGTGCATGGAGCTGATGCTTCGTTTCCTCCCGGAAAATCGTAAAGACCGGGCTCGGAATATTATGAAAATGGTGGATGATACCAATGAACAGGTGGCCTATCTCCGGTCGACTGTTATTGGATTGTTGATCAATGAATGTTGTAAAGTATTCATTGAGAACGAAGATAAAATATTGCAGGGAACTTTTGACGGTTCACTGATCAGGTGTATAGACGAAGTGCCGGGATCGGCTTATGAAATCTGTTCGTCGGTTGCACTGGAAAAAATTTATCGTTCGCAGATCGTGGTCGATATTGAACTGGCCGGTTTCCGGATCATCGGTTTTTTGTTGGAATGCCTGTTGGACGCTGTTTGTCATCCTGAAAAAAAGTATTCCCGGTTATTGATCGAACGCATTCCCGAACAATACGGGAAGTCGGATGTTAATGATTATAAGAAAACTCAGGCGGTAGTGGATTATATCTCCGGAATGACTGATATTTACGCATTGGATTTATACCGTAAAATTACGGGCATGAGCCTGCCCTCATTATAATAAATAAAAATGAAAATAAAATCTTTATTGATATTGCTGATCGTATTTTGGAGCTCCGTGGCGTCCTACGCCGGTCAGTATACCGTAGAAACTGTTCCGAACGATCATCTGAAAAGCGCTGCCGATTATGTAACCAACCCCGACAGGATTATTTCAGAGCAGGCGGAGCAGGCCATCAATGCGAAAATAGCTTCGGTTGAATCGTTTGCTACAGCAGAAATTGCTGTTGTGTTACTCGAATCTGTTGGAATGGATGATATCGATGATTTTGCCAATCGCCTTTTTAACTATTGGGGAATTGGTAAAGACCAGAAAGATAATGGGTTGTTATTCCTACTCGTTAAAGATCAGCGGCAAATGGTTTTCCGCACAGGGTCCGGACTGGAGGGAGTATTTCCTGATGCCATTGCTTCCCGGATTATTCGCAATGAAATTTCACCTCTACTGAAAGAAGGTGATTTTGATGGAGGTGTTATTGCCGGTATAACCAAGGTCGGCGAGGTGCTTGAAAACCCGGAGGCGGCTCAAGAGATCAGGCAACAGGAAGAATCGGCTATGCAACAACAGAGAATGGATGCTTTGCGTCCTATTTTTACATTTTATCTTATTGTTGCAGGAATTGTTTTCCTTGCTTTTATTGTGATTGCCTTTCAGAATTTGGGTTCAAAACGAACCAATCATATTAAATACCAGCATCTGAATGGATGGAAGACGGTCGCTATCGGGAGCGCTGTTTTTTTTCCACTCCCGATGCTGCTTTATCTTCTATTTTACTTCGTCCGGTTGAAGTATCTCCGGAATGCCCCGATCGGTTGCGCTAATTGTGGCCGTAACATGAGAAAACTTTCGGAGAGCGAGGAAGATGCCTATCTTACTCCAGCACAGCGGGTAGAAGAGAATATCCAGTCGATGGATTATGATGTCTGGGTTTGCGACCACTGTAAAAACCGGGAAGTTTTTCCTTATACAAAAAACTCACGTTATAAAGACTGTCCGCATTGCCATGCAAGGGCTTATTACCTGGCCGACGACCGGATTATCAATCGCTCGACCACTCTCAGCCGGGGGAATGGCGAAAAGGAATACATTTGTCAGAATTGTCATAAAAAAGACCTGCTGCCTTACATTATTCCGATGATCGTTTTATCATCGGGCAGCAGTGGTCGCGGTGGCTTCGGCGGTGGAAGCTTCGGCGGCGGTGGCGGATCCTGGGGCGGTGGCAGCACGGGTGGTGGTGGCGCCCGGGGTGGCTGGTAATTTTATATTCCGAATGAAATTCCCATACGTTTGCCCTGAAGGATCAGATCGTGATCGGGGGGTACTAATCTCAGTTTTCCCGCCACTTCTTCCAGTGGTACGGATGTTATTTTATCTCCCTGAAGTGAAACCATCCGTCCGAATTGTCCCTTGGCAATCAGTTCGGTAGCATGTCCACCGAGTCGTGTTCCCAGGTTCCTGTCGAATGCGGAAGGGCTTACTCCCCGCTGTACGTAGCCTAATACCGTTTCTCTTGCCTCGAACCCCGTCATTTCTTCTATCAGGCGGGCGATATAGGTTGCCGGGGCCTGTTTCTTGCTGTCTATTTCCAGTCCTTCAGCAATGGCTACAATGGAATAATGCTTGCCATGCTTTGCCCGGTCTAAAATAGCTTCATTCACTTTTTTGATATCGAAGCCCAGTTCGGGGATCAGGATAACATCTGCTCCTCCTGCCATTCCGGCGTAAAGGGTAATCCATCCGGCATGGTGTCCCATCAGTTCGATGACCATAACCCGTTTGTGGGCGCTGGCAGTGGAATGGAGTCGGTCGATTGCTTCTGTGGCGATATCTACGGCCGTATCGAATCCGAATGTAATATCGGTAGCCCAGACATCGTTGTCGATGGTTTTAGGAACACCGACAATATTCAGTCCTAATTTTGATAATTGATAAGCTGTTTTTTGGGTGCCGTTTCCGCCGATGCAAACCAAACAGTCGATCCCCAGGTTATTGTAAGCGTCCAGAATAGCCTGTGGCTTTTCATCTGAGCTTGCATTGAGAAGTTTTTTGAAAGGTTTTTCCCGGGATGTTCCCAGGATCGTTCCACCCAGGTTCAATATTCCTGATAATGTATCATTATTGAGCGGCATGATGCTTTCTTCCTTGTTAGGATTCATAAAACCTTCAAATCCGCTTTTAATACCGATGACTTCCATTCCGAAATGGGAAATAGCTGTTTTTCCTACCCCTCTGATGGTTGCATTGATACCGGGGCAATCCCCTCCTGATGATAAAATGCCTATTTTCATCTGTTATGAATATTTTAAAGAATAAAAAAAGCATGAAGCGATATTGAATCTTTCCCCATGCTTATATTATTAAATCGATTATTGACCGGATTCCAGGCTCTCGTCAATGACTTCAATCTTTTTGACGATCAGGTTCAGTTCATCTTTCAGGCTTTCGATTTTATGGTTCATATCCTTGACCAGACCTCCCCCGCCTTTGGAGGATACCGAAAGGAACCCGATGTTGTTCTCGTAAGTTTGAATATCATTTTTCAGGCGTTCGTAGGTACGCATCAACCTTTCGCGTTCCCCCAGGAGTTTACCTCTGGATTTATCTCCTCCGGCGATATCGGTTACATTGGATTTGAACGATTGTAAACGACGCTCCGATTCGTCCATTTTCAGGCGATCAAACTGTTTGTTTACAGCATCCCGGTATTCTTTATAGATTTTATCTTTGTCCCGGAAAGGAACATGACCGATGTTGTTCCATTCTCCCATAATCTCGCGCACCAGGGTTGCAGCGGCTTTGCTATCCATTGTTTCCTCAATCTCCTGAAGCTTGACGATCAATTCTTTCTTTCGTTGCAGATTTTCTACCTCTTCTGTTTTCTGGGATGAGAAGTGGGTATTTTTTTGTTCGAAGAAATAGTCGCAGGCACCGATAAAGCGTTTCCATACGGCGTCCGAATGCTTGCGCGATACCGGGCCGATTGTTTTCCATTCCTTCTGTAATGCAATCAGTTTATCGGATGCTACTTTCCAATCCTGGCTGTCTTTCAGCGCTTCAGCTTTTTCGCACAATGCCTTTTTCTTTTCATAATTGGCATCCATTCCTTCCTTGACTCCTTTATAGAAATCGCTTTTCTTTTGGAAAAACGTGTCACAGGCCGCCCGGAAACGTTCGAAAATTTTTATATTATACTTCTTGGGGGCAAAACCGATGGTTTTCCATTTTTCCTGAAGTTCCAGCACCTTTTTATTCTGGTCGTCCCAGCCTTTAAACGTGGTAAGCTGTGAGTAATCGATTCCCTCCATCTCTTCACAGATGGCTGTCTTTTCTTCCAGGTTGCGTTGCTCGATTGAGCGCAGACCCTCAAAATGCTCCTGGTGTTTCTTATTGATTATGGTTGATGCTTTTTTGAAACGAGACCAGATGTCTTCCCGGATGTCTTTGGCAACCGGTCCGATTTCTCTCCACTCGTGGTGCAGGTTTTGTAATTGATAAAATGCGGATATAATATCTTTTTCTTCATCTAAGCGCTCAGCGGTTTCACAAAGGGCGATTTTCAATTCCAGATTTTTCTTGAAATCGTAATCGCGCATTTCATTGTTGATCTTTAACAGATCGTAAAATTTCTCACTGTAATGCTGATAAGCTTTCCACAGATCGTTTATACTGGCCTGCGGCACTTGCTTGATATCTTTCCATCGCTGTTGCAGCTTGCGGAATTCATTATAAACCTTGTAAAAGTCGTCCTGGCTTTCGATCAGAACTTTCAGTTCTTCAATAACAGCCTGTTTGGCCTTGAGATTTTCTTCTTTTATTTTTTCACTTTCGGCAGTTAATGAAGCTCTCTTTTCCCGGAACACCTGTAGCTTTTCCTTGAGGCTTTCTTCCATGTCGTCTTTTGCTGCAACAAATGCCTGCTCGTCGCCTCCCGACTCGATAAAAGCTTTTTTTGCAGTTTCTGTTTCTATCCGCTTCAGCTTATAAAAAGATTGTTTCAGAGCGTCGACCTCAGCTTTCACCTGATCGTCCGACTCTAAATTGATTAAAACTCCCAAGCGTTCTATGATTTGCTCTTTTGAAAGTTTACTGGATTGCTCATAGAAAGCATTTTCCGTTTCATCCGTACTAACTCCGTCTTCCGGCTTTGTTTTTTTAGGAATATCATCCTTTATGGAATCCGGACCCGGAAGTTCCGTGGAAATTTTTTCCTGATTTTCAACAACAGAAGACGCATCTTCTTTTTTAAGAGGATTCACAGGATTGCTTTCTTCAAACATGCTTTCATTCGTAGCAAATTTGGGGTCGAGAGGTTGATTCATAGCACAACAATTTTCAAGTTTGTAACCGTTAAAATCATTTTAACTCACAAATTAAGTAATTATAATCGAGAAATCATCGATAATTTACTGATTTTTTAAAATTCACATGAAAGAAATCCGGAATGAAATCCGGTTTACCTGCTTTAGGTACGGGTGTCTGCGAATTGTTTAGTTTCAGTTTTTATTGTTAATGGATTTGATAGATTACGAATATTCGGAATAATTTCTTACATTTATAGCTTTGAATTCAATGGACTTTAAATAGACAGATTGTAATGAAAAATTTTGCTTTCTCTTTTTTCTTTTTATTCATTTCTTTTCCTCTTATGTCACAAGTGCATTTTGGAGATTACTTCGAGTCGAAATCCCTGCGTTTCGATTTTATTCTGACAGGAAACAATGAATCCCGGCAGGCAGGTTTGCTGCAAATAAGCGAAGAACCCGTTTGGGGAGGCCCGGTTGATATTCTGACCGAGCCATTTGATTATGGGGAGTACGCCGTAAAGTTGTACGACCAGGATAAAAATAATGTGATTTATTCCAGAGGATTCAATACCCTGTTTCAGGAATGGATAACGACGGAAGAAGCCGGAAAGCAGCCCCAGTCCTATACAAATTCGGTGGTTACGCCATTCCCGAAAAATCCGGTAGTTTTAGTCTTAGAGCAGCGTGATAAGCAGAACGGTATGGAATTCAAACCATTTTTCGAGATGAAAATCGATCCCCGGGGTGTCTTTATAAACCGGAGTCCGAAAGTCGGCAACAAGGTGACACAACTTCAACATAAAGGAGGTTCTGCTCAAAAAGTAGACCTGGTATTTCTTGCTGAGGGCTATACCCCGGAAGAACAGGATAAATTCCTGAAAGATACCCGGAGATTGTGCGATTCCTTATTTTCTTTTGCTCCTTATGATCAGCACACCGACGATTTTAATGTTTGGGCTGTACACCTGGAATCGGTTGATTCCGGAACGGATTATCCGGGCCTGGATAAGAATGCCTACCCGAATATCAGGCAATGGAATAATACAGCATTGAATTCCGGATTCTGGACTTTCAACAGTGAGCGCTATCTGACGATCGCCGACTATCTCCCGGTTCGGGATGCTGTTTGGAATGTTCCCTGCGATGCCGTGATTGTTCTGGTCAATACAGCTAAGTACGGAGGAGGGGGAATTTATAATTTTTATGCGGTCAGTAGTACCGATCACCCCCTGTCGGCCCGGGTTATGGCTCATGAGTTCGGACACAGTTTTGCCGGTCTGGGAGACGAGTATTTCAATTCTTCTACGGCCTATGATGAGGAGTTTTATCCGCTTCATCTGGAGCCCTGGGAGCCGAATATTACCACCCTGGTTGATTTTGGGTCGAAATGGAAAGATATGCTGCCCCCGGAAACTCCGGTGCCTACCCCGGTCGACCTAAGTAATCCCGGGAAAATCGGGGTATTTGAAGGGGCCGGTTATCAGGCGAAAGGAATTTATCGCCCTCAGGACCGGTGTCTGATGCGTGATAATTCTCTGATCTGTCCTGTTTGCCAACGGGCTATCGTGAGAATGATCGATTATCTTTGTGGAAGAGAATAAACTATAAGAGGTCTGGACGCAAGCGTTTAGTACGCTCGATGGATTGTTGTAATTCCCATTCCCGGATTCTGGCTTCGTGCCCGGAAAGCAGGATTTCCGGAACTTCCCATCCTTTGTAGTTTGCCGGCCGGGTGTACACCGGAGAGGCCAGCAGATTATCCTGAAACGAGTCCGACAGCGCCGATTGTTCGTCGCCAATAGCTCCCGGAATCAGACGGACAATGGCATCTGCCATCACGGCAGCAGCGAGTTCTCCCCCTGTCAGCACATAGTCTCCAATCGATATTTCCCTGGTAATGAGGTGTTCGCGGATACGGTAATCGATCCCTTTGTAATGGCCGCAGAGGATGATCAGGTTCTCACAAAGTGACAACGTGTTGGCCATCGGCTGACAGAAACGCTCTCCATCGGGCGAAGTATAAATGACCTCATCATAATGTCTTTGCTCTTTCAGGCTTGTTATAGCCCGGTCGATGGGTTCACATTGCATCACCATGCCGGCAGTTCCGCCAAACGGATAATCATCGATCCGCTTGTGTTTCGGATCCATAGAATAGTCCCGCAAGTTGTGGATCCGGATCGTTACTAAACCTTTATCCTGGGCCCGTTTCAGAATAGAGTAGTTCAGGGGGCTCTCCAATATTTCCGGCAACACCGTAATGATATCGATTTGCATAGTTCTTAAGTAAGCAGGATTTTTTGCAAAGGTAGTCTATTCCATTTGAATCACAAAAGTCTGTCAATATGACAGAAGATTATTGAAATTCCTTTTTGGCACATGGTTTGTGTATTTCGATATGTCTGCCATGTAGGCAACAAGTATTAAAACATTAGAATATTAATAAACAAACAAATATATTATGGGAAAAATAATCGGAATAGATTTAGGAACAACCAACTCCTGCGTTGCTGTGATGGAGGGCAACGAGCCGGTTGTAATCACGAACAGTGAAGGAAAAAGAACCACTCCATCTATTGTGGCTTTTGTAGAAGGCGGCGAGCGTAAAGTCGGTGATCCGGCCAAACGTCAGTCTATTACCAATCCTCAAAAGACCATTTTCTCGATCAAGAGATTTATGGGAGAAACATTCGATCAGGTTCAGAAAGAAACTTCCCGCGTACCTTATAAGGTGGTGAAGGGAGATAATAATACCCCGCGGGTAGATGTCGACGGTCGGTTATATACGCCGCAGGAAATTTCCGCAATGATTCTTCAGAAAATGAAGAAAACAGCCGAAGACTACTTGGGCCAGGAAGTAACCGATGCAGTCATTACCGTGCCGGCTTATTTCAACGACTCACAACGTCAGGCTACGAAAGAAGCGGGTGAAATTGCCGGTCTGAATGTTCGTCGTATTATCAATGAACCAACAGCCGCTTCTCTTGCCTATGGTTTGGATAAAGCGCACAAAGACATGAAAATTGCAGTGTTCGACTTGGGTGGAGGAACATTCGATATCTCTATTCTTGAGCTGGGCGACGGAGTATTTGAAGTAAAATCGACCAATGGTGATACCCACCTGGGAGGAGATGATTTCGACCATGTGATCATCGACTGGCTGGCTGAGGAATTCCAAAAGGAGGAAGGACTCGACCTGAGGAAAGACCCGATGGCGTTGCAACGTTTGAAAGAGGCTGCTGAAAAAGCCAAAATTGAACTTTCAAGTACCACCAGTACAGAAATCAACTTGCCCTATATCATGCCGGTTAACGGGATGCCAAAGCACATGGTAAAAACGCTGACTCGTGCCAAATTCGAACAACTGGCTGACAGTTTGATCCAGGCTTGTA
>JAVBRK010000012.1:0-17801 GCA_031548005.1 Bacteroidales bacterium
CTTGCTTGGCTTGTTTTTTTGTAGCGACGAACAATACTTTACGGCCTGATTTAACGATTTGTTTCAGGGCGGCTGCAGCTTCGTCTGTTTTTGCGATTGTTTTGTAGAGGTCAATGATATGAATACCATTACGTTCCATAAAGATGTAAGGAGCCATAGCTGGATTCCACTTTCTTTTCAAGTGTCCGAAGTGGGCACCGGCGTCCAATAACTGATCAAAATCTATTCTTGACATTTTTTTAATTTTTAATTCGTTTACATTCTTGTGTTTAGGCAACCTGCAGGCAGTTATTCGACAAATCCTCTTGCGGAACAAGTCCTGTGGGTTTAGATACTAAACGTTGCTTTAATGAATCGTGAACAATCAATAATTGTTCATTGGGCTTATTAGCGTTTGGAGAACTGGAATCTCTTTCTTGCTTTTGGTCTACCCGGTTTTTTACGTTCTACTTCGCGAGGATCACGAGTCATGAAGCCTTCAGAACGAAGAGCTGGTTTATCTTCCGGATTGATTTTTACCAATGCGCGGGCGATACCCAGACGGGCAGCTTCCGATTGGCCTTTGAATCCGCCTCCTGCGAGGTTGATATTGATGTCATACTGTTCGCTTACTCCGATTTTTTTGAGTGGTTGTTTCACTACATACTGAAGCAGCGGAGATGGGAAATAAGTTTCAAGCTCACGCTTGTTGATAAGGATCTTCCCGGATCCTTCTTTGACATAGACGCGGGCAATAGCTGCTTTACGTCTTCCGATTGCATTTACTACTTCCATAATTATTTAAGAGAATTAATATCTAAGTTCTTGGGTTGTTGAGCTTCGTGCTTATGCTCAGTACCATCGTACACATACAGGTTGCGTAGTAATTGGGCTCCCAAACGATTTTTAGGAAGCATCCCTTTTACTACTTTACGGAACAATCTGTCGCTACCTTTTTCCAGTAATTGCGCCGGTGTTTTTTCGCGCTGTCCGCCCGGATATCCGGTATAGCTCAAATAAACACGGTCGTTCCACTTGTTTCCTGTCATTTCGATTTTATTGGCGTTGATAATGATTACATTATCACCACAATCGACGTGCGGAGTGTAGCTTGGTTTGTACTTCCCTCTCAGAATTTTTGCTATTTTGGAAGCAAAACGTCCGAGGTGTTGTCCTGTGGCATCCACGACAACCCATTCTTTGTTGACTGTTGCTTTGTTGGCAGAAATGGTCTTATAACTTAAAGTATCCACTGCTTTGATTTTTTAATTTGTTAATAACTCCTTGTTTTTAGGTGTGATTCTGTCCCTTTTTCTTTTTTTTTGACACTTTGAAATAAAAAGGTCAGAATCAAACACTTACATCTTTGAATAATAATCGGCGTGCAAAGTTAGGATTTTTTTTCGGAATTACAATGCCTTTATTGGGAAAAAACGTATTTTCATGGTCACCTCGGGGCTTTTCTGTAAAGCCAGAGTGCAATGAACAGGTATAAAAAATTGGGAGACCAGACGGCTATGAAAGGACTGACCAATCCCGACACCGCAAATGATGATGAAATTTGCATGAAGAGAATATACGAAAAGCTCAGCAATAGACCGATACCGATATTGAATCCCATTCCTCCCTTGATTTTACGCGATGACACGGATGCTCCGATAACAGTGAGAATAAAAGCAGCAAAGGCCATGGAAAAGCGTTTGTGATATTCGATTTCAAAGGGCTGAATATTTCCTATTCCCCGTTTTTTTTGTCGTTCGATGTATTTTGAGAGCGCCGGAGTCGTCATTTGCTCACTATCGAATGTCGAGATCAGAAAGTCTGAAGGAATAATGTGCAGGACAGTATCTGTTTTTTCTCCAAGTGAGATTTCTTCTTTCAGTCCTTTGAAATTACGAATCATGTATTTTTCGATGGTCCAGTGATGATCGGAGTTGTATTCGATTGTTTGCGCCGTGAGCCGCGATTTCAGTTCTTTACCTTCGAATTTGTCGAGCGATAAATGGTATCCGGTACTGGTCGCATTATCGTAACGCTCGAGATACATGATTACTCCGGGCTCGATTTCCAATTGGATATTCTGGGCATAGTCTACTTTTTTGGGACGGTAATACTTATTTTCAAAGTTGAGCCGGATGATATTGCCTTTAGGAATAACAAAACTACTGAGTAGCAGCGTTGAGAGAGATATAACTGTAGCCGATATCAGATAAGGCTTCAACAGTCGCTTGAAATCGATCCCGCTGGAGAGCATTGCGATAATTTCGGAGTCATCGGCTAGTTTTGATGTAAAAAAAATAACGGCAATAAAGGTGATCAGCGGACTGAACATATTGACGAAGTAGGGGACGAAATTCATGTAATAATTGAAAATAATCGCTTGGGTCGGGGCGGCGTTTTTAATGAACGGCTCTACCTTCTGACTAAAGTCGATGACGATAACGACCGCAATGATCATCAGGATGGTGAAGATATAAGTCCCCAGGAATTTTTTGATGATATACCAGTCGATTATTTTCAGTCCGGAATTGAATTTCATGTGTATTTGTGTATTATAATCTGGTCTGGATTCCGGGCATTATTCCCCGTTTCCAGGAAAGAAAATCACCTTCGATGATATGTTTTCTTGCTTCTCCGGTCAGCCAGAGATAAAAGGCCAGGTTATGGATCGACGCTATTTGTAGAGCTAGGATCTCATCGACCATAAACAGGTGCCGGAGATAAGCTTTGGTGTAAGTTCTGTCGACAATCGATGCTCCATCCTCTTCGATGGGGGAAAAATCGGTTTCCCATTTTTTGTTACGCATATTCATAATGCCGTTTTTCGTAAAGATCTGACCGTTTCGGCCATTTCTCGTCGGCATAATGCAGTCGAACATATCCACTCCGCGTTCGATAGCCTCTAAAATATTGGCAGGAGTTCCGACTCCCATCAGGTACCGGGGCTTATTTTGAGGTAATATTTCATTTACAACCTCAATCATTTCATACATTTTTCCTGTCGGCTCCCCGACAGCCAATCCGCCGATAGCATTCCCGTCAGCTCCCTTGGATGCTACATTTTCCGCCGCCCGTATGCGTAGATCCTTGTATACACATCCCTGTACGATGGGAAACAGGCATTGACTGTAGCCATATTTCGGCTCTGTTTCGTTAAACCGAATCATGCAGCGATCCAACCAGCGCTCGGTTAATTCGAGCGATTTTTTGGCATAATTATAATCGGCATCTCCCGGAGTACATTCATCGAAAGCCATGATAATATCGGCTCCGATACTTCGTTGAATGTCCATGACTTTTTCGGGGGAAAAAAGATGTTTCGAGCCGTCGATATGAGAATGGAACACAGCCCCTTCTTCGTGTAACTTCCGGTTTTCCGACAAAGAAAATACCTGAAAGCCCCCGCTATCGGTCAGGATTGGCTGGTACCAGCCGTTAAAACGGTGCAATCCGCCGGCTTGTTCCAGGATCTCGGTTCCCGGCCTGAGATACAGGTGATAGGTGTTTCCCAGTATAATCCGGGCTTTTATATCTTCTTTCAGTTCGGAAAAATGCACTGCTTTGACGGCTCCCCGGGTGCCTACAGGCATAAAAACAGGGGTCTCAATGTTACCGTGATCAGTTATGATCAGCCCTGCTCTTGCTTTTGATCCCGGGTCAGTACATTGAAGTTTGAAATCCATGCTCTAAATTTTCAGCAAAGATAGGTTTTTTTCTGTATTTTTACGCGGTTAATTGTTTTAGGAGTATGGAAAAATATTTTGGAATATCTTACCAGTTTGACAAACGACTTGTACGTGAGCAAATCGATAAGCTTACCAGTACCGGGAGTAAAGGATATGTTTGTGTTGCGGATGGTGTTACCATGTCGATGTTTCAGAGTGACTTACCGTTGAAAAACGTTCTTGATCATGCTTCGGTTGTAGTGTGCGACAGCGGCTGGGTTCCTGTATACCTCCGGTTGATGTATGGAATACAAAAAGATCAATACTCGGGAACTGAACTGATGGCTGATCTTATACAGGTCCGGAAATACAAAATGATGTTTCTGGGATCGTCTTCTGAAGTACTCGATGCCCTGAAAGAAAATCTTATAAAAGTAGATCACCGGATATCTGGCATGGTTTTCGAATCTTTACCTTTTAAAAAGGTAGAGAATTTTGATTATCCTGCCATTGCCGATTTAATTAATCATGAGAATCCCGATATTGTATGGGTGTCTTTAGGAATGCCCAAACAAGAATTTTTCATGTATAATCTGCATCCTTTTTTGATGCGGGGTGTTTTAATAGGAGTCGGGGCTGCATTTAAATTTCATTCAGGTCTGTCGGGGTACAAGCGTGCTCCCGGATGGATGGTCCGTTGTAAGTTGGAGTGGCTATACCGGATATGGAGCGAACCCGGCAAGCAGCTGACCCGATGCCTGCTTATAGTAAGAACGGTTCCGGTCGCCATCATAAGAGAATACCGGTCAAAGAAATAAAATAAATGAATCAGGGAGTTATTATTGCATTTTTTCTGAGTTTGTTTGTATCCGAACTCACAACTTCCAGCATTATCAGATTTTCAAAACGGATGAGGTTGGGAGATGTTCCGGATGGAGAACGTAAAGTACACAAAAAGATCATTCCGAACCTGGGCGGAATTGGTGTTTTTATAGGGGCAATGGTAGCCTATTTTTCTTTTAGCGATTATTCTGACATCCTCCGTCCGGATAAATTATTTTCAATTACCATTTTGTTGTTTTTCGTCGGTTTGAAAGATGATCTGGAGCCTATTTCAGCCTATATAAGGCTGATTATCGAATTTTTATGCGCATTTTTTATTATTTATATAACCAATATCCGGATTGAATCGCTTTACGGAATATTGACCATTCACGAATTACCTTATTGGGCCAGTTTTACACTTACTTCTATTTTTATTGTAGGCTGTATTAATGCTTATAATATGATCGATGGGATCGATGGTTTGCTGGGAGCATTGTCCTTTCTGGGAATTTCTTGTTTCGGATTGCTGTTCGATGCTTCGGGAGAATGGCTGTGGACGTTGTTGTGTATCGCCTTATCGGGCTCGCTGACCAGTTTTCTGGTTTATAACTGGCAACCTGCGAAGATTTTTATGGGTAACGGAGGATCCATGTTTATGGGAACATTTTTTGCCTGTTTTTCGCTTCACCTGATGCAACTGAAGCTTATAGAATCTCCTTATTTTGCTATTTCAATGCCTCATACCATTGCTCTGTCCATTATTGCTGTTCCTCTTTTCGATATGTGTACTGTGTTTATCCTCCGGATTTTCCATGGTTTTTCTCCTTTTAAAGCGGACAATAGACATGCTCATCACCGTTTACTTGAATTGGGGTGTCAGCACTGGCAGGCAACATTAATCCTCGTTGCAAGCAATATTGTAATTATTGCTTTTGCTTACTTTGTTCAAAATACAGGAGCTCTTAAGTCTTTGGTATTTACTGTTTTACTTTGTTCGCTTTTGGAGCTTCTTCTTATTTTCATTCTGTATCGGGCCAGAATTCACCGGTCGAGATAAATTCGAATAAGCCGTCAGAGTGATTTGGATTGCCAAAAGTTCCAGGATTCAAATGCTTGAAGTAAAAGCATTTCCAATCCATTTTTTACCATAGCTCCCTGATTTTTTCCTTTCTTCATAAATAATGTTTCGTTCGGATTATAAAGCAAATCATAAAGCAGGTGTTGCGGGGTGAGCAAATCGTATGGGATATCCGGACAGGTATCTACATTCGGAAACATCCCCTGCGGAGTACAGTTAACAATAACATGGTATACTCTCATGACCTCCGGAGTGAGGTCATTGTAAGTAAGTGTTCCATCGGTTTTTGTACGGGAAACCTGTATGGGCTCCACTCCCAGTTGTTTTAGTCCATGAAATATCGCTTTTGCAGAGCCTCCGGTACCTAATATCAACGCCATTCTGTGGTGAGATTCAAGTAAGGGCTCTATCGAGTCTTTGAAACCCAGGATGTCGGAATTATAGCCGGTTAACCGGATTTTTTTCTTTTCCCGGGTGATCTTGACAACATTAACGGCGCCTATTTCCTTAGCGCTTTCACTTAAATCATCGAGGTAAGGAATGATTTTCTCTTTATAAGGGATCGTAACATTCAGTCCTTTTAAGTTGGGATTTTGCGAAATAATATTTTTGAAATCCTCGATGGAAGGGATTTCAAAATTAAGGTATTCGGCATCGATATTTTCCGATGCGAATTTTTCATTAAAATATCCTCTGGAAAAAGAGTGTTTGAGGGGAAAGCCGATTAAACCATACTGGTCCATATAATTTACTTGGAGTTAGCTTCTGGCAGATAAGAAATGGAGTATATTTTTCTCAATTCTTTTTTCAATGTCGCTGACGTCAGACCTGATGAATTTCTCTCCTGTAATATTTTCGTAAAGTTCGATATATCGCTCCGACACGCTGTTACAATATACCTCCGACATTTCCGGAACCTGTTGTCCTGCTTTTCCCTGAAATCCATTTTCCATCAGCCATTTACGAACGAATTCTTTGGAAAGTTGTTTTTGTTCTTCCCCTTTTTCAAACCGGTCGAGGTATTCGTCGGAATAAAAGTAGCGGGAGGAGTCGGGAGTATGTATCTCGTCGATCAGGTAGATTTTTCCATCTTTTTTCCCGAATTCGTATTTGGTATCTACCAGAATCAGTCCTTTCTGTGAGGCAATTTCGGTTCCCCGTTTGAATAATGCCTGGGTATAGCGCTCCAATTGTTCGTATTCGTCTTTGTCGACCAGTCCTTGTGCGATGATCTCTTCTTTTGAAATATTTTCATCGTGTCCTTCGTCGGCTTTAGTAGTAGGGGTAATAACCGGAACCGGAAATTTCTGATTTTCTTTCATGCCATCGGGTAGGGAAACGCCGCATAGCGTACGTACTCCGGTTTTGTATTCCCGCCAGGCGCTTCCGGTGAGGTATCCTCTGATAACCATTTCCACTTTATAAGGTTCGCAACGCAAGCCTACGGTTACCACCGGATCGGGAGATGCTGTTTTCCAGTTGGGTACGATATCGACAGTGGCATCTAAAAATTTGGATGCAATCTGGTTGAGGACTTGTCCTTTGTATGGGATTCCCTGAGGTAAGACAACATCGAATGCCGAAATACGGTCTGTTGCTATCATCACTAACAGGTCGTTGCCGATGGTATATACGTCTCTTACTTTTCCATGGTAAACCTTAGTCTGTCCCGGAAATTTATAGTTTGTTTTTGTTAATGTGTTACGCATAATTGTATGGAAAATATAGTTTCAATTCTTTTGCTTTCTCAATTCTTTCAACTCTTTGGCATCATGCTTTTCATATGCATCTACAATCCGTTGAACTAATTTATGGCGTACAATGTCTTTTTTATCAAATTCAATATGAGCAATTCCATGAACATTTTTAAGGATTCTCATGGCGTGAATCAGTCCGGAGGTTTGAGATGGAGGTAAATCGATCTGGGTAACGTCACCGGTAATGATCATTTTCGCATTCATTCCCATCCGGGTAAGAAACATTTTAATCTGCTGTGTTGTCGTGTTCTGGGCTTCGTCCAGTATGATCACAGCATCACTCAGAGTGCGTCCGCGCATGAAGGCCAGAGGTGCAATCTGGATCACTTTATTTTCGATGTATTCTTTCAGCTTGGATATAGGAATCATATCCTCCAGGGCATCATATAAAGGTTGGAGGTATGGATCGATTTTCTCTTTCATATCTCCGGGAAGAAATCCTAATTTTTCTCCAGCCTCTACTGCAGGCCGGCTTAAAATAATTTTGCGGATCTCTTTATTCTTTAAGGATTTAACTGCCAGTGCAATAGCGGTATAAGTCTTTCCTGATCCAGCCGGACCAACAGCAAAAAGCATATCGTTTTCTTCAAAGGCTTTCACTAATCTCTGCTGGTTTTCCGTGCGGGCCAGGATCGGCTTTCCATTCATTCCGTAGATAATCAGGTCATCCTGTTTGGCATTCGCTTCATTTTTCCCTTTTACGATCTTAGTGATGATTTCATCGCTCAAGGCATTATGTTCCTGGCAATATTGTTCTAATTCCTGTATTTTTTCTTCAAAGGCAGCTAACTCCAATTCTTCTCCGACAACTTTCATCACGTTTCCTCTGGCAACGATCCGCAGCTTTGGATATAACGATTTAATTATGTGTATGTTGGAATTGTTAGTCCCAAAAAAAATGGCCGGATCCGCTCCTTCTAAAATGATAATTCTTTCTATCATTCAAAACTGATTTGATTTTAATATACTTTGTTATGCAAAGGTAATGAATTTTTATATCCCCGATCCGTCAGAGAAAGATAATTCCACCGCTTTAGTCTGTAATATTTTGGAATAAGGCTTCACGCTATGGGTTAGCCAAATGTTTCCTCCGATCGTGGTTCCTTTCCCGATCGTGATCCTTCCGAGAATGGATGAATTGGAATAAATAGTAACATGATCTTCAATGACCGGGTGACGGGGCATGTCAATCGGATGGCCGGCGTCATCCAGTGCAAAACTTTTCGCTCCCAATGTTACCCCCTGATAGATGCGAACATGATTTCCGATGATTGTTGTCTGCCCGATCACGACTCCTGTACCATGATCGATACTGAAATATTCCCCGATCTGTGCCTGAGGGTGTATGTCGATGCCTGTTTCGGTATGTGCTGCTTCCGAAATAATCCGGGGAATCAAGGGGATTCCCAGAATTAGGAGTTCGTGAGCGACCCGGTGATTGAGCATTGCTTTGATAGCCGGATAACAAAAAATGATTTCTGCGAGGCTTTTGGCGGCCGGATCTCCGTCTAAGATTGCCTTCACATCGGTCGACAGCATGTATTTAATGTACGGAAGTTTATCCATGAATGCAGTACACAGATCTCCGGATTTTGTTTTTGCCGATACACTATCCATACTTCCCGGATTAAAAAGTAAAGCATGATAAACCTGAACAGATAACTCATTGTAAAGTTTTTCCAGGCTTACTCCTGTATGGTATGCTAGAGTAGAACTGTTCACAGAAGGGCTTCCGTAATATCCCGGGAAAATAATCGACCGGATCGTATCGATAATTTCTGTTAGTGAAGAAACAGAAGGTAATTGTTTCTCATACAATGGAATGTACGGAAACTCTTCTTTATGCTTTTCTGTGAGGAGCATTACTTTTTCCTGCAAAAATTGTGTTGAAAGCATGGAGCCTTAGTTTTTATTCCCAGAGGGGCTTATATTCAAATAAAATGTCCGATCCGGAAAGACCGATATAAATAGAATGTCCGGTACTAAACATACATTGCCCTTTATCATTGCCTGATAAGCTGTCGGGAAGAGGCGTCTTGGTCTTCCATGTTTTGGTTTCCAGATCGAGTTCCCAGATTGCAAACTGGTCGCTGATATAGGCTTTATTTCCGATAGTAACCCCTGAGTATGGAATCCCCATATCTTCAGGAGCAGTTGTATACAAATCCCAGCGATCATTTTCCCGGTCGTATTCCCATACTCTTTTCCCGTCGGTTTGATCAACGATCCCAAATCCTGCGAAGAACCGGTCTTTTGTACAAAAACTGATTCCGGAGTATATGGCAACCGGGAAATCATTTAAACGTTTCCATCCTTTATTTTGTTTATCATCCGAATATTCCCAGACCTCTGCATTGACGACGCTGATATTGGTGCCTCCAATAAGGTATCCTTTCCCTGAAGCAGAGAGGCCTATCGGTGCATTTCTTGCTGTAAAGGGAGATATTACTATGGATTCCCACGAATCGTTTGTCAGTTTATAGAAATCGTTGAAGTAAGTAATACTGTCTATATTACTTCTTCCGCAGCCGACATAGACCGAGTTCCCGATTGTAAATGTGGCGCTTTGCATTCGTTTGTTCCCGGGAAAGTCTCCCAGCGCTTGCCAGACATTTTTCTGGATATCGAATCTCCAGGTGTCGCCAAGGGGATCAAATGGGTTTTGTGTTCTTTGTCCACATGAAATATACAATTTGTTTTCTATACTGCATATCGATTCGTTAATTCGCAATTGACCCGAGAATCGCGACATTTCTTTCCAGATTAGCGGTGAATTGTAAGTGATGGTATTCTCACTGTAGGCGATACCGTATTCATTTTCTGCAAATGCTCTGATATAATAAGTTGTACTTCCTTTAATGTTCTCGATTGTTGCAAAAAATGTTTCGGCATGATCACCGGACTCTTTCCAGGAATCGCTTTTTGTCGGACTCTGATTGTTCTCACTCCAGCAAAAACCTCTGCTTTTGATTGACTTGCCTTTTCCGGTCGATTGAATTGTCCCCTCGCAAGTCATAGTTTTTTCGATCAGACTTTCTACGTCAGAATCCATAGTGACAGTTGGAACTCCCAGCTTGTTTACGATGTCGTCCGGCATATCTACTTTATCCAGGCAGGAAACAGCCAGGAAAGCGATCAGCAGGGATGTAAAATATTTTTTCATGTCTGATAGTCTTTAGAAAACAATCCCAATACTTAGGTTTCCATCTAAATCTCTGAACTCTAATGAATTGGCATTTGCTGAAAAGATCATGCTTTTGTAGCGGAACAAAACTCCGGCCTCCATAACGATTCCTTCATAAGAAGCTTGTGTATTGTAGCACCACGCATTATCTTTTCCGTTGAAAATGTTTTTTTGCGGATTAGAAACCGCATGACAATAGAAATTTCTTCGTGCATACCCAGAGCCTGCGGACAGGAAAAAGTTTTTGGTTATTACAGGAATAAAAAAGCTTCCGGTTACCATCCAGCTTTGCCATTTTTCATCATCTGCAACCAATTCGTATGTATTTCCTTCGGAGATTCCGGGTATTTTCCCTTCATTATCGATATGGTAACTGTAGTCTTGAAATGTGTAACTTGTTCTGTAGCTGAGAGCGATACCGAATTTTTTGTATCCTCCGATGGTGATCCCGACAGGCATGGTCGGAGAGTAGGTATAAGCTAAGAAAATATTATTCCGGTCGATGAAGCGCATGAAAGCCGGGGGACGCGAAATAATGATGGAGTCGGGGGTTATTTTTGGAATAGAGTCTGTAGTATAGGGCTCATTTTCAGAGATAACCGGGAGTCCGATAATGGTTGCGGCTTCTTTTTTCCAATAATCGGCCGTAATAGAATCTTTGGCTCCTCCGATGCCTTTATTGTAATAATCGGCCAATAACAGCATGGCATTTAGTTGGGTGTTCGAATCTTCCATTTCAATCAGCTTGATCAGGCAAGCCCGGCATCTGTCGATTGAGATTCTCATTCCATGCTGCATCTCCGGCTGTATTTCCCATATTTCAGTCAATTTCCGGATACTGTGAAAATCACAGTTATTCAATCCCTGAGCGTAGAGAGTTCTGGCAGTACGGTAATCTTTTTCTTCCATGGCCAGGTCCCCTTTCCGATTATAATCGGAATAAGACTGGCCGAATCCCGAAATATAAAAGCACAAGGCAAAAAGAAGAAAAATTATATGTTTCATCAAGACAGTTAATAATTGTATGTATCAGCTTTTTCCTGAAGTTTTTCTCCATTTGAAGAAAAAATATCATAGTATCCGTCTGTTCTTTCGAATACCAGATTTTTTCCGGCCGGCTCGGCTCCAAGGTAGACACACGGAGCTTTTTCATTCCATTTCATGTCAACCATTCCAAACAGATTATTTTTTTTCACAACTACAAAAGTACTAAAATTCATGATTAATTCATATGATTCTTTTCTTTTATTGATTTCCTGCTTTTCAATTTCATCGGAACATTGTTTTATATAGGCATCTGTTTCACTCGAATGTTTATAGGCAGCAGCTTTTGTAAATTCGGCTTTTGCCGATGAATATTCTTTTTTGTTCAGAAATGCCTTTCCTGCATCGAGATGAGACTCATAGAGCTCTTTCTCCGGATCAGATTGGACAGAAGTCGAGGTAGTGTCTTTCTTTGATTTCGGATCAGCCTGCTCCGGTAGTTTTTTGATTTCTTTGGGCTGAATCTCTTCCGGTACCGTATCCCGCTGGGCTTGAATATTGGAATAACCGGTATTGTTTGTCTGTTCCGGGGTATTTCTCAGGTAGGAAATTCCAACACCTGTAATGGTGGCTATGACAAATAATATAGAGGCCCAGATTATTTTTTTTGTTGATTTCTTTTCTAACAATATCTGGGTTTGGTCATCCACGTCGAAAGGTTCGTCATTAATTGAAGGAAGCGGAACAATGGGAGTTGTATTATTTTTTACCTGGGTGCGTTTTGATAATTCTACTTTGTCTTTCGTACCATCGAAGCCCAGTTCGGTAATCATCTCGGTAACCGACTGGTACCGGTCGTTCGCATGAAGTTCCATCGCTTTCAGGATTACCCGTTCGGTATTTTCTGAAATTCCGGGATTCAACTCCCGGGGCGAGGGCAGGCCTTTAGTTGAACGTAATATGGACTCTGTCGGAACTTCTCCTGTGAGCAGAAAGTACATCGTGGCCCCGAGCGAATAGATATCCGGACAGGGTGAGAATACCTGCATCCCTTCGCTGTCGTATTGTTCTATCGAGGCGTATCCTTTAGATGCAGCAAGAATTGTTGTGCTTGTCTCTTGTTGATATTGAGGGTCATAACGTTTGCTGATACCAAAATCAATAAGTTTCGGATCATCGTTGTCCATCAGGATATTGCTGGGCTTGATGTCGAGATGGAGGATATTCTTTTCGTGTATATATTGTAGCGCCTGTCCGATTTTGTAGATGATAGGCAATAGCTTTTCTTCACTGAATACTCCGGATTGTTCTGATATTTTTTTCAATGAATCTCCGGAAATAAATTCCATGACCGTGTATACCGTATTGTTTTGCTTGAATACTTCCAATACTTTAACAACATGGGGATGGTGAAGCTCTGCAAGTATCCGGGCTTCTTTAATAATTTTTTCTTTATATTTATCGAAGATGATTTTTCCGTTGGTCGAATTTGGCTCTACAAAATTTGTTTTTTCGTTTCTGAGACAGTAATCTTTGAAGAAATATTCCTTAATGCATACAGGAGCCTGAGTTGGGATCTTACCTAACGGCCCATGAATTTCGGTATCCCATAATCCTTTGTAGGTCAGGCTAAAACCTCCTTCTCCTATGATGTTAAGAAGTTGGTATTTTCCGTTATGCAGGTAGTGTCCTTCTCTTAGATGCATCAGGTTCTCATAATTTGTTCCAAAGGTATGGTTTTTACATGAAAGCGTAAAGGAACGATGCTAAAAATTGTTTAAATGTTTTGGAGTCTCGTATATCCAGAATAGGAATCAGGTAGGCCGAATAATTGTCCCGCGCTTTTTCTGCACAGGCTTCTTTGATTCTGGAGATTTTATATTCGGAATTTTCGTTTCCTGAAAGAATTTCACAAATTTCATTTTCCGAGAGGGCTTCATTGACTCCATCGGTGCACATCAGAAACGAGTCGCCGGGTTGTATGTCGGTCAACTGAACGACATCTACTTCTACCGGGAGTTTCGAGCTTTGAATCGCCCTGTAAATAACATTTTTTTGTGGATGTAGCTTGGCTTTTTCAGCATCAATTTTACCGGATTTTATCCACGAACCAATGAGGGAATGGTCTTCTGTACGGAAAACAATTTCCTTGTTTCGAACTTGGTAAATACGACTGTCTCCGGCATGGGTGAGAAATACGCCGTTTTGAGATAAATAGATCAAACAGAGTGTGGTAGCCATTCCTACAGCATCAGGCTTTGCCTTGGTATACTCATCGAACCGGATCTCTGTGTACCGGATCGCTTTTTCAATGAACTCGTGATCGACATCCTGATCGGAATCCAGGAATGTATGAAAATAAGTCTGAATACTCTCACAAGCAAGAGAACTGGCAACCTCCCCTTTGTTGGAACCCCCTACGCCGTCGCAGACGAGAAACAGCTTATCATGTGCCGTTACATCTTCATTTTTTGGATAGATAGCGTCTTCGTTGTTTTTCCGCTTACCGATCTCATTGATTGAAAAAGGCTTTTGGATACTGATAGTCATAACCGAAATCTTATAATAGTTTAGCTTGGATTTTCATTCATCAAAGATCATCCGCGTCTGGCCTATCTGTATTTCATCTTTGTTCTTGAGAACATGAATTTCGCCAGACTCAATGTAGTTACTATTATATAACGTCCGGTTTTTACTTTTATTATCGGAAAGGTAATGTTTATACTGGCCTTTTGAATCTTTTTTGACTTCGATACTCATATGATTGCGACTCATCAGTTTATCGGCCGTGTCGATGGCTGTCGGATTGTTAATCGTACTGGATTTCCGGCCAATGATGTTCAAGCCTTCGTTCAGGTGGACTGTTTGAGCGGGTGTAAGAGGATTCTGAAAGACTTTCAGACGACCTGTCGGTACTGTATCTGTCGGTAAATTCAAAATAACGGTATCCGAGTCGTCGGGCTGTATTTTCTGTACTACAAGGGATACCGGGATCGGCTCTTTGCATTGAGGGCATCCGAATGTTTGAATATTCTGTGGAATCTTTGTTTCGTCAACTTTGAGTCCTACATGGCAATGAGGGCAACGGATTGAAATCATAGGTTATTATCATCAATGTCAGTTAAATCGAGGTCTATAATAGTCGCATTGAAATCATCGTCGGTAAAGCCCGAAACAATGACATCGTCGTCGAGAGTTACAAATGAGTCAGTATTAACATTTATGTCTATGGAAAACGAGTCGTAATCGTAATCTTCTTCGGTCGACATATCGATCATGACAGCATCAGAAAGGTCGGCGAATGTATCGTCGATGGTGACAAAGTCATAGATCTTGTTGTCTTTTTTATCCGGGACAACAAAGATGTCGGGATGCTTTTTGTCTTTGCCGACATGCGGGGAGTGCTTCTTTGTCAATTTACTGGAACTCATTTTTAATCAGAGAGAGTTCTTCTTCTAATGCCTCTTTTAATTGCTTTAAAGGTTCTTTAGGGACAATTAATTCTCTGGCTTTTCCGTCGGCAGTGGAAAATAGAAGTTTGGTCTTGGGAAGACTGATTTGCAATACATGATTTTTGTTGATAATAAAACTTTTACCAACACGAGTCAAAACATTGGAGTATGATTCGATCTGTTTTTCCAATATCTCTTCAATTTTTCCGAGGTTGACGGCAAAAACGAACTGAATGCCATTGGTCAGAACCATTTTGGTGTAATTTCTTTCTGCTTCAAAATAGAGAATCCGGTCCATTTTAATCCTAACCAGTTCATCCCGGGTTTTAAAAACCAAATATTTATCCATGAATTGACAAATGATAACCGACAGTTGACAATAAAATCCGCCGGATGTTTGTGATCAAACCAACGAGGCGTGACTTAAATTGTCAACTGTCGACTGTTAATTATTGTTCAATAGCAGCCTGGGCAGCAGCCAATCTGGCGATAGGCACGCGGAACGGGGAACAGCTTACATAGTCTAATCCTACTTTGTGGCAGAATTTAACAGATGAAGGTTCTCCTCCGTGTTCTCCACAAATACCGCATTTTAAACCTGTCCGGGCTTCGCGTCCGCGCTCAGTTGCCAATTGCACGAGCTGTCCGACGCCGTTTTGGTCGAGTACTGCGAACGGATCGTTTTTCAAGATTCCTTTGTCGATATACATCGGCAGGAATTTGGCTACGTCGTCACGGCTGTATCCAAAGGTCATCTGAGTCAAGTCGTTGGTTCCGAAAGAGAAAAATTCGGCGGCAGTGGCAATCCGATGGGCAGTAAGCGCCGCTCTCGGAATTTCGATCATCGTACCGACTTTGTAGTCGATTTTATCGTTTCTTTCTTCAAAGATTTTTTGAGCAACACTGTCGATAATTGCTTTTTGCGCCAGAAATTCATAAAGAATACCGGTTAGCGGAACCATGATTTCCGGATGAGTCGTTATTCCTTCTTTTTTCAGGTTCAGGGCGGCTTCTATAATAGCGCGCGCCTGCATTTCGGTAATTTCCGGATAGAGATTTCCCAGGCGGCATCCGCGCAATCCGAGCATCGGATTTTGCTCCAACAGTCCTTCTACACGGATCTTGATTTCTTCGAAAGGCACACCCATTACTTTGGCCATTTCCTGCTGACCTTTTTCATCGTGCGGTACAAACTCGTGCAAAGGAGGATCGAGCAAGCGTACAGTTACCGGCAATCCTTCCATCGCACGGAAAATTCCGGTGAAGTCTTCACGTTGCAACGGAAGCAATTTTGCCAAAGCCTGGCGGCGTCCTTTTTCGTCTTTGGCGAGGATCATTTCACGCATGGCGATGATCTTATCTCCTTCAAAGAACATATGTTCCGTACGGCACAATCCGATTCCCTGGGCTCCGAATTCACGGGCCACTTTTGCATCGTGCGGGGTATCGGCATTGGTACGTACTTTCAGTTTTGCATACTTGTTCGTTAATTTCATCAACTCTCCGAAATCACCGCTCAACTCGGCTTCCTGGGTCTCGATTTTGCCGGCATATATCAGGCCCGTGGAACCGTTTAACGAGATCCAGTCGCCTTCTTTCAATGGCTGACCGTTGATGTTCATCGTTTTGGCTTTGTAATCGATATGTACATTATTTGCAGCCGATACACAGCATTTACCCATACCCCGTGCTACTACGGCAGCATGTGAAGTCATACCGCCACGGGCAGTCATAATTCCTTCCGATACGGTCATTCCGCGTAAGTCTTCCGGAGATGTTTCGATGCGGCAAAGTACGACTTTTTCACCACGTTTTACCCATTCTTCGGCATCGTCGGCATGAAACACCACTTTACCGGTAGCAGCTCCCGGGGAAGCCGGAAGTCCTTTGGTAATCGCTTGGGCGGCATCTAATGCCGATTTTTTGAATACGGGGTGGAGTAATTCGTCCAACTTCTCAGCTTCCTGACGTTTCAGTGCTGTTTTTTCGTCGATAGAACCTTGTTTCAGCATATCGATGGCGATTTTTACCATGGCAGCTCCGGTACGTTTTCCGTTACGGGTTTGCAGCAACCACAATTTACCATCCTGGATGGTAAATTCAAGATCCTGCATATCCTTGAAATAATCTTCGAGTTTTTGTTGGGTTTCGATCAGATCTTTAGCACAAGCCGGCATGACTTCTTCCAATGAAGGATATTTGGCAGCACGGTCGGCTTCGCCGATTCCCTGTTGTGCAGCCCATCGCTTGGAGCCTTCCAGGGTAATTTGTTGTGGTGTGCGGATTCCGGCAACCACATCTTCTCCCTGGGCATTGATCAGGTATTCTCCGTTGAAAATATCTTCTCCCGTCGCAGCATCCCGGGTGAAAGCTACTCCGGTTCCGGAAGTTTGTCCCATATTTCCATAAACCATAGCCTGTACGTTTACGGCTGTACCCCATTCTTCCGGAATGTGGTACATCTGACGGTACAGAATGGCGCGATCGTTCATCCAACTGTCGAATACAGCGCAAACAGCTCCCCAGAGTTGTTCCCATGGAGAGTCCGGGAAGTCTTTTCCTGTTTGTTTTTTTACTGCAGTTTTGAATTTGGTCACCAGTTCTTTCAGATCATCTACTGTCAGTTCGGTATCGAGTTCTACGCCACGGGCGTGTTTCATCTCTTCCATGATTTCTTCGAATGGATCGATTTCGTGCTTGGATTCCGGTTTCATCCCCAGAACGACATCACCGTACATTTGCACGAACCGTCTGTAAGAGTCCCATGCGAAACGCGGGTTACCTGATTTTTGGGCGATACCTTCTACTGCCTCATCATTCAATCCAAGGTTTAATACCGTATCCATCATACCGGGCATGGAAACACGGGCTCCTGAG
>JAVBRK010000109.1:0-29818 GCA_031548005.1 Bacteroidales bacterium
ATGACTCGAATGTCCGGATCGACCACAACAATCGATGTGTCGTCGTTAGCGAAAGGAACGTATATTGTACGTGTAAACGGTAAATCAGTGAAGGTGATCAAGATCTGATAAGCCTGATTCAGCCATAATGAACAATCCCGGTAGCACTCACGTTGTTACCGGGATTTTTTATATTTTTGTAGAGGAAATATTTTGCTTCTCAATTCTTAAAAAGTTTATGTATGAGATCGATTATTAAATTATCCTTGCTATTGACTGTCGTTGTAATGATTTTCTTTTGTTTACAACTTGTTTTTAAATCGTCTAAGGGAGGGAAATATGTTTCATCGCATCAGAGTGTGGTTGAGAAAGTAGAGGCTATCGGACGATTGGAACTTGTAAAAATGAATATCCGGGATGTCGTCGAGCATCAACTCGTGAGACAGTGGTTGCCCAATGCCAGCGCTTTATTAATCATCAACGGGGAAGCGGTCGGATGCATCGATTTACAAAAAATCAGACCGGAAGATATTGTAATCAGCGGAGATACACTTAAAATAAAATTACCACAGCCGGAGCTTTGTTATTGTAAGATCAATCATGAAAAATCCAAAATTTACGAAACAAAATATGATTATTTTATCTCGGCAGAATTAGTCGACAGCGCTTATCGGGAGGCTGAAAAACAATTGAATAAAACAGTTTTGGAATCCGGAATTTTAGAACAGACAAAGCAGAATGCGGTTTTATTGCTTAAGCCGCTTCTGAGTACATTCGGATTTCAAACGGTTATTATTTCTTTTTAACCGGCCAGAATAACAGTTAAGCTTAAAATAGAAATAAAAAACCAAAGGACGATTCCCAACAGTACCGGCTTGATTCCCACTTGTTTCAGGGTATTTAATGAAAGACCGGAACCGATCATGAACAAGGTCAGCGTTAATCCTTTCCGGGCGCAATATACGATTCCCTGGTTGATTTCTAATGGTAGGGGAAAATAGGTATTAACCACCATAGCCAAAACGAAAAATAGGATAAACCACGGAAGGTATACTTTTTCATTTTTATTTTTGAAGATCAATGAAGTTACAAAAGCCAGAGGAATGATCCAGAGGGCTCTTGTCAGCTTAACGGTTGTTGCTGTTTTCAGAGCCTCTTCCCCGTAGGCAGCTCCGGCTCCGACTACCGAACTGGTATCATGTATAGCAATGGCGGCCCACAATCCGAACTGTTCCTGGGTGAGGTGCAATAACCGTCCGATCGGCGGGAATAAAAATAAGGCGATAGCATTGAGTATGAAAATGGTGCCTAATGATACCGACATCTCGTTGTTATTGGCTTTTACCAACGGACCGACAGCAGCAATGGCGCTCCCTCCGCAGATGGCGGTTCCGGAAGAAATCAGGTAGGATATGTTTTTATTTACGGATAGTTTTTTTCCAATCCAATAACCTAATAACATGACAGTCACAACAGAGATGGTCGTGAATATCAATCCGTTTTTCCCGGACTCTAAAGATTCATGGAGATTCATTCCGAAGCCCAGTCCCACCACCGAAAATTGCAGTAAATACTTGGATGCTTTTTTATTGAACGCCGGAAAGGCCTGTCCGCATGTCAATGCAAAAGCCAGTCCCGAAAACAATGCAACCGGAGGTGTTACCCACGGAAGCAGGCATAGAATTAACAAGGCAATGTAAATGAACCGGCTGTATTTTGAAAAATGAATCTGGCTCATCAGTTCAATGTAAAATGCTTATATCTTGTATAGTTTTTTTCTTAATTCCCGGATTTCTTCCGAAACAATATAATCGTCGTAATCCATGATTTTATCGATAATACCGTTGGGAGTCAGTTCGATAACCCGGTTACAGACTGTTTGGATAAACTCATGGTCGTGGCTCGACATCAGGATATTCCCTTTGAAATTTTTCAACGTATTGTTGAATGCCTGAATCGATTCCAGGTCCAGATGGTTGGCGGGAGAGTCCAGGATCATACAGTTGGCATTCTTCAGCATCATCCGGGAGATCATACAACGCATTTTTTCACCTCCTGATAACACACTGGCTTTTTTGAGCACTTCTTCTCCGGAGAATAACATTTTACCCAGATAACCTTTCAGATAGACTTCGTGGGTGTCTTCCGAAAACTGTGCGATCCAGTCGACCAGGTTCATATCGGTATCAAAAAATGCCGAATTATCTAAAGGAAGGTAGGCTGTGGTGATTGTTTGCCCCCACTCGAAAGTACCTTCATCTGCTTTTTTCTCATCATTGATGATCTGGAAAAAGGTAGTCATTGCCCGTGGATCCCGTGATAAAAAGATAATTTTATCATCTTTTTCGATATTAAAAGATACACTTTTGAACAGAACGTCTCCTTCTATACTTGCAGATAAACCGTTGATTTCTAATATTTTGTTTCCTGTTTCGCGGGCAGGTGTAAAGATAATTCCTGGGTATTTCCGTGAAGATGGCTGGATTTCTTCGATGTTGAGTTTTTCCAGCATCTTTTTCCGGCTTGTAGTTTGTTTTGATTTAGCTACATTGGCGCTGAACCGGCGGATGAATTCTTCCAGCTCCTTTTTCTTTTCTTCTGCTTTTTTATTCTGTTGTTGTTGCTGACGCAAAGCTAACTGGCTCGATTCGTACCAGAAACTATAGTTTCCGGAAAACAGCTTGATTTCGCCGTAGTCGATATCTACCGTGTGTGTACAAACCGCATCCAAAAAGTGGCGGTCGTGTGATACGATCAGAACTGTATTTTCAAAATTGGAAAGGTAATTCTCGAGCCACATGACTGTATCGATATCCAAATCGTTGGTCGGCTCGTCCAATAACAGGTTATCCGGCTTTCCGAACAGGGCCTGAGCCAACAGGATACGAACTTTTTCGTTTGCTCCGACATCTTTCATCAGCATGTAATGCAGGTCTTCCCTGATTCCCAGTCCGCTGAGCAGGTTGGCGGCATCGCTTTCGGCATTCCAGCCTTCCAATTCTGCAAACTTTTCTTCCAGTTCGGCAGCACGCACACCGTCTTTTTCTGTAAAATCAGCTTTGGCATACAACACATCTTTCTCTTTGGTAATATCCCAAAGTACGGTATGTCCCTGTAAAACAGTATCCATCACCGTAAATTCATCGTATGCGAAGTGGTCTTGCCTCAGTACAGAAAGACGTTCTCCGGATCCGAAAGCGATTGTTCCGGTATTGGCGTCCAAATCTCCGCTCAATACCCTTAAGAAGGTTGATTTTCCGGCCCCATTTGCACCGATAATGCCATAACAATTTCCAGGTGTGAATTTTAAATTAACGTCTTGGAATAGAACTCTTTTGCCAAACTGAATGGCTAAATTGCTTACTGTAATCATTTTAAATCGAGAATTGAAAATTGAGAACCGTAGTAGAGAAGAATAACCATCTTTTTTAATTCTCAATTATTTTAAGAGTGCAAAGGTAAGGATTTTTTCAGGAACATTATGATTAAGCTGATAAATGATAGTCTGGCTGGGGAACATATTTGTTGCTCGATATCCGATAAGAAGAAAGATTTAAAATATAAAGTGATTTAAGAAGATCAGTATTCTCTGAATATGAGGACTTTTCCGCGGTCTATTTTAATATTGAATTCCCTTTCGGCTGCTTCATTCAAACTTCCCTGCCACCAGGAAGTTAATGATTTTTTATTTAAGGGATATTGCAGATTATCACTTGTAAAGCGGGTATCGGGCGTCAGGCTGAAAATTGAAACTTGTTGTCCTGGGTAGCTTTCGAAAGTAGTAGATTCGGATATCGGAACAAAAGTCCCGTAGTCCGTCAGCATTTGTACCTTGGCCGATACCTGATAATCGGCTAAAAGAGAGATATTTGCCAAACTGTGATCCTCTCGTTTGCCGGTAGCGCCCAGTATCGTAATTTCATTCCGGTTATTTTTCAGGCAGAATTCAATCGCTTTTGTCAGATCGTTGGTTTCCTGATCCGGATTGTGATACAGGATGCCGGCGTAACGATTCGATAATTCTTTTGAAATACTGTCCAGGTCGCCAACGATATAATCCGGTTCCAACCCGTAAGCCAACAGGTTTTCGGTAGCTCCGTCACAACAAACGATTTTTTCTGCCTTCCGCAGAAATGATAAGGGGATATTATGTATTGGAAAAGCCCCGTTTGCCAGTATAATCGTCCGGAAATCTTGTATGATTGAAATTTTTCTCATTTTCAATTCTTAACTCTTAATTGGTCGTTTATCATCATTTTCTTCCATTCCAACAATCCTACAATCGACATGGTTGTATAAACAGCAAAAAGCAGGGCGGTCGGATACAATCCCTGGTAAATATACAATCCTGTGGCAAAGCAGTTTGTGAAAATCCAGACATACCAATGCTCGATATATTTATGAGCAACCATCCAGGTGGCTATAATACTCAGTACCGCAACCAATGTGTCTGCATAGGGTACAGGAGAATCTGTGTATTTTATGAGAATCCGGGCGATGATCCCGGATAATACGATTCCGGATAAAAACAACCATCCTACTGTTTTAAGGGCAATATGAGTTATTTTTAGCTCATTGGAGCCGTTTTCAGCATATTTCCAGCAGTACAGCCCATAGACCGACATGGCTGCGAAATAAGCGTTCATTCCCATTTCTGCGTATAGTTTGGCTTCAAAGAAGATGAATACGTAAAATGCCGAACTGATTATTCCAACAATCCACATGGACCATTTTTGCTTTACTTCCAGAATGAGGTAAACTAGGGCGAAAAATGCTCCGGTAATTTCGATCCAGTTGCCGGTTAACCATTTCATCATTTTATTGTTGGATTTACAGTGATAACCGGATCAACTTTCCGGAATGTATTTTTCTCTGTTGCAAAAAGTTCAAATAAAGGCTGGTTGACATAATAATTATATTTCCCTATCTTTTCCTTTTTAAGGAAACCGTTTGTGGAGAGTTCATCAAGATACTTACTGGCAGTTGGCCGGCTTATATTCATGTCTTGCATTACAAAATCGATTTTAGTATAAGGATGCTTGAATAAGTTGTTCAATAAATCCTGACTGTAGAATGAAAACTGTTTTCGGATACTATGTTTATATTGTTGCATCAATGTTCTTATTGCCCGTATTAAATCAATCGTTTCCATTGAAATTTTTTCAATACCGTCTAACATGAAAAGCACCCATTCTTCCCAGGTTTCTTTTTCCCTGACAGCTTGTAAAAGCTGGTAATATTCAGATTTATTCCTTATGATATAACGGCTTAAGTATAAAACAGGAATGTCTAATAATCCGTATAATACTAAATATAAGATATTGATCACCCGCCCCGTTCTTCCATTGCCATCATAAAAAGGATGAATACTTTCAAACTGAAAATGAATAATGGCCATTTTGACCAGAGGATCCAGGTCGGAAAGGGAATCGTCATTAATAAATAATTCCAGATTGGTCATTAGTTTTGCGATTTCTCCATAGTCCTGGGGAGGAGTGTATATTGTTTCTCCTGTCAATTGATTTTTTAGTGCTGTTCCTGGAAGTTTACGAAAGCCAGCATCGTTTTTCTTTAATATTTCCTGAATTTTTAAAATATCTGTATTTCTCAACATTTTTGTGTTTTTGACCATTCCAAATCCGTAGATAAGCGCCTTAACATAAGAATTAACTTCTTTCATCGCAGGGCTTTTAATATCATCTTCAAAAAGTTGGGATTTGAACATTTCATCATGAGTGGTGATGATATTTTCAATCGCAGAGCTATCTTTTGCTTCTTGTAAAGCCAGTGTATTGATTAAAATGGAATGGTTGGGAATTGTTTCGGCAATACCTTTCAATTCGGCCAGCCTTCTGTGAGCGGATGCTGTTTTCTTCAAAATTTTTTTTGTTTCAAAATTGAAGTCGGATGGCAAGAATTTTAAATCATTCATAAAAAGAAGCATTAGAATGTGTAAAGTAAATCAAAATTTCTTTACACATCAACATTCTCATGTAAAAGAAATCCGATTTTCTTTACACATCAACATTTTCATGTAAAAGAAATCCGATTTTCTTTACTTTAAGAAAGCCAGTAATTCCGACGGATGATCAATAATTGCTTTTGCGCCGTTTTCCACTAATTCTTCCCGTGTTCTGAACCCCCAGGTTACGCCTATGGCAAACATATTGGCAGCATTGGCTGTCTGCATATCGACATTGGTATCGCCTAAATAAAGTATATTTTCAGGGGGGGTATTCAATTTTTTTGAAATGTACCGGGCCGATTCCGGGTCTGGTTTTCGGGGAAACCGGTCGGTCGATCCCAAAATGATTTCAAATGTCCAGGAATCGAGTAACCGGGAAGCAATTTTTTGTGTCAGCTCATCTGCTTTATTTGATAAGATTGCTTTTTTTAATCCTTTAATGGTCAGTGCGTCTAATAACTCCGGAATCCCCTTGTAAAGCCGGGTTTTATCTGCATAGGATTTCCCGTATTCCTGAAGCATTACCTGCAAACATTCCAATACGCGCTCTTCCCCTTTTTTATGATCCGGAAGGCACCGGTGCACCAGACTCTTCAGTCCGTTTCCTACGAAGTATTTGTAGTCGTCGTAGTGGTATGTAGGATAATCGAATTTTGAGAGTGTCCGGTTCATGGCGTCGGCGATATCGATCAGCGAATCGACCAATGTTCCGTCCAAGTCAAAAATAACAGCGTGAATTGTATTCATCCTGCAAAAATAAGTAATGAATTTTATCCGCACCGAATTTCAGCAGTATCTTTTTGGAATAAAGCTGTATATTTGTATCTTACTTTTATAATCAGTTATGGTTTTAAATTACATTTGGATTGGTTTTTTCATTGTTGCTTTTGTTGTCGGATTATTCAGACTGTTTTTGTATGGCGATTTGAATGTCTTCACCGAGATGATGAGTGCAACTTTCTCTTCTGCTAAAACAGCCTTTGAAATTTCACTCGGACTTACGGGTATTCTTTCTCTTTGGCTCGGGTTTATGAAAATCGGAGAAAAAGGAGGCATGGTTAATTTTCTTTCCCGCATGGGATACCCTCTTTTCAGCCGCTTGTTCCCGGAGATTCCGAAAGGACATCCGGCAACCGGTTCGATGATGATGAATATCGCCTCCAATATGCTGAACCTGGATAATGCGGCTACCCCGTTAGGTTTGAAAGCGATGAATGAGATGCAGGAATTGAATAAGGATAAGGATACAGCCTCTAATTCAATGATTATGTTCCTGGTACTCAATGCTTCCGGTTTGACTCTTATCCCTATAACAATCATGGTTTACCGCGCCCAGATGGGCTCGGCTAATCCTTCCGATATTTTTATTCCGTTGGCTATTGCAACGACCATATCGACATTAGCAGGGGTTATCTACGTTTGTGTCAGGCAAAAAATTAAATTGTTGGATAGAGTCCTGCTATCTGTTTTCGGTGGGTTAATTGCATTTATCGGATTGGTAATCTGGTTGTTTCGATCGATGCCCCAGGAAAAGATCGCCACGTATTCCGGATTTGCGGCTAATTTCTTATTGCTGAGCATTATTATTGCGTTTATTTTATCGGGAATCAGAAAAAAGATCAACGTATACGATGCTTTCATTGAAGGCGCAAAAGATGGTTTTAAGACCGCTGTAATGATTATTCCTTATTTGGTGGCTATGTTGGTCGGGATCGCCTTATTCCGGGCCTCCGGGGCTATGGATTTCCTGATTAACGGGGTTTCTTTGTTGGTTGCCATGTGCGGCTTTAATACGGATTTTGTTCCTGCCCTGCCCACTGCGATTATGAAGCCTTTGAGTGGCAGCGGCGCCCGCGGAATGATGCTGGATGCCATGCAAACTTATGGGGCGGATTCGTTTGTCGGGCGTTTATCGAGTATCTTTCAGGGTTCTACCGATACTACGTTTTATGTTGTTGCGGTATATTATGGAGCAGTGAATGTTAAGAATACACGCTATACAGTCAGTGGTGCTTTATTAGCCGATCTGTTTGGGGTAATTGCTGCGATTTCTGTTTGTTATGTATTTTTTGGTTAAAAATTAAATTTCTATGTATCAGATAATTGATGATAAACTTTTGATGGAAGTTTCCCGTCAGGCCCAGAAATCTCCCCGGCTTCGTATGAATTATAATTTTCATGAGCAGGAGTCTGATTCCTTTAACCGGCTGATCAATGCCATGCAGCCCGGGACCTATTTCCCCCCTCACCGTCATCTGAATCCGGATAAGGATGAGAGTTATTTAGTGCTAAAAGGAAGCCTGATGACCTATTTATTCGATGATGCGGGTCGCGTCATTCTTAAAAAAGAAGTCAACCCGGCTAAAGGAGTTTATGGTATGGATATTCCCGCCCATGTATGGCATACATTCATTGTTTTGGAACCGGATACGGTTGTTTATGAAGCCAAGCTGGGTCCTTATGCACCTTTGAAAGCTGAGAATATAGCCCCTTGGGCGCCGGATGCGGATGATCCGGAAGCGATCCGGAGTTTTATCGATTCTCTGTAACTAACCGGGCGGATCTGAATCATCAGATCTGTTCGATTTCCTTGATCCCGTTCCGGTTGAACATGACCCGGTAGCGTTTGTATTCCAATTGATCCTGGTGCTCGTAACGGACAATGAAATTCAAATAGTATACTTTTTCTCCCAGAATTACCTTGTAATCCGATTCATTATCGGTTATATAGATTGGAACTTCTACATTGTCCATTTTATGGATGAACTGTGAAATATTGAACCGGATAATGTTGTTTATTCCTGAAACCGGATAACGGTTCGAAAGGTCGATGTTTTTACTGTTCAATTGCATTTGCATCCTGTAGAGCAGGATTTTTTCGTCATTAATCCGGTTTTCAGCTTCCAGGATGGCCGAACGGTTACGAAGTTGTACAACTTCCCGCGGGATGTTCGTTTCGTTTACGAAAGTCTGGCTTTCTTTATAAACTCCGATCTCTTCGTTATCGTTGATTCTGATATCCACCCGGTTATCAAAATACTTGCTGTTCAGCTTATATGAGAAATAATACCGGGAAAGCTCTTTGATCCGGTCTTTCAGCATATATCCCACCACCAGGGCGATGAACAAGGGTAATGTGAAGTTTCCGTATTTAGACTGGAATATAAACGCCACTACAGTTGCGAATATCATGGAAATTCCGGCGGCAATGCTGTAGTAAAACTGCTTTATAACTGCTCCGTCTTCCCGTTTTTTGACTTTAAGAAAAAGTTGGCTTTCAATGTATTTTTTCAAAGCTCCAAACCGGAATACCACATCTTTATTCTTATTGGTACTGTTCTTATCGATAATAGCATAGCCTTTTTCTTCTTTGTACCGGATTTCATAGTTGATTAGTTCCAGGATGGCCTTTTTCTCTTTTTCGTAGATATTCTTATTCCTTTTATCAAAATATTGCAGGATTTTGAATAAGTGAAGCTCGATCAGATTGCTCATGAACTCATCGCCGAAAAGATAATATTCAAAAATATTCTTTTCGATAGTCGGGACATTAATTATATGACGTAGAGAACGATAATGATTTGCGATCGATTTGCAGTTCCGGACAAACGATAGGACGAGATACGACCAATCTTCCTCTTCACCGGAATTTTGAATGTGCTTTAATTCATCACGCATAGAACTTTTCAGGATGGATTGGAACATTTTGATGTGCCGTTCATAATCCATCAGGTTATTACGGGTCGGCTCTTTGGCCGCTTTATGAAAAGATTCTTCCAATAACCGGAATGGCAATTCTTTTTCATTGGCGATATCTCGTAACAAGTAAATGGGTGTGATCAGCCGGATATTGGATTTAATATCCCGGTAAAAATCTTCTTTTGAGTAGGTGTGCCGGTCGATACCCAATGAGTTCGGTACAAAAATCCAGATGTTAACCGAAAAATCATTTTTTTCCTGATTTTTTTCGTTTAGATTTTTCCCTTCTGTAAAACCTATTTTGAACTCCAGGGAAAACTGATCGTGAATTTTTATTTGATCTTCAATCATATATCATTGGTTCGGTCGCAAAGATAGGAATAAATTGTTTTAAAAATAAATTGTACCTTTGCAGGCTGGTTCAATATGAAAAATTTCACCTTATTATTAAATTGTTTATGTCAGTCGTTTATCAGGCGGAAGATATTTTCTTTCCCAATATAAAACGTAGGAAAACAGCGAATTGGATAAAAACAGTCATTGCTTTTTACCAAAAGAAACCGGGCGATATTTCGTATATTTTTTGTTCGGACGATTACATCCTGAAAATTAACAGGGAATACCTGAAGCATGATTATTATACTGATATTATTACATTCGATTACTCGGAGAAAAATATGATATCGGGCGATATTTTTATTTCATTGGATACTGTAAAGAGCAATTCTGAAAAATTCGGAACAGATTATAATGAGGAACTGCACCGGGTGATGATTCACGGTATCTTGCATTTATGCGGATTTAAAGATAAATCTTCCCACGAAGAGCAGGAGATGAGAACAAGAGAAAATGAGGCATTAGGATTATTATTTTACTGATATATAGTTGATTAAATATTATTTTGACTATTTCATAGAGAAATATGAAGTTTAATTATGATGTGATCGTTGTCGGAGCTGGTCATGCGGGCTGTGATGCTGCTGCTGCTGCTGCTAATCTGGGATCGCAAACCCTGTTGATAACGATGGATATGAACAAGATTGCCCAGATGAGTTGCAATCCTGCCGTGGGCGGGATTGCCAAGGGGCAGATTGTTCGTGAGATCGATGCGTTAGGAGGACAGATGGGGATTGTGACGGACATGACGGCCATTCAATTCCGAATGTTGAACCGCTCAAAAGGACCCGCTATGTGGAGTCCGCGTGCTCAGAGCGACAGGGCCCGGTTTATTGAGAAATGGAGGGAAGTGATCGATGGTATTCCCAATTTATTGGTCTGGCAGGATACTGTAACCCGGTTGATTGTTGAAAATGGAGTTGTTTGCGGTGTATGTACGGCAATGAATGTGGAGTTCAGGGCTAAATCTGTGGTGTTGACTGTAGGTACTTTTCTCAATGGATTGCTGCATATCGGACGTACACAAATGCATGGAGGTCGTATTTCGGAGCCGGCATCTTATGGCGTAACCGAACAGTTGCGATCGCTGGGTTTTATATCCGACCGGATGAAAACGGGAACCCCGGTACGTATCGATGGCCGGAGTGTGGATTTTTCATTGACGGAAGAACAGAAGGGAGAAAACGATTATCACAAGTTTTCATACTTGGATTTTCGACCCCGTCCATTGAATCAGTTAAGTTGCTGGACTCTCTATACGAATGAGTCCTGCCATGAAGTGTTACGTAATGGCTTAGACGATTCACCTTTATACAACGGACAAATCCAAAGTATAGGTCCCCGGTATTGCCCGAGTATCGAAACAAAAATTGTTACATTTTCTGATAAAGCACAACATCAATTGTTTCTGGAGCCGGAAGGTGAAAATACTCAGGAATATTACCTGAATGGATTTTCATCCTCTCTCCCACTCCATATTCAGTTGAACGCTTTGCAGCAAATACCGGCATTCCGGAACATTCATATTTATCGTCCCGGTTATGCCATTGAATATGATTTTTTTCAGCCGACGCAATTGAATCATACATTGGAAACAAAGCGGATCAAAAATCTTTTTTTTGCAGGACAGATCAATGGCACTACCGGATATGAAGAAGCCGGCGCTCAGGGATTGATTGCGGGGATTAATGCTCACATTAAATCGCATGGTGGACCGGAATTTGTGCTGGGCCGGGATGAAGCCTATATTGGCGTATTGATCGATGATTTAGTTACTAAAGGAGTGGATGAGCCTTACCGGATGTTTACTTCCCGAGCAGAATATCGTATCCTTTTGCGTCAGGATGATGCTGATATGCGGTTGACAGAAAGAAGTTACCGGATTGGTTTGGCGAACTTGCAACGTTTTGAATTGTTGGAAGAGAAGAAACAGGAAATAAAACGGATTGTCGACTTTGCCCGAAGCTACTCCATAAAAGCAGAATATATCAATGCTGGTTTGGAAAGATTCGGAACCACACCTTTGCGTCACGGAGTGAAACTGATTGATATAATTCTTCGTCCTCAATTAGATATTGAGAAAGTGGCCGAACTGGTCCCTCCCTTCAAATTAGAGTTGGATAAGATTCAGAATAGGAAGCAGGAGATTATCGAAGCAGCAGAAATTTTAATGAAATATGAAGGGTACATTGCTCGTGAAAAAATAATTGCAGAAAAAATTAATCGTTTAGAAAACATTAGAATCCAGGGGCGGTTTGATTATAATACTATTCAATCATTGTCGACCGAAGCAAAACAAAAGCTAACGAATATTGACCCTGAAACAATTGCCCAAGCCAGTCGGATTCCTGGGGTTTCTCCGAATGATATTAATGTGCTTTTGGTTTTATTGGGTAGGTGAAAGTAATGTTCCACGTGGAACAATTGATATAAAATTAAAAATGAATATTCAAAAATTAAAGAATTCGATTCGAAATGTGCCCGACTTTCCGATTCCGGGGGTTCAATTTAAGGATGTAACTACTTTGTTTAAAGATGCAGATTGTTTGCGTAAGTTGTCGGATGATTTGTATGAAATGTATAAGGATTCCGGAATCACAAAAGTGATTGGGATTGAGTCTCGTGGTTTTATTATGGGGCCGATTCTGGCCACGCGACTTGGGGTGGGATTTGTTCCGATTCGAAAGCCAGGGAAGTTGCCTGCTGCAGTTTTTGAGGAGTCGTATAGTAAGGAATATGGTACAGATGCTATTCAGATTCATAAAGATGCATTGACTGAAAATGATGTCGTGTTACTGCATGATGATTTACTGGCTACTGGAGGCACCATGCTGGCGGCTTGTAAATTGGTCCGAAAATTCAATCCTAAAAAGATTATTGTTAATTTTATTGTCGAATTAGAGAGTTTGAATGGAAGGGCTGCCTTTGAAAAAGGGATACAGGTCGATTCGGTCATAAAATATGAAGCAGACTGATTGTTGTCCCAGAAGATAAATAGATATGGATATTCCTCACAAATATGACACTCCGGATTTATCTCTGATCATTTCAGCCATCCCGGAAAGTCCGGGATGTTATATGTATTTGGATGAGATGGGTGTGATCATTTATGTGGGGAAAGCCAAAAACCTGAAAAAACGGGTATCCTCTTATTTTAATAAGATTCAGGATAGCCCTAAAACCAGAATCCTTGTTAGAAAAATAAGGGATATCAAGTATATTGTAGTCGGGTCGGAAGAAGATGCTTTGTTGCTTGAAAATAACATGATCAAGGAACATCAGCCCCGGTACAATGTCATGTTGAAGGATGATAAAACCTATCCTTGGATTGTGGTGAAAAACGAACCCTTTCCTCGTGTTTTTCTGACGAGAACAGTATTGAAAGATAAATCAATCTATTTCGGCCCCTACCCTTCTGTTCCGACTGTTAAAACTATGTTGCGTTTAATTACCGGTATGTTTCCGGTGCGGAGTTGTCGATATCCCCTTACAAAAGAAAATATTCAGAAACGAAAATTCAAGGTTTGTTTGCAGTATCATATCAAAAACTGCTTAGGTCCTTGTGAAGGCTTGCAGCCGGAAGACGATTATAACAAAACAATCGTTTCTATTTGTGAAATCTTAAAGGGAAATATTACTCAGATTCTCCGGAAATTGTACGATGAAATGTTGCATTTTTCAGATGAAATGAAATTTGAGGAAGCTCAGGAAATAAAGAAAAAATATGAGTTGCTCGAAAATTATCGGGCAAAGTCGATTGTTGTCAGTCCGAACTTGCACAATGTCGATGTTTTTTCATATGAAAGTAATGATCAATCTGTATACATTAATTATTTGCACATTGTGTCGGGTTTGATTGTTCAGGGGTATACCATCGAGTATAAAGTTCGATTGGATGAGCCGAAAGAAGAGATTCTGGGACTTGGTATTACTGAGCTTAGAACTCGTTTTAAGAGCGATGCCCGGGAAATCATTGTTCCTTTTTCTCCAGATATTGTTCTGAATGATGTTGCTTTTACGATTCCTTTACGTGGAGATAAGAAAAAACTACTGGAATTATCACAAAAAAATGTGATGCAGTATAAAGTGGATCAGTTGAAGCAGGCGGAAAAACTAAATCCCGATCAGCGGGGAACCCGGATCCTGAAAACATTGCAAACCGATTTACACCTGAAAGAATTACCCCTTCACATTGAGTGTTTTGATAATTCCAATATTCAGGGAACCAATCCTGTTTCGGCTTGTGTTGTATTTAAAAAGGCTAAACCCTCTAAAAAAGATTACCGGCATTTTAATATCAAAACGGTAGTTGGTCCGGACGATTTTTCGTCCATGTACGAAACGGTTTTCAGGAGATACAGCCATTTGGTAGAGGAAGAACAACCTTTACCTCAGCTGATTGTGATCGATGGAGGAAAAGGACAACTGCATGCGGCTTCTAATGCTTTGATTGATATGGGTTTATACGGAAAAATTCCGATTATTGGTATTGCCAAACGATTGGAAGAAATTTATTTTCCGAGTGATCCGATTCCACTTTATTTGGATAAAAATTCTGAAAGCCTGAGATTAATTCAACAATTGAGGGATGAAGCACACCGGTTTGGTATTACCTTTCACCGGCAAAAAAGAAGCAAGCAGCAGATTGTTTCGGAATTAGATGATATTAAGGGAATTGGGGATGTCGCTAAAGAAAAATTGCTAAGAAAATACAAAAGTGTTAAAAAAATAAAGGAAGCGCCCCTGGATGAATTGATCGAATTGATTGGTAAACATCGCGCGGAATTATTATATAAAGGATTATCATGAGGGTTGTTATTCAGCGAGTTAGCAAAGCTTCTGTAACGATTAACGGTATCCGGAAGTCGGAGATTAACCGGGGACTTTTGGTTTTTGTCGGAATAGAGGATGCCGATACCCCGGAAGACATCGATTTCTTATGCCGGAAAATCGTAAATTTACGTATCTTTGACGACCAGAGCGGTGTGATGAATTGTTCGGTTCTGGATGTTGGTGGAGAAATTTTGTGTGTGAGCCAGTTTACACTTCATGCTTCGACTAAAAAAGGCAATCGTCCTTCTTATATCCGCGCTTCCAAGCCGGATTTTGCAGTTCCGATGTACGAGTCATTCTGTTCCGAACTCGCGTTACTTTTAGGAAAAGAGCTTAAAACCGGTGAATTTGGTGCGGATATGAAAGTAGAATTATTGAATGATGGTCCGGTAACGATTCTGATTGATTCTCAAAATAAAGAATAATATGACTATTCAAGATGCTCAAAATCAGGTAGATAGTTGGATAAAAACGGTTGGTGTCCGATATTTCAGTGAACTGACTAACATGACGATCCTGACTGAAGAGGTGGGAGAATTGGCACGGATCATGGCCCGTACCTACGGTGATCAATCGTTTAAGAAGTCGGACTTGGAAAAAAATCTGGCCGATGAAATGGCTGATGTTTTATGGGTTCTGATTTGTTTGGCGAATCAGACGGGAGTAGATCTGACAGATGCTTTTTTAAAAAATATGGAGAAAAAAACGATACGTGATTCGGAAAGGCATAAAAATAATGAAAAATTAAAAAAATAATAGGTAATGGATTATGAGCAAGTATGAAGAAGTTTTAAGTCAATTTAACCTGAATTTGGATGACCAGTCCGTTAGTCGGAAAACATCCGAAATAATCGAAAAAAATACGGATAAAAACCGGTCGGAAGAGGTCCTTAAATTTTTGTATTCGTGTATCGACCTGACTTCTCTGAATACTGAAGATTCAAAGGAGAGTATCTGGAAATTTGTGGAAAAAGTCAATGAATTTGATGGCGTCAGAGCGGATGTAAAGAATGTGGCTGCTATTTGTGTTTTTCCAAACTTTATAGAAACCGTGAAGGAAGCCTTGACTGCCGATGTTAAAATTGCTGCTGTAAGCGCCGGATTCCCTTCTTCACAGACATTTATAGAAGTTAAGGTTGCCGAAACTTCGCTGGCTGTAGCGGACGGAGCGGATGAAATCGATGTGGTTTTGAATATTGGAAACTTTTTCGACCATGATCTGGAGGAAGTTTGTGTTGAAATTCAGGAACTTAAAGAAGCTTGCCGGAATGCTCACCTCAAAGTGATCCTGGAAACCGGTCTTTTGAAAACGGCCTCCAACATTAAAAAAGCATCGATTTTATCGATGTATTCCGGAGCTGACTTTATCAAGACTTCGACTGGAAAAGTGTATCCTGGTGCATCTCCTGAGGCAGTTTATGTGATGTGTGAGGCAATCAAAGAATACCATGCTCTTCATAACCGTAAAATCGGACTGAAAGTTTCCGGAGGAATCCGCACAACAGAAGATGCATTGAAATATTATACGATTGTGAAGGAAATTCTTGGTAATGAGTGGTTAACGCCTGAATTTTTTAGAATAGGAGCCAGTAGTCTGGCTGATAATTTATTGAAAGAAATATGATTTCATTCCTTAATAACTACAAAATCAGTATTATCCTGTCGGTAGTGATTCTGATCTTGTGCTTTATGAATACCGAGCCTTTGCCCAAGGTTGAAATGACGAATTTTGATAAACTGGTTCATTTCCTGATGTTTGGCGCTATGGGCGGCATTTTATTTTTTGAGGCTTCCAATTATTTTAGACGTAAAGTTCAGGGGAAAAAACTGTTTTTATTATCTTTCCTCTTCCCCACTCTATTCAGTGGCCTTATCGAATTAATGCAGGAATACCTGACCCTTACCCGTACAGGAGATTGGATGGATTTTTTATTCGATGGAATGGGGGCTTTTACGGCTTTTTTAATTTGTCTGTTAATTAACGGAAAAATCAGGAAAGTCTGAGTTTTTTACTTCTTTCTTTCTATAATGTAGTCGACTAATTGGATGAGCGCTTTTTTGGCTTCCGACTCCGGAAAATCATTTAGTAAAGCAAGCGCCTGCTGTTTGATCTGATCCATTTTGGTCTGGGCATACTCGATTCCCTGGAATTCTTTCGCAAAGTCGGTCAATCGCTGAATGTTTCCGGTAGAAAAATCTGCAGTCCGGATCAGGTTTAACATTTCGCCGGATCTTTCCTTGGGAGCGGTCCGGAGTGCGTAGATCAGTGGCAAGGTCACTTTTCCCTCCCGGATATCATTTCCGGTTGGTTTTCCGATCTCTCCCTGTTCGAAGTAATCGAAAATGTCGTCTTTTATCTGGAAGCAGATCCCGAGATATTCCCCGAACAGTCGGAAACTTTCGATGGTTTTTTTATCGGCTCCTACTGATAAAGCTCCCATTTCGGAGCAGGACGACAGCAAAACTGCCGTTTTTTTCCGGATGATATGAAAATACCGTTCTTCATCGATTATTTTCTCATCGGAAGAAATCATCTGACTTAATTCTCCATCAACCAGATTTTGGGCCAGACTGGATATAATACTCAGAATCTGAAGACTTTGCGACATAACTGCTCTGACGATGGCTAAAGAAAGGATATAATCTCCCAAAAGCACCGCAATCCGGTTATCGTAACGGGCATTAATAGAAGGCCGGCTGCGACGGGTTTTGGTGTCGTCGACTACATCGTCGTGAATGAGGGTCGCCGTGTGTAAAAGCTCTAAAACCACAGCATAATCGATGGTTTTTTGATTTGTTTCTCCACAAACTTTAGCGGTAAGCAATGAAATCAGAGGCCGGATTTTTTTTCCGTTTGCTTCATTGATATAGTCGATCATCGATTGAAAATCGGTGGAATGTCCTTGTAAAACCTCACTATAGAGATGATTAAAAGCTTTCATCTCTTTTTCTACAGGTTTTACAATTGCATCGTGCTTACTCATAAATTGTGTTGAAATAATCCACAAAGTTAAAAATAAAATCCAAGAGAAAAAGGGGTTAAGTCAAGAGTAATCAGTTTTTTTATACCTTTACAGGGTAATAATTAAATTTTTTCCTGATGAAGTTGTTTCTTTTAGATGCTTATGCTTTGATTTACAGGTCGTATTACGCCTTTATCAAAAATCCGAGGGTGAATTCGAAAGGTAAGAATACTTCAGCTATTTTTGGCTTTGTTAATACTCTGGAAGATGTATTGAAAAAGGAAAATCCGACTCATATCGGGATTGCTTTCGATCCGTCGGGGCCGACTTTCCGGCATGAAGCTTATGAGGCGTATAAAGCATTGAGGGAGGAAACTCCGGAAGTGATCCGGGAATCTGTTCCGGTTATTAAGGAAATTATCCGGGCCTATAATATTCCATTGCTTGAAGTGTCGGGTTATGAAGCCGACGATGTGATTGGAACTTTAGCCAAGAAAGGAGCTAAAACTGGTTTTGAGGTTTATATGATGACTCCGGATAAAGATTATGCTCAGTTGGTGGAAGATACTATTTATATTTATAAGCCCAAGTACGGAAGTTCGGATTTTGAAATATTGGGAGTAAAGGAAGTCCAGGCGAAATATGAACTGGAATATCCGGAACAAATGATCGACCTTCTGAGTCTGATGGGCGATAAATCGGATAATATTCCCGGATGTCCCGGAGTCGGTGAGAAAACCGCTCAAAAATTAATTTCCGAATTTAAAAATGTTGAAAACCTACTGGAGCATACTTCCGGATTGAAAGGAAGTTTAAAGGAAAAAATTGAAACAAATAAAGAAATGATCCTCTTTTCCAAATTTCTGGCGACAATCAAAACGGATGTTCCGATTGAATTTAATGCCGGAGAGTTGGAGCGTGAAAAAGCCAACGAGGTAAAACTGAAAGAAATTTTCAATGAACTTGAGTTCCGGAATCTTGCCGGCCGGATTTTCGGAGAAGAAAAACAACAACCCCTCTCCTCCCCTAAAAACAATCCGTCTCAAGGCCTGCTCTTTCCGGAATTTGAAGTCAAAGATACAGATGATTTATTTCATTCGAATCTCAGCGACTTAAAATCGATACCACATACTTACAAAACCCTTGTGTTAGAGTCGGAAATATACGATTTAATCGGGAAAATCTATGCTCGCAGAATGGTATCATTTGACACGGAGACCACCGGAATCGACCCCTTGACTTCAGAATTGGTCGGTATGTCGTTTGCGGTCGACGAGGGAGAGGCGTTTTACTTACCGGTTCCCGAAAATTTTAATGAGGCTAAGAAATTGGTCGATCAATTCAAACCGGTGCTTGAAAGCAGTAAGGTTTTAAAAATAGGCCAGAATATCAAGTATGATATTTTAGTTCTGAAAAAATATGGGGTCGATGTCAAAGCTCCCCTCTTCGATACCATGATCGCTCATTACCTGCTCAATCCGGAATTAAGGCATAACATGGATTATTTAGCAGAAACTTATCTGGATTACCAGACCATTCACATCGATGAACTGATCGGAGCGAAGGGTAAGAATCAGTTGAATATGAGGCAAGTGCCTCTGAATATCATCTCCGACTATGCTGCGGAAGATGCGGATGTAACTTTGAAACTCCGCAATATTTTTGAAAAAAAGATCACAGAAAATAACTTGTCTCAACTGTTTTATGATATAGAAATGCCTCTGGTCAAGGTGCTTGCAGATATGGAAGCCATCGGTGTCCGGTTGGATACGGAGGCATTGAAACTTTCTTCTCAGGAATTGACTGCCCGGTTGATTGATATTGAACAGGAAATTTATGAAATGGCTGGAATGGATTTCAATATCAATTCTGCAAAACAGGTAGGAGAAATCCTGTTCGACCGGATGAAAATTATGGATAAAGCTAAAAAAACAAAAAGCGGCCAATATACCACCAATGAAGAAGTGCTTGAAAGTCTGAGATCCAAGCATCCTATCGTTGGAAAAATCCTCGACTACCGGGGATTGAAAAAACTGTTGAGTACCTACATTGATGCCCTGCCTTCTTTGATCGATCCGAATGACGGAAAGGTGCATACCACGTTCAACCAAACCGTTACATCGACAGGGAGGTTGAGTTCCACGAATCCCAATCTTCAAAATATTCCGATCCGGGATGCCGATGGAAAAGAGATCCGGAGGGCGTTTATTCCCGATCCGGGTTGCGTTTTCTTATCGGTCGATTATTCACAGATCGAATTGCGCATTATGGCTCATCTGAGCGGAGATAAAAATATGATTGAGGCATTCAGTAGCGGGCAGGATATTCATGCTGCTACGGCGGCTAAAATATACAAAATATCGGTCGATACGGTAACGAAAGATATGCGGAGAAAAGCAAAAACGGCTAATTTCGGCATTATTTACGGCATTTCCGTGTTTGGGTTGGCAGAACGTCTTTCCATTCCCCGTTCCGAAGCAAAAGAATTGATCGACGGTTATTTTGAAATTTATCCTGATGTGAAAAAATACATGGATAAAAGTATTGAAAAGGCGCGCGAACAAGGATATGTCGAGACCATTTTTCATCGCAAACGTTTTTTGGCTGATATCAACTCCCGGAATGCGGTGGTGCGCGGATATGCCGAACGAAATGCGATTAATGCCCCGATTCAGGGTTCGGCGGCAGATATCATTAAGGTGGCGATGGTTCGGATTTATAACCGTTTCATCGGGGAAAATATCGGTTCTAAAATGATCCTGCAAGTACATGACGAATTAAATTTCAATGTCTTGAGCGATGAATTGGAAAAGGTAAAAGAAATCGTTGTCAAAGAAATGGAACATGCTGTAAACCTGCAGGTTCCTGTCGTTGCTGATTGTGGATTCGGAAAAAACTGGCTCGAGGCGCATTGATTCCGGCTTGGATTTTAAAAATACTCTAAATACTTCTTTGATCGGTATTATTTTGTAACTTTGTCGGCTTTAATTTTAACTTGTATTTATAATGGCATTACAGTGCGGTATTGTTGGTCTTCCCAATGTCGGTAAATCAACTCTTTTCAATTGCCTTTCCAATGCGAAGGCTCAAGCTGCAAACTTTCCTTTTTGTACAATAGAACCGAATGTCGGAGTCATTACCGTTCCGGACGAACGTCTGACAAAACTGGCTGAATTTGTGAATCCCCAGCGGATTGTGCCTACAACGGTCGAGATTGTCGATATTGCTGGATTAGTGAAAGGCGCCAGCAAAGGAGAAGGGTTGGGAAATAAGTTTTTAGCCAATATCCGGGAAACAGATGCGATTCTGCATGTTCTCCGTTGTTTCGACGATGAAAATGTAACCCATGTGGATGGCTCTGTCAACCCTGTACGGGACAAGGAAATTATCGACTACGAGTTGCAACTGAAGGATTTGGAAAGTGTGGAATCCCGGATATCCAAAGTTCAGAAACAGGCTCAAACGGGAGGAGATAAGCAGGCTAAACAGGCATACGACGTCCTGGTGCGTTACAAAGAGGCTTTGGAGCAGGGAAAATCGGCGCGTACGGTTCAATTTGAAAGTAAAGAAGATGAGAAATATGCCCGGGAGTTGTTTCTGCTGACCAACAAGCCTGTGCTGTATGTTTGTAATGTGGATGAGGCTTCGGCCACTGGTGGAAATAAATATGTCGACCAGGTGCGGGAGGCGATTAAAGAGGAAGACGCCGAATTGTTGGTGGTTGCTGCCAAGATCGAATCAGAGATCGCGGAATTCGAAACTTATGAAGAGCGGGAGGTATTCCTTTCCGAGTTGGGGCTGAGCGAATCGGGAGTGAATCGTTTGATAAAAGCGGCCTATAAATTGCTGGATTTACAAACATACTTCACTGCCGGAGTGCAGGAAGTCCGGGCCTGGACCTTTCTGAAAGGTAGTAAGGCTCCGCAATGCGCCGGGGTGATCCATACCGATTTTGAAAAAGGATTTATCCGGGCAGAGGTGATAAAATATGAAGATTTTATCCACTATGGCTCTGAAGCCGCCTGCAAAGATGCCGGAAAAATGAGTATTGAAGGGAAGGAGTACATTGCGCAGGATGGAGATATCATGCACTTCCGGTTTAATGTTTAATTTTTAAATGGATCGATCCCGGTTTTTCAGAGGTCGATCGTTTTTGGTACGCTCTTAATAATCAAATTTAACTCATATGAAAACAAAACTTATCATCTTGTTATTATTGGTTGCCGGTTGTAGCTTGAAAGCACAGGATCCGGCGACCGTGTTTTCGGTAGCTCCGAAGGATACTTCGTATTGGAAATTATCCGGGATTTCCGGGATCACATTTTCTCAAACAACACTGGTGAATTGGGCGGCCGGGGGAGAAAACTCGATTCCAATAAACTTTAACCTCAATGGATCGTTGGATTACGCCAAAGGAAAATGGGCCTGGGATAACGACCTGGCGCTGCAATACGGTGTTACTTATTCTGATGAGTACGATTGGCGCAAGAATGCCGATAAAATATCGTTTACCTCCAAGCTGGGCTATCAGATAAACAAGAAATTTTATTATTCATTGCTGGTAGACTATAACACCCAGTTTGCTAAAGGATACAACTATCCCAATACCGAGCAGTACATGTCTAAGTTGATGGCGCCGGGATATTCCAATAGTGCATTGGGGATCGACTACAAGCCGAACGATAATTTCAGTATATTTTTCTCTCCGATCTCCACTCGTTTCTTGTTTGTAATGGACGACAGCCTTTCTAACGCAGGGGCTTATGGAATTGATCCGGGTGATAAAATTCAGGTGGAGGCCGGTTCTTTGCTGAAAGTTTCCATGAAAAAAAATGTGATGAAAAATGTTGATATTATTTCCGTATTCGATGCATTTACCCCCTACAATGAAAATTTTGGAAACATCGATATGAATTGGGATTTGTTAGTCAATTTCAAAATCAACGAGGTTTTTACTGCCACACTGAATACGACATTAAGATATTATGATAGAGAGCATTATGTTAATTCTGCTGGAATAGACGAAGGTCCGAAAATTCAGTTCAAGGAAATGTTCGGATTAGGAGTTGCTTATAGTTTCTAAATAATATACCCTACTAATTAACCCGAGTACTAAATTTTTAAAACTAATGAACATGAAAAAAGTAATTCTTTTTTGTTTTATTCTGGCTGCGAGTATTGGTGGTGCTAATGCACAATTTGGAAAAATTAAGATCGATACCAAGAAATTGGGAGACGCAGCTGGTAATGCCCTTACAGCGGTTACATTAACCGATGCTCAGGTGGCAGAAATGGCCCAGGAGTACATCGACTGGATGGATGCTCACAACCCCGAATGTAAGAGTTCCGATGCCTCTAACTGGCAGGAATATTCGGTCCGATTCGAAAAACTGATCAAAGGATTAAAAACTTACGATGGATTGAAGTTGGATATCAAGTTGTATTGTGTAATCGATCAGAATGCTTTTGCCTGCCCGAACGGAAGTGTCCGGGTGCTTGCCGGTTTGATGGATGTGATGACAGATGAAGAATTATTAGGAATTATCGGTCATGAAATTGGTCACGTTAAGAACGGAGATTCCAAAGATGCGATGAAAAATGCTTATCTCACGATGGCGGCTAAAGGAGCGATTGCTTCTACCGGATCGGATGCTGCTAAACTGACTGATAGCCAGTTCGGCCAATTGGGAGAAGCTTTGGTTGGAGCCCAGTATTCTCAAAAACAAGAGTATGCTGCCGATGATTATGGTTATAAATTCTTGAAAGACAATGGTTATGATCCGAAAGCGATGGCATCGGCTCTGCGTAAGATCGAGCAAATGAGCGCTTCTTTAGATAAGATCAATCAGCTTTTCTCCAGCCACCCGGATAGCGGAAAACGTGCTAAACGACTGGAAGACCGGGACAAATAAGACGATTCGAATTTATTGGATAAAAATTGAAAATGAAGGTGTGCCAAAAAGGTGCACCTTTGTTTTTAGGAAGGATACTAATATGAAAATGAGACGGTTACCAAAAAACTTTGAGGCCTTAGTTTGTAACTGTAGCTATAGGTATCCAGGTCATTATATAGGGAATATGAATATTCTTTTTCATCCAGGATGTTATTCCAGGCTAAGTTTATTTCCATCCGCTTGTATTTATAAGATGCTCCACAATCGAGGAATAGCAGGTTGGTGCTCAGATCTTCTGATAACTCATCGTCCAGATATTCTGCATTCAATTTCAGTTCAATTTTTTCATTCAAAAAATAATACACTTTGACTTTTTGGGATGCTTGAAAAACCCGGTTCCGGGATTTCATTCCTGAAGTATTGGTGATGGATTGATAATTAGTAGTAAAAATCCCTTCGTAATTCACATTGAAGTGTTTTTTCAGGTTGAAGCCGATTTTTGGGATCAGTGACCAGATTTCCGATTGCAGGGGGTAAAAGGAACCTTGTTGCCACTTATTGGATTCCATCCGGGTGTAATTGGCTGTCAGGGCGAACAGGGTCCCTATTTTGTAAAAATTCTTTCCGATGTAGCTGTTAGCGCCCCAGTAACTCGTACTGTTTTCCTGCTCCAGGTTGCCTGAAACGCTCAAATCTCCGATGAAACCTTGTTTATTGACTAAATTCCTTTCCTGATGGCGGTAAAATCCGGACAGATTGAAATAAAATCCTTTTAGCGGATCTTTGTAGTTTAACCGCAGGGTATTCCTTAACGATTTATTTTTTGAAAGGATGCCCGATGTGTTTCTCAGATTCCGGTAACCGGTCATGACATAGGGAATAATAAAATCCGAGAGATCCCCAATGTCCTGATTGTAACGCGACTGGACATAAAACTCCCATAGTCCTTTTAATTTGTATTTCATGCTTATGGCTGGGTTGAAAAAGAAGTTGGGATATTCATTTTTACCGGATTCATCCGGAATTCCGGAAACCTGCAGCCAGTCGAATACGATTGGTAAATCGAGGGATAATGAGAATGTTCCGTTATTGAACCGGTAGTTTGGTAGAAGCGCTGTTTCTACAAAATTACTGTGCAGGTCGTTCCGGGAACTCTCGGGAAACAAATTATGCTCCAGATCGGTGTCCAGGTTATCAAAGGCAGCTTTCAGGGAGAGGTCTAATTTGAACAGGGAGGGTCCTTTTCCATAAGAAAAATAGGTGCTGTTTTCGGTATAAAAACCGGATCTCAGAACCGATTGAGCGGAAGCTAAAGAATCGATTGTTACGTCCAATTGACGGGGTAGGGATGAGTAGCGCACGAACGAGTTGATATTCCACATCCGGTTTTTTATTTTTTTCGAGTAATTGAGGTCGTTCTGAAAGTAGTAATCCCACAATTGGTACTGTTCGGAAATCCGGTTTTGAGTTTGTATATTGGAAGCCGTATTATTCCATTTGGCGACGCCCCGGAGCGCATTCTTGAAGAAATGACCGCTGGCATTGCTATTCCAGGTAATCATTCCATCCAACAGGTTCAGCCGGTCGTTTAACTGTTCGGACTCCCGGATAATCAAGGTGCTGTCTCCTTTAAAATACGAGCTGTACTGCCGGATATTTTCTTCTTTATGATCGTTGATGTAATGGATGTTGACCCGGATATTATCATTTTCAGACATTTTCCAGAGGTTATTCAGGGTGACGACATGGGTTTTATTGAACAGATAACGGGATTCTTCGACCGGAACCGTTCGCGTTGCCGGGTTGGTTATCAGGGCGGAAGGCAAGGGCTTGATGCTCTTCAAATGTTCCATGTTGATGGTTTGATCGTCCAGTTCGCTGACAATATTTTCTCCGGTATTGTTTGTTTTATACATCACGATCGCCTGCTTTTTTTCTTCTGCCAGGAGTCCGAATGCTTCCAGGAGCCATAAAGGATTGTCGGAGTCGAAACCTCCCCCGGCCTTTACCGTACCGACCGGATGGATTTTTTTATCTTTTCTCAACTTCAGATTCACGGCGGCATCCATTGAACCGACCACATTTTTCAACATTTTTACCGGCTGATGGTTTTCGATGACTTCGACCGAGGCCACGGCGTCGACCGGGATGTTGTTGGTGGCGATCCCGTATTTCTTTTCCAATAAATCTAAGCCCTCGATATAAAAGTTATTGATTGGCGATCCCTGATAGGTGATGCCCCCTGAATTGGAGACTTCCATCCCCGGTATTTTTTTGAGGACGTCGCCTATTTTCCGGTCGTTCTGGGTTTGTAATGCTGCCACATTGTAGAAAATAGTATCTTCTTTGATCAGCACGGTTGGCGGTTTTACAAATACTTCTTTCAACTGGAATTCGGCCGGTTGAAGTGAGAAATCCAGCCGGCCGGGCCGGTTCCCGACCGGAACAGTCCGGGTTTCATAGCCCAGCAACGAGGCGCTTAACCGGAGCGAATCCGTACGGTTACCGTACGATACTTTGTATTTGCCGTTCTTGTCTGAAAAACAGTAGTCTATCGTATTGTCATTCTTGTCCGATAACGTGACCACCACCCCTTCGATGAGGGAATGGTTGGTTTTATCCTTAACAACGCCTTCTATCGACTGGGAATAGCCCAGAATGGGCATAAACATCCACAAGAGGATTACGATATTTTTTACAGGTCTGCTCATTCGGAAAGTTCGATGGGATTGTAGGGCTTTTTTATAAAATTATGGGGAGGTATGGGGCCTGCCGGCACCAATGGATTTCCCTGTAGAAAAGCGCCCTGGTTGTCCATCACGGCCTGTTTCGCCTTGTTGTAGGCGGATTTGTCGATTTTTTTATGATTTTTGTGAGAGCCTGAGATTTCGATGGGGGTTATTTTATCCGGTATCTCAATGGCGGTGCATAGAAAGGAAAATTCTTTTTCCCGGTCTTCAATCTTCAGGATTAACCCGGGCAATCCGTTGAACTTCCAGGGCCCCTCTTTTACTGGTATTTGGGGCGCGTACCAGGCCTCGTAATCCCGTCCCCTGAACCGGGTATTGGCTTTTTTGCAAAGATACCCGCAGACGGTGAGTGTATCGTTTTTCAGTTTCCACTTTGGAACAACCATTTCTTCTTCGTATTTGTACTTATCAAAAGCGAAGAGATCGATCAAAGTAATCTTATTTTCCGGAAACCCTTTGTAAATGGTCATATCCATGACTCTGGAAGTTTTGGGTTGTTTGAGTACCATGTCTGCAATCTCCTGTTCTGATTTTTTTTGAGCGATCATTTCTGATCCCAACAAGTTGCGAATGTATCTGTAATACGGAAAGTACTTTGAGATCCGGTTCCCGATATCCAATAGCATGATGTCGCTGATTTTAGCTTTTTTATTCAGGGTATCCATCACACAAAACTGGGTGTAGTAGCAACGCATTTTAACGGTGTCCAACCGGATCTCATCTTGAGAGTAGCCACTACATAGCCCGGATGCTAAAATGCCGAATATTAAAATAATTTGTTTCATAGATATGTGATTTTACAGATCTACTCATTCGGAAAGTTCGATGGGGTTGTAGGGCTTTTTTATAAAATTATGGGGAGGTATGGGGCCTGCCGGCACCGACGAATTTCCCTGTAGAAAAGCGCCCAGGTTATCCATCGCGGCCTGTTTGGCTTTATTGTAGGCCGCTTTATCGATTTTCCTGTAATTTTTGAGGTGGGTTGAAATTTTGATAGGGGTTATTTTATCCGGTATCTCAATGGCGGTGCATAGAAAGGAAAATTCTTTTTCCCGGTCTTCAATCTTCAGGATTAACCCGGGCAATCCGTTGAACTTCCAGGGGCCCTCTTTTATTGGTATTTGGGGCGCGTACCAGGCCTCGTAATCGCGCCCCCGGAACCGGGTGTTGGCTTTTTTACAAAGGTACCCGCAGATGGTGAGCGTGTCATTGTTCAGCTTCCATTCCGGAACGGCCTTTTCTTCTTCGTATTTGTATTTATCAAAAGCGAAGTAATCAATCAAAGTAATCTTATTTTCCGGAAACCCTTTATATATTATCATATCCATGACTCTGGAGGTTTTGGGTTGTTTGAGTACCATATCTGCCACTTCTTCTTGTGATTTGTTTTGAGCAAACATCGCTGCTCCCAACGAATCTCGAATGTATTTATAGTATGGAGAATACTTTGAGACCCGGTTTCCTATATCTAACAGCATGATATCACTGATTTTAGCTTTTTTATTCAGGGTATCCATCACACAGAATTGGGTGTAGTAGCATCGCATTCTGATAGTATCCAACTGTATATAATTGTTTTGCGAATGAATGCAACAGAGTCCGGTTATCAATAGGCCAAGTATTAAAATAATTCGTTTCATTGTTTTAATTGTTGTTAGAATTCAAGAGGCAATCCTTCACATAATTATGACTGCCTCTTGTAATTAAATTAAATGGAAATTAAAAGATGACCTAGTCGCAGTAATGACCATCTAAAAACGCAAGATTCTCATAAAACTCATCTCCATTCTCAAAAAAACTCTGATCCACAGTTGTAACTGTTTTACCACAAGATAAATGAACAGTCAGAGAAGCTAAAGCTGTTCCTATAGAACAAGCGCATACGATCATAGTTATAATTAATTTTTTGTTCATAATGATTTCATTTTTTATTTTTGTAATTCTGAAATTTTTCTCGCTTTCTTTTACGCAACCAACCCTTCGGGCCGGATACGCCAAACCTGCCTGTAAAATCGTATCAGGGATTTTGGGTGTTGATTTTATTTATACCTTTACGGCGCCTTCCTGTGATTTAAGAGTTCATAAATTTTGTAGTGGTTATAAATGATGAGCCTTGCGGGAAGGCTTTTCTGATTTCAGGTGGCGAGCCTGAATTCATGGAGGCAAAATTATTGACAAGAAATGGGAAAAACAATAGAAAAGATTGAAATACAGTTTTTTTGAGGGTATTTTTTTGTTAACTTTTTTATTATTAGTTTTTTAAATAAATGTTAATACAGTTTTTTTGACCGGTTAATAGCATGAAAAAGGCCCCATTGAGTTGCAGTGAGGCCTTTTTTATACTGGCGGGAAGAGAAGATGCTTTATTCCGGGTATTCTCCGATGAAACCGTTGAATTTAAACTCGATATAGTCATTTTTATAATCCGGGGCGACGGATGTTGTGATTATCCCGCTCTCTAAAATATGATTGCTTATTTTGAGTAGTTGTTAGAGCATGTCAATGATAAAAATAAAAAAATACTTATTGTCAATGATTATGCTCTGCAAACATAATGTTTGTCTTGCATAATTCCAAAGCATGTTTTACATATCATTAATTGACAACCCTCTCAAATCAACATCATATTTCGATAGTTCCTTTTTGATTGAATCTGTCTTCGCACGAAGCAAATTCATATCAATTTTTTTTGGATTACGTTTTACTTCTGCAACAATCGCCGTTTTGTCCAAGTCGTTTAAAGCAATCAAATCGATTTCATTTTCTCCTTTATTATCCCAATAGCTGCCGATGTTAGTTACCCTTTCGCTTTCTGCAATTTTTGCCCGGAAATACTTTTCCAAAATCCAACCGCTATATTGTTCATAACCTTTATCAATATACTCCCGGAGCAATTCATGCCTACCCATTTCTATTAACGATTGATTGGGATAAATGAACCGGAACCAAAAATGCAGATAATTGTCGCTCAAACTCCAACGCGCTTTTCTACTTTCGGGTTTTGAGAACATGGGCTTGTTCTTAGTAATCAGGGAATATTCCTTTTCAAGATTCACAAGATACGCTCCCGTATTTTTCCCAATGATAGAATCCACTTCACTTTGGGTCGTTTTTCCGGAAGCAATTAATTGTAATATAGAAAAATAGGTTCCATACTCTTTGCCAAATTCAGAGATGAGAAAATCTTTCCCTTCTCCTATAAAGGGCGAATCAAGTCTGGTAGCCATATTCAGCATATCATTGTGAGTTATGGCTCCGGCTTCCATTAACAAAGTAATATATTTGGGAACTCCGCCTGTAAGCATGTAGATGCAAAGAAGGTCTTCCGATGTGTATTGA
>JAVBRK010000096.1:0-4434 GCA_031548005.1 Bacteroidales bacterium
CTGACACTCACTATGCCTGAAACCATGAGTGAAGAACGCCGGAACCTCTTGGAAGCGCTCGGGGCCGGAATTGTACTCACCTCCGGCACAGAAGGTATGAAAGGAGCCATTGCAAAAGCCCAGCAATTAAAAGACGAAAATCCGAAAGCGGTTATTCTTCAGCAATTTGAGAACCCGGCTAATCCTCTGATTCATGAACAGACCACCGGCGTTGAAATCTGGAATGATACCGAAGGAGATGTGGATATTCTGGTTGCCGGAGTAGGCACAGGAGGTACTATCAGCGGAGCAGGCAAATACCTGAAAAAACAAAAACCCGGGATTAAAGTTGTTGCAGTCGAACCGGCAAACTCCCCTGTACTGTCGGGAGGAGACCCCGGATCCCACATGATTCAGGGTATCGGCGCCGGATTCATCCCCAAAACTTATCATCCTGAAATCGTAGACGAAATTATTACGGTCTCCAACAACGATGCTATCTTCACAAGCCGTCAACTGGCCCAGGAAGAAGGATTGCTGGTGGGAATCTCATCCGGAGCCGCAGTATATGCGGCCACCCAGTTAGCAAAACGCGAAGAAAATAAAGGCAAAAAGATTGTGGTTATCCTCCCCGATTCGGGAGAAAGGTATTTATCGACTGTACTTTATGCATTCGAGCAATACCCATTATAAATTGATAATTAAGAAATAACAGAAAAATTATGAGTGAATTAAAATTCGAGACACAGCAAATACATGCAGGACAAGAGGTCGATCAACAGACCCATTCACGGGCAGTCCCCATATACCTGACTTCCTCATACGTTTTTGAAGACGCACAGGAAGGAGCCGATTTATTCGGATTGAAAAAATTCGGAAATATTTATACCCGGTTAATGAATCCGACCACCGATGTATTCGAAAAGCGGATCGCCGTACTTGAAGGCGGAGTAGCCGCCCTGGCAACTTCTTCCGGACAATCGGCTCAGTTCATCGCATTAAATAATATCCTGTCCGCAGGCGATAATTTCGTATCGACTTCACACCTTTACGGCGGAACCTACAACCAGTTCAAGAGCCAGTTTAAACGGCTCGGGATCGACGTCCGTTTCACACCGAACGATCAGCCGGAAGAATTCGAAAAAAGGATCGATCACCGGACAAAAGCCGTTTATTTGGAAACAATCGGAAATCCAAACCTGAATATTCCCGATTTTGAGGCCATTGCCGCCGTAGCCGATAAATATGGAGTACCGTTGATTGTAGACAACACCCTGGGCGCCGGAGGTTTTCTGTTCCGGCCGATCGAGCATGGGGCAAGCATCGTAGTAGAAAGCGCTACCAAATGGATCGGAGGTCACGGAACAGCCCTGGGAGGAGTGATCACCGACAGCGGGAAATTCAATTGGGGAAGCGGCCGCTTTCCCGAGTTTACAGAACCTTCCGAAAGTTATCACGGATTGAAGTTCTGGGATGTATTCGGCGCAGGAAGTCCTTTCGGGAACATTGCATTTATTACTCGCGCCCGGGTGGAAGGACTTCGCGACTGGGGAAACACCATCAGCCCGTTCAATTCTTTCCTGCTGCTGCAAGGGTTAGAAACTCTCTCTCTGCGTGTAGAACGGCATGTATCCAACGCTTTGTCTGTAGCCGAATGGTTAGAAAAGCATCCACAGGTAGAGTATGTCAACTATCCCGGCTTGAAAAGCAGTCCATATCACGGATTAGCCAATAAATACCTGAAACGCGGGGCCGGTAGCGTACTGACCGTTAAACTGAAAGGTGATCCGGACAAAGCAAACCAGTTTATAAATAACCTGAAACTATTCAGCCATCTGGCTAATATCGGCGACGCCAAATCATTGATCATACACCCGGCGGCAACTACCCACGAACAACTTTCGGAGGAAGAAAAAGTAGCTGCAGGAGCAATTCCAGGATTGTTGAGGCTCTCGATCGGCATTGAAAATGTGGAAGATATCAAAGCAGACCTGAAACAGGCTTTCGAAAAAACAGCCTGAAATAAAACAGGATAAATACCGGTAGCGCAGATTTTCAGTAACAGAAGATCTGCGCTATTTGTTTTATAACGTTTTTCCTTTAACTTTACAGGCAAAATTAAATATCAACACCATGTTCGCAAAAGAAACTTATAGTCGCCGCCGGGAACAATTAAAATCCGGAATCGATTCCGGTCTGATACTTCTGATGGGAAACGGAGAAGCTCCGATTAATTATCCCGATAACTGTTATACTTTCCGCCAGGACAGCTCTTTCCTGTATTTTGCCGGACTCAATGCTCCCGATCTATGCTGCATCATCGATATCGACAATCAGAAAGAATACCTGTTTGGAGATGAATTGACCATCGACGATATCATCTGGATGGGAAACCTTCCCTCGCTGAAAGAGCGGGCGGAGTCTGTAGGAATTCATGCAGTTTTACCTTCCGCAGAACTGGCCGGAATGATCGGCTCAGCCCTCAAATCAGGAAGAGAAATCCATTACCTGAAACCAAGCAGGTATCGCAATCAACTGATATTAAGTGAATTATTAAATAAAAAAGTATCTGAAATTCTTTCCGGATGCTCGTTAAAGCTTACCAAAGCCGTGATCGGTATGCGGCTGATAAAAGACGATGATGAACTGAAAGAACTGGCTGACGCCGGGGAAATCGGCTACCGGATGCACCTCACCGCCATGAAAATGTGCAAGCCAGGCATTTCTGAACGCGAAATCGCCGGAATTATCGAAGGAATTGCCATTGCAGGAGGTAACCGGGTTTCATTTCAAACCATACTATCACAAAACGGACAAACGCTTCATAACCACGATCACAGCGGTATCCTGCAGGAAGGCCGGTTGATGCTTACTGACGCCGGAGCGGAAAATGTCAATCATTATGCATCCGACTTCACCCGTACCGTGGCTATCGGCGGAAAATATTCTTCAAAACAGGCTGATATTCATAGCATTGTATTACAAGCTGTCGATCATTCCATCTCGATCATCAAGCCCGGCATCGCCTACCGCGATGTACACCGGGAAGCTTACCGGATCATTTTCGACGGAATGAAAGCCCTGGGACTGGCTAAAGGAGATACGGAAGAAGCCCTCGAAAACGGAGCTCCGGCGCTCTTTATGCCGCACGGTCTGGGTCACGCCCTGGGAATGGATGTCCACGACATGGAAGATTTGGGTGAAACATTGGTCGGTTATGACAACGAGATCAGTCGCAGCACGATGTTCGGCTACCGCAGCCTGCGTTTCGGAAAACGTTTACAGGAAAGATTCGTTCTTACGGTCGAACCGGGAATCTATTTTATTCCACAACTGATCGAGAAGTGGAAACGTGAAAAAATCAACCTTTCATTTTTTAATTTCGATAAATTAGAAGCTTACTACGATTTCGGAGGGATTCGCCTCGAAGACGATGTGGTGGTGACTGCCGACGGTTGCAGGTTAGTGTATGAAAAACGACTGCCGATTACCGTGGAAGAAATCACAGATACTATAAAATAGCCGACATATTTTTTGTTAAATATTAAAGCATATTATAAAATTAATTACTAACCCCACAGGACATAAAAAAGAATCTCTCTTTCCGAATTAATTTTTATGAAACATTATTTATTCGCAACAATCGCCATTCTTTTATTCCACTCATGCTTAGATAAACGCGACAAAAAAGAACCGCAGACTTCCTCTCCCGATTTATCGCTGAATGCCTATGTCAATCCATTCGTAGGAACTTCCGGCTTCGGAAATGTATATCCGGGTTCCCAGCTTCCGTTCGGCGGCATCCAGATAAGTCCCGACACCGACAATGACAACTACGATGTAGCTGCCGGATACAAATACGATCACCCCACCCTGATGGGGTTCAGTCTGACACACCTCAGCGGCACCGGCATTCCCGATCTGGGAGATTTCCTTTTCATGCCGGGAACAGGAACCAAGAAATTCATTCCCGGAACCCACGAAAATCCAGATGAAGGCTACCGTTCCCGTTACAGTCATGAACAGGAATGGGCCTCCCCCAATTATTACGGAGTGATTTTACAGGATTATGGAGTGAAAGCCGAAATGACCAGCGGAATGCGTTCCGGTATATTTCGTTTCACGTACCCACAAACCGACAGCGCTTTTGTAATTGTAGACCTGAACCATGTACTGATGTTCAAAACCGAATGGTCGCAACTGAGAATCGAAAACGACTCGACCATTACCGGATACAAGCTGGTAAAAGGTTGGGGACCCGAACGGCATGTTTACTTCGCCGCCCGTTTTTCCAAGCCGTTTGCCCATTCCGGAATCATGCAGGAAGGCAAACCGGTGATCTACGATACCAAGCGGTTCAGAAGCGACCGGGTGGCCTATGGAAAAGACATCAAGGGATGGTTCGAGTTCCCCACCGGCCAGGATGAATCTGTCGAAATCAAAGTGGCCGTATCC
>JAVBRK010000102.1:0-17960 GCA_031548005.1 Bacteroidales bacterium
CTCAGGTCGATCACTTTTGCATAGCAACCACCTTCGTAGTTGAAAACACCATTGTTGTCCCAACCGTGTTCGTCATCACCGATCAGATAACGTTTCGGGTCGGCAGACAAGGTTGTTTTTCCTGTTCCGGAAAGACCGAAGAAGATAGCAACATCGCCTTTTTCTCCCACGTTTGCAGAACAGTGCATAGAAGCCATACCTTTCAAAGGCAGGTAGTAGTTCATCATGGCGAACATTCCTTTTTTCATTTCACCGCCATACCAGGTACCCCCAATGATCTGCTCTTTAGAAGTCAGGTTGAACATCACGAATACTTCAGAATTCAGATTTTGTTCTTTCCACTTCGGATTAGTCGTCTTGGAAGAATTAAATACTACGAAATCAGGTTCTCCGTAGTTTTCCAATTCATACAATGAAGGGCGGATGAACATATTGGTCACGAAGTGCGCCTGCCATGCTACTTCAACGATGAAACGGACTTTCATGCGGGTATCAGCATTGGTTCCGCAATAAGTATCTACTACATAAAGTTTTTTAGCGCTATTCAATTGTTTCAATGACAAAGCTTTGCAATCGTTCCAAACATCAGTGGTGACCGGTTTGTTGATCGTTCCGTCCCACCAGATCGTATTTTCAGTTGTTGCATCCTTTACGATGTAACGATCTTTTGGAGAACGACCTGTAAAAACACCTGTTTTTACAGAAACAGCTCCTGTAGTAGTCAATTCTCCTTTTTCGAATCCCTGATTTTCAGGATCCATTTCTGCCTGATAAAGCTGCTCATAAGTCGGGTTGTGAACAACAGCGATGTTGTTACTGATGCCGTACTTGCTTAAATCTAATTTTGCCATTTTTGAATGAATTAAATTGATTTCTTATCTTGTTTTATATCTCTCTTCTATAAAAATACGCTTTTTATAAACAAAAGCGATACAAAAGTAATGCTTTACTTTCAAATAGTGAAATCAATTACGGAAAAATTTCTCCAATTAACGTCAGATTCTATTTTATAACAAGTTTTAATAAAAAAGTCCGGCGCCAATCTTGAAATCGCACCAGACTCTCTATTTATTTTTATGCCCAAAAAATATTTCAATAAACATTCTGAATTTTACAATAAATTTCTTTTATTTGCGTTATAATTTGTATTATAATGTGGAACTGAAGATCAGAACCGTTACTACATTACCTTAATTTTAAATGTTTAATTATAAAATAAAAATTTATGAAGAAGAATTTGATCAATTGGTTGTTTTTGAGTTTTCTGACGCTTGGTTTTGTTTCCTGTGGAGGAGACGACGATCCGGATCCAAATCGTCCGGAGTCTCAACAGAAAGAAACAAAGTTAAGTTATAGTGTTGTGATTGGAGCCAACACAGAATATAAGCAAACAAAAACGCTGAAACTGAATGAAATTTTGCCGGAATACTCTCAATATGTAACAAAAGGAGAGTTGCAAATGAATTCCTCCAATATCAAAGTAACCGGCTTATCGAATGTTGAAAATCCTTCCCTGCAGAATTTCACCATTGCCGTACCTAATTCTCCCAATGTGACGATTACTCTCGGAACCATTACAAAAGACACTGTTTTCACAACAAACGACGCTTTGACTTTCATGCAAAAATCGATCGATTATTTAGTTTCAAAAAAATCTGCTGATGTTGCTGTTTCCTTTCTGTCTAAAACAGATATCAATTCGGCTGAAAATGTAAAAGTAGAACTGAATTACACCACCACTTATAAGTTGAAATAAGATCCGTCTTCATGATCAACTGATAAAATGAACGAAGTCCGGCAGTCTCATATCGACGATTGCCGGACTTTTTCATTTGTCTGCTTTGCAATAAATAAAACAGTAATGATTACCTTTGCAGAGTGAAAATAGGAACAATAAATTTCGATCAGTACCCGGTCTTCTTAGCGCCGATGGAAGATGTGACCGACATTTCTTTCCGGTTATTGTGCAAGCGATTCGGAGCAGACATGGTATATACCGAATTCATCTCGAGTGACGCCCTGATCAGGCATGTAAACAAAACCCGGCTAAAATTAGCGGTTTCCGACGAAGAGCGGCCGGTTGTCATCCAGATATACGGCCGAGATGTCGGTTCCATGGTCGAAGCCGCCAGAATCTGCGAAGAGGCCCGTCCGGATATTCTGGATCTGAATTTCGGTTGCCCGGTAAAAAAAGTAGCAAATAAAGGAGCGGGATCCGGAATGTTGAAAAATCCGGAGCTACTACTCGAAATTACCCGGGAAGTCGTTAAAGCCGTAAAAATACCGGTCACTGTCAAAACCCGGTTAGGGTGGGATCATAACAGCATGATCATTGTCGATCTGGCGGAAAAACTTCAGGATTGCGGCATTGCGGCCCTGACTATCCACGGACGTACCCGGGCGCAGATGTACACCGGAGAAGCCGACTGGACATTAATCGGAGAAGTGAAAAACAATCCCAGGATGTATATTCCGATCATCGGAAACGGAGATATCACAGGTCCTGAAAAATGCAGGGAAGCTTTTGACAAATACGGTGTTGATGCCGTGATGATCGGTCGCGCCAGCATTGGCGCCCCCTGGATATTCAGAGAAGTAAAACATTTTCTGGCAACAGGAGAGAAATTGTCCAATGAATCTTTTCAATGGTATATTGATATTCTGAAAAAACAGGTGTTGCAAAGCGTAGACCGGTTAGACGAGCGCAGGGGTATTCTCCACTCACGCAGGCACATCGCCGTAACTCCATTATTTAAAGGAATTCCGGATTTCAAGCCGAAAAAGATCGCCATGCTGCGTGCCAACACGGTTGAGGAGCTATTTCATTTAATGGACGAAATTTCTATTTAATTTTTTTATATTGAGACAGATCTTTTTTTAACTCTTATTACGAAAATAAATTTGCATGATATATTAAAAACCTCTTATCTTTGCATTGTGGTTTTTTCATAATAGTATTAGATTTAAGGTTAACAAAGATTGGATTAGGGAGTTCGTGAGAATTCCCTTTTTCTTTTTTATAATATATATTCTTTACTTTCCCCAAAAAACACTATTTTTGCATCATCACGATTGTGATACATATTTAATTGTGATACATACTTAAAATCTTAGAGAATCTTCAATCATGACAAAAACTGTAACGGTCAAAGAATTGGATCATGTTGTTATCCGGTTTTCCGGTGACTCGGGGGATGGCATGCAGTTAGCAGGTACCATTTTTTCCAATCTTTCTGCAGAACTGGGAAATGAAATCATTACATTTCCTGATTATCCGGCCGAAATACGGGCTCCGCATGGCACTTTGAGCGGTGTTTCCGGATTTCAGGTCCATTTAGGATCAAAAAAAATATACACGCCCGGGGATAAGGCGGATGTGCTGATCGCGATGAACCCGGCAGCGTTAAAAGTCAATGCCAAGTTTATCAAACACGACTCGGTCATTATTATCGACACCGATTCATTTGAAAAAAATGATCTGGTAAAAGCGGATTTTAAAACTGATAACCCTTTTGAAGAGTTGGGGCTGACAAGCATCCAGATAGTAGCCGCATCGATTTCCGGTATGTGTAAGAATGCTTTGCCGGACGACAACAAGCAAGCGCTCCGCAGCCGCAACATATTCGCTCTGGGATTGGTTTGCTGGTTATTCAACAAACCACTATCAACAGCAGAGCACATGCTTTCGGAAAAATTCGGTAAAAAGCCGGATATTCTTAAGGCGAATCTGACTGTTCTCAATGCCGGATACAACTACGGAAGCAATATCCATGCAACGGTATCGACCTACCGCCTTGAAACAGTTTCAGCTAAAAAAGGTTTTTACACCGATGTTAACGGGAACAAAGCTACCGCTTACGGATTGATTGCGGCTGCAGAGAAAGCAGGATTAAAACTCTTCCTTGGCAGTTATCCGATCACTCCGGCAACAGACATCATGCAGGAATTGACTGCCCGGAAAGAATTAGGAATCAAAGTCATGCAGGCCGAGGATGAGATTGCCGGCATCTGCTCCGCCATCGGCGCTTCCTTTGCCGGTTGTCTGGCTGCTACATCCACTTCCGGCCCCGGACTGGCGCTGAAAAGTGAAGCTATCGGACTGGCCGTTATCTGTGAAATTCCATTGGTAATCATCGATGTTCAACGCTCCGGCCCTTCAACAGGAATGCCCACCAAAAGTGAGCAGACGGACCTGATGCAGGCTCTCTACGGCCGTAATGGGGAAAGTCCGGCTGTCGTAATTGCGGCAACCTCTCCGACCGATTGCTTCGATGCAGCTTTCCAGGCTTCTAAAATTGCACTCGAACACATGACTCCAGTCATTTTACTAACCGATGGATACATCGCCAATGGCTCTTCGGCCTGGAGAATCCCAGATCTGGAAGAGTATCCCGATATCAAGCCGCATTATGTCACTCCCGACTTATTGCCGGGGTGGACTCCATACCAACGTGACCCGGAAACAAAAGTCCGTTACTGGGCTGTACCTGGAACAGAAGGTTTCGCCCACCGCATCGGCGGATTGGAAAAAGATTACCAGACAAGTGTTATTTCTACCGATCCTCAGAATCACGAACTGATGACTGAAACCCGTCAGGCAAAGATCGATAAAATTGCCGACGAACTACCCCTGCAGGAAGTAGAAGGCGATCCGGATTCCGATCTGATCGTGATTGGATGGGGAGGCACTTACGGTCACTTGTGTGAAGCGGTGGAGAACCTGCGCCAACAGGGGAAAAAAGTAGCATTCACTCATTTCAAATATATCAATCCACTGCCAAGAAATACGGAGCAATTGATCCGGAAATACAAAAAAGCAATGGTGATCGAACAGAATAAAGGACAATTCGCTAATTTTCTGCGTTCAAAAATCCACGGGTTCAACCCATATCAGTTTAACCGGGTGAAGGGGCAACCTTTTGTTGTCTCCCGCCTGATGGAAGAAATTTCTAAATTATTGGAGGGCTAAATGATGAGTACAGAAATAAAAACATACGAACCCAAGGATTTCAAAAGTCCGCAATTAGTGCGTTGGTGTCCCGGATGCGGAGATTACGGGGTACTCACGAATCTCCACAAAGCCATGGCTCAATTAGGCATACCTCCACATAAAACAGCCGTTATCTCCGGTATCGGCTGTTCCTCCAGGTTGCCTTATTATATGAATACTTATGGTTTCCATACCATCCACGGACGCGGTGCAGCAATCGCCACAGGCGTGAAGGTCGCAAACCCCGAGCTTTCCGTCTGGCTTTCCACCGGCGACGGAGACTGCCTGGCGATCGGAGGAAACCACTTTATCCACACCGTACGCCGCAACGTAGACATCAACATCATTTTGATGAACAACAAGATATACGGTCTAACCAAAGGACAGTACTCTCCTACTTCCGACCGGGGTTTCATATCCAAATCTTCCCCTTTCGGTACGGTAGAAGATCCGTTCCGTCCGGCAGAACTGACCATTGGCGCCCGCGGAAGATTCTTTGCCCGGACAATCGATGTGGACATGAAGAATTCTCCGGATATACTGGCTGCTGCTGCGCGTCACAAAGGCACTTCCGTCGTAGAGGTCATGCTCAATTGTGTCATTTTTAATGATGGGATTTACGATGATATCGTCAACAAAGAATTCAGAACAGAGAAAACCATTTTCCTGCGTCATGGAGAAAAAATGATTTTCGGCACCAACAATGAAAAAGGATTGGTACAGGACGGATTCAATGTAAAAGCAGTTGTTATTGGTGAAAATGGCTATACCATCGATGATGTACTGACACACGACGCTCATCAGGAAGACCCTACATTGCACCTCAAGCTGGCCTTAATGGATGGAGCCGATCTTCCTGTCGCTTTGGGAGTTATACGTGATGTTGACGCCCTTTCATATGATGAAGAGGTTGAAAATCAGATTTCTAAAGTCCAGTCTAAAAATCCGAAGCATACGCTTAAAGAATTTTTAATGTCGGGTGAAATCTGGGAAGTGAAATGATGAAACAACTTCAAGTACCGTTCGGCGGAACCAAAAATTTCGCCGAACCGGTTCAAATAAATGTCATTAACTGGAATGAATATCCCTACCGGCCGGATGTAAGTTTTTGTATAGCTTATGACATCGAAAATCTATTTATTCGTTTCAATGTCCGGGAGAAGTATATCCGCGCCTTGGCAACAGAAAACAACGATCAGGTATGGCTGGATTCCTGCGTTGAATTTTTCCTTTCACCGGAAAGAAACGACGATTATTACAACTTCGAATGTAACTGTATAGGGACTAAATTATTAGGATTCAGAAAACCGGGACAAGCTGTAGAGCATGCCGGCCCTGAAGTGATGGATCAGATCCGGGTACAGTCGAGTCTGGGAAGCCTGCTCTTTGAAGAAAAAACGGGCGATTTTTCGTGGCAACTCGAAGCGAAAATACCCTGGAATGCTTTCTGGAAGCACCGGATCGAAAATCCTAAAGGCCAGGTTATGAGAGCCAATTTCTATAAATGTGGCGATGAGTTGACAGAACCTCATTTCATATCGTGGAATCCGGTTCTTACCGGACAGCCGAGTTTTCACCAGCCCGATTTTTTTGGAGAACTATTGTTTTTATAATCCGGTTAGTTCCGGGGAGAATGATTTTCCATTGCTTTGGCCTCATTCCAATACTTTTCCATTTCCTCTAAGGTGATCTCTTTGAGAGATTTTCCCAACTGGTTGACCTGCTCTTCCATGTAGTTGAACCGGTGAATAAATTTTTGATTGGTACGCTCCAAAGCATTGTCAGGATTAATTTTGTAAAGGCGGGCCGCATTAATCAGGCTAAAAAATAAATCCCCGAATTCTCCCTCCATACGATCCTGATCCAGGACTCCGATTTCTTGCTTCAGCTCGGAAAATTCTTCCTGAACCTTATCCCATACGTCCTCTTTTATAGTCCAGTCAAAGCCGGCATTACGGGCTTTATCCTGTATCCGGTGGGCTTTGGGGACGGAGGGCAGCGAAGAGGGAACTCCCTCCAGGACAGTCTTATTCCCTCCTTTTTCTTTCAGTTTAATCTGCTCCCAATTGTATTCCACTTGTTTGGCCGAGTCGACTTCTTCATTACCAAAAACATGCGGATGGCGGAAGATCAACTTATCACAAATAGCATCACAAACGTCTTTTACATCAAAAATCCCCTTTTCTTCCCCTATTTTTGAGTAGAAAACAATGTGCAGTAAAACGTCGCCAAGCTCTTTTTTTATTTCATTGTTATCGTTACTTACAATCGCTTCACACAACTCAAATGTTTCTTCAATGGTGTTTGTGCGGAGGCTTTCATTGGTTTGTTTCTTATCCCAGGGACATTTTTCCCTCAACTCATCCATAATATCCAGTAACCGGCCAAATGCGTCTATTTTCTGTTGTCTTGTATGCTTCATTCTCAACTTCTTCTTCTGATTTTTATCCGTATAGCATTTTCAACCGGTTTTTCGCTCAACAATGCCAGGTAACCGCCACCGCCAGCACCGGCCAGCTTACAGGCCAATGCCTGTTCTTTGTATTTACTGAACGCCTGTTCTACCTGAGGAGGGGTCATGGCGGGAAACATTCTTACCTGGGCATCGAACGAATCATTGTAGGCCCGGGCCAATGCATTCAGGTCTTTTTTCAAAATAGCTTCCCACGCTCTGTCGGCTGCTTCTGTAAGAGCTTTTACATTCTCTTCGTTGATGTAAGTTTCCTTCAGCAGGTTCAATCCGGATTCCCTCGGCCACAGTAAAACCAAATAAAGGTGATTTTCCAACCAACTCAGGATATCCTCATCATGAATCGATTCAATGGATTCCGGCCAGTAATTGTTATTGTAGTAGTGTCTTGTAAGTCCCGGCATACAAATACCGATAGCATCCTGTGCTCCGGAAACTTCATGTTTTCCGGGACCGTTCTCATACCGGAACAACAATTCAGCCAGCCGTTCGGGGTGCATCGCAGGCAGTTCATACGGCCACAAACAAGCTGCAGCATTCCTGGTGGAAGTCGACATGCCACAACGTTCATTAAACTCAATGACAGGTTCCAAAGAAATGGTTAATGCCCATCCAGGATGGAACTTGGAAACGTATGGCTGATCGATCCAAGTACCGGCCAGATCAAGGCGGTAAGGCAAACCCGAACTGAGCGAACCTCTCAGAGCTGTCGTGGAACGGGCGGGTAAATCGCCTTCCGGTATCCGGTGCAATATTTTATACTCGATATTCAGTTCCTTACAGATCAATTCTTTGGCAGGCGAATGACCATCTTCGTTCACGACAAAAATATCCGGATTAAAACGGCGTAAGTCCTGCTCAAAATCCATAATTCCTCCTCCCGAATTAATCCAGGCCCCGGTGACGTACCGTATGGAGCGCACCATATACAGTCTTTCCTGTTCACTATTTATAGTCGGACGGCCTTTCAGATCACAGATTGTATTATCAGAGCCAATACCCACATACAGATCGCCATAGGCGGATGCTTCCTTAAAAAAGGCCACATGGCCGCTGTGAAGCAAGTCATAACAACCTGAAACAAAAACCTTTTTTGCCATTATTTAGTTTTATAAGCTTCTAACCCTTTTTTCAAAAACTGAAGGTAATTATTTACACTTTTATCATAGGCATAAGACCTGGAAAGCGGTTTACCTTCATTATCCAGCAATACATAGAAAGGCTGGGCGTTGGCCCCGAATTTAGTCCGTTGCAAATAACTCCATTTGTCCCCAACAGTTTTCAGCTTACGTGTTTTTCCATGCTCTTCAACCTGGATCACCTCAGGTAATGCCGTTTTATCATCGACATAGAGCGATATCAAAATATAATCGTTGTCGATGATTTGTTTCACCCGGGTATCCGACCAGACGGCCGCTTCCATTTCCCGGCAATTTACACAACCATAGCCTGTGAAATCGATCAGAACCGGTTTATGGTGTCGTTTTGCTTCTTCCATTCCGACTTCATAATCGTGAAATTTCGGACGCACTTCTCCATCGTATAAACTGAAATCCTGAGTATAAAGAGGAGGAGAAAACGCGCTGATTGCTTTCAAAGGAGCTCCCCAGAGCCCCGGAACCATATATACGGCAAAAGACAGGGGAATAATCGCAAGGAACAAACGGGAAACGGAAAGATGTTTCAGATCGCTGTCGTGTGCAAATTTAATCTTGCCGAGCAGATAAACTCCCAACAAAACAAAGATAATGATCCAAAGCGATAAAAACACTTCCCGGTCGAGGATTCTCCAGCCATAAGCCAGGTCAGCAACCGACAGGAACTTCAGTGCAAGAGCAAGTTCCAGGAAACCGAGTACTACTTTTACCGAGTTGAGCCAGCCTCCGGATTTCGGCATATTCTCCAACCAGGATGGAAATACAGCAAATAAAGCAAAAGGAATAGCCAGCGCCAGAGCGAAGCCAAACATCCCGATAGCAGGCCCCATCAGGCTACCCTGGGAAGCTGCTTCAACCAATAAGGTTCCGATAATCGGTCCTGTACAGGAGAAAGAAACCAAAGCCAATGTGAAAGCCATAAAGAAAATACTGATCAAGCCGGTCGTAGAATCGGCCTTTTGATCGAGCTTGGTAGTCCATGAAGCGGGTAATGTCAATTCAAACGCCCCCAGGAAAGAAATGGCAAAAATGACTAACAAAGCAAAAAATATGAGATTGAAAACAGCGCTGGTCGAGAGCTGATTCAAAGCGCTCGCTCCGAACAATCCTGTGATCAACAATCCGAGAACCAGATAAATAACGACGATAGAAGCACCATAGGTGAGCGCATCTCCAATCGCTTTTTTGCGATTGTTTTTAGATCGTTTCAGGAAAAAACTGACCGTCATCGGGATCATGGGCCAGACGCAAGGAGTAAGCAGAGCGATCAATCCGCCGCCAAATCCCCAGAGGAAAATCATCCACCAGGAACTGTCTTTCGTTTTATCTCCGTCTCCCAACACATTCAATTGATCAATCACCGGTTCCCACCAGTTGATTCCGGACTGTACCGAACTGGAATCGGCTTGAGTCCCTGGTGTTACAAGCGTACTTACTGGTGTTACAAGCGTACTTAAAGGAACAACGGATAGGCTGTCGGATCCGGCGGAATCATTTTTTTTTTCAGCAGTTTCTTCTACTGCCCGCACTGCAGCAGGCTGGGATTCTACTTTCTGAGCAGTTACCTTAGCCAGAGCGGCGGGTAAATTTTTCTTTGTAAAATGGAATTCTTCATCCGCAGGAGGTAAGCATGATTCGTTATTACAAGTCTGGAAATGAACATATCCGCTGATTTCAAACTTATCAGGATCAGTAACTTTAAACTTCTGGGTAAACCGGGCAGAATTTTTATAGTAACGAAGCTCCATTTCAAACATATCGTCGTACTTACTGGCAGCCTTGGCAGCCGGAGTTATTTTACCAACTAATTCAGCGCCCGCAACCTTCTCAAAATGAAATGAAGTGGATTCAGGACCGCCCTCAGGAAGGTTCATGTCATAGATATACCAACCCTGATCAACAACTGCATCCAGTACTACTTCGCTGTTTTCGTTCAAACTGAATTTCCATTTTACAGGCTCCATGATCTGGGCCGGTAATTGCATGCTAACAAACAACAGCAAAGCTGTCATCCTCAAGATTTTCATCATAAACTTTAGTTTTTTTGACGCAAAGTTAGTGTTTTATATTGTAAAATCGTAACTTCGCATCCTTAAGATAACAAAAAATTACTACTTTATGGAACAGCAAAAAAATCCTACAACAGAAAGCGTAAAACCCAAAAAGAACAAAACAAAGAAAATCGTTCGTAATACGATTATTATCATAATTTTAGCCCTTTCTGCATTTGTTTATTTCCGTTACTTCTTTGTCTTTGGAACCGGAGTAAAATCCGGACAATTGAACTATGTCGTTCATAAAGGCTATGTTTTTAAGACATATGAAGGTAAACTGATCCAGGCCGGATATAAATCGGGTTCGACCGGTCCGATTCAGTCGTACGAATTCATGTTCTCAATTTCAGATAAAAGAATTGCTGAGAAACTGATGTCGGCAGGAGGACAAGATGTTGAACTACACTATAAAGAATATCTTGGCGCTATTCCATGGAGAGGATACAGCCGGTATGTTGTAGACAGTATTCTGGATGTAAGAAGTACAGCTCCGGGTCGCTTTCCGGCGCAGTAATCCGATGATCCAAAATTACTGCCGGGATGTTTCCGGTAAAATAGAATGGCTCCCGTTTGCGTACACGGAAAAAGTGTTATATTTGTATCGGGATTCATCCTGAAAAATGGTTCTGATGAAACATCGTTATAACAAAAACCGCTCTGATTTTCAACATTGCACCGATAAAAAGTAATCAAATTGAATATCCGATAAATTAAACAGATATGAAAACTTCAATAGAAGAAAGATGGGGAACTCACCCTGATGATGTAAAACACTACGATACAGCACAATTACGCAAAGAGTTTCTGGTAGAAAAATTATTTGCAACCGACGAAGTACTCTTAGTATACACCCACAACGACCGCCTGATCATCGGCGGGGCTTTCCCGGTAAAAGAAGATCTGAAACTGGAAACAGTCGATCTGATCCGTTCCGAATATTTTTGTGAACGCCGGGAATTGGGAATCATCTGCATTGAAGGGGAAGGATCCGTATCTGTCGATGGAAAAGAATATCCCATGACTTTTAAAGATGCTGTTTATGTAGGCCGCGGCTCGAAAGAAGTAGTCTTCAAAAGCAAGGATAAAACCTGCCCGGCAAAGTTTTACTTTGCATCGTCTCCGGCGCATACAGCTTATCCGACCACTCCGGTCACCCCCGAAATGCGTCGAACGCGCGATTTGGGAAGCCCGGAAACATCTAATAAACGAATACTTAATCAGTTGATCCTGCATGAAATTCTACCCTGTTGCCAGTTGCAAATGGGTCTGACCGAATTACAACCGGGCAGTGTGTGGAATACCATGCCCCCCCATACGCACTCCCGCCGCATGGAAGCTTATTTTTATTTCAAAATTCCGGCGGAACAGGCCGTTTGCCATTTCATGGGACAACCACAAGAAACACGCCATATCTTTATGGGGAATGAACAGGCTGTAATTTCACCATCCTGGTCTATCCACAGCGCTGCAGGAACCAGTAATTATACGTTCATCTGGGCCATGTGCGGTGAAAACCTCGCTTACGACGATATGGATACATTTACAGCAGATAAACTCAGATAGTACTCTATGAAAGTTTTTATGGATGAAAACTTCGTGCTTCAGACGGAGACCGCACAATTTCTCTATCACGAGCATGCAAAAAAGCAACCGATTATAGATTATCACTGCCATCTGGATCCGAAGCAAATAGCCGAAGACCGCCGCTTTGATAATCTGGGACAGATCTGGCTCGAAGGCGATCACTACAAATGGAGAGCCATGAGAACCAATGGTGTGGAGGAGCGTTTTTGCACCGGAAAAGAAGCTTCCGATTGGGAAAAATTTGAAAAATGGGCGGAAACAGTGCCTTACACCATGCGTAACCCGCTGTATCACTGGACACACCTCGAACTTAAAACCGCATTTGGAGTCACAAAACTTCTCCATCCGGGAACAGCGCGGGAGATTTACGACGAGTGTACGGCCAAGTTACGTACTCCCGGATATTCTGCCCGGGGGCTGATGAGAAAATACGATGTCCGGGTGGTTTGTACTACCGATGATCCGGTCGATTCGCTGGAATATCATCTTGCATTAAAAAACGAAGGATTCGGAATTAAAGTATTGCCTACCTGGCGGCCCGACAAAGCCATGGCAGTAGAAATCCCGGCCGGATTCCGGGCATATATCGAAAAGCTGTCGGAAGTTTCGGGAGTGACCATCCGCAAATTTGCAGACCTGCTACAGGCCCTTCGTCAACGCCATGATTTCTTCGCATCGGTTGGTTGTAAGCTTTCCGATCATGGAATCGAGGAATTTTACGCCGAAGATTATACTGAAACAGAAATCGAATCGATTTTCAACAAAGTCTTCGGAGGAAAAGAACTGACGAAGGAAGAAATTATAAAGTTCAAATCGGCCATACTGTTCGAAGGAGCCCGCATGGACTGGGAAAAAGGCTGGACACAACAATTTCATTACGGTGTGATCCGCAACAACAATACCCGCCTATTCAGAACAGCGGGTCCGGATACCGGTTTCGACTCAATCGGCGATTTCAATACCGCGAAAGCCATGTCTAAATTTTTGAATAAGTTAGACACCGGAAACCAACTGACAAAGACCATTCTATACAACCTGAATCCCCGCGATAACGATCTGGTTGCCACCATGATCGGAAATTTCCAGGACGGCTCGGCTGCCGGGAAAATCCAGTTCGGTTCCGGATGGTGGTTCCTGGATCAGAAAAAAGGGATGGAAGATCAGATGAATTCACTATCGGCGCTCGGACTATTGAGCCGCTTTGTAGGCATGCTGACCGACTCGCGCAGCTTCTTGTCTTATCCGCGTCATGAGTACTTCCGCCGGATCTTGTGTAACCTGATCGGAAATGATGTAGAGCAGGGATTGCTCCCGGCATCCGAATTGGCCTTTTTAGGCCAGTTGGTAGAAGACGTTTCCTATCACAACGCAAGCCGGTTTTTCGGGTTCTGACGGATCCTGTTTCAACCGGAATTGCATCATAATAAAAATATATACAGACAGAATAAAAATACCCATGAAAAAAGTAGTAACATTTGGAGAGATCATGTTGCGGTTGGCAACGCCGGGATATCAGCGGTTCGTCCAATCATCGAGCCTGAATTCAACCTTTGGAGGAGGAGAGGCGAATGTCGCCGTATCGCTGTCGAATTACGGGATTCCGACCGATTACATCACCCGGTTACCTAAAAACGATATTGCAGAATGGTGTATATCCGAACTGCGGAAATATAATGTAGGAACCGAAAATATTGTTCGCGGAGGCGATCGCGTAGGGATTTATTTTCTCGAAACCGGAGCGGTTGCACGGGCATCAAAAGTAGTTTATGACCGGGCCAATTCTTCGATTGCGGATATCAAACCGGGAATGGTAAACTGGCGGGATATTTTCAAGGATGCCCAATGGTTTCACTGGACAGGAATTACTCCGGCTTTATCGCAAAGTGCAGCCGATGCTTGTCTGGAAGCGATCCATATCGCCAACGAAATGGGCGTAACGGTTTCTACCGACCTCAATTATCGCAAAAATCTGTGGAAATACGGAAAATCAGCCTCAGAAGTCATGCCGGCGCTGGTAGAAGGTTGCGACATCATCCTGGGAAACGAAGAAGATGCAGAGAAAGTATTCGGAATCAAACCGGAAGGTTTCGATGTCGTTCATACCGAAGGGGAAGTCGATGCAGCGGCATTTGAATCGGTTTGCACCCAAATGAAAAAACGTTTTCCCCGGGCAAAGAAAGTAATCATTACCCTTCGCGGATCGGTCAACGCAAATCACAACACCTGGGGAGGTTGTCTGTATGACGGACATCGGTTGTACCAGTCCAAACGCTATGATATTACACACATTGTAGATCGTGTGGGTGGAGGAGACTCGTTTATGGGCGGTTTGATCTACGGCCTGCTGACTTATCCTTCGGACGACCGGAAAGCGCTGGAATTCGCCGTGGCAGCTTCCTGCCTCAAACATACCATTTATGGAGATTTCAATTTAGTAACTGTAGCGGAAGTCGAGAGCCTGATGGGTGGTGACGGATCGGGAAGAGTTTCAAGATAAGTAAGAGTCCGGAAGTATATTTAATCTTTAGTTTCTAATTATTTTATTATGTTTTCATTAAAAGGGAAAATAGCTCTTGTAACCGGAGCTTCATACGGAATAGGTTACGCAATTGCCAAAGCGTTACACACAGCAGGTGCAACCATCGTATTCAACGATATTAATACCGACCTCGTTCAGAAAGGAATTGCGGCATACAAGGCCGACGGTATTACTGCACATGGGTATGTATTCGATGTAACGAATGAAGAGCAGGTGTACGAAGTGATCGACCGGATCACTTCTGAAGTGGGTGTGATCGACATTTTAGTCAACAACGCCGGAATAATCAAACGTATTCCAGCACTCGAAATGACAGCCAAAGATTTTCGCCAGGTAATCGACATTGATCTGAACGGCCCGTTCATCGTTTCCAAAGCGGTTGCTTCGGGGATGATCCGTAAAGGAGGTGGAAAAATCATCAATATCTGCTCCATGATGAGCGAATTGGGACGTGAAACCGTTTCGGCCTACGCTGCTGCCAAAGGCGGACTGAAAATGCTGACCAAAAATTTAGCCTGCGAATGGGCGGAACACAATATTCAGGTAAACGGTATCGGCCCGGGCTATATTGCCACTCCACAAACTGCTCCGCTGCGCGAACCGGGTCATCCGTTCAACGATTTTATTATTGCCAAAACTCCGGCTGCCCGTTGGGGTACAACCGACGACCTGCAGGGACCGGCTGTATTTTTAGCATCTCAGGCTTCCGATTTTGTCAACGGTCATATTCTTTACGTAGACGGAGGAATCCTGGCCTATATCGGAAAACAACCGAAATAATTTGAATGTATAGATTTTAAAAATATGAGATTCAACAAATTACAAGTTCTTTCCGCGATGAAAGAAACCGGAATGGTTCCCGTATTTTACCACCAAAGTCCGGAAGTAGCGAAAAATGTGGTAAAAGCTTGTTATGAAGGAGGTGTCAGAGCCTTTGAATTCACAAACCGGGGCGAATTCGCCCATGAGGTGTTCGGTGAACTGAGCAAATGGGCTGCAAAAGAATGTCCGGATATGATTCTTGGAATCGGTTCGGTGGTAGATGCGCCGACTGCCGCCCTCTACATCCAGTTGGGCGCCAATTTTATTGTAGGTCCGTTATTCAATCCCGAAGTAGCCAAGGTAGCCAACCGTCGTTTAGTTCCCTATACGCCGGGGTGCGGATCGGTTTCGGAAGTGGGATTCGCTCAGGAGATGGGATGCGATCTCTGCAAAGTATTTCCGGGAGATGTTTTAGGTCCTGATTTCGTGAAAGGGCTGAAAGCTCCGATGCCCTGGTCGATGCTGATCGTAACCGGAGGAGTAAAGCCTGAAGAAGCGAATCTGAAATCCTGGTTCGATGCAGGGGTAACCTGTGTAGGAATGGGCTCCAATCTTTTTCCGGCCGATGTTATTGCAGCCAAAGAATGGGGAAAAATTACCGGCAGGTGTCAGGAAACCTTAGCCATCATCGCCAGAATTCGTCAATAACCCTGTCTTTTTGTAACTAAAAATAATACCATGAATAACTCAACGCAAAAAATGACCAACTACAGGTGGACCATCTGTGCCATGCTTTTCTTTGCAACCACGATCAACTACTTGGACCGGCAGGTTCTTTCATTGACCTGGAAGGATTTTATCGTTCCCGAATTTCACTGGACAAACAGCGATTATGGTCATATAACCTCTTTATTTTCGATATTTTATGCCATCAGTATGCTTTTCGCCGGCCGGTTTGTCGACTGGATGGACACCAAAAAAGGATTTCTCTGGGCCATTGGGATCTGGTCTGTAGGCGCCTGTCTTCATGCTTATTGTGGAATTGCGACTTCCGGGATTTTAGCCGGGAAGTGGTTCGTTGGCTTTGAAGGAGCAAAAGAAGCGATTGCCGGCATCGACAATGTAGCTAAAGTGGCCTCTATAAGTGTTAATTTATTTGTTTTTGCCCGTTTGATACTGGCTATCGGAGAGGCCGGAAACTTTCCTGCAGCAATCAAGGCGACAGCAGAGTACTTCCCCAAAAAAGACCGGGCCTACGCTACCAGTATTTTCAATGCAGGGGCCACTGTCGGCGCCTTAGCTGCACCCGTAACCATTCCTGTTATTGCCAAATACTGTGGATGGGAATCCGCTTTTATCATTATCGGAGCGCTGGGATTTATCTGGATGGGATTTTGGGTTTTTATCTATAAAAAACCGGAAGTTCATCCCAAAGTAAACAAGGCCGAGTTAAATTACATTTTGCAGGATAAAAATGATAACGGCCCGGAAAATATGAAATCCGAAGGGAATAAAGTACCTTTTTTCCAGTGTTTCAAATATAAACAAACATGGGCATTTGCCCTGGGGAAATTTATGACCGACGGCGTATGGTGGTTTTATCTGTTCTGGACCCCCGCCTATCTGAGCTCTGTATATAATCTTAAATCAGACGATCCGAAATCCCAGTTGGCCATATTTGTTCTTTATGCGATCACGTTGCTTTCCATTATAGGGGGATGGCTTCCTTCCTATTTTGTAGAAAAGAAAGGAATGAACCCTTATTCCGGACGGATGAAAGCCATGCTGATGTTCGCTTTCTTCCCCCTGTTGGCTTTGTTTGCACAGCCGTTAGGGTCTTATTCTTACTGGTTCCCCATTATCATTATCGGTATAGCAGGAGCAGCCCACCAGGCCTGGTCGGCTAATATTTTCTCGACGATCGGAGATATGTTTCCTAAAAAGGCTATTGCCACCATTACCGGAATCGGGGGTATGGCCGGAGGTATCGGTTCTTACATCATCAATAAAGGTTCCGGAAAATTATTTGATTTTGCCGGACAGTCAAATATGGAGTTGTTAGGATTCAAAGGAGAGGCTGCAGGCTATTTCATTATCTTTTGCATCTGTTCGGTTGCCTACCTTATAGGTTGGGTCATTATGAAAGCGCTGGTACCGAAATACAAGCCGATTACAGATATGTAATCAATAAGTTCGGGGAATATTATTAAAATAAAGAATCATCCAAATGGGAGTCTTTATATCCCAGAAAATACAGGATGCCATCCAGCCCGGTAGTTGAGATCGATTGCCGGGCATTTTCTTTCACCTTAGGTTTCGCGTGGAAGGCGATTCCCAATCCGGCAAGCGTAATCATCGGTAAATCGTTTGCACCGTCTCCAACAGCAACAGTTTGGCGGATATC
>JAVBRK010000005.1:0-13769 GCA_031548005.1 Bacteroidales bacterium
GAAAATCGCATCCCAGGCGATAAAACAGGACTATAAACCAGATATTGTAGGCGCTTTCAATAGTGTCGACACAGAATGATTCGTATTCATACTGAAAATTCATGACAGGAATCTTATTCTTTCAACCATTTATAGGAGAAACATACAAAAAATAGCCTTCAGTAGTATTATTGATTTAATTCTTCTACGCCGGAGCAACCAATGGCTTGTGCATCCGGGGCGCCATACCAAAAGATAGTCGTTGCATAATCGACTGTTCCCGGCTGCCACGAAAGCATTTCAATATCAAAAATAAAACTTTTCTCAAAAGGAATAACATCCAGATTACGGGTCCGCATGAAAGCGTTGTAGCCATGAGAGCTGGGAAGATCTGCACGGGGAGCTCCTCCGAAAGGGGTATGAAAAGGCACTACCGGAGCCCACGAGCAATTATAATAATCTTCCGTACCAGTTCCAAAATGCGACGGAAACCGGTCGTTGTCTACCCAAATCTTTTCATCGCCCTCGCCATACCATGCAGGGGAATGATTGAATAGAGTCAGTAAATCGCCTGCGTACACTCCACGTCCTTTGATCTCCGTAAACCTCCATTCGCTGCAAGCCGTATCCGAATCGTAATCGTTGCTTAATGCAATTCCGGCTTTCTGCTTCCAGTTGGCATGAAAATAAAGAGAATGCAGGTCATCCCACTGATAGTCTCCAATCCAGGCTTGTATCGTAGCATTCACTTTGTAATCCGAATAGTTCAACAACTCGACAGAGGCATCTTTACGATAAGGCATCGCCCAACGCACTGTAACATTTCCGGCTCCATCCGAATCAAGATACCAGCTTTTTACAGAAGGAGCTCCCATGCCACCACCGGAAAAATCGCTCAAAGGAACCCAAATAGTTTCCTTTCCGTCGAACCTGGCCCTGACAACCAGCTTCCTCATAACTTCGGAATACCGGCTACTATCGGGTATAATAACATTGAAATGAAGCTGTTGGATACTTTTCTCTCCATTGGGACATGCCAGGAGGATACTTTCTCCAGCGGCTACCGATGCTGTTTTTTCCACGGCCTTTCCTTCTGCCGACGGAGGTTGTTGTAAAGTTTTACAAACTTGCTGCAACTGGGTTTCCAGAGTCTTCACTTCCTCAAAACTGAAAGTTGCGACAGGAGTTCCTTCCGGATAAGTACGGTAATTAATGTGGTAATACCGGGGAGTGCGACCCATTTCGATCGGACTTTCAAAAACGATTTTGCAGCGCCCGGCATAGGGTATTGGAAGAAAAAAGGTATTCCCGCCGGTTTCTTCCACCCGTTCTTTATAATGTGTATGTCTGAATACCAATCCGTCCATTACCGGCAAACCGGTTTTACTCAAATCATATCCTTCAACGACCCAACCGGGTTCGGTAGCATCGTCAAAATAAAACTTGAATACACCTTGCTTGTTATTGGTGGTCATCCAAATACGGGTGATAACGCCCGGCCCTTTCTCTTCAAAAAGCACTTGCCTGACAACCCCGTCGACAGTATCGGCCGAAACACACCCGAATCCATCGCCGTTGGCAAACCATCCGGACTGACCGGGAGCTATGGAACGGCGGTCATAACTGCTCACTTGCTTGCAGGTGTAAGGCGGATCGGGATATAACGTCCGGTTTTCATACGATACCATCTCATCCAGTAAGCTTGCAACCGTAACAATATTTTTACTCTTCCCACAACTGTATCCGGCAACAATAAATAATATCAAGGCTAACTTCAAGTATTTCATACTTACATCTTTTTAACTGCTTATTCTATCATTAACTCTGAAAATAGTCCCGTTTCCTTCCTGGTTATTTTTCATTGCCCCACAATTTGAGATCATTCCCTTTATTTTTCCTCCACTCATGACGCCACCGGTGCATTTCCGGAACACCGATCATCGGCTTTGGCTGACGAAGCTCTTTGCTGGGAGCAGGAGGCAAGATAGCAGCTTCATCCTGATACCAATAGGCCACAGTTCCGAGATCGAGAGTCATATTATTATTGTGTCCATGCTCAATTGTCGCCTTCAGAGATTTTTCAAAGAAAACAGGATCATTGATGAAAAAACGGTAAACATGCGTACGGCCCAGCCATCCCACATCGTTATTGACACGTGGATAGCCATAATAGGGATGGTAAAATGGCTCTTTCGGGCACCAGGAAGTATTAAAAAAATCTTCCGTTCCGGTTCCGGTCATGCTCGGGATGGTTTCTCCGTCGATATACCACATATCGTCTCCCTCTCCATACCACATCGGAGAAGGACAATGCACATAATAATTAATCCCTACAAAATGACCTTTCCCTTTGATATCGGCAAATACATAATTGTCTTTTCCATCCTTATTCTCTCCTTCTTTTCCATTCACAGCCCATTCGGTTTCTCCTTCGGGCAAGGCTTCAGTCAGCTCATGATTGTACCAGGCATGAAAACGCCCTAAATCTTTCGGAAGTTTTTCAACTTCCAGATAATCGACATAATAATAAAAACATTCGATCTTTTTTCCGGTTTGATTCTCAATTTCTATTTTTGCACTGTTAGCAAACGGCATAGAGAAATAAGAAACCAGACCGGTTCCGTTCGACGGACCTGCCGCCAACGGAAAAGACGAAAAATTATAGCGTTCATTCCAGCCCTGTCCGAAAAATGGTCCGATGGGCGATTCCACCGAAGGATACTCCTTTCCGTCCCAATACATGCGGAGAATGATATCGTTCCGGTTCAAGGCTTCAGGACCCGGAGCAATTGTAATCCAGATATGGTTGATAATACCCGCTCCTTTCACATCAAACAGGACTGCTTTCTCTCCATCCTCGATATTTTTTAAATGATCGCGATTGTTCCCACTGCGGTCATAACTACTTACCCGCTTATTTTTTACTCCGGTACGGATCTTGGAAAGATCGTACATTTCATTGCTGATATTCTGGGAAAATCCCGTAGTTACCAGAATTAATGATATAAATGATAAAATAACTTTCCTCATCATCGGAATCATTTTTTATTCGTTTGTTTCCTGTTTTTGTTTTTCCAGATATAAATTTTCAAACCGGAATTCATTCCCTTGATCGGTTTTCCGGATTCTGATAGAAATCGAGTTGGTTTGAGGGGTCACACAGATCTCTCCCAGATCCTGCTTCTCCAGTTTTTCTTCCCTGGAAGCATAAGCGGTTCTCCAATCTGTAATCATTTTCTGCCTGTTCCAGATGGAAAACTCTCCACTTTGGGGAGTCGTAAAGTAAGTGAGACCTATTTTATATTTTCCCTCGGGAATGTCGTTCAACATGATTCTGACTAATCCTTCCCCGGAGGTGGTGGCCATAAGATACCCTTTATTTTCAATCCGGGTATCCCAGCCCAACGACAGATCCATCAGTTGTGGAAAAAAAACATGCACATCAGGATAGTACACTGTACGTAACCGTTCTACCGGTTCCATCCGGTTTTCCGGAGACTTATTCCCATAATAAAAAGCAACAGAAGTATAGTCTACCGGAAATAAATTATTCTCCGGTCCATGCTCTATCGTTTGCAAAAACGATTGTTCGAAAGAGAGTTTATCTGTCAGATAAAAGCGGTAGGCTCCGGTACGGCACATGGGAAGGGAATAATCCAGCGAACCGTGAACCGGCAGGCTAACTCCCCGGTCCCAGCGATCAAGTAAGGCATACCACCCTCCGTTGTAATAATCTTCCGATCCGGTTCCATGAATTCTCATTTTCCCATCCACCACAGTAGAGTCATCTCCTTCAAAAAACAACGTCATTCCGGGTCTTAGCCCCTGAGCCAGATGAATTGTTCCTGCATAATGTCCTTTATCCCGGATATCCGCAAAAAGATAGGGCTCTCCGTCTTTCGGATTGATTTCCCGGCGCCAGACTGTATATAAACGACCCTCAGTTTCAGGATTCCGGGGAGCCGGCACATAATAGACCTTTGTGTTCAGTTCTACTTTCGACTGAGGCATACCGGCACGTTTTGCATACACCATTTTCAGTTCGGCCTTCTTTTCGAATGGCATCGGGAGGTAACAGTAATTGACACCGGCAGCATTATTTCCTGCCAGAATACTGCGCATCGCCGGTTTGCCGTAGGCATATCCGAAGAAATCGGCAGCCGGACTGTATATCGCCGGACCGGTATCATCATCCCATTGGGCTTGCAGAATGATATCTTTATTTTTTCCTTCCAGGGCGCTTCCACATTGCAATTCGATACCAACAATACGTCCTCCCTCATTTACAGTAAAAAAAGGAACAGACTCCCCGGGAGAGAGAAAAAATTGCTTCGATTCTGTTTTCACTGCCGCTTCGGACACTTTCAGCAATCCGATGACATCAGTCTCAGCGTTCCAGTAACGACAAACCGTTTGCAAAGCTGTTTTCTCAGAGTCCTTCCAATTCATGGAAAACGAGGTTACTTTCATTTTTTCAGGATAAGGACGGTATTGTATCTGATGAAACTGAATCCGTTCTCCTAAATACAGGATTTTACAGGATTTGCTGTACTGAATTGGAATATAACAATAGTATCCTCCGACTTCATTTCCGCAAACCGGATTGACGAACGGAAACACCTTTCCCGAAAACAGATCGATCAATGGAATATTGATTCGAGGAGTTTTTTCTCCATCAAAATAAAACTGAATGGTATCCGTAGTGGGAGTAGGTGTCCAGATACGATTAATAACACCTGGTCCTCTCAGATCGGCTAAAACCAGTTTATCACCCTCTTTACGTATAAAAGAATACTTTCCCGAAAAACCGTCGTCGTTATTTCCGGTCCGGTCGTAACTCGATTCCTGTTCCACCACTCCGGAACGATATTGAGGTAACAGGTCGATCCGGTAAAGCAGCTCCAATTCAGAAACCAGACTTTCTTTCTGAGCATAAATATGAGGAGTTATAGCTATAATAATCAACAGTATAATTGGAATTTTTAAGGTATTCCGGAATTGGGTTCGATATTTCATAATAAAAGGACAACAACTTAAAAAAAATTATAATGCAAAAAGGTATCCATATATGCTTTTATTGCATAAACAGATACCTTTCCAGTATTTTAAAGAACAAAGATTATTCTTCTTCCCTCAACATAGCAAAAGTACGTGAACGGCCGGCAGCAGCATGGGCTCTTTCCATTTCATCTCTGGGCCCAACCACTAACTTTTCATAATCGCGTAAACCGGTACCGGCAGGAATCAAGTGACCACAAATCACATTTTCCTTCATACCTTCGAGTTTATCGACCTTACCAATAATAGCAGCTTCATTCAATACTTTCGTTGTTTCCTGGAAAGAAGCAGCCGACATGAAACTGGTTGTCTGTAAAGCCGCACGTGTAATCCCCTGCAATTCCTGATTAGCTGTTGCCGGTACGGCATCACGCACCTCGACAGGCTTCAGGTCGCGACGCTTCAGAGTACTGTTCTCATCTCTCAGCTTACGAACAGTTACGATCTGTCCGGGTTTCAGGTTAGGAGAATCGCCACTGTCAACGACGACTTTTTTACCCCAGATACGATCGTTTTCTTCCATAACATCGTTCTTATCAACTAATTGTTGCTCCAGAAAGCGGGTATCTCCAGGTTCGACAATCTCTACCTTACGCATCATCTGACGAACGATCACCTCAAAGTGCTTATCATTAATCTTCACCCCTTGCAAACGATATACATCCTGAACTTCATTCACGATATACTCCTGAACAGCCGTAGGCCCGCTGATCGCCAGAATATCGGAAGGCGTAGTCGCTCCGTCCGACAGAGGCGTACCGGCACGTACATAGTCATTTTCCTGTACTAGAATCTGTTTTGAAAGTGGAACTAAATATGTTTTAAATTCACCGGTTTTAGAGGTTACAATCACTTCCCGGTTACCACGTTTGATTTTACCGAAGCTGACTTCTCCATCGATTTCGGATACCACTGCCGGATTCGACGGGTTACGGGCTTCGAATAACTCGGTAACACGCGGAAGACCTCCGGTAATATCACCGGTTTTTCCAACCGCACGAGGAATCTTAACCAGAACCTCTCCCAGTTTTATCGGATCTCCGCTTTCTTTCACAATGTGAGCACTGAGCGGCAGGTTGTAGGTCTTCAGAACTTCACCCGATTCATTCAGGATCTGTGCACTCGGAACCTTGGTTTTATCCCGGGATTCAACGATGATCTTCTCTTTCAAACCGGTTTGCTCGTCGTACTCTACTTTATAAGTTACATTCTCGATCAGATTTTCAAATGCAATCTTACCGGTCACTTCAGAAACAATTACGGCATTAAACGGATCCCATTCAATCACAACATCGCCTTTTTTCACCGGATCTCCATTTTGGAAATACAACTTGGAAGCGTATGGTATGTTGTGGGTATGTAAAACAATCTTCGTATGAGGATCAACGATCCTCAATTCAGACAGACGGCTGACAACGATCTGGATATTCTTTCCGGATTCATCCTTAACATTAACCGTACGAAGCTCATCGATCTCAAGAATACCATCGTATTTTGAAACGACACTATTCTCCGTAGCGATATTTGAAGCGATACCCCCCACGTGGAATGTACGCAGCGTTAACTGAGTTCCGGGCTCCCCGATAGACTGTGCAGCAATAACTCCTACAGCCTCACCCTTCTGAACCATCTGGCCGGAGGCGAGATTCCGTCCGTAGCATTTTGCACAAACACCCTTTTTCGACTCGCAGGTCAATACCGAACGGATTTCTACACGCTCAATCGGCGATTCCTGAATGATTTTTGCTTTGTCTTCAGTGATTTCCTGACCAGACTCTACAATGATATTTCCGGTAATCGGGTGCTGAATATCGTGTACGGAAACCCGGCCGAGAATACGCTCATAAAGCGAAGCAACCACCTCTTCATTATTTTTCAACTCTGTACAAACCAATCCGCGCAAGGTTCCACAGTCTTCTTCATTGATGATCACATCATGCGATACATCGACCAGACGACGGGTCAGGTATCCGGCATCGGCTGTCTTCAGGGCCGTATCAGCCAACCCTTTACGAGCACCGTGGGTAGAAATAAAGTATTCCAGCACCGATAATCCTTCCTTAAAGTTCGAAAGAATCGGATTCTCGATAATTTGTCCTCCTTCTGCCCCGCTCTTCTGAGGTTTAGCCATCAAACCCCGCATTCCCGACAACTGCCGGATCTGCTCTTTAGATCCCCGGGCTCCCGAATCCAACATCATGTAAACAGAGTTGAACCCTTGATCATCTTCACGCAGTTGCTTCATCAAAATATCCGACAAGCGTGAGTTAACGTGAGTCCAGGTATCGATGATCTGGTTATAGCGTTCGTTATTGGTGATGAAACCCATGTTGTAGTTGTTCATGATCTGCTCAACTTCAGCATAACCGTCATCTACCAGTTTTTGTTTGTCTGCAGGAATAATAATATCTTCCAGGTTGAACGATAGTCCCCCTTTGAAAGCCATAAAATATCCCAGGTCTTTTATTTCATCGAGGTATTGTGCGGTTCTTGCAACTCCACACACCTTAATTACATTACCGATAATATCCCGAAGTGATTTTTTAGATAATACATCATTAATGTATCCCACTTCTTTGGGTACAATTTCATTCACCAATACGCGTCCTACTGTCGTGTCGCGCATCACTTCTACGATATTGCCTTTTTCGTCGATATCTTCTACAATCACCTTTACAGGAGCATGGATATCCACTTTACCCTCATTCAGGGCAATAATAGCTTCTTCCGGTCCATAAAAAGTAAGTCCGGAACCTTTAGCACCTTTGCGTTCTTTAGTAATATAATACAATCCGAGCACCATGTCCTGAGAAGGCACAGTGATAGGCGCACCATTAGCCGGGTTCAAAATATTGTGAGAAGCCAGCATCAACATCTGGGCTTCCAGAATCGCTTCATTACCAAGTGGAAGGTGAACCGCCATCTGGTCTCCGTCGAAGTCGGCGTTGAAAGCTGTACAGGAAAGCGGGTGTAATTGAATGGCCTTACCTTCGATCAACTTCGGTTGGAAAGCCTGTATTCCTAAACGGTGCAGAGTCGGAGCCCGGTTCAGAAGTACTGGATGCCCTTTCATTACATATTCCAGGATATCCCACACAACCGGTTCCTTCCGGTCTACAATTTTCTTTGCAGATTTAACCGTTTTCACGATACCTCTATCGATCAATTTACGGATAATAAACGGTTTATAAAGTTCGGCCGCCATATTTTTCGGCAAACCGCATTCATGCATTTTCAGTTCGGGACCGACAACAATAACCGAACGGGCGGAGTAGTCGACACGTTTACCCAACAGGTTCTGACGAAAACGTCCCTGTTTTCCTTTCAAACTGTCGGACAAGGACTTCAACGGACGGTTGGCGTCGGTTTTAACAGCGCTCGACATCCGGGAGTTATCGAACAGTGAGTCGACAGCTTCCTGAAGCATCCGTTTTTCATTCCGGAGAATCACATCCGGAGCTTTGATATCGATCAAACGTTTCAGACGGTTATTCCGGATAATCACACGACGGTATAAATCGTTCAGATCCGACGTAGCAAAACGGCCGCCGTCCAATGGAACCAAAGGACGCAGCTCGGGTGGAATAACCGGTACTACTTTTACAACCATCCATCCCGGGCGATTCTTACCTCTTGAAATACGGAAAGATTCCACCACCTGCAAACGTTTTAAAGCCTCGTTCTTCCGTTGTTGCGAAGCATCGTTACTGGCTTTATGGCGCAATTCATACGATAACTGATCCAGATCCAACCGTTCCAGTAAATCATAAATTGCTTCAGCTCCCATTTTAGCAATAAACTTATTGGGATCCGAATCTTCCAGCAACTGATTCTCTTTTGGAAGTTTATCTACAATATCCAGGTACTCTTCTTCTGAAAGCAACTCGAATGTTTCTTTCTCGCTAATACCCGGTTGGATTACAACATAGCGCTCGTAATAAATAACCGAATCCAATTTCTTGGTTGGCAATCCGAGCAGATAGCCTATTTTATTAGGTAACGAACGGAAATACCAGATATGAGCGACAGGCACCACCAGGTGAATATGTCCCATTCTTTCCCGGCGTACCTTCTTTTCTGTCACTTCAACCCCACAGCGGTCGCAGACAATTCCTTTATAACGGATCCTTTTGTACTTACCGCAATGGCATTCATAATCTTTTACCGGTCCAAAAATACGTTCACAGAATAAACCATCCCGTTCAGGTTTGTAAGTACGATAGTTGATTGTTTCCGGTTTTAAAACCTCCCCGCTCGACATTCCCAAAATCTCATCAGGAGATGCCAGACCAATGGAAATTTTTGAAAAACTATTTTTTGATTTAATTTCTTTTCTGAAGGCCATATTTTAATTGAAGAATTAAAAATTAAAACTGAAGAATTAAGAACCAAGAACAGAAACATTAATTTCCATTCTTAATTCTTAATTTTTAATTATTCTAACGTAACATTCAAGCCCAAACCTCTCATTTCATGCAATAATACATTGAGAGATTCCGGAATACCGGGGGAAGGCATCGGATCGCCTTTCACAATCGCTTCGTATGCTTTGGAACGGCCTACCACATCATCCGACTTGATAGTCAGTATTTCCTGAAGGATGTAGGATGCACCGAATGCTTCCAAGGCCCAAACCTCCATTTCTCCGAAACGTTGTCCTCCGAACTGGGCTTTACCTCCAAGCGGTTGTTGTGTAATAAGCGAATAAGGACCGATTGAACGGGCGTGCATCTTATCATCCACCATGTGCCCGAGTTTCAACATATAAATAATACCTACTGTAGCCGGTTGGTCGAAACGCTCTCCCGTTCCGCCATCATACAGGTATGTTTTTCCGTATTGTGGAATCTTGGCTTTCTTCGTCCATTCGTTCAGATCTTCCAGTGAAGCTCCGTCGAAAATCGGAGTTGCAAATTTAACTCCCAGATTCTTTCCGGCCCAACCCAATACGGTCTCAAAAATCTGACCCAGGTTCATCCGGGAAGGTACACCCAACGGGTTCAATACAATATCCACCGGAGTTCCGTCTTCCAGGAACGGCATGTCCTCTTCACGAACAATACGGGACACAATCCCTTTGTTTCCGTGACGTCCAGCCATCTTGTCCCCTACCTGCAACTTCCGTTTTTTAGCAATATATACTTTCGCCATCTGGATAATGCCCGTAGGTAATTCGTCTCCAATAGTATAATCGAATTTCTTACGACGTAATTCAGCGTCGAGTTCTTTATATTTTTTTAGATAATTAACAATAACATCCCGTACCAGTTCATTTTTAGCAGTATCTGTAGTCCATTTACTCACTTGGATCGAGGCATAATCAACCTTATTCAGATCCTCTTTGGTAAACTTCGAGCCTTTGGCGATCACTTCCACATTCATAAAGTCCTTCACGCCTTGTGAAGTTTTTCCATTCGTCAGAGTTAATAACTTTTCAACCAGAATAGATTTCAAGTCACTCACTTTATCCTCGAACTCTTCGTCTAATTTCGGAAGAATAGCCTTATCAGCCAACCTGGATTTGCGTTTTTTAACCGCTTTAGAAAACAGATTACTTCCAATAACCACCCCACGCAACGAAGGAGAAGCTTTCAAAGAAGCATCCTTCACATCGCCCGCTTTATCTCCAAAAATAGCACGAAGCAATTTTTCTTCAGGAGAAGGATCAGATTCTCCTTTTGGAGTGATCTTACCGATCAGAATATCTCCAGGCTCAACCCGGGCGCCGATACGGATAATACCATTCTCATCCAGATCTTTGGTCGCATCTTCACTCACATTCGGGATGTCAGAAGTCAATTCCTCCACTCCCCGTTTGGTTTCGCGAACCTCAAGTATATATTCGTCAACGTGCACAGAAGTAAAAATATCTTCCCGTACCACACGTTCATTTATTACAATAGCATCCTCAAAATTATATCCTTTCCAGGGCATAAATGCCACTTTCAGGTTCTTTCCAAGAGCAAGTTCCCCGTTTTCAGTAGAATACCCCTCTGTAAGAATCTGACCTTTCACTACCCGGTCGCCTTTTTTGATAATCGGACGAAGGTCGACGGTTGTATTCTGGTTCGTTTTACGGAACTTTGGAATATTATAGGATTTGACTGCCGACTCGAAACTGACAAATTCGTCTTCCTCTGTACGATCGTATTCAACATCGATACGGGTTGCATCAACAAAGACGATCATACCATCATTTTCTGCTGTGATCTGAGTCCGGGAGTCCTTAATCAGTTGACCTTCCAGACCGGTTCCTACAACCGGAGCTTCCGGACACAATAAAGGAACAGCCTGGCGCATCATATTCGATCCCATCAATGCACGGTTGGCATCATCATGTTCAAGGAACGGAATTAAAGAGGCGGCAATAGACGCAATTTGAGTAGGAGAAACGTCCATCAGTTCGACTTCTTCCGGCCCAACTACAGGATAATCGGCATCCTGACGCGATTTAACACGGGTACGGATAAACGTTCCGTCGTTATTTAACGGAGCATTACCCTGAGCAATAATTTTATCTTCTTCCTCCTCAGCAGTCAGATACACAATACCCTCGGCGCTGAGATCTACTTTTTTATTCTCAACCTTACGATATGGAGTTTCAATGAAACCTAAGTCGTTGATCTTAGCATATACACAAAGAGAAGAAATCAGACCGATATTCGGTCCTTCAGGTGTTTCAATCGGACACAGGCGACCATAATGGGTATAATGTACGTCACGCACCTCGAAACCGGCACGCTCGCGCGACAACCCCCCTGGCCCCAGGGCCGACATCCGGCGCTTATGGGTAATTTCAGCCAAAGGATTGGTCTGATCCATAAATTGCGACAAAGCATTGGTTCCAAAAAATGAATTTACAACCGAAGAAATCGTTTTTGCATTGATCAGATCAATCGGAGTAAACACCTCATTATCGCGTACATTCATTCGCTCGCGAATCGTACGGGCCATCCTGGCCAATCCGATTCCGAACTGGTTATATAATTGCTCGCCAACAGTACGAACCCGACGATTACTTAAGTGGTCGATGTCGTCTACGTTAGCTTTGGAATTAATCAATTCTATCAGATACTTGATAATCTCAATAATATCTTCCTTGGTCAGGACTTTTACATCGATACCGGTGGTCAGATTCAATTTCTTATTAATCCGGTAACGCCCTACTTCACCAAGATCGTAGCGCTTTTCAGAAAAGAACAGGTTTTGTATAACTTCCCTTGCACTGGCATCATCAGCCGGATCAGCATTCCGCAACTGACGGTAAATATATACTACCGCATCGCGTTCCGAGTTGCTGGGGTCTTTCTGCAGGGTGTTATAAATAATAGCATAATCCGAAAGATTCTGGTCTTCGCGATGCAATAAGATGGTTTGCACTCCCGATTCCAATATCTCGCTGACGTGCTGCTCTTCAAGAACAACTTCGCGGTCGATCAGAACTTCATTACGTTCGATAGACACAACTTCTCCGGTATCCTCATCCACAAAATCCTCCACCCACGTCTTCAATACACGGGCAGCTAATTTGCGGCCAACTACCTTATGTAGATTTGTTTTGTTAACCTTGATTTCCTCTGCCAAATTGAAAATCTCAAGGATGTCCTTATCACTTTCAAAACCAATGGCGCGAAGCAAAGTTGTAACCGGCAATTTCTTCTTACGATCGATATAGGCATACATCACATTATTGATGTCAGTTGCAAATTCGATCCAGGAACCTTTAAATGGTATAATTCTTGCAGAATACAACTTAGTTCCGTTTGTGTGGATACTTTGTCCAAAGAATACACCCGGAGAACGGTGTAACTGTGAAACAACAACACGCTCGGCTCCATTGATTACAAAAGTTCCTCTTTCCGTCATATAAGGGATAGGACCCAGGTACACATCCTGAATAACTGTGTCAAAATCCTCATGATCCGGATCTGTACAATAAAGCTTTAACTTGGCTTTCAGCGGAACACTATAAGTCAGCCCTCTCTCGATACATTCTTCAATAGAATAGCGGGGAGGATCGATATAGTAATCTAAAAATTCAAGTACAAAGTTATTACGCGTATCTGCTATCGGAAAATTTTCTGCAAATACTTTATACAAACCCTCATTCTTTCTTTTTTCGGGCGGAGTGTCTAATTGTAAAAAGTCTTGAAACGACTTCAATTGCACCTCGAGAAAATCCGGATACTGGAACGGATTTTTAATCGTTGCAAAATTAATTCTTGGAGTGTTATTGTTAGTTGCAGACATTTATTGCTGGATTTGGAACAATGATTATATGAAAGACACAAAAAGGTTAAGAATCTTCAGGCAGAAGATTCTTAACCAAAAACCTAATTATAGGAATTTTTACTTAAGTTCAACTTGCGCTCCAGCCTCTTCCAATGATTTTTTCAATGCATCGGCTTCATCTTTAGCAATTCCTTCTTTCAGGTTGCTTGGAGCTCCGTCTACCAAGTCTTTAGCTTCTTTCAAGCCAAGACCTGTCAGTTCTTTCACTAATTTTACGATTGCCAACTTATTAGCACCTGCATCTTTCAGAACTACATCGAAAGAAGATTTTACTTCTGCAGCAGCATCGTTACCGCCGACAGCAGGACCAGCAGCAACTGCAACAGCTGCAGCAGCAGGTTCAATACCGTACTCATCTTTCAAAATTTGAGCAAGTTCGTTTACTTCTTTTACGGTTAAGTTAACTAATTGTTCAGCAAAAGCTTTCAAATCTGCCATTT
>JAVBRK010000094.1:0-9241 GCA_031548005.1 Bacteroidales bacterium
ATCGCATCCCAGGCGATAAAACAGGACTATAAACCAGATATTGTAGGCGCTTTCAATAGTGTCGACACAGAATGATTCGTATTCATACTGAAAATTGATGACAGGAATCTTATTCTTTCAACCATTTATAGGAGAAAGATAAATCAAATGGTGAATCCGGAAGGCAACTTGAGGATAAGTTTTGCTTTTTACCGGAATATTCCGGTACGAAGTAAAATGAATTGAAGTTTTAATTATGGCTAAAAAGGTAACTGAACAAAGAGCAAGACGGTAGCAAAGGAGTTATTTCTTTCGAGTTTGGAATTTAGATAATCTGACCAAAAGCGGCCAATGCCTCGAGGAAAACGAATACAAGAACTACAAGCATTTACAGGAAATATTCCGGGGTAAGTCGAAGACGGGAAGTGGAGATGGTTCTCCGGACTTTCTTCTTGTGAATTCCAGTGCAGGACAAAAACCCATATTGATATTGGAAACGAAAGCCTTGGGTACACAGATTAATGAAGCGATCGGGGTGCGGCCCATTATGGAAATCAGATACCCCGATAGTTTCTACCAGTGAGTTTATGAATGGAGTAATTACCTGGAAAAAGCCGGAATTCTTTTATCCGTCTCCGTCTATCTCGGTAGCGACAGACGGAAGTGTTTGCTCCAGCTTCGTTCAGGAATTTTCCTATTATGCTTTTTATAAAGTGGCTATTCTGACTCCTAAAGAAAGAACGGAGAACCGGATTTTGAGAAAATGGGGGCGATTGTCCGGAAAACCAAGGCATTTCCAATCATAAAATTTTTCATAGATAATATAAAGTATTGAATATTGTAGTGTTGTACCCAAATTGAGAAACCTGCTGATTGGATAGAAAATAAATTTTAAAGTCGCATCACAAAAGTGCGTGGCAAATTTTCGTTTAAAATTATCCGGTAAAAAGGGATTACTGGGCTGACCTATTTCGTTTGCTTGTACTTCACAATAAAATACCCTGCAATCAGGAACCCGAATGCGTATAGTGCATTGATCCAGATGTATTGTGGAATCCAACTGACAGTTTTAGCTCCCAGGTCGTCTAATACAGAAAATGAATTGGTGTAGGGAAAGAGGTAAGCATGTTTCCAGCGCGAAGCGATCATTCCGAATATAACTAAGAAACAAGCACTGCCTACACACAGTACAAAGTTGTTATAACATAAAGCCAGGAATAAATGAACCGAAGCAATGGCTATTCCGACAACAAATACTTTGAAGAAAAGCGAACCGATCAGCGGGATCATTTGCTCTGTATCACTGAATCCCAGGTTGGGGTAGGTATGGGATAAAGCAATCCCGGAAGCAACCAGCAACAAGAACCCCAATCCGGCACAGATTAATAACAGAGAATAGAGTAGCAGCACTTTGGAAAAATAGAATCCGGATTTTCTGACCGGTTGTGTATAAAGCAGTTTCCATCCACTGTTCTTGTATTCTACATTCACCAGAGAGAAAGCTGTTAAAGCGGCCAGCATGGGATAAAACATCACAAAAAATATTAGAAAATTCTGAGCATAGAATGTCCATTGGGAAAAACTTCCATCGGGAGCCGTATCCAACTCACTTCCTTTATCTAAATAGACAAAAAAGTATAGCGCAGAAACAAGTACCGGAAACAGAAGAATGAGCCAGCTCACAGCTGTGCGACGCAATTTGAAGATTTCTCCCAAAAATACATGATGAATACCTGCCATAGTTAATTCTTTTTTTGAGTTAGTTGAAAAAAAATATCTTCCAAAGAAGTTGTTCCGATATCGATCACATTCGGATCCAGTTTATTCTCCAGCAACAGGTTCAATAACCGGATAAAGTGCAGAGTGTCGTCGATCCGGATTTCGGCTACTCCATCGCGGCTTCTCTGGGCATCGTACTTGTTGTCCGAAAGTAGATTCAGCCCTCTTTCCATATCGTTGAGGTAAATGGATACTTTCTTGGTCGTGGAGCCGAGTAGGTCGGTAATCGGACCCTGAGAAACCAACCGGCCTTTTTCGATGATCCCGATATGAGAACAGAGTTTTTCCACCTCATCCAGGATGTGACTGGAAAGAAAAATAGTTACTCCTTCCTGATCGTGTAATGTTTTCAGGGACTCTCGGATTTCATATATCCCGTTGGGGTCCAGTCCGTTGATCGGCTCATCTAGGATTAATAAACTGGGATGATTCAGTAAGGCGGTCCCGATATAAAGGCGTTGCTTCATTCCCATAGAAAAATTCCGGACCTTTTTATTTCGTTCATTCCATAGTCCTACAGTCTTCAGTACCCATTCCATCCGGGATTTTCCGACTTTCAACAGGATGTCTAAATATTTTAAATTTTCCCAGGCCGTTAGATGTCCATAGAGAGAAGGAGCTTCGATGGCATTTCCTACCTGGGATAATATCTCGTACTTATGCTGGGAAAATTCCTTGTCGAACAGGAATGTAGTCTGTTCCCCTGCTTGTAACAAACCCAGCAATAACTTGATAGTGGTGGATTTCCCAGCTCCGTTCGAGCCGAGAAATCCATAGATTGAATGGTCGGGTACGGCAAGATTCAGATCGTGAATGATCGGCGCCTTACCATAACTATAACTCAGTTGTTCTGTCCGGATAATGTATTTTTCCATCATTCTCCTTCCACTGTTAGGCTGACTGATTTCAGTTCAATCGATTTGTGATTTGCTTTTATGGTGTCTGAACAGGAAATTCGATACATTCCTCCCACATTTTTCAAATTCATAATCAACGAGTCGCAATAATTGAAATTTATTCTTGAATCTGTGAAATCAAATTCCGGATCATGGCCTTTAACCGTTCCGTTTATTTTTATGGTACCCAGTTGGGTTTGTGGAGTAATGTCCAGATTAAAAAAACCGTTGTTCAGATGGAGTGTTGCATTCAATGTGTTTAACTTCCTGCTTCTGTCGATTTTGAATCTGCTTTGGTCTTCTACCTGGGCATTCACGTTCATCCGGTCGATCACGGCTGTGGAATCCAATGTTTCGGGCGTTAGATTAACGGTGTTTTTCGATTGACGGATATTCACATAGGGCATATCTGTACTAATATATGCACTGCTGGAACGCAGGTCGAGCCAGGTATTCGTTCCCAGGAATCCGAAAATCTTGCAACTGGCGTTGCGATCTCCATAAACAGTGACTGTATCCGGATCTTCGGGCATAAATACATACACGGGACTTCGACTGTTGTCCAAAAACGGGGCATCGCTTCGGCTCTTGATTTTTAGTTTATCACCATCCTGTTCTACTTTTATGTTAAAGTAGTTACTGTAAAAAACATCGAATACTTCCCCTTTCAATAAGGTTACAGAGATATTGTCATCAATCACGACGGAAGAGAACGGGGATGCCTTCATTCGTTTGTAGGTCTTCAGTTCTTTAACAACCGAATAAATTTCTTTAGGCGATTGCCTATCCCATAATTTTACTTCATCCGGGATTACCCGGTTAGAGACATAACCCTGATAACCCAGAAGCATCAGTATGATTACAAGGAATAGTATGGATAGTTGGTTCGATAATTTCATCTTTTTCATACCGGTGTAGCTTTATTTGTTCTGTTTTAAATATGATTGATATAAAGTTTCTATTTCCCTTAACGGAAAATTAAGCAGCGCAATGTTCCTGAAGAACCTGGGTAGCTCCTGTTCTGTAAATTGCTGTCTTTTTTCTTTCAAAACTAGCTCTGCAGCATTCTCTGTAACAAAATAGCCGAGTCCCCTTTTATTGTATATAATCTCTTTTTGTTGGAGCGATTCAAAGGTTCTCACCACCGTATTGGGGTTTACCTCCATGGCCATCGCCATGTCTCTGACAGATGGAATCCGTTCGTTGGATTTCCATTCTCCACGTAAAATCTTCTCTTCGATAAAACCTGCGATTTGAAGATAAATGGCTTGTGAATCTGTAAATTGCATGATTAAATCGTTTTTTCGTTAAACTTAATTCTTGATATGACCATCAGGAATACTCCCATGAAAATTCCCAGCCAATGAAGGAAATAGGGATAGTTGTTCAGAAGAGAGTATCCGAAGTGATCGGAGCTTGTTGTATCGACATACTCGCCGATATACAAGAGTGGGGCATAGGATTGTGGGAAATGCCCGGAGATCAGAGCATAAATACAACCTGTCAGAGGAAACAGGACGATGGAAAACACGATCCAGAACAGGTAGGTCTTGACAATACTCCATTTCCTGAATGTAAGAGCTCCCCATAGAAATGCGGAAGAACTGAAAAACCAGATGCAGATCAACGAAAGAATCAGAATCTTATCATCAAACAGGTACCTGATCCAGTCTTCTGATGATGGCTGATTTTTCCCGAAAATAACATGAGCCCACTCGTTGTACCGGACTGTAATCTGCATCATCAAGTACAAATAAATGATGGCGATTAATGGATAAATAATGATTCCACAAACAAACTTAGCCGTATATTTTTCTGTTTGGGAGGCCGGTAACAGCAGTAACGATTGAGTCTTTTCCTTGGATGTAAAATCGCTGTAGTGCATATTGATCATGACCGCCTGAAAAGCCAATATAATGGTATAAAAGAACATAAAAGTTCCACTAGGACTCACAGTATCTCCCATGGAAGCAAATAATGAAAAATACAGAAGAGGAATTCCCAGCATTCCGGCCCAATTCAAGGCTACTCGTTTCTTATTTACCATCCATTCGTTAATAAATAATCTGGTAAAATGTTGTATGTCAAATATTCTTTTCATTATTTTATTAATCTTTAGAGGTGAATAAATCCGTAATCGCACTTTTACCCGAAACGATTGCATTGAATAACAATTCCATGTCGATACGGGAGGGTTTGCCGGATTGATTGGCTAAAATCGCTTTCCCATCCAGCATCCCCGGTTCGTCATACAGAATTCCGGCCGGTTTTTCTGATTCGTTATACGTTTTGAATGTTAGTTTTCCGGCAACAGTATCAATGGTTTCATTGAAAATGATCCGGTTTTTTTCCAGCACAACAACTGTATCGATCAGGTTATCCAGATCCCGTACCTGGTGTGTCGAGATCAGTAGGCAGCGCTCGTCTGTCGCTACAGAAGCCAATAATCTGCGAAATTGAGTTTTGGAGGGGATATCCAAGCCGTTGGTCGGTTCATCCATTAGTAAAATCCGGGTATTGCATGCCAGGGCAAAGGCGATAAATGCTTTTTTTCGCTGTCCCATCGACATTTTCGGAAGACATTGTTCCGGGTCGACCTCCAGCTCTTTAAGATAGAAATGGTATTGGCTATCGTCGAAACGGGGATAGAAAGAGGCGTAAAGTTTCGCATATTGTACCGGATGAACATCCGGCACAAAAAACTCTTCCGGAACCAGGAACAGTTCTCTTAGAAATCCGGTTTGCCGTTTTCCGGGAATGTTTCCCATAACATCGATTTTTCCTTCATGAGGAAAGAGCATACCCGACATCAGGTTGAGCAGTGTCGTTTTTCCCGTGCCATTCTTTCCCAGGAGTCCGTAAATACGGCCGGGAGACAAGCGTAGGGTTAAATCCTCAAACAAGCGTTTACGCTTGTTATAAGCAAAGCTGAGGTTGGTAATCGTAATCATATATATTCATTTTTAGTGTACTACATTTCTAATACAGACGCAAAGGTAAATATGATTATTGAATTCTCAAATTTTTTCTGTTAATTTTTTATTTTTTTTTCAGGTTGATTCTTTGAATATGAAAAAAAGATCCACTCAGGGCATTATATTTAAATTTTTATGAGGTTTGTTTATATTTTCTTGTATATTGGTTTATAATACAAAAAAAATGAGTAGTTTTGTTAAAGTATTTATTATTGTGAGCGCTTTATCAATGTAAAATAATATTAAGATGATTAATTTTCATGTTCCTGTCAACTGGCTTGAGTGGATATTGGTTATAGCCTATGCAATTACATTATTGGGATGTATTTTAGCCGTCATTACAGAGAATAGAAATCCCATTCGTACCATTTCCTGGCTGATGGTTTTAATTTTGGTTCCTGTCGTCGGAATGTTCTTTTTCTATTTGTTCGGGCAGGATACCCGGAAAATGAAACACATTTCTACCCGGTATTACAAGCGGGTGAAAGATTTGACATTTGATACTGTTCTGACAGATAAAACCAAGCTGGAAGTCAATGATATGGCTGTTTTATCCGGATTATTGGAAAAAAGCAATAATTCGGCAATCATGAAAGGAAGCGAAATAGAAATTATTACCGATGGTAATCGCAAGTACGATTTGTTGTTGGCAGATATTGAAGCTGCGAAGCACCATATTCATTTCGAGTATTTCATTTTTTATAATGATGAAACAGGAAATCTTTTCAAAAATGCTTTGATGAAGAAAGCGAAAGAAGGCGTAAAAGTACGCTTCTTATATGATAATGTAGCCAATTGGTTTGTTCCCCAACGCTATTATAATGAAATGAAATCTGCTGGAGTCGAAGTAAGTTCGTTTATGAAGGTTACTTTCCCGATGTTTCACAGTAAAGTCAACTACCGGAACCACCGGAAAGTGGCGGTTATAGATGGTAGTGTCGGCTATATGGGAGGAATGAATATTTCCAATGATTACCGGATTTGGCGCGATACACATACCCGGATTACCGGGAAAGGGGTGCATGGATTACAGGCTAATTTTATTTTGGATTGGTATTCTTCGGGAATGTCATTGATCGAGGAACCGATTTATTTTCCTCCCTGCCAGGTTGAAACAGATAACCTGATGCAAATAGTGACCGGAGGCCCGGTTCAGCCCTGGAGAAATTTGCTGCAGGCTACCATATACATTGTAATGAACGCTAAAAAGTACCTCTACATACAAACGCCTTATTTTCTTCCAACAGATGGATTATTGCAGTCTTTGCAAGCGGCTGCACTCGGAGATGTGGATGTTCGGATGATGTTGCCGGAAAAAGCAGATATGGCAATTGTAAATCCGGCAGCTCACTCGTATTTTGAAGAATTATTGAAAACAGGAGTGAAGATTTATATTTACAAAAATCGGTTTATACACTCTAAATCAATTGTTTGTGATGATTTTATTTCAGTTTTAGGATCTATGAATATGGATTTCCGGAGTTTTGAAAGTAATTTTGAAATCAATGCTTATATGTATGACCCGGAATTTGCACTGCGGATGAAAAATATATTTTTGGAAGACATGAAAAATTGTGAAGAAATTACTTTAAGTAAATGGGTAAGGCGCCCGGTTAGAAAAAAGTTGTGGGAGTCTGTTTGCCGGATTTTTGCACCGCTATATTAGTATTTTTTTACTACTCTTATTAAGTGATGCCACCAGGAATCGAACCTAACCCTTAATGTGCACTATTTCAATATTTTAGAAGTTTTTCAAACTAAAAGACACCATTACAGCAACGTGCGATTTTCAATGATTTTCAGTATTTGAAACGCCTTGTTACTCTGGCTGTTTGCTTGTTACAAAGGTAGAAATTAATCATTTAACTACCAAAATTATTTCGATGCTTTTATTACATTTTGTTGCCTCTGCCCCATTTTTCAATAAAATTTCTTTTAGAGTGCAGAAATGAGAATAATTAAGAATATCAACCATTCTTTTTCAGGATATCCGGCAATGCCGAAATCATGTAAAACGGAAGATTTATAAGACGAAAAGTCTTATTATCCTGTGTTTTTACTTCGTCAATACCGTATTTTCCCGTCCATATACGGACAGCGATATCGTGTGACGTTTCATCCATGAATTGATGTAATGATTTCAGCCGAGAGTTGTGTCCGCTTTTAACTTCAATCGGAATTATTCTGCCATCGAATTGATAAACCAAATCCACTTCGGCTGTACTACCGCGCTTAGCACGTATCCAAAAATTGCGTTTTACGCCTACCTCAAATGAAAGGGCTTTCAATTCCTGTGCGGCAATCTGTTCGGCTGCTTTGCCTCTCCATGTATCCATCAAGTCACTTGAAACAACATATTCTTTTCGGATATTCGCTGCATAATTCACTAATCCGGCATCAAGCCAAAAAAGTTTCGGTGCTTTTTTCTGGTCTGAAATCATCGGCATCATAGCGCTTGTCAACGGATAAACTAATTCCAACAGCATGGCTTTTTCCAACATCCGGAAAGCTTCTCCTGTTTCCCGCGCCTTGTACGGAGAGCCACCAAACCCGCCCAACGTAATGGTTTCACCTGAAAAAGTCCAACCTTCTTCAAGAATATAGCGGATAACTGATACCTGTGTATTGTTTTTCGCATACTTTTCCACATCGTTTTTATAGGCGTTCAACAAACTGTTGTAAACTGTGTCGAGTGCAGTCAAATCCCTTTCGACAACATACCGTGCTACAGCTTCAGGCATACCGCCTATAAGGGAATACCTATTAAACAGTTCATTCAACATATCATGGAATACATCGGGTAATTCTGCATTATGTATGGGCTCCAAAAAACGTTCTTCTCCGACAGCATTCAAAAATTCAACGAATGAACAGGGGTTTAATGCCATGTATTGAACTCTTCCTACCGGTAGTGATATATGACTGTCCAACATGGTTTCCAAAAGTGAACCGGCTGCAATCACATGGATTTCCGGTAATTCTTCGTAAAAATAACGCAACAACGATACCGTATGCGGTGAATTTTGAATTTCATCAACGAAAAGCAATGTCCGGCCTTCGCTTCTTTTTACATTGCAATACAAGAACAATAAAGGCAACAGTTCCTTCACATTGTCGGTGGATTCAAACAGCCTTTTGGCTTCTGATTTTTCCAGATTAACCGAAAGGTAATTCTCAAATTTACTGCCAAAACGATTCACAATGGTCGTTTTGCCTACCTACCGGGCGCCACGTAACACAAGCGGTTTGCGATAAGTGTCATTTGCCCATCGTTCCAATTCTTTCTCTATACTGCGTTCAAACATAATTCTCTTGTTTTAATGGCGTAAAGATACAAAATGTTTCATTGCATAGGTTAATTTTGTCTGAATTTGTTCCATTGCATAGGATATAAAACCTGTGTCTTTATCAATTTCTCTCTCAAAACACCTGTTATTTGCTGGGAATAACTATCTTTGCAAAGTATAATACAGAATTTTAGCGGTTTAATTACCGTTGACATATAACATAACGTTCGCTGAACGTCTCGCTACGAAAACTGGCACTTTTTAAGAAAGACGAGATAACAGATGGATGTTCATGCTATACGCAAGTATGGCGTGGCGTCTTCTG